>CAZVJB010000017.1:0-60915 GCA_964627625.1 uncultured Halobacteriales archaeon
GGCAGCCGAGCCGCGAAGCAGGCGATGGCGGGGCCGCCGGGGGCCGCCGACGCGCCGCACAATCAACCGATGAAACAGATAAAACAGATACGACGACGCGCCCCGCGGGTGACGCCGTCGCCGCACGATGACCCTTTCTCCAATTCCGTCGTCCGGCTACGCACCAAGGACGGCCTTCGCCACTTCCTTCCCGACAACGGAGCACTTGTACGCGCCGCCGAGGTCGTATGTGAACACCTTGCGCTCTACACATGAGGCGACGGCGGCGTCGATGGCGGCAGCGCCGGCAACCAGGCGCTTGTCGGCGCGCTTTGTGCCGACGTGCTGCAGCATCATTCCCGCCGTAAGAATGGCTGCGTATGGGTTGATTGCGTCCTTTCCCGCGTGCTTTGGCGCTGAGCCGTGGACGGGCTCGAACATGGCGTGCTTGTCGCCGATGTTCCCCGAGGCAGCCATTCCCATGCCGCCCTGCAGGACAGACGCAAGGTCCGTCACGATGTCGCCAAGCATGTTGGGCGCGACAACGACATCGTACCACTCGGGGTTTCTCATGAGGCTTTGCGTGAAGGCGTCAACGTACGCGTAATCCTTGGCGATGGCCGGATGCGCCGTTGCGACCTCGTCATAGCACGCGCGAAAGAGTCGGCACCCAGCCCTGACGTTGGACTTGTCGACGCAGGTGACTTTCGCCTCGCGCGCCACTTCCTTGCCCCGGCCTGCGCGGCGGGCTTCGGCGCCCTCGAAGGCACGCACGGCGATGCGCGTTGCGCCTTTGCGGGTGATGACGCGGGAATCCACAGCGACCTCTTCGATGCCGGCTCGCTTGAGGGCGCCGCGCGTTGGCGTGTAGGAGCCCTCCGTGTTCTCGCGAAACATGAGAAGGTCTACATTCTTCGGTTCCCAGACCTGCATGAATTTCTCGGAGACCTTGTGCGGGACGCCTTGGACGAGTTTGCAGGGACGGACGTTGGCATACAAGTCGAGGCCGAGCCGCAGGCCAAAGATGACGTTCCACCCCGCAATATTGCCATCGGGCAGACTCACGCCTGGCCAGCCGACTGCGCCAAGCAAGACCGCGTCGGCCGCACTGCAGGCCTCCAGGCCGCCTTCTTGCCATTCATGGCCTGATTTGGAGTAGTACTCGGCGCCGCAGTCGACATGTTGTACGTCCAAGTGGAAGCCGTGGCGTTCCTGCGCTGCTCGCAGGACGTCGTGGGCAGCCGCGATGACTTCCTTCCCGACACCGTCGCCGGGAGCCGAGACAATCTTGGCGTTGGCCACGGTTGCGGGACCGAAAGGGGCCCTTTAACCTGGCGGAACCCACGGTCTAGCACGCAAAACACTTCATGTGCACCGGTTGCGGCGACAACTCGGTCCCGGATTCGACCACAGGGAGAAACAGCGTGAAGTGGGAGTAGGTCGTCCCAGCAGCCTGGCCGGGCGTGTAGACAAAGCCGGCGGGCGTCGGCGTCTCGGTGAGGCGCGGGTCCAGACCTACCTCCATGGCAATGTGATGGCCAGCCGCCAGCTCGTATTCGAGGGGGAAGAACGTGAGGTTGAACGTGCCAGACGACCCCGGCGTCCATGGCCGCGGGGCGGACAGGTCATCCGCCAAGGCGACGCGCAGGATTGCCTCATCGATCCATTTGGACTCGCCGTCCCCGATGTCATAGAGGTTCAAGTGCAAGATTGGATCGGGGCTAGTTGATGTAACGGTAACCGTCGCGTAAGGGACTCCGGCAAACCTCTTGCCCTGCTCCTTTGCGTCCTGCATGGTGTCATTAGGCACATTGCCGAAGTCCGGGGCCTCAAAGGTCATCCAGCTTGCGGGAGCCGGCGGCCAGACCGCGTCATGTCGCCATAGCATGTCGGAGCCTTGGACATCGAATCCCAATTCGTTCTGGATGCCCGTGTCGATGCCCTTGAGGTACCAGTCGAGCCAGCGCAGCATCGTGATGTTCCAATCCGTGCGCATCGGGTAAACATGTCCGACGTTTTCGGTTTCCTGGTGCAGCCAGCCCTTGACCGCGATGCCCTTGGCTTGCACAATCTCCAGCCAGGGGTCAATGTGGTCGGGTTTGACGTTCCAGTCCTGGAGACCATGCACAAAGAAAATAGAGCCGTTCCATGTTGACGATGGCAAGAAGCGGCTCCAGTCGCGCTCAACCCAATACGCGTCCTTCATGCCGTCGGCTGCCGTTGCCGCGCCGCTTGCCTCGATTTCCAAGAATTCAGGACAGGCTGCGTCGTCGAGCAGGCGCACAAGGGATGCCGCATCCTCGTCGTCCCGACTTCCGGCACCGCTTGGCGAGCCACCCTCCCAGATTTCCCCGGCGGGCCCCGGAGCCCCTGGCAGCCCGTACTCATGAATCCCCTGCTGCTGGTATTGGTGGTTGAATGTCAGGCCCGTGCGATAGACGACGCCGTCCTTCGCATTGTAGCGGTACATGTCGGTAATTCCTGAGACGTGGAAGATGGTTTTGAGGGCGGGGTGCGGAAACTTTGCTATCATGCCGTTTTGCGTCGTCGCGTCGTACGACTTGCCGCCAGCACCGACGTTGCCGTTCGACCAATCTGCGTTGGCAAAGAAGTCCACGACATCGTAGGCGTCCTGCAGTTCAACGTCGCCTGCAATTTGGAAACAGCCTTCGCTGTGGCCGGTCCCGCGAATTGCCGAGAGGACAACGGCATAGCCTCGGGGCACATACTCGTGGATCAGGTAATGCGCAAACGCATCGCCTTCAGTCATTGCCGTGTCCCCCCAGTAGGGGCTAAAATTTATGAAAACTGGCACGCGGGCGCCGTCCTCGACGTCGGGTCGGTACACAGCATTGTGGAGGCGCTTGCCATCCGCCGGCGAGGTGACCCAAACCTCTTGCGGAGCCTGAATCTCGTAGAATGCCTTGGAATGGCGACCGAGGTCCGGCAGGGAATCTGGCGGCGGCGCACCCGGGTCGGTCGCCGAGTTTGCGCAGCCGGCCAAGCTTGCCACCGCCACAAGACCCACGATGGCCCAGGCGAGCAGCATGAAACAAGTCGACGCCGGCCGGGGAAAAAGAGTTGTGGAAGGTGTGCTGCCGCGATGGACGCTCTTAGCGGGACGGCGGCTGGCCGCCGAGCCGACGGATGCGCTCGTCGATGGGCGGGTGGCTCGACCAGATAGAGTTGTGCTTGAGACGCCGGAAGGGGTTGTCGAAGTACAGCGCCGATACTGTGCGGTCGCCGTGGTTGGGCGTCGGCTGCCGGCCGCCAATCTTGGCAAGCGCCGACGCCAGCCCCTGCGGATTGCGCGTCAGGTGCGCCCCGGAAGCATCGGCTAGGAACTCGCGCTTGCGGCTGATTGCAAAATACACCAACCGACTCAGGATCGGCGCGAGAATGGCAAGCGCGATGACGACGATTATCAAGGCGGGATGGCCGTCCCGCCGACCGCGGCTAAAGAAAACGCCGCGGATGGCAATCTCAGCCAGCATCGCAATCAGGCCGATGAGTGCGATGGCGTACGTCGTTACCTTGATGTCCTGGTTCAGGATGTGGCTCATTTCGTGGCCAATCACGCCCTGCAGTTCTTCGTTCGTGAGGCTATGCAGCGCGCCCGTCGTGACGCAGATGATTGACTCCTTCGGATTGCGGCCAGTGGCAAAGGCATTGATGTCCTCGTCCTCCTGGACGTAGACCTTGGGCACGGGTAGCCCCGAGGCGACGGCCATCTCCTCGACAGCATAGATGAGGAGCTTTTCCTCGCGGACGGCCGGGTTTGCCGGACGCGCACGGGCAGCCTTCAGGATGGCCGCCACGGACGACCCGCTTGCAATCATGAGGTAGAGCAAGCCGCCTCCGATGGCGATGGCTCCGGTCAAGTAGGGCGGATATCCGAGCGCCCATCCAATGCCGAAAATCATGCCGGCCAGAATGAGGAAGACAAGGACGAATAGCCGGCCCGTCGCCATCTTGTTGCGGCGAATCTGGTCGTCCAGAAGGAGCGAGGCCATGCGACTCAGAAGGCGACCTTGGGCACGGCCTTGGAGGCCTCGGGGACGGCGAGCATCAGCTTGGTAGTTCGCGCGCCGGCGAAGAACTTGCCCGGGTACGTCTGGATGGCGTTGTTGTAGCGCAGCACCGAATCGTTGTAATTCTGCCGGGCGAAACTGATCTTGTTCTCCGTGTGCGACAATTCGTCCTGAAGTTGCAGGAAGTTCGTGTTCGCCTTCAATTCTGGGTAGGCCTCAGCGACGGCAAACAGGCGGCCGAGCATCTGGTCGAGGACACCCGAGGCGGCCATCTTCGCGGCCGGGTTCGGCGCCGCCATCATGCCCGCTCGGGCCTTGGTGACGTTCTCGAAGACCTCGCGCTCGTGCTTGGCGTAACCCTTGACGGACTCCACCAAGTTGGGGATGAGTTCGCCGCGGCGCTGCAGTTGGACATCGATTTGCGCCCAGGCGTTGTCGATGGCATTGCTGTAGCGGATGAATTTGTTGATCGTCGTGACAATCCAGACGATAAGCAGGAACAATACGACTGCTGCGGCGATGATGAGCCAGGTTGAGCCTTCCATGTGCTTCGGTTACCGGATTTGTTGGACCCGGAGTTAAAATCGACTGTTGGCGCACCTACGGCGTCAACGCGGCAATGCAGGCGCGCAATTGTTCCGGAATTGGCATCGACTTGCCCACCCCGTAATCGTAAGCGACCTGAACTGTCTCGACCTCGGCAAAAACCATCTTCGTATCGGCGTGGCAGACATCGTAGCGAAACGTCCAGGATTTCTCGCCAATGCGAGCCGTCCACATGGCCACCTCGACGGCGTCCTGCTTCGTGATGGGCGCCCGGTAGTCTACTTTCGCAGAGGCAAGAATGAACGGCAAGGCCGCCATCGACGACAAGCCCATCGCCTTGGCAAACCAATCGCAGCGCACCGCTTCGGCATAGGTGAGGACGACGGCGTGGTTGACGTGGTCCAGCGCATCAACATCGCGGAACCGGACCGCAATCGCCTGGACAAACGCCGCCATGCTAGTCCTGCTTGAAGTCCGCTTCCGGAGGATTGCCCGCTGCCTTGGGTTCGACATCACCACGCTTGGCGAGTTTGTGGCGGACAATGTTGACGAGCCCGCCTGCATCGAGAATCTCAATCGCCTTGGCCGAAAGCGGAATGCCCCTCGTCTCAGTCTTGCGGCTATCATTGCGCACGATGCCGCCTTCCAAATCGACGGAAACGAGGTCGCCGTCCTGAACAAAACCCTTGGGCATGTCAGGACACTCCATCACGGGTAAGCCTACGTTGATGGCGTTGCGGTAGAAGATGCGGGCAAAACTGCGGGCAATCACGACCGGGATTCCGGCACCGAGCATCGAAAGAGGGGCATGTTCACGAGAACTGCCGCAGCCCAAATTGTCGCCCGCGATTAGGATATCTCCGGCCTTGACTTGTTTTGGGAAATCGGCCCGCCACCCTTCAAGGATGTGCTCCGACAAGCCCTTCGGATCAATGATGGTGAGGTACTTTCCTGGCGTAATCATGTCGGTGTCCACGGAATCCGGCAAGGCCCAGGCCCGCCCGGAGAACTGGGTCTTGAAGTGCAACTGCGGGGCCACGACGCCGGCCAGGGGCGCTCAGGATAAGGGCTGTGCGGTCGATGCGGTATACGAGCCTTGCCCCTACGCAGTTATGTTCTGCCGCGACCGAAATTCGTGCGTGCCAAGCAGGCCTGCCCAACGCCGCCGCGGTGCCTCCAAGGCATCCGTGCCGTTGTCCCCGCAAGGACACGCGCCTGAAGCTGCGCCACCGCGCGCCGCGCGGCCCATACGGATCCGGCGAATCCTCATCGACCCGGAAAAGTATCCAAACCTCGCCGCAAACCAGGCTCTGGACCGAGCCTTGCACATCTTGCGCGCCATGGAAATGGGCATGACCCGCGAGCAAGCGATCCGCCACGCCGACGACGAGGTCGGTCCCCTGCCCGGAAGGACCAAGGTGTTGGCTCGCCCGCCGGGCCGGCGCAAGTCGACGCCGGCGGGCAAGAAGCGCTAAAGCACGCGGCGGGACCCGGCCGCCGCCATCGCCGGCAACCTGATCTCGGTCAACGAAGATTGCGGCGCCCGCTCCGGCCGTGCTGGCATCAAGTGCTCGAACGGCGGATTGAAGAACGGCTTCGACAACGGCAGGCCCAACTGCCGAAATGCGGACCCGAGTTCGCTCTGCCACGTCTCCTGCCGCAGCTCGCTCGCGAAGAACCGGGTCACGTCCTCCCACTGCGCGCCGACTAGGCGGTCGAAGAGCGGAACCAAGGCCGTCTCCTTGCGCTGGAACCCCTTGCTATTGACCCAATGCACCCCGGCATCAAGGAACGCCGCCGCGATGGCCGGTGCATCGTGCGTGGTGGGCGGACACGCCGGCGTATAGTTGGCGAACGTCGCGATGCCCTCGGCAGACAACCGTCGCAGGGTGCGCAGACGGGCCGGGATGGCAGGCGCACGCGGCTCGATGGCGCGGCGCAGCGCGTCATCCATGGTCGGCACGCTCATGCCGACGCGCACCTGGCTGAGTTGCAGCAGCAGGTCAAGGTCGCGCAGGACGAGCGGACTGCGCGTGAGAATCTCCACCGGCCAATCCTTGCGCACCAGCACCTCAAGGCAACGGCGCGTAATTTCATGCTCGGCCTCCACGGGCTGATAAGGATCCGTCGCCGTCGAAAGATAGACCGTCATCTTCTTCGACCGCTGCATCGCTAAGGCCAAGCGCTTCGGCAAGTCACGCTTCACAATGACATACGACCCCCAGCGCCGGCGCTCCGCCTTGATTGTGTCCGGGACATAGCAATACGTGCAAGCATGCATGCAACCCGAATACGGATTCACCGACCAGCCCTCCCCCGAGGTCGAGCCGCCGAACGTGAAATCCGTCAACCCCCCGGCGCCCGAAGATTCCAGGACATCGCAAGCCCCGTACGCGTCGCGACCCAGCGCTTCTTGGCCCAAACGCAACTGCGTCAACGGGCGGGCCCGCGAAAGCGTCGGATGCACATCGTCATTGCGATAGCCCGGCAGCACGGCCACGGGTTCACCCAGGCGTGCGACAGGCCTTGGAGGCTTCCCGGAGGGACGTGAAACCATCGTTTCGACCTCGCATATTCTCGCGTTGCCTTGAGTATCCTAGAGGAGCCTCGAGGAGGACGAGTGAACGTACGTCCTCGGACCCCCGCCCCTTCAAGGCCCAAGCAAGACAGCGCGCACTGGGCTTGCATCGGCGCCATCGAGCCGTAGTGGCAGGGCGACGAGCGTGTACGTTCCGGGGCGTACATGGTCAAGGACGAGTCCTTCGAGGTTTACCACGCTGCGGGCAAAGAGGCGTTTGTGGGCTTCGAGGCCTTTGGAGTTGAACAGGTCGGTCGATGGGGTATCGAGGCCGACGAGGACGACGCCGGCGTCGGCGAGGTGGTCGATGAGTTTCGGGTCGGGCGCGGCAAAGTCTTCATTCCATTTGGTGGGGTCGGGGAATGTGCCGGTCTTCAGGAGGACGCGGGGGGTTTCGATTGGTGATGTGAGGTCCGTGGGGAGAATGCGCTTGCCCCGGGCGGTCGTTGTCTCGATGACTTGGCACGGCCCATAATACGCAAACAAGGGCATGCTTGCCGCGTCGGGGCCTTCCTTCGCGTAGTGTCGATGGGCGTCCGTGTGGGCGCCGACGTGGAATGAGGTGTGCATGGAGCCGAGGTCCATTGCCTCGCCCGCAGTGATGTCGGACGTTTTCTTCATCTTGTACGCAACGTCGCCAGGCCAATTGGCGAGTTTCGCGTTTACCAAGGGCGAGATGTCGATGATGCGTGGTCCACTAAGGGCCGGGTCGGAAGGGGCCGCGCCCCGGGCGGTTGCGCGCGCGGCCGATTGGGCGTCGCGCCAGGAGCCGCTCTTCATCGGTTTCCCGCCGGCATCTTCGCCACGACTTTCAGTTCCACCGCTATCGGACCCGGGAGTGCTTCAACTTGCACCGTCGTGCGGGCCGGCTGAATTTTGCTGAAGTATTCGTTGTAGACCTCGTTGAAAGCGGCGAAGTCATTCTTCATGTCGATGAGGAAGACGGACACATCAAAAACGTCTTCCATGGCGGCACCCGACTCTTCTAGGATGGTGCGGATGTTCTCAATGCATTGGCGGGTCTGGGCCTTGACGTCGTATTTCAGCGGCCTTTCCTTGTCGTCGTAGACTGGGCCGCCGGTCGTAGCGTTGGTTTTCGGGTGCCGTGGCCCGATTCCTGCCAGGTACAGCACGTCGCCGACCCGGCGGGCGTGCGCGTACGCGGCGTAGGGCTTTGGGGCCTTGCTCGTGGCCACCACGCCGGACCTATCAACCGATGGAACCGATGACGGCCGCCGTATCGGTTTCATCTGTTTCATCGGTTGATCCTTGGGGCGCGTCGGCGTCGGCTCCTGCAACAGAGGTGACCCGCCGCGCGGCCCCTCCGTTCTCGTCGGCAGCGACGGCTTCCAATTGTCGCCTTCTTCCATTGTGAGGATGTTGAGCTGCGTGGCCGCGCCGGCGGAACCCGATGACAGGACGTTGCGGTCGCCGCCGAAGTACTCGGCGTCATCCTCGTCGAACTCCTTGTCCGCCGTGGCCTTCAAGGTGGGCGTGAGTCCCACGACTGCGGCGCCCGTGCCGTAGATGGGTTCGTACGCGAAGACGTTCCCGTCGTAATTGTTGCTTGCGCCCATCACGGCGGAAAGCCACCAGATGGCCTTCATTTTTTGGTCGCCATTGGCTTGTCCCGAAAACTCGCGCGCGAGTTGGCTTGCATCCTCGAGGCGTCCCTTGCCGAGGAATTCCAGGTACTTCCGGTTCCATTCGTCGTCCTTCAGGCTGTGGATGCGGTCTTTCCCGAACGGCACGATGTCCGTGTGGACGCGGTTGCTAAGAGCCGTGACGGCGATGGCGACCACGCGTTTCCCGGTTGCTTGGACCGCGTCGCGGGCAGCCTTGCCGAGCACGATGGTTTCGGCGCGGTCAGCGTACATGTTGCACGACACGATGGATGCGGGAACCTCGTTCTTGGGCGTGAGGAGTTTGAGGGCGACGACGGAGCCGGTGTCGATGGGGAAGCCGTGGTAATCCACCGTGCGCATCTCAAGCCCGCGCCTTCCGCCGTGTTCGACGTAGGAGGCCCCGAAGGCTGGGTCCATGCGGAGCTTGTAGGGAATGCTGCCGAGGTCATGCCATTCCGGGTCGACATGGTTCCACTCTGGCGCGGGGCGGGCCTGGACTTGGTGGCCAATGACGGAAAGCCACTGCGTCGAGTACAACAGGAGCAGGTCGGGCTTGAGACGCTTGATTTCGGCGCGCACGGTTTCGTATGCGTCACGGACCTTGCGATAGGCAGGGTTTGCGTCCGGGATGAGGTACGGGTGCGGGAGACCGGGGACGATGAAGGCGGCAATGACGCCCGCTCCTGCCGACTCCGGACGAACCACAGAGCGCACAGAGCCCACAGAACCGTTGGCTCTCTGTGGTCTCTGTGAACTCTGTGGTTTGGTCGCCGGGGGGCTCCGGCCCGGACGCGTCACAGCTTTCGAATCCGGCGCAGGTCCCTTCACCGTCAAGGAAACGCCTCCGGAGCACGGTCGTTGGTCACGTCGCACGTCATGGAAAAGAGGGAGCCGGTCAGGTTTCCAGAGGCTCGCGTTGAGTATCGGACTTCGAAATCAGACCACGCCGCGGCAGGGAGCCACGTCTTTGCGATGGAGGCACTGACGTCTGGCTCGGAAAACCAAACGGATGCATTGCCGCCAGGCTGGATTTCCACGGTCGCATTGGGCCGGATCGCCGCCCCCTTATCGCCCACATGAATTTTCAAACTTGTAAGGCCATCAAGGATGAATATCGGCTTGTCCGCTTGGAGATTTTGCAGGTGGACCTCGACGGCGACGAAATCATTGCCTGAAGCCATCGTATATCGGACGACCCGCTGCAGCTCTATTCGAACGCGCTCATCGGTACAGGCGCCAGGCGCAACTTTGACGCCATCGACCCGCTCGTAATGGATTCCTGCACCAAAATTCATTGCGAATACGATGAAGTACCCGACCACCAGGGCGATTGCAATCCCGAGGGCAATGTAGCCGACCTTGCGCATCTACGTCCTCCCCCTCGGCGTCACGCGTCGCGTCTCCGGGTTCGGGTCCCACTCCATGACGGCGTTTCCCGTTCCAATGACGGTGCCGTACCCGTGAAGCTCTGCCGGATACTTCGGGTAGTCCAACGCCGACAGCAACCAGCTCAAACACCCGGCATCTGCCTCGGAGGTGGCGTCGTCGATGAGGTCCGGCATCTCGTCGAACAATTGCTCTGCTCGTCCTTCGCGCATTAGGCGGATGGCGTGCATGTCCCACAGGTACTGGCCGTGGTGGTAGATGCGTTCCTGGCTCATGTCCTCGGGCAGCGCACCTTCGCGCGTGAAGTGGCGGTGCGAGATGGAATTGCTTGCTAGCAGCAGCGCGCGTCGTCCCGTCTTCTCGATGGCTTTTCGCGTCGCTTCGCCGAGGGCCTTCTGCTGTGCCTGCCCGACGTCGTTCGAGTAATACTTGTAGGACCCGTTGGAACTGATGCCGACGATGGGCTTGTCCCACTTCGGGTTCACCATATGGCACGCGGCAATGGTGCCGTAGTCGATTCGGTACGCGGGGTTGCGCATCATCTTGGTGACGAGTCCTGCGGCGCGGGCCTGCTTCTCGATGGCCTCGGCGAGTTCCACGTCAACGTCGATATCACACTTGAACCGAAACAGGTTCGGAAAAATCGGGTCAACGCTCAAGTTGCTGAAATGTGGGACGCCGAGGAAGTGGTGGCCGACCTGTGTCCGCCAGTGGGGGCTGTGCACGATAATCACATCGTACTCGCGCATCTTGCGGTCCAGACTGGCGCGCAAGCGCTCGTAACCCCACCGCACGGGCTCCCAGCCACACTCAGCCGTCGCCGCGTTTTGCGGCGGATTATCTGCGTACACAAGGTGCGGCGGATGGGGGGCGAGGCAGCCGGCGACAATCGTGCCCATACCATGCACGGACCGCGTGGGCCGGGTTGCCTTCCTGGAGGGCATCACCTGGCGGACCGTGACCGCTCGTATCACGGTTGCGGCCCCCCGAGGCGCCTATGCTTTGGCGGGAATCCACTGCATGATGAAGTAGACGAAGCCAATTAGAACCATGGTCTCGGGGATGACCGCGCGCATGAGGAGTTTGCCAAACCCCGGGTCGGGAGTCGCTTCGCCAGACAGGCTTGGGAACCCGGTACGTATCACGAACGCCTGCGCGCAGATGGTCACGACGCCGCTGGCTGCAAGCACCAAGAGCGCCCATTCGAGGCCGTTCTTGGCCGTGGGATTCGACGCCAGCGTCGCCGCCACGTTGGCGAAAATCACGCTTGTAAGCGGGAGCGCCATCATAACCAGCCCCGGCCCCTTGAGGCGAGGCTTCAGACGCGCGGTTTCACGAATAGGTGCCATGAAAGCCAATCCGGCCAAGTACGCGACCGCCGTGGGAAGCACGCAATACGTCAACGCCGTCACGTACGACAGGGGCACGACCTCGGGCAGGGTGGCGCGGGCTTTGAGAATACCTGCATGGTTTCAGGTTTCACCGACCCCTCTGGGCAACCTTACTGTGGTATACCACAGTCTCCTCGAGTATGCCCCTACCGCAATACCATGTCAACGTCGCAATGCCCAACGGCCTTCGTGACCGCCTCGCGGCTTTGCGTCTGCATCCTCGGATGGCGATGTATGAGGTCGTGGAGGAGGCCGTGAGTTTCTGGGAGGAGTGCGGTGGATGGTTTCCTTACGTGAAGGCTCCCGTCGATTGAAGGCCGGGAGAGTCTCATGCGGCGTCGTCCTTGGACGGCCAAGGAATCTTGAAGGCCTTCGGCGCCTTGGAGCGGTCGTGGACGAATTGAGCCTCGCGCAGACTCAGGCGGACCTCGTGGCTTGGGGTCTGCTGGACTACGGGCCGCCGGTGGCTCTGACCCGGCGTGGTCGGGCGGCCTTGGCGCGGGCGGCGGCGTTCCTCCGAGAAGAGGAACTCGCGGGCCGCGCCCGCACCGGGCATCCGCTCGTGCTCGCGGCTGAGATCGCTGTGGCGGCGGCCGTTCCGGACGGCGTCGTCGCGTCGCCCGAGCATCACCGCTACTTGGCCGCAGTCGAACTGGCCTCGCTGCCTGAGGGTGTGCGCGAGATGTTCCTTTAGCGGCTCTTGGTCGTCATCACGGGACGGCTCGGGCTGGGGGCCGGGGGGGCCTGCGCCTTGAGGTAGGTCACAATCTGGTTGAGTTCTTTGTCGAATGTCGCCTGCGGCATCGCCGTACCGTTGAGGATGGTGGAGCCTTGGCGCGTCAGGCTGGCCATGAAGATGGCTTCCTGGATTTCCTGCTCCGTGGCGCCGTTGAGGCGGGCGGCTTCCGTGTGGAAGAGGACGCAGTAATGGCACGGGATCTGCGCGGAGACGCCGAGTCCGATGAGTTCCTTGACTTTGCCCGACAGGGCCGTCTTGTCGGACAATTGGAAGTCGCGTAGGCCGGCCCACCAGAGGCGGAATTCGTTGGGCTGGAGTACGTTGGCGAAGGAGGGAACGATGCCGAACGTCTTGGTGAGTTCGGCCTTGAGGTCGCTGGGCAGGCTTCCGGGAGGGTTGGAGGTGGGCATCGTGGGCACCTATCCTGGGGCATTGAGGTGGCCCATATGAGGTCCGGGTCCGAGGCAAGCGGCGCGGACCGCTTCATCTACTCTTTTATGCAGATGTTGACAGGTTCACTGAAGAAGTCCAGGGAATGCCGTCCACCCTCGCGTCCGATGCCGGATTCCTTGACGCCGCCGAAGGGCACGCGCAAGTCGCGAACGAGCCAACAATTGATCCACACCATGCCGCTTTGCAGGGCCTCGGCCACGCGCTGGGCCTTCGGTGCATCCCCCGACCACACGGATGCGGCGAGTCCATACTTGACGCCGTTTGCCCGGCGAATGGCCTCGGCTTCGTCCGCGAAGGACTGGAGGGTCACGACGGGGCCGAAAATCTCCTCTTGCACGCAACGCGAGGACTGGGCAAGGCCGGTCAAGATCGTGGGTTCAAGGAAGGCTCCGGCCTGGTGGGCGCCCTGGAGGTTGGGTCGCTTGCCGCCAACCAGGATGGTGCCGCCTTCCTGCGTAGCGATGTCGATGTAGGAGGCGACCTTCGTGCGGTGCTCCGGCGAGATGAGGGCACCGAGTTCGGTGGCGGCGTCAGTCGGGTCGCCGACCTTCATGGCCTTCACGCGTTCGACGAGGAGCTTCGTAAATGGCTTCTCGATGCTTTTCTCGACGAGGATGCGGCTGCCGCAGAGGCATATCTGGCCCGTGTTAGAGAAGGCGGAGCGGACGACCCCTGTGACGGTGGCGTCGAGGTCGCAGTCGGCGAATACGATGGTGGGGTTCTTGCCGCCGAGTTCCAGGCTGACTTTCTTGAGAAGCGGTGCGGCGGTGGCTGCGACGCGGCGGCCGGTCGCGGTCCCGCCGGTAAACGAGATGGCCTTGACCTCCGGATGCTCGACGAGGGCTTGCCCGGCTTCGCCGCCGAGGCCGTGCACGACGTTGAACACACCCGGAGGTAGGCCGGCTTCGAGGAGGATCTTGGCCAACGCGTCGGCGGTGAGGGGGGTCATTTCGCTGGGTTTGGATACGATGCCGTTGCCCATCGCCAGGGCTGGCGCGGTCTTCCACGACAACAAGTAGAGCGGGAGGTTCCACGGAGTCACGAGTCCGACGACGCCGACGGGGGCGCGCACTGTGTAGTTGAGGTGGCCGTCCATCGGGTGTTCCTCGCGCTTTTCGGCGAGAGCGAATTCGGCAAAGAAGCGGAAGTTGCGGATGGCGCGGGCGATGTCGATGCTGCGTGATTGCGTGATAGGTTTGCCGGTGTCGAGTGTTTCGAGCTGGGCGAGTTCTTCGGCGCGGGATTCCATGATATCGGCGGCCTTCGTGAGGATGGCGCAGCGCTTCGCAAGCGGTGTTGCGGCCCACTTGGGTTGTGCGGCCTTGGCGGCGGCGACGGCGGCGTCGACGTCTGGCTTGGCACTGCGCGGGATGGTCGCTATTTTTATTCTTGTTGCAGGATTAAAATCGTCGAGGGTGCGGCCGTCCGCGGTGGGGACGGATTTTCCGCCGATCCAGTTCCCGACGACCGACGGAACCACCGATGGCACCGAACCGCCCTCATTAGGTGGTGTCGGTGAAATCGGTGGTTCGGCCCGGGCGTCGCGCTTGAAGGCGCCATACGCTCGCGCCAGGTCGCGCTTGTGCAGGTCGCGGTCCTTCTCGAGCCAATTGAAGCCGTCGGTCACGGCCCCCACCCCGGCGCCGGCCACTCGGGCGCCCATTCGTTCCAGTCGTAGTACCACCTGTCGTCGTTGGGGTCCCAGTCGTCCCACGTCGGGATGGCCTCTAGTTTCTTTGCGTACTTCGGGGGCACGATGCCGGGGACGAGGAACGCTTTCTGCCGGTTGAGTTTGTACGGGTTGCGCAACTCGAAGCCGAGCACTCCAAGGATGGCGCGGGCGACGTACCAGGTTGCCCTCGGGTTCCAGCCGTGCGCGATCTTGACGACTACGCCGAGGCCGTCCGGGAAGTCTGGGTGCACAATCGACAATCCGAGAAGTCCATCGGCGCCTTCCTTCGCCAGGACCTTGCCCTTGCAGGCCTTGATGATGGTTGAGTCCAAGCGGTTGAAGCCGCCCACGAGATCTGGGTTGCGCATCATGGCCTCCCAAATCCAGTCGTCATCCTTCTCCTGCGCCAACTTGGCGTACAGGATTGCCAACTCATTGACGGTGTTCGACGCGGTCGGAAGTCCGCAGCCGTCGCGCGCCACGCGCAGCGGTTGCCAGTTCTTTCCGAGGTACTTGCGGACCTCGTCCAGGTACGCCTGGAACCAAGGATGCTGCGGAAGGAGGTACCCGATGCGGGGCCAACCCTTCTCCTTGCAGCCGCGAATCAGTGCAGCGTGCTCGCCGGAACATGTATGATACCATCGCCGGGGTCGGCGAACCTGCCGGCCAAATTGTACCAGGGGAACATCGAGCGGTGCTTGCATCAGGCCCCACTCAGTCGGCATGAGAATCGACTGCGCCGCGGCCACGTGCTCGGTGTCGCCGTTGTGGCTACTGCACGCAATGGCCTTCTGCTCCCACGTCAACCCCGCAAGTTCCTTCGTGAAGGCCTTCATCACGAGCGGCTTCATCATCGAGCGCCCGTAGCAGAGGACGTTGCCACCGAATGAATGGACAATCTTGGCGGGTTTGCCGTTCTTGCCGCCGACGGCCCACGCCACGGCGCCGTGGATTGTGGTTTCCGATACGCCGTAGCGGCGGTAGTCGACGAGGGGCTCCCATCCCACGTCGCGCCCCGTCGGGATGCCCTTGACCTGCTCGCCGAGGGGAGAGGTGGGGTACATTTCACGGCCGGGACCGGTCTGAAGATGGGATTTGGTCGTATTGCCGTCCTTCGCGCCGCCGGGACGAACCACTGAGCCCACTGAACGCACTGGACGGCGTTTCAGTGGTTTCAGTGCGTTCAGTGGTTTGCTCGTTTGGCGCGCGGATCCGCTCTTCATGCCCAACCTCCGGGAAGCGCCGCCGAAAGGAAGGCGAGGGCCGCTAACGCTGCTGCCAAGAGGAGGAAATTCCGATGCTTCGAAAAAAGCTCCCGTGTAGTAGGTTTCCCGAGTCTTTTTGCCACAATGTCATAGCGCTTCTTCCAGAACGGACGCAGCGCAAGATTCCCTGCGACAAGTCCAACCAAGAATACCGGAAAGAAGGTCAGAACCGATGTCAGAAACGCCGTCAGCCCCTCGACGCCTGTGGCCTCGCCAATCCATGCGCCAGGACGCTTGGGGATACCATTCCACTCGGTATGCAAGCGCAGCATCACCAGGATTCCAAGGATGGCCGCGGGGAATACACCTAACAGCATGATGGATACCTTTGCAAGCTTGAACCTGCGTCCCAAGACTTCGGAAACCTGTCGATTTCCCTGGCTAAAACCAGGCTTACCGGCCTTGTCGTCCATGCGGTCGACCATCGTGTCCAATCGGGCGACAGGCAGCCTCACGCAACCACCTCGTACGGCAGAAGCGGCGCCACCTTCTCCATGAACGCCTCCATGTTCCGCACAACCCGCGCCGAATCATGGTTGAAGAAATCGAACCAGAGCATCAACCGGTCCTCGGGGTGATACCTGGCCTTGATCTGCGCGGCAACTTCGGCGGCGGTGCCGATGACGGCGTTGTCCGACGCCTCCCCCGTCTTCTTGGGGTCGAGAGTGCCCTCGAGCGCATTCCAATACGCCGTCAGCGCCTTCTTTGCTTCCACTTGCGCGGCCGCCGTCCTCTGCCCCGGAGTCAACCCTGCTTCCTCGTTGATGAAAACCAAGACCGTCCGCGGCATGTAGCTGCGCTTCCACTTGCCCCCGTCCTTGTGGAAAGCCTTCGCCATGCGTTCGTGCGTCGCATCGATGACAGGCGTGGGTGTGATGCTGAGATTCGCGACGTGAGCCGGCAGGAAACGGTTGACGAGTTCATGCACGGCAGGGTCGTGGCTGCCGACGACGAGTTGCAAGAGGTCGCGGCGGAATTCTTGTGGGACGAGTTTGAGGTGCTCGAAGACGAATCGCTTCGGCAACGTGATGCTCGTGTCTCCGTCGGCCGGGGTAACCACCGATTGCACCGAGTTCACCGAACCAATGGTATTCGGTGGCATCGGTGCAATCGGTGGTTTGGTTGCGGCGTGGGTCGCGACCATGGCTTTTTCCCAATCCGCATCCGACCGGAAATCCTTCCGCGAAACCCTGCGAAGTGGGATGTCTTCGCTGCAAATCGTCTCCCCAGCAAGAAGCCGCGCGAAGATCTCCGCCGCCTCGTCGAAGACCTTGCCCTTCCACAAGCCATGCGGCAACGCTTTTTCCAAAGGCGTGCGCGGCTCGATGCCGTAGGCGCGGTTCATGAAGTCGAATCGGCCAGCGCTGAAGCCGACGTGGATGCGCCTTGTTTCCTTCGCGTCCAATCCGTGGAGTGCGAGGAAGTATGCGATTCGCTCAGCATGCGCCACGGGGCCGCCATTGCAGAGGATGTTCATGACGGCTGAACCGACTTCGATCCGCCTTGTGCGGCGGAAAATCGCGTGCGCCGTCTGCAACATGTCACAATTGAGGCCGACTTCGCCCTGCCAATGCGGCACGACCGGTTGCTTGTTGCGCTTCTGGACCTCGCTCGACAGGTGAGACTCGGCAATCCACGCCACGCCGAAACCAAGACGGTCCGCCGCCTCCACTTGCTCCAAGAAATTGCGGAACATCTGCCGCTCGGAGGGTGCCGCCCCGTCGACGGGCGTCTGGCTGATGGAAAAGAAGACATCGAACTGCAAGAGGACGGACTTCGATTCCGGGGGGGCTGAAGAACGGTTTGGTCGCCTCCCTCTGCGCCCCGCCGCCCCCCGTCGTAAAACCCCTTAAGTGGCACTCCCGTCGCAGTGTCCATGCCTGGGATGACCCTCCCCCAGAAACTGCTCGCCTTGAAATCCGGCAACAAGGCGGTAACCGTGGGCGAAGTGGTAGATTGCAAGGTGGACGTCGCGATGGCGCACGAGGCCCTGGCGCAACTCGTCAAGCCCTTCAAAGAAATGGGCGCCACGAAGGTCTGGGACGCCAACCGCATCGTCGTCCCAATCGACCACTGGATTCCCGCGTCTTCTGAATCCTCCGCCAAGATGCACGCAAGCATCCGCAAGTTCTGCGAGGAATACAACCTGCCCCATCTCTACGACATCGGCCGGCAAGGCATCTGCCACCAAATTCTCGCCGAGGAAGGGTTCTGCCTGCCCGGCGACCTCGTCGTCGGCACCGACTCGCACACCAACATGGCCGGCGCTCTCGGATGTTTTGCCTCCGGAATTGGGCCGACGGAAATGGCCGCCGTCTTCGCAACGGGCGAATTGTGGATGCGCGTGCCGCCCACCATCAAGATTGAACTCACCGGCGAACTCACAGAACCCGTCGCTTCGAAAGACGTCGTCCTCTCACTCATCGGTCAAATGGGCGACGACGGCGCCCGCTACCAAGCCGTGCAATTCCAAGGCCCAGCCATCGACACCATGCCGATGTACCAACGCCTCACACTCACTAACATGACAACCGAGATGGGGGCCAAGGCGGGCATCATCGCTTGCGACGACGAAACGCTCGAGTATCTTGACGCGACTCCGATGGCAAGCGGCCGCCGCAGCGAAATCAGGACGCATGCCGGATTGCGCCCTGACAGGGATGCAACCTACGCCAAGACGTATACCATCGACTGCTCGAAACTCGAACCCGTCGTCGCCTGCCCACAAAGCCCCGAGAACGTCAAGCCGGTACGCGAAGTCTCCGTCCCCAAAGTCGATCAAGTCTTCATCGGCAGTTGCACCAACGCGCGCTACGAAGACTTGGAAACCGTCGCCGCGATTCTCAAGGGGAATCATGTCAAGCGCGGCACCCGGCTTATCGTTTTCCCGGCCTCAACCTCGATTTACCTCCGAGCATTGGAATCCGGAATCATCAAGACCATCACCGAGGCGGGAGGCATCTTCAACCCATCCAGCTGCGGCGCCTGCTTCGGCGGCATGGGCGGCGTACTCGCTGAAAAGGAAGTGTGCGTGAGCACGAGCAACAGGAACTACAAGGGCCGCATGGGACACCCCGAATCCATGTCGTACTTGGTGAGCCCGGCGACGGCGGCAGTTACCGCGCTTGAAGGGAAGTTGACGGACCCGAGGGAATACTACTCCGACGGCGAGTTGAGGAAGAAGGTTACGGTTTGACCCTTATCAACAGGGGTAAATTCGCATCCCCCGAAGGATGGACGCTGGAGTTAGTGCCGGATGCCGACAACGTGGAAGGCCTCACTCAATTCGGCACGATGCGATACATGGGGGGACCGCGCAAGGAATTCGTCTGCCAACTCACGCAAGGGGGTACTTGACTATCTTTGTCACAATCGCGCCCGAATTAAGCAACCAAGAGGCAGGGAGCATGCTTCGCAACTTGCAAACGGCAGGCCGTCAGATGGCCGCTGAACTTGGCACCGAACTGGTCCTCGAGATTTACTAGTTAGACGTCCGGCGCTTCGCTGCCCTCCTGTCCGCCGGTCGTGCCGACCGGCATCAGCGCCGCCGCGCCTGCGGCGCGTCGGCTCGGCGCTGCCGCGCCCTGATACTCATCTGGGATTCCCTCGTGGAAGGCCCCGCCGCCGTCGCAACGAGACGAATCCGTCCGAGGTCATTGTACGCAGGTTTCCCCGAGCTCCCCGCAATCCCTGTTTCGTCGTCGCGCCTGCGTCGGCAATCCGTGCAATCTGTGAAATCTGTGGCTCGCCTGGGGGCGTCGTGCGCATCCTTCTCACCGGCGCAACGGGAACCGCCGGCTCCGGCGCCCTTCGCGCTGCCATCGCCGACCCCGCAATCGACGGCATCACCGTCCTCTCCCGCCGCCCGCCGCGCGAGGAAGCCGAAAACGTCCACTTCATTGCGCACACGGACTTCACCAACTTTTCGACGGTTCGGAAGGAACTCGCCTCCGCCGATGCGGTCATCTGGTCCCTCGGAACATCCCAAAACCGGGTCGGCCGCGACGAACTCCACCATATCACGGTCGACTACGCCGTCGCCGGCGCGCAGGCATTCCGCGCCTCCAACCCCAAGGGCGCATTCCTCCACCTCTCGGGCAGCGGCGCCGACCCAACGGGCAAATCCCGCATGCCATTTGCTATCGAAAAAGGACGCGCCGAAAATGCCCTCAACGCGATGGGCTTCGACAAATTGTGGCACTTCCGGCCCGGTTACATCCACCCGCCGCGCATGGTGGAAAAGCCACTCCTGCAAGACCGCGTCATCTATCCTTTGGCGCCGTTGCTACGTCCCTTCAAAGCAGCCATGGTTGACGCCGACGACTTGGGTCGAGCCATGCTGAACGTGGCCAAGAACGGTCACTCAGGCCGCGTCATCGACAACCAGGAAATCCGACGCCTTGCCTCTAGGGTGCCAACCTGATCGCGTGGACGCCCCGGACACCCTGGCAACGCGGACAGCGCACCGCGATGGCCACCGCCTTTCTGAGGGGCACGAAGACACCAGATCCCCGGCACGTAAGGCAATCAGAATCTGCACGACTGCGCACCGGACGGGCAGGTCTTACCAGGCCAAGCCCGTGTTTCTCCACCATGACCCCTCCTTGGCACAAGCCCCCTTTAGTCCACCATGATAGCGGCAGGTCGAACCGCGCGGGTCAGCTCATTCCAGGTTCCTGGGGGTTCCTTAAGGAGCCTCAAGGCTGTTCAGGGCATGGTCACGACCAAAGACTCGACGCTAATCGAAATCCCCGCCGCCCTGCGCGACCTTATTGCTAGGCGCAAGCGCCATCCCAGGCAGGCGTTCCATGAGGTGATTGAGGAGGCCTTTTTCTTTTGGGAGGAGGCGGGCGGATGGGATTACACGCCGGCGGGCCAGCCGGGGGGCGAATGGTCTTAGCGCGGGGCGGTTTGGCAGAGCCGTGGATCTTGGCCTCAAGGGTCGTCATGCGCTTGTTTGCGGTGCGTCGGCGGGCATAGGTCGGGCGGCGGCGCTGGAGCTTGCGCGGCTCGGCTGCAATGTCACTGTCCTTGCTCGGTCTGAGGCGAAGCTTAACCGTCTTGTGAAGCAGTTGAAGAAGGCGGGCGCGCCGGCCGCGTTTGCGCTCGTTGCGGACCTTGATGACAGGCCGGCTTTGAAGAAAAAAGTGGCTGCCCACATCAAGAAGCACGGTGCCGTGCATGTTCTGGTCAACAATCAGTCCGGTCCCCACGGCGGGCCGATTCTTGAGGCAAAGGAGGATGAATTCCTGCATGCCTATGGTCGAATCCAACTTGCAAGTCACCTCATGGTGCAGCTTACTATCCCAGGCATGAAGGCGGCAGGCTACGGGCGCATCGTGAACGTCCTTTCCACGTCGGTGCGCGAACCCATTCCAAACCTGGGCGTCGGCAATACGGTGAGGGCAAGCATGGCGTCGTGGGCCAAGACGCTGAGCCGTGAACTGCCACCGGGCGTTACCATCAATTCGGTCATGCCAGGGTACACGGATACGGAGCGGCTTACGGAACTCGCTGAGGCCACGTCGGCGCGGACGGGGAAAAGCGTCGCGGCGATTCAGAAGGCGTGGATTGATGCGCAACCCGAGGGGCGCCTGGGTCGGCCCGAGGAAATCGGTGCGGCCATTGCGTTCTTGTGTTCCCCAGCAGCGTCGTTCATTCGCGGGGTTGTGCTCGCGGTTGACGGCGGACGTCTCAATGCAATCTGAGTCAAACCAAGGCCGGCAAGTGCACTTCTACGAGGCCTTCGCGGACCCGGCAGGCGTACGTTGTAAGCATGCCCGCCCACTCTTCACCAGGTCGCGGACGGCCTGTTGCCAGGTCGAAGGTGGCCGTGTGTTGCGGGCAGGTAAGGAGCGTGCCGTTGAGGGTGCCGTCGGCCAAATTGCCAAACTTGTGCGGGCAATGCGGCGTCGTCGCGTAAATCTCCTGGCCTCTACGGATGAAAAGGACGCTGACGCCGGCCACAATGGCTTCGCGCGGGCTTGCTTCAGGCATGTCGGCCAACGGGAGGGCCGTGTGCCAGCCTGTCTTGCTCACGCTGTGCGACTTGACCCGCGGTATAAAGCGTGCTGCAATGCCGCATTTTCAAGGCGACTGGGCCAAGGCTTGAAAAGCGGGTCCTCCTGGGCCGCATATGTCTCAAAGCGCGCCGACCGTGCAGTCCCAGCTCAAGTTGACGCCTATGGCCAACCATTTGGTCAACTACGGCGTGACGCCAAGCGGCATCGCGGTCATTGAACTGGCTAGCGACTCCGCTGGCGCGCCCCTGAAGGAGGGCGCGTCCGGCCCCAACACCTACACGCACGAAATGATGCGCGACATCGACGAGGCCATCCTCAAGGCGCGCTTCGATCCCGCCGCGCACGTCATCGTGCTGATTGGTCACGGCGAGAAGTTCTTCAGTGCGGGCGCCAGCATCCAGATGTTGAACAGGGTGACGCCGGAATTCAAGTATTTCTTCTGTCTGCATGCAAACGAGACGCTAAGCCGTCTCGAGCAGACGCCGAAACTCGTCATCGCGGCGTTGAACGGCCACGCCGTCGGCGGCGGTCTCGAGATTGCCATGGCCGCCGACTTGCGCATCGCGCGCAAGGACGCAGGCAAGGTTGGGCTCCCAGAAATCAACCTCGGCGTCTTGGCGGGAACAGGTGGCACGCAGAGGCTGGCCCGCCTCGTTGGAAAACCCAAGGCCATCGAACTCATGGTGACGGGCAACAACGTCAGTTTCGAGGATGCCAAGAACCTCGGCATCATCACGGAGATTCTGGCCGGCAGTGCTGCGGACTTCCGCCGCGACGTTTTGGATTGGGCGGCCCAGTTCTGCCCGCCCAACAAGGCCGGACTCGCCGCTGGCATGATCAAGCGCGCAGTACAAAGTGGCAGCGAAGTTCCGTTGGAATACGGGCTCGCCATGGAACGCGAGATGCAGGCCAAATTGTTCTCCTCCAAGGACGCCAAGGAAGGCATCGCGGCGTACGTTGAGAAGCGCGTTGCGAACTTCAAGGGGAACTGATAAGGAATGGGCCTTCGACGGGCGGCGTTGGCCGGGGTTTTACTGGTCGGGGCCCTCGTCGCCGGCTGCACCGCGCCGGAACCCAAGAACGCGCCCGCCGGCTTCGACGTCGTCATTCTGACCGAGGCCATTGGCACCCCCGGCCAATCCGGTGTGCCTGTCGGTGCGCCTGCGCGTTCGGCTTATGTCATGATGATTCCTTCGTCGACCAGCATCGAGTCGAGTGCCGCGGAGATTGCGCGCCGCAATACCTTCGACCCGCCTTGCATTGGCCACAGCAACCATGATTCTCATCCTGATTGCTCGCTTTGGGTGCGTCGCGATTTCTACGTTCTTCCTCTGTCGAACCAGCAGCCTCCGCTGCTTGAAGATAACAACGACGGAACGAAAACCCTACACATGGCCTACTATCCTTTGGACGAAGGCCGCATCCACTTCCGCTTGACCGAGCGCACCGCATTTCTCGTTGAACTTTCAGGCAACGCTTTGGCCGACTATCCAAACCTGGCCAAGACCGATTGCCGTTCGATGGTCTACGAACAATCCGGGACGAACGCGTTGGCGGCAACGGTCGTCTCGGGGGCCGCCCACGTTGATGATGACATTAAGCTCGTCATCGAAGGCGATGCCACTATCGCAATCCATTGGACAGCGCGCTGCGGTTCTTGAGCAGAGTCGCGCCCCACCCAAATCCCTGGCCCGGGTCAGGCGCTTGACCTCCCTGATACCCGTATCGGGTTCGGCCCGACTCGGGCGGCCTGGGATTGCGGGGAGTTCACGGCAATTGTGGGGAATTTCGAAAGTCCCAATAATCGCCGACCAAATTCCCTGAAATCCCAGGCCGCCATTCGTTGGCCTCGACTGATTCAGTCGGCTTCTCACGTTGATAATACGAGGTTCCGTCGCTTCGCATCGGTTGTCCGCCGGCCCTTTCGGGCCGGCATCAGCGCCGCCTCGCCCTCCGGGCTCGTCGGCTCGCCCCGGCCGGGGGCGATTCATCTTGCCATTCCTTCAACACGTGGACGACGCCGCCGGGGGACTGCGGGAATGGTTCGAAGGTCTTCTTCAAGCAGGTTTCCTTGATTTCCGTGACTTCCGTGGTTCGGTAGGCAGCGACGCAAAGGGATTCCCGTAATTCGTGGTTTCGTCGTCGTCGATTTCGCTTCTCTCGGCTCTACGCCGGTCCACGAATCCTTCAAGACGCCTGTCCCGCCTGCCGCCTCCGTGGGTATTCAGCGCATCCTTGCCGTCAGCCTTGCCACAGCGTTTACCGTCATTGCGGGCTGCATGCAATCCCCCGTTGTTCCCGTCGCCGATGAGGACGGCATGGCACTCCTCGAAACGGCACTCGTCAACGACCACGACCATTCAGACCCTGCCGCGCACCCTGGCGCCGCGTGGCGCATGCATGATGTTTGGGAATCCACGCTGCCCATGAATGCCACTGGAGCCGTTTCCCCGCCGTCCGAATTCTCCATTTGGAGTCACTACGCCTTCATTTCGCTGTTCCATCCCTCCGCTGGCTTTGCCATTCTGGACATCGCCGACCCGGCGCTACCGCGGCACGTCAGTTTCTTCGATGCTGGCACCGCCTACGTAAACGATGTCGAGGTGAGTCCCGACGGCAAGTGGGCGTTTGTCCCCACGATGCCCCTTCCGACAGAGGAGAATGACCTGGCTGGCGGCGGCTTACCCATACTTGGCGACGGCGGCCTCCAGGTCGTGGACCTTAGCGACATGGCCCGCCCGACCCTTGCAACGTTTTGGCGAGCCCCCGGTGCAACGGTGCAAGGCGTTCCGGGAGGCAACGGCTGGCACCGCCTCGATGTCGAGGAGATTGGCGGTGCCATCTACGTTTTCGGCACGAACAATGCGCTTGCCCAGATTGACATTCTGCGCTTCGATCCCGAGCCAGTCCCAACCCTTGTCCAGGTTTCGTTCTACCAAAGTCCGGAAGGATTGCAGGCAGCCACGGCGCGGCAGGACGGTTTTGCCTCTTCGAACATCCACGACGTCACCGTGGGCCCCGACCCGTTAACGGGAAAGCCCCTCATGGCGGTTGCCCACTGGGAAGCAGGCGCGTACTTCGTCGACGTCGCCGACCCAGAAAATCCCCATTTGCTCGGAAAGTGGGACGATTTCACCGTCGTTTTGCCCGGCAACGTCCACAACGTCGAATTCACGGCGATTGCTGGTCGCCGCATTGCCGTGGTCGCCCCTGAATACCCCGTCAACTACGAGCGGCAGGGCATCCTGTGGAACGTGGACATCACGGACTTCGGCGCGCCCAAACTCATCGGCACGTGGCAATTGCCTGGCCTGCACCCCGCGGAAGGGGGCACCTACATGTTCTCGACGGACCGCACGGAGATTCACAACGGCACGCTCTACGTTCCGCACATGCACGCCGGCGTCATCGTCCTGGACATATCCACGCTGGAAAAAGTCGCAAACCCCGAGATGTTGGGTTTCATCATTCCGCCCGGTCGCACCGCCATCCCGTATCTGGGCTACACGACGAATCCAGTCGTGTATGATGCAATCCCCTACGGCAACCACGTGCTGTACGCGGACCTGTCCGGTGCCTTCCATTCAGCGCGGATGGATTTTGCATTGCCGCCGTGGCCTGCCACCGCGAGTTGACGCAGCGGTCCCGGGCCGTTGGGACATCCCGTTGCTCGAACCCCCCAGAGGCGATGGTGCGACCACGATTGTGGCCCCCGAATCAGGTGTTCAATCTTTATCACGGGTCTCCGAGTGGCCATACCATGCACTTGTCGCGCCTGACCCTGCCCGCCATGGTCGCCTTGATTCTCCTGGCCCCTGCGGCCTCGGCGCACTCGACGGAGTATAACACCGGCATCGCCGACGGCTACCAGATCGCCTTCTCGTACGGAAACTTGTACGAGCCCGTCTCGACGTTCCAGAAGACGGGCCTTGACCTCGGCATCCGTGATGCGCACGGCAATCCAATCACGGGCTTGCAGGGCGTCGATGTCGCGGGCAAGCCGCTACCCGACCCGCCGATCCGCGTCGAACTGGTCTTCGGCGAACAAGTCCTCGACCTGACCCCAGGATTCGTGCAACAAATCGACCGGCCAGGATGGTACACCTATCCAATCATCTACACCAAGATTGGCGCCTACAGATTGCACATCATCGGCATGGTGAACGGGACGCATTTGGACATCAATATCCAGCCGTCGCACGCCATTACTGACGGCACGACAAACATGTGGCCATCCAAAATTGGTGGCGAGGACGCTCAGGCCGCCGAGATCGCGAAACTCAAGGCGGACCTTGCGACGCTGCAGGCGACGGTGGACAGCCTGGCTGACTCGAAGAAGGCGCCCGGCTTCGATGTCTCGGCCCTCCTGTTGGGCCTGATAGGGCTCGTTAGCCTTGCCGGCATGCGCCGCGGCCGGATTGCTTAGCGACATCCTTGCACGGGAGCTACAGGGCGGGCCACACATCGCGATGCGCATGCTTTGCTGCGCTTGCCTGCGGTGCTCCAACGTCCCCAAATCTTTGTTCCATTCCTCCTGGCGCCGCCGCCGTCGGGGGAGACTGCCTCCGAAACCCAACCCACCACTGAGCGCACTGAAGTCACTGAGCGCCGGCCGGTTCGGAGCGCTCCGAGCGTTGAGCGGCTCATGCGGGCGCCGTCTTTCGGCGTGCTCGGCGCGTTCGGCGGACCCGGGGGCGGCGGGTTCGGTTTCATCGGTTGATCGAACGGCGCGTTCGCGGCCCCCGGCGGCCCCGCCATCGCCTGCTTCGCGGCTCGGCTGCCACACCCGCGCACGGCATCGCTTCGCGTGCCTGCTCGCCGTCCGGCGGCCCTTGCGGGCCGCCATCAGCGCCGTCACGCTCTTCGAGCTCGACGGCCCGGCCGGGGGCATTCGTGTTCCAACCGCATGAATTGTGTCTTGAGGGCCTCGTCGTGGAAGTCGCCGCCGTCGCAACGAAAAGGCCCTCCAATCGGTCATTATACGAACAGGTTGTCCGTGATTTCCGTGACTTGCGTGGTTACGCGGGCAGCCACGGACAACGTTTCGCGTTCATCGCGCAAGTCGTGGTTCAGTCGTGGTCGCCTTGGCAGCCGGATTCATCCTGGGCGGCAACGCGAAATCCTCCACCCGCATGCCTGAGGCCGTGGCCGTCGCCCGCAAGCCGAAATCCGAGGCCGGCGACACGCTCGACCTCGACTTCCTCGACGAGATTCTGCCGTACATAAGAGCGCTGCGCGGCTACACCCGACTAAAGGCCGACGGACTGCAGCATGTCCCGCAAGATGGCCCCGCAATTCTGGCGGCAAACCACACGGGCTGGCTCGGTCTGGACTACGCACTTGCGGCGCTCGTTTTGCATGACGAAGTCCACCGCATTCCGCGCGGCCTCGTGCACCAGGCTTGGTTCGTTGCCCCGCAGACGGCGGCGTTCGCAGCGCGCGTGGGCTTAACCAAAGTCAGCAAGGACGCGATGGCCAAAGAATTGCGCGCCGGGAATATTGTCATCGTCTTCCCCGAGGGCGAGAAGGGCGCGTTTCGGGCCGGCACCGGATACCAGTTGTCTGAATTCGCACGCGGCTTCGTGCGCGTCGCCATGGCGGAAGGAGTCCCAATTGTGCCGGTTGCCATCCTGGGCGGCGAAGAATCGAACCCGGTGGACCGCACCATCCATTCGTACGAACAGCTCCTGAAGATGCCCATCCCGGTGCCGCGCAACCTCATCCCGAAGCCCGTGAAGTGGCGCATCAGGTTCCTCCCCCCCGTCGACGTCGCAGGCCAGGCCCCCGGCGACAAGGACCGGGTCCACGCAGTATCGGCGGCTGTGCAAAACGTCGTCCAACAGGAATTGGATCGATTGAAAGTCGAACGCGGCAATCCCTACTTCTGAGCAACGAAGCGGCCGCCCAGCAGAACTGCGCGGACCTGGTTGTAGATGTTGCGGCTCACAAGGTAGCCCCAATGGTGGCTCATGACTTTCACGTTGTGCACGCGCTCGTGCTCCAGGCGACTGTTTCGACCGGGGACGACGATGCCATCGAGCGGGCTCCAGAAATTTGTCACAAGCACCCCGCCCGGAATGCCGCGACGTTCAAGATCCTCCAGCACGAGGGAACCGGGGCTTGCCTGCCTTGCGACCGGGACCGCTGAGGTGAGGAGGGAGGCAAGTTGCGTGCCGCGGTGCGGCGTCCCGAGCATGACGAGGTGACGTACCTTGGCGCGTCCCTTACGGCCCTGCAGGAAGTGCCGCGCCACCAATCCACCGACACTGTGGCAGACGAGATCCACCTGGGTGGCATGCTCCTTCGCAAGGACCGTGTCGATATCTTTGGCCAATTCGCGCGCGGCCAAGCGCAAGTCGCCAAACATGTAACGCGGGGCGCGAAACTCATGCACCACGAAGCCATCCTCGGCGAGGCGATGGCGAAACAGGTTCCAGTACAGGACCTGCTGGCCCAGAATTCCGTGCACCAGGAGGACCGGCGGGCGCTTGGTGGGCAACGACACGAGCACGGCGCGGCTCGGCTTCAACACTTGGATTGGGCCGTCGGGCGGAGAAGGGGCTAAAGTGGGGGTATTCGTCGCCCGCCCGATGAGCGAGCCTGGCCCCGCTGCGCCCGAGAAGCCAGCCATTTTGCGCGAGTCGCGCTTTACCGTCGAGGAAGGCTTTGGCTACCGTGCCTGCCGCACCGGCGCCATATGGATGAACAAATTGTTTTTCGGCGCTCTTATCCTGCTCGCCATATGGCTCCTGTGGGGCGGCCTGACTGGCCAAGTCGGCTGCGCCCAAGATAACGTGCCGCAGCTGGCGCCAGGGCCGGTCAAGCCGGACGTCGGGGACGGCAACACGACGGTCGATGCCGGCCTCCGCCCCGCGTGCAACATCTTCCTGACACCGACGACCGCGTACCTCGCGGCAATGGCAGTCCTCACGTTCGTTATGTCCATCCTCTTCGGCGTGCTTGGCCTAATCGTCGGCAAGAAGATTCTCGAAGCCACCCCCGCCGCGGAAGAGGTCGGGGCCGGCGCACCGCCCAAAACGAAGTAGACCCACGGTAGGAGCGCGGCGTGGCGGGCCTGATTCATGCTTGGCCAAGTCCTGCGGCGATTCCGAAGGTGCCCCGACGGCGGCCTCCATGTCCACGACCAATCGGTCGGCGCCATGCATCACACGCCTCGGCCGGCTTCATCGGGGTCATAGTCCGGCATCGGGTTCATCGTCTTTCCCTCACCCATGGGGGAAGTTGCATGAACTCGATTTCTGCGCATGAACCCGATTTCGCGACTCGTGAATCCTTCCCCGGGCGGGCTACCGCGGGACGCCGCCGTCGCGTCTGGCGTGCGGCTCGCTGCGCTCGCCGGCGCTGCCGCGCCCTTGCCTCCTTTCCATTCCTTCAACAACGTGACGACGCCGTCGGAGGACTGCGGGAATGGGTTTAGGGTCTTCATCAAGCAGGTTTTGGGTTCCGTGATTTTCTATTACTTGTGTGGTTCGGTCGGCGGCAAGGGAAAGGCCTCGCGCAGTTCGTGCCATTCGCGGTTTGGTCGTAGCCGGGTGCGGCGCCCTTGGATGGGCAAGGCCGCCTCCCCGGCGAAACCCCCCAAGTGGATGGAGTCTAGGCCTTGGCCCAAACCGTCGCGGCCTCGGCCCGTCGTTGGCGTTTTCTACCAAATCCGCCTCCGCCGCCCCGTGCCAACCTCCGCTTCCATCCCTCCGGCCATCACGTCCACGGACCTGCCGTTCAAGGTCTTCCGCAAAGGCAAGGTTCGCGACGTCTACGACCTGGGGGACAACCTCGTTATGGTCGCAACCGACCGCATCAGTGCCTTCGACGTCGTCCTCGAACCGGGCATCCCGCAAAAGGGCGCCGTTCTCACGCAGATGTCCAATTTCTGGTTCAAACTGCTGCGCGACGAGGTCCCCAACCACCTCGTTGCCACCGACGTTGCAAAGTATCCTAAGCTGCTGCAGCCGCACGCCGCCCTGCTACGCGGCCGCAGTGTCGTCGTAGAGAAACTCAAACCCATACCAATCGAGTGCGTGGTGCGCGGACACATCTCGGGCTCAGGCTGGAAAGAATACCAAAAGAAGGGCGCCATTTGCGGCATCAAACTTCCCGCAGGCCTGAAGGAATCGCAACGCCTACCCGAAACCCTCTTCACGCCGAGCACCAAGGCGGAGGTCGGCCACGACGAGAACATCTCGTTCGACGACGCAGCCCACCTCATCGGGGTTGAGACGGCGAAGTATCTGCGCGACGTCAGCATCCGCATCTACGAACACGCCCGCCAGTATGCAGCGGCTCGGGGCATCATCATCGCGGACACCAAGTTCGAATTCGGTACGCGCGACGACGGCACCATCGTGCTCATGGACGAGATTCTCACGCCCGACAGTTCGCGGTTCTGGCCCGCGGACCAATTCAGCCCGGGCAAGGGCCAGCCGAGCTACGACAAGCAGTACCTACGCGATTGGCTTGAGACCCAGCCGTGGGACAAGACGCCGCCAGGCCCGAAGCTGCCGCCCAACGTCGTTGCGGGCACAGCTGCGCGCTACCTCGAGGCCTACGAGCGCGTCACCGGCAAGCCGTTTCAGGGCTGACCTTCAAGCCGGCGCTTCAATAACCCTTTAAAGAACGGGGCTTTGGAAATCCTGCGATGCGTGTCCCGGTGGTCGAGCGCTTCTTTGCGGTGGTGGGCTACGTGCCCTTCCTGTTCTGGGTGCCAGTGGTCGCCAAGCGGGACGCGATGTTCTGCCAGTTCCATGGCCGCCAATCGGGCGTCCTGTGGGGCCTCTGGTTCGTCCCGACCGCCATCCTCCTAGGCGTCTCCGTCTTCATCCCGATTCTCTCGAGCGCCCTCGGGCCGTATTACTTTGGATTCATCGCCGTGTACGCGCTGCTGTACCTTCTCATGGCCGTAATCGGGATGGCCAAGTCGCTGCTACGCGAACGCTACAGGATGCCGGTCGTAGCCGACGTCGCGCTCCTTTTGCGGCTCTAGAGGCTGTTTCATAACCTCCTGTGGGCCAAGCCTGTTTTCCCGTGGCCCCGCGCATGGCGGCCGCAGGTGACGCAGATGGCACAGATTTTCCCGAAGGGAATCTGCGTCATCTGCGAAATCTACGGCTGCCCGCCGCGGGCTCGGCCCAGAAAAACCGGGCCAACCAGAAGGAGTTCTGAAACCGCCACTAGGTAAGTTTCAACACGTCCATGCCGCGCCCCATGTCTCCCGTGAAGACGTACCCGTTCCAGACGCGGGCGTTCCACGTGTTGATGCCTGGGGCGCGGTATTGGTCGAGAATGGTCGGCTTAGCTGGGTCGGCAAAGTCGATGAGAAGGACGCCGGCGTTGTACCAGGCGATAACGAATTTCTCTTCGCCAGGGACGATCGTGCCGAAGTGCGCCGTGCAACCCGCCCCCGGCGTGTCGCCGAACGGGTCCGCCGGCAGGGCAGGCACGCCGTCGGGCAAATCTTGCGGCCGCTGCGTGGGCGGCGTGATCCAGCCCTTCATGACCGGACTTGCTTCGTTGGCGACATCGTAGAACCACAGGCCGCCGAGCGGCGTCGCAAGGCCCGTCGTCGGTTCGCGGGCAAAGCACGCGCCGGGTTGGCCGCCGCCGCTGAACTCGTCGCCGATGATGAGAACCGTGCCCGCCTCGTTGGAGCCAGCGTAGTGATGCAAGCCGCGCGTACCAACCACGGGATTCGAGTTTTCGTCAATCGTCGACAGGACCGTGATGCCGAAGTCCGGCTTGCTGACGTCAAGGCCGTCCAGATTCCAGATTTCTGTTGCGTCGACGCCGGCGCAGTAGGCGCGGAACATGGGTTGGCCAAACGTGCCGTGGAAGGTGATGCCGTGGCAGCCATGGATGCCAAATTTGCCAAGAAGCACTGGCTTGAGTGGGTTACGCAGATCAAGCAGTTCGTTGCCGGTGCCGCGGCCGCTGGAGGGCGCATTGAAGACGAGTTCGGTACCAGGAACGACGGCAAGGTTGTGATTGTTGACGCCGAGCATTTCATGCCGCGACAGCCATGTCGGGTGCGCGGGGTCCGTCACGTCCCAGAAATTCATGCCACCGCGCCCGCGCCCCGTAGCGAGCACCAACGTGCGCGTGCCGTCCGGGTGCGCCATGATGTCGGCCTTGCGGGCATACTCGGTCTTTGCCTCGTCGCTTGAGGCGTTGAAGATGAGTTTTGGGTGCAGCGGGTCGCTTACGTCCGCGATGAAGAACACCATGTTGAGCGCCGAACCAAAGACATAGTTGCCGACAACTTGGTTGCCGGAACCGTAGGGCCACGGCGCGCCGGCCGTGTCGTTGAGGCGGGCCACGAACTCGAGTTTCGTGACCGCCGCGGGCTGCGGGTTTGTGAAGCTTGGGTCAAGACTCCAATTCACCTGCACGGCCGGGGCATGCTCGGACGGCGCGGCGCAGCCGGCAAAGGCAGCAGCAAGGAACAGGAACGCGGGCAAGAGGGTGCGCATGGTTTGGCCACGCGGGGAGGGGGATTCAAGCGTTGCGTGCGGCGCCCATCCAATCACGGGCCCGTCAAGCATCCCGAATCCGCCGAAGTTGACGACGAGGCCGCAACTGCCACAAAGAGCGCGAAGGCTCGGTGCTTGCAAACGACCGAACCATGGAAATCACGGAAATCACGGAAAAAGTGTTGGTACACGACCATCGACAGGACTCACCAATACGACGGCGGCGCCTTCGGCCACCAGGTTCTCAAAATGCACTTTTTGGGATTGCAACACGAAGGCCCCCGGTCGGGGCCGCGCTGGCAAGCCGACGAGCCCGGAGGGCGAGGCGGCGTGGACAACGTCGCCGCAGGCGCGTGCGTCCCCCCGCGAAGCGATGCCGTGCGCGGGTTTGGCAGCCGAGCCGCGAAGCAGGCGATGGCGGGGCCGCCGGAGGCGCGCGCCGCGGTTGGCGGAACACGCATGAACCCAATTACGTCGCATGAACCGGATGAGGCCTGGCGAGGCATGCTGAGTGCTGGCAAACGGTCTACATGTTCTTGACTTGGTAGTCGACGATGCTTTCGAAGACGGCACGTCCGTCGCCGACGTCGTACCCCTTGCCCGCATCAAGGCCGGTGCGGGTCCAATCGGGGTGCCCGCGTCGCCAGAAGACGCGCTCGGGATGCGGCATCATGCCGAAGACCGTGCCGTCGGGGTTGCAGATGCCGGCAATGGCGTGGGGTGCGCCATTTGGCAACCAAGGATACGCTGGCGTCTTGGAACCTTCTGGGTCCGTGTAGGTAAAGACGACTTGGTCCTGGTCCGCAAGGCGCTTGTAATCCTTCTCGGACGCCAGGAGAAACTTGCCCTCGGCGTGACTTGTAATAACCGTCCGAACGTCACTTGGCGGGATGCGCGTCGTGAACTTGCAGGTTCCCTTGTTGACATGTCGCAGAAGGCTGGGCCGACATTCGTAGTGGCCGGAGTCGTTGAGGTGTAGGACGGCAGATGGCACTTCTGTCATGATGTTGCCATCCATGTTCGGCAAGACGCCGAGCTCGACCATGATTTGGAAACCGTTGCAGATACCAAGCATGGGTTTTCCGGCCTTGACAAACTCCTTGATGTCGGGGGCGAGTTTGACTTTCATGCGGGCCGCCATGATGGCGCCGGCGCGAATGTAGTCCCCCGCGGAAAACCCGCCCGCAATCCACAAGCCGTCGAAGTCGCTAAGTTTACGGCGCTCGGTACGGCTCACGTCATCGCCGGTGAGTTGCTTCAGGTGGATAATTTCCGCAGCAACGCCAACGTCGCGCATGCATTGCGCCGACTCATCCTCGGAATTCGTGCCTTCGATGCGCAGCACGGCCCACTTGATTTCTGCTTTCCTCATGCGCCCACCCCCATCAATTTGGGCAGCGCGGTTCGCCATGCTTCGCGGCACTTCTCGGCGGAAACGCTAACGAGTTCGAGTTTGCCATCCGTAATTATGACGCGGTCGCGGCCAATTACTTGCCCCAGCGGATAGAGAAGACCCTTGGCCGTCGGCGAGCCAAAGTGTTCGAGGAACTGTTTTTCCTTGGCCTTGGATACTTCGATGATCCAGCGCGAATTCGATTCCGAGAACAACTTATGGTCGCTACGCATGGGCCCGGGCTGGTGGTCGCGCTCGTCACCGAACGCGCCAATCTTGGCCAGGTCGATCGTGGCCCCGAGTTGGCCAGAGAAGGCCATCTCGGCGATGGCGACTGCGATGCCGCCCTCGGAGCAATCGTGCCCCGACGCGACCAGGCCTTTCTCGATGGCTTGCACGAGTAGCTCCGCGGACGCCTTCAGGATCTCGGGGTCGCTCTGCGGCACGCGTTCGCCTTCAAGGCCAAGTTTCTCCATGTAGAGACTGCCGCCGAGATCGCGGTACGTGTGCCCGAGGAGGTAGAGTCGGTTGCCTTCGCGCTTGAGGTCCATGCTGGTTGCCTTGGCGAATTTTTCCAGGATGCCGATGCCCATCACGGTGGGCGTTGGTGGAATCGGACCCGTCGGGCCCTCATTGTAGAGGCTGATGTTGCCGGAGGAAAACGGCCGGTCGAGAACGCGTGCCATCATGCCGAGGCCGCGCGCCGATTCCTCGAGTTCCCACATCCGCTCGGGCTTCTCAGGGTTGCCGAAGTTGAGGTTGTCGCACATTGAGCTGAGTCTCGCCCCGACGGCGGCGAGGTTGCGGACGGTTTCGTCGACGGCCGAAGCAGCACCCCAAAACGGATCGCGCAGGCAATAGTTCGGGTTGACGTCACAGGAAATGGCCATGCCCTTATCGGAGTCTTGCACCGGCTTCAAGACGGCGGCATCGCCCGGCCCTTCGTGGCCCATGACGCCCTGCAGCGGCCGCAGCACGGTATTGGCGCGGACCTCGTGGTCGTACTGGCGGATGACCCATTCCTTCGACATGACGTTTGGGTGCGCCATCATTCCAAGGAGCACCTTTCCGAGATCGGCTGGCGCCTTGAAGGATTTCCAGGCTGCCCGGTCGGGTGTGCGCGCGGTCATTGGCCTGTCGTAGACGGGGCCACCCGTAGAGAATTCGAGATCGAACTCCAAGACCACTTCACGGTGGTACCGGACACGGTTGATGGGTTGCGCAATGACCCGTCCGACGACGGCGGCGGGGACGTCCCACTTCCTTGCCACGCGCAGGATTTTGTCGACCTGTTCGGGCTTTGCGGTCACCATCATGCGCTCCTGCGATTCGGAAACCCAAATCTCCCACGGGGCCATGGTGGACACTTTGACGGGCACCTTATCGAGGTCGATCTCGCAGCCGAAGCCGGCATCGTAGGCCAGTTCGCCAGCAACGCACGACAAGCCGCCGCCGCCAAAATCCTTGCAGCCGGTGACGAGACCCTGGTCAATGAGTTCCAGCGTCACGTGGATAAGCGGCTCCTTGAGGATGGCGTCGCCAACCTGGACCGCGGACCGGGCCGATTCTTCAGAGGCCTCGGAAAGTTCCTCCGAAGCGAAGGCGACACCGTGGATGCCATCGCGGCCGGTTGGATTGCCGAGGTAGACGAAAACGTCGCCGGGGCCGCCTGCGCGGGAATGCGTCAATTGCGATTTGTGCAGGACGCCCACACAACCCACGTTGACGAGGCAATTGCCCGTGTAACCAGGGTGGAACGTGATGCCGCCGGCCACGGTTGGGATGCCGACGCGGTTGCCGTAGTCGCGGATGCCCGCGATTACCCCCGACAGAAGGAAACGAGGATGCTTGACGCCAGCGGGGAGCTTCTCGATCGGCGTGTCTAGCGGGCCGAAGAACAGCGGGTCGATGAGGGCAACCGGTTGGGCCCCCATGCACACCACGTCGCGGATGACGCCTCCGACGCCGGTTGCCGCGCCCCCGTAGGGCTCGATGGCCGAGGGATGGTTGTGGGATTCCAGTTTCGGCGAATAGTACCAGTCGCCATCGAACGGCAGGACACCGGCGTCTTCGCGGCAGATGATGCGGTCCTCCGCGATACCGTAGACGTTGCGTTGCAGAACCGGCTTGGACGACTTGTAGCAGCAATGCTCCGACCAAGCTTGGCCGAGCGCCTCCATCTCGACGTCCGTAGCGGGTCGTCCCTTGCCGACGAAGTAGTCGCGCGCGCGGCGCATCTCGGAGACACTGAGGCGGATGCCGAGCGCTTTGCTGCAGGCGGCAAGATCGTCGTCAGTCATCGCGGCCAGGGCGAAATCCTTGACGGGCAGATTGGGCCGTTTTGTGACATGGCGTTCCCACGAAGGCGCGCCGCTTTGCGTCGGAGCCATCTTGAGAATGCTCCGGTTGACGGCCCGATCGGCCGGGCTTGCAACGGGTGCAGGGCGCGCTGCATCGGCGTAACCAGGCTTGGAATTGGATTCGTGGAACGTGCCACCTACCTCGAACGCCTTGCCCCTGCGAATCTTGATGGGCTTGCCCGGCCGCGCGCCGGCGAGGACTTTGGGTGCTCGGTCCTTGCCCTTCACGACGACTTTGGCAACACCGGCTGCCCGGTCGCGACTTGCGCGCTTTACGTGTTTGGCGTTCTTGTGGCGGCGCATGGAGGCGGAATGCATGCAGGCACCTATAGGACCTTAATCGAGAAGTCGTGGATGACCGGATTCGTAAGCAGCCGCCGGCACATGCGTTCGACTTCGGCTTTTGCCTTCTCCTTAGACGTGGTCTTGAGCGCGATGTTCCAGATGCGGGTCGTGTGGACACCCGTGACGTCGGCAAAGCCAAGCAAGTGCAGAGCCTTCTCGGTGTTCTGGCCCTCGGGGTCCGAGATGCCGGGTTTGAGGATGACTGTGACTTGTGCGGTGACCATTGGGGTGCCCAAGGCGCGGCACTGGCCTCTTGGGTATATCCATTCCTTCGCACAGGTGCAAAATCCCAAATGCGGCGGTTGCATGGCATGGAGTGGAATGCCAGGATCGACCACCCGCGAACTCGCCTACCGCCTGACGCCGCCCGCCGGCTCCGCCTCCGGCCAGCTTCCCCTGCTCTTGTGTCAAGCCGGCCCTGGCCTGGTCGTCGAAACGACGGTGGCGCACCTCGACGACGACGGCATGGTGTGGCGCATCCTCGACGTGCACGGCTCCGCTCAGGAGGTCGCGGCGGCGCAGCGCATCTTCCAGGCATACCGGCCCAAGCACCTAGTCGAGCGCGACGTCATGGCCGCATCCAAGCACCGCCTCGTCTTGTGGTACAAGTACAAGCCCGTGGTCGCGGGCGGCTTGTCGCACACGGCGCTCGCCTTGCGGCAACTCGGCCGCGACACCGTCGTCACCGACCGCACCCGCGGCGGCGTCCTCTCAATCCGTATCCTGGCGCGGCAAGGCCGGGAGCTGCAGGCGTTTCTGAAGGTGGTGCGACGTGCACCAGGCTTCGAGCTCCTGTATCTTGGCCCGCCGCGAGACGAGGCCGAGTCGCGCCTGACTGCTGTCGAAGAGGAGACGTTGCGCATTGCGTGGGCGTCCGGCTACTTCGAGGTCCCGGGCAAGGCGGACGTCCGCGACGTGGCGCGCGGCTTGAAGGTCTCGGCGTCAGCGACCTCGTACCGCATTAGGCGCGGTGTCGCCAAACTGGTCGCGCGGCACGTGGAGTCGTAACAGGCGGGGTCTCGGTTCAATCGGTTAATCAGCCGGCCAAGCCAGAACCAACTGAACATGAACCGATACAACCCATGAAACCGATACCACGACGGGACCTGGTTTCGCAGGCGGCGCGGCATCCGTTCAATCTGTTTCATCTGTTGACGGGCGGACGCGGGGCCGATCAACAGATACAACAGATGAACCAGATACCGGCGAAAAACCTGACCCGCCCGCCGCGATTCCTTCACGAGGCGGCCGACGGCGCGTCGCGACCGGGCCCGAGAAGGTTCGACAGCGTCGTCAACCGGACGGGCTTGACCAGGAAATCGTCCATTCCGGCATCGGCGCATTCCCGCCGGTCGGCCGGGCGCGCGTGCGAGGTCAACGCTACGATGTAGGGGCTCTGCGGGCCCAGCGCGCTGTGGATGCGGCGCGTCGCCTCCCAGCCGTTGCACGCGGGCATTTCGAGGTCCATGAAAATGAAGTCGTAGGAGTTCTTGCAGGCCCAAAGAATGGCCTCGTTGCCGTCGCGGGCGATATCTGCCCCCCAGCCGAGGCGGGCGAGCATCTTCTGCACTAGCGAGCGCTGCACGGGGTCGTCTTCGACGATTAGGACCGCCGGGTGGCTGCGATGGGGCGTCGGCGCTCCGGCGGGCTCGGGCATAAGGAGCCATGTGCTGGCGCGCCATAGTTAAGGCGGGCGCGCAACCCTAAAGTATGGCGTCGAAGGGAACGGGGGACAAGCCTTCAAGCGGCAGCATGCCTCGCAACGTTGTGGCCGGCCTCCGCCCTACCGTTTCGCTTCTGGCCGCCGTCATGGCCTTGGCCGCAGGGTGCGCAACACCAGTCCCCGACGAGGGCGCGGCCGATGCCTCTGCGGTGACGTTGGCCCCGGCGGAGGCGCCTCGCCCCCAGGTGGCAATGGGCCCGGTCAATCGCACGACTGATACGCTGCATTTCCTTGCCCCACCCAGCCTCGGCCTCGACGTTGCAAACCAGACCATTCTGACGCCAAAAGGAGCAACCGTCCAAGCCCAAACTTTCACGTGGAATACAACGCTGCGCAACCGCGCGACGATCACCGGCGCGAACGTTGACGTGTGGCTGCGCATTACTGCGTCCCAGGCTCAGGCTGGCGGCCAGGACCCCGGCTGCACGGCTGTTGCGACGTTCTACTTCATCCAAAATGGCACGCAGCGTGGCGTTGCCGGCGGCTGCGGCTCGCTCGGCGTCGGCGTGGTTGCCCCCGGCGACCGCGAAGTGCGCTTTGCCGCCCCGCCCGAAGCGTTTTCCCAGCCAGTCGAAATCTACCCTGGCGACGGCGTCATTGTGCAACTGACCCTCTACCTCGCATCGTCCAGCCTGTCGCCGACCTGCTACATCATGGGCGGGCCGGGCTTCGACTCCGGCGTGCGTCTATACGGGTTGAACGAAACCGTCGCGGCGTAGATTCGCGGCCGTGGCCGCTAAATCCGTCCCTCAAGGCCGATAACCATCCCGGGTCGATTCACCCTTGATCACTATGGGCTGGATTGGAACCGTTCTTGTCGTTTTGCTGATTCTGATTGTCCTGGGCTTCGTCTCCGTCAACCTTTGACGGCTTGAACGCCGGGACAGCACACACAAGCGATTGCCGCGCCGACCGCCGGCGAGACATCACGCATTTATACCCCCTCCAAGTCGCCTGACCTATTCAGGTGTCCTGATGTCTCTCTGGCAAGGCAACTCTATCCGCAAGCCCTCCGGCGGCCGCCTCATTCGTAACCGCGGCAAGCGTCGCTTTGAGGTCGCCCCTGAGGACGCCGAGACGAAACTTGGCACCCACAGCCAGAAACTCATCCGCACCAAGGGCGCTCACCAGAAAGTCAAGTTGCTGGCGACGGATTCCATTAACGTCATGGACGCCAAGACCGGCAAGGCCGCGAAGGCGACCATCAAGACGGTGACCGAGAACCAGGCCAACATCCACTACGTGCGCCGCAACATCCTGACCAAGGGTGCCATTCTTGAGACCAGCCTCGGCAAGGTCAAGATCACAAGCCGCCCGGGCCAATCCGGTTCGCTTTCCGGCGTCAAGGTCGCATAACGCGGCGCCTGGAGCCAAGGACGATGGTGTCGAAGGGGCACGAGGGTTTCGTCCTCTGGCCACATTACTTCGATGCAGCACTCTCGCGTGCTCAAGGCCGTCGCGTCAGTGCGGCCGTCGCCGTCAAGGACCCGGATGCCGCCTTCGTTGTGACCGCCGCGAAGCGTCTTCACCTCGAACCCGAACTCGAAGACAAGGCCTGCCATCCTTCCGTGCCGTACGAGCGCAGCGGCCGCGTCCTTGTCATCAAGAAGGGCCCCAAGGAGGCCGTCATCAAGCTGGTGGCCGCGAAGATGCACGAGATGCAGGCCGCGCACGAGTCCGGATAGAATCGCGCTTGGCCTTCTCTTGCGACCTGGAGTCCAAGGCGGCTTGGATCGCGCTGGTTCGGGGGTTCCGGCTTGCGTCGCTGGACCTCGGATGAACCCGAAGTCGACGACTAACGCCGTGTTGACGACGCATCGCGTGCCTGGACCGACCTCATCGGGTTCATGGGACGGAATTGGGTTCATCGTTTTTCCCCAATGGCGGCTGGTGCCCCCGGCGGCCCTGCCTTCCACGCTCGCTTCGCATCGCGCGTGGGCCTGCCAAGCCCTCGCGCGACTCGCTGCGCTCGTCTGCTCGCCCCGGCCGGGGGCGCATCCACCTTCCATTCCATCAAGAAGTCGCCGCCGTCGGAGGACTGCGGGAATGGGGCTAAGGTCTTCATCAAGCAGGTTTTCGGTTCCGTGATTGTTAGTGGCTTGAATGGTCCGCAACGGCGGTTCCGACTACATCGCCACCCCGAACGGCTACATTCGCCTACCTTGCAGTAGGCCCTTCATATCCCGCCCCGTCGTAGGAACCAGCGTGGCCGCGTATTGTCCCCGTTGCAAGGGCCTCATGCGGCCGCAGCGCGGCACCATGGTGTGCATCCGCTGCAGCGCTCAGGCGCAGACGGTCAAGGGGCAGGCTAAGCTTGCCGGCGGACCCCGTGAAGGTGGACCGCGCGGCCGCGGCGGCCAGGCCTTCGACCCGCCGCTTGCTCCGCAGGCGGCCGCGTGGCAGCCGCGCACCGCCGGCAAGCCGCACCCGCAACTCGGCTTGTTCCCGCACGACACGATCCGCGACGGGCAGCGTCGCCTGGCCCGCGACGTCGGCATGGCCGTGCAATCCGGCCGCCACCTGGTCGCCCAGGCGCCAACCGGAATCGGCAAGACGGCAGCGAGCCTAGCGCCCGCCATTGAGCATGCCCTTGCCGCAAAGAAGACGGTGTTGTTTCTCACGAGTCGGCAGAGCCAACATCGCATCGCCGTCGACACGGTGCGCCTGATTCGCGACCAGCGCGGCGTCGAGATTGGCCTTGTGGACCTTGTTGCCAAGCGCGACATGTGTTTGCGGCCCGAAGCCCGCGACATGCACCCCGGCCGATTCCCGGACTTCTGCGGCGCCGAGACGCGCAACAAGACATGCAGCTACCTGCGCGATGTGGATGAAGCGACCTTGCAAGGTGTGCGCGACGGCGTCCTGCACGTTGAGGAACTTATGCACCTCTCGAAGCAGGCGCATCTTTGCCCCCACCTCGTTGCGATGACTGCGGCACGGACTTGCCAAGTCGTGGTGGCTGACTACAACCACTTGTTTTCCGACATTCGCGCACAGTCGCTCGAACGCCTCGGCTTGCGCTTGTCCGATTGCATCGTCATCGTGGATGAAGCGCATAACCTGCCCGACCGCATCCGGGCAAGCCACAGCCATCGTGTCAACCCTTACCTACTAGACCAAGTGGCAGCCGAGGCGCGCTCCGGCAAGGTGTCCGTGACGGAACGGGACGTTGATGCGTTGCGCGCCGCGTTCGTGCAACTTGCCGCGCAGGCAGTCGCTTCCGGCCGCGACGAGCCTGCCCGTTTGGGCAAAGACCAGGGGCACGTGGCTCGCCTTTCCATCGGCGACCTCGCGGCCGCCTTTGAAGCCCAACGCGGGGGCGGCCTTCTGTCCACTAAACGGACGCTGACCGATGTGGCCGTCGACTTGCAGAAACTCGCCGCGAAGGTTCGCAAGGGCACTGATGCAATCGTGCATGCCGAAGAGTTGCAGGAGGCAATCGAGGATTGGGGCCGGTTTGGCGCGGGGGCGCTGCGCTTCGTCGAATGGGACGGCGTCGGCACGCATGCTCTGCACCTGCGGCTTCTTGATCCAGGCATTCCGGCCAAGTTGGTCTTCCAAGGCGTGCATTCCGCTATTCTCATGAGTGGCACGTTGCGGCCGCCGGAAATGGTCCGCGACATTTTGGGACTGGAAGAATCCCGCACCGCGGTGCGCGTGTATGCCAGTCCATTTCCTCCCGAGAACCGCCTGATTGTGGTCGCGCAAGGTTTCACGACGCGTTTTTCTGATCGCGGCCCGCAACTTTGGTCGCGCATGGGCAGGATTCTGGCCGAGACGGCGACGCAGACGAAGGGCAATCTCGCCGTGTTTGCCCCGAGCTACGCGGTTCTGCGTGATGTGCATTCCGCCATCGTCGCAGTCGGAACCACAAAGGAAATCCTCGTCGAGGACCCAGACTGGACGAAGCCGGACCGCGACCGCGTCCTTGACACCCTGGAAGGTGCAAGGCGGCGCGGCGGCGGCATGCTGCTTGGCGTGCTTGGAGGATCCATGGCAGAAGGCATCGATTTCAAGGACAACCTCCTCTCGGTCGTCGCGATTGTTGGGTTGCCGCTGGCCCCGCCAGACTTGGAAGTGGATGCTGCGATTGGATACCTCGAGAGCCGTTTCCCAGGACGCGGCCGCGCCTACGGCTACACTTATCCCGCCATGAACAAGGTGCTGCAAGCCATGGGGCGTCCCATCCGCAGCGCCACGGACAAGTGCGCCATCCTCCTGCTGGACGAACGCTTCCTCGGCCCGCCCTACCGCGACCTCTTGCCACCCGGCATCATCGCAACGGCGGATCCGGCGGCGGCCGCAAAGCCGTTTCTGCAGGCGCACGGGCTCTAAGAGGCCGGCACATGACCAGCCAAATCACAGCCGAGATTACCATGAGTGCTGCGGCCTCGACTTTCAGAAGGGCATCTCCGCTCCAGCGCAACACATCGTCGGCGCTTCCGTCCACAAAGGGCGCCGGATGCCAATGCGGGCCCCAATAATCAACGGCGACAAACAGTACGAGAAACGTCAACACGCCTGCAACCCCCACGGGGCTCCATTGGTCACGTCGCATGTCCTGCGCAAGGACCAGCGATTGCAACGGCATCGCCATGTGGGTCACGAACAGGATGGTGTTGGCGCCGCCAGCAAACGTCCCCATTGTCGACGAATACGACAGGAACAACGCCGTCGTCCATAGGCCGACGTAGATGTTTATGGTAAAGGCCAACGCGTCGAGCAGACGGTGCCGCCAGCCGGCGAGTCGGTACAACAGGATGGCCACGAAGATGATGAGCACCGCATGTGGCGAGTCCGCAACGAGGGGCCAAGCCCAAAATGGCGTGCAGTGCAATGTTGCGCCGGCCCCGCAGACGGCATGCGAGAAATCAAATTGGCCCACCTGCGCGTAGTAGAACCAACCCCCCAGGATGCCAGCCACATCGGCCAAGGCGATGACTAGCAGCAACCGGCCATCGACCTTGAACCGGTGCGCAAGGGCGAACAACCGATTCCCCACCACGCCGCCATGGAGGCCTCCATGCCGGAAAAACGGTGCGAACCCGAAATGAGGGCGGTTCCGCCCGCGAATGCGCCGCCTGTCGGATTCGAACCGACGGCCGTCGGATTAACAGTCCGATGCTCCACCACTGAGCTAAGGCGGCATGATGCCGAACCCAAAGGGTCCTGGCGCGGCCGACTTAGGCCTCTCGGATAAACCCTGCGAAGCCCGCGAAACCGCATGGCAACCCTTTTTCCTCCCCGGCCCCATGCCAAAGTGTGCCCGCGCCCCGCTTATCCGTCTCGCCGTGAAACACCACGCGGGGGTAGCCAAGCTCGGCCAACGGCGCCCGACTTAAGATCGGGTTCTTCGTGATTCATCGGTTCAAATCCGATCCCTCGCACTCTCCAGAGAGACAGCAAACCCTGTGTCGCGTCGAATCGAGCTCAGTTGAATGCAACCATTTCATGGTCGAACCATAGAATTGCGGCCACATAGCGAGCCACGGCCCGCCTGCGCCGATTTCGGCTGCTTGGATTCCGGCTCTGTAAATTGGCTATTGCTGGTTTTTCCGCCAGCCATTGCGGTACGTCAAGCCTAGGACAAGTAGCGTCGTTCCAAGAAGCGCCCCCATGAATTGGACGCCCATGACGACGGTATTCGGTGTGTCTCCTTCCGTCGTGTACTGTCTTGGCTCGGAGCCAGCGCCCCCGAGCGTTGCTGCGGCGCGCGTTTGACACGCATCGCCAATGCCGTCGCCGTTGCCGTCCCGCTGGAGGGCATTCGGGGCGGTGGGACAATTGTCGAGGAACGAGCCCGCCTGAGCCGTGTTGGCGACGCCGTCCCCGTCGAGGTCGTCATCGCAGGCATCGCCCGCGGCGTCACGGTCTAGGTTGCTTTGGTCGCCATTCGGCGTCAAGGGGCAGTTGTCGGAAGCATCGGCGAGGCCGTCAAGGTCGCGGTCGGATGCGTGGGTGCCGCTCGACGGCGGAATGCGGTCTGCGACTTGCGGGTCCTGTGGATTGAGATCACATGCATCGCCCGCCCCGTCGCGATCGGCGTCCCCCTGGTCGTGGTTTTGCGTGCTGGCGCAGTTATCGGCCATGTCGGCGATTCCGTCATAATCTGAATCCTGCACGCCTTGCGGAAAGACATCGATGAACAGGCACGTCGAAGCCGACAGGCCGGATGGGGATTCCGTCACCGTAAGCCGGATGCACGGGTGAGCACCAACTTGCGTCTCTGATGGCTGCCACGATATACAGGGGCCCGTGGGATCAAGAATGGCGCCAAGCGGAAGCGCATCCGCGGAATATGATAGTGCGCCATCTAGGCCATCATGTCCGAGGGTACAGGCCGTTACAGTTTCTCCGATTTGCGTGGCATGACGCGGCATCAAGTCAATTGTTGGCGGGCACGGCCACAAAGCCGAAGCCACGATGGATTGTGACGCCGTCAGGGTCGTGCCGTCCGCATCGACCACAGTTAGGACGACCGTGTAAGTTCCGGGTAGATAGAAGTGCTCAACATTGACCCCACTTCCAGCCCCACCATCACCAAACGACCACGACTGCGACACCATGCCCGCGGCGGGCGTACTTCCGTCGTTGAAAAAGAACGTCTCACCGTGGCAATCTGGAACGCCATGTGCGTCAAAGTGTGCGGCGGGGCAACCGCCACCGAACCTGAGAATGGAGTCGTAAACCCCAGTCTGGGTTGCTCCGCCGAATAGGTAAGCGGTGCACCAATTCACGATGATTGCTGGCATGGCACCGAGAGGGGCCGGAAGCACCCCCGGAAGCGTCACGACGTAACCTGTTACTGGGTCGAACCGAATAATGGCGTCGACAGCAGAACCATCATCGTCAAAGCCGCCGAACAAGAACATGTATGTGCCATCCCAGACGGCTGCCGCCGCCCCTCGCGCGGGCGTCGTAGCCGCCAACATCGTCAGCGTATCTGAGGCCGGATCATATCTGTAGATATTATTGTCCCCCAAACCAGTCAAGTAAACGTACGTACCACTCCACACGGCCGTCACACCATATTCAAGGCCAGGCAATGTGGCTGACATGCGGGTTGCCGTCTGGGTTACGGGATCAAAACGGTTGATATGTGACTCCGGGACTTTTCCTGGAAGGCAGGGTGGGGCGGGTGGCAGGTCTTCGCAGTTCCAGCCTCCAAAAATATAGGCGTAGTTCCCCGTCCACACTGCGGCGCTGCCCACATCAAACCAATCGGGCAGGGCACCTGGCAGAACCGCGCCATTCAACGTATCCGGGTCAAACCGGAAAATGCGGTTGGGGAAAGCATCCTGGCCGGGAATCTGAACTCCGAAAACGTAGGCCGTCGATCCCGTCCAGATAGCGGTAGCCCCCTGATGGCCAGGCAAGTGGCCGACAACGCTGACCGTTTCGGTTGCAGGGTCGAAACGAACAATTTCATTCGTAAAATCGATTCCACCAAGGTCGCCTCCAAAAATATATGCAGCACTGCCCGTCCAGATGGCCTCGCTCCCTGCCCGGCCCTCATTAAAATATGCCGCCGTGACCTGGATTTGGGAATACGTTGGAATGGGGGTCGCGGCTGCGGTACCCGCGGCGGGAAGCAGAAGGAGAAAGGCGGCGAGGGCAAACCACAACCCACGCCGGACGTTAGGCACAACTCCTGTAGCGGAATGCCCACATATAGTCGTGACCAGATAGAGCAGGGGCTTTCGCATCGGCGGGATCTTGAGGAATTGTTTGAGCCAGCTCCCGCCAAGTAAGACAAAACCAGACGCCCGCTAGTTAAAAGGACCCGGCTTAGGCCAGACGTCGAATCTCTAAGGCTCCCGTCGGTCACCCCCTTAAACCGCGGCAAACTGCTCAAGCACCGGAAACACCGGCCGAATCATGCCCAATTGGTGCCGTTCCCCCAGAAAGTCTGCCAGGAGCCGCGCGGCGTCGCGCAAGCCGACGCCATCCTCGTCCCAGGTCGCAAGTGCCGCCTCCAGTACCGCGCTTGCGCCCAGCGCTGCGTGTAGGCCAAGCCGTGAGGCGGTTTGCTCCGCGTGCGCGAGGAAACGCGGGCTCACCCGGATGGTCACGCCGGCACGGCTGCGGGATTGCTCAAGGACGCCCGAGCGCGCTAAGGCGGCAAGCAGGTGCGAGGACATGGTTCCAGCCAACCCCGGGCAGGCTTAAGGAGAGTCGGCCAGGGATTGGTGAAACCACTGGCGGGGATTGTCCTGAAAATGGCCGCCCGCTGCGATACCAAACCGCGGAGCGCGCGGAACACGCGGAAACTGTTCCGCGGTCTCCGCGATTTCCGCGGTTCGTCGGTGGCATCCGTGGCCCAACCGGAATTCTAGGACACTCCCCCACTGGCGGAGACTAACCTGGGATGCCATGGGTTGCCCAGGCCGGGCCAGGGCGCCTGCGCGAACGCCGGGGCGCCCCCTCCGCCCCGCTTTTATCGGCGTGGCTTCTGGTCGACCTTGTGCAGACGGGGGGTTGGAATGTGTCGCGCGTCGTGCGTGAATTGCGCCGCGCGCACAAGGAGGACGCGACCTTTGTTGGCGGGCAGATTCTTGGTTCCATGTGTACGGCGCCGCATGAAGTCGCACTTGCCGCCAATTCCATGTTCGCCGAGGTCAATCTGGGGGACCCCGCCCATTTTCCTGGCGCGGCGCGGTTGGAGCGGGAGGCGTTGGCTGATCTTCTCGCGTTGTTCAATGCTCCACGCGGCGCCGAGGGGCGGTTTACGTCGGGCGGAACGGAGGCCAACATTCTGGCCTGCTGGATGGCGCGGGAGAAAACGAAGAGGCGCGAGATCGTTGTGCCGTCGTCGTCGCATTTCAGTTTCGAGAAGGCGGCGCGGCTTATGGATATGAAAATCGTGAGCGTGCCGACGGATGGGAGCGGCCGTGCAGACGTTGCGGCGATGGCGCAGGCGGTGGGCCCCGACACGGCTCTTATGGTGGCGATTGCGGGGACGACCGAGCTCGGTCTTGTGGACCCTGTCGAGGAGTTGTCGAAGTGGTGCGCCCGCAATGAGGTTCTTCTGCACGTCGACGCGGCCTATGGCGGGTATCTGTTGCCATTCATGGAGAAAGCCAATCGGACGCCGGTGCGTTTCGATCTCGGCCTGCCCGGCGTGTGGAGTCTTGCCGTTGATCCGCACAAGGGTGCGATGGCCACGATTCCGGCCGGCGTGCTTCTCATGCGCGATGGCCGGGATTGGGCGCGGACGGCGGTCAAGTCCCCTTACGTTTCGACGGACACACAATCGACCCTGTCTGGAACGCGGCCTGGCGCTGCTGCCGCGTCAACGTGGGCTGTGCATCGGCATCTTGGCCGCGCGGGACTTGCGGGACTGGCGGAGACTTGCCTGGACAATGCCGCGTACTTGGCGGCGCGGCTAACGGAACTCGGCTGCGAGCTTGTTGCTTCGCCTGAATTGGCCGTCGTGACGTTTCGCGCCAGCGACCCAAAGGCGTTGGCCGGGCAGCTTGCGGCGCGCGGGTTTCGCGTCAACATCATTCCCCGCTTCTCGGCGCTGCGCCTCGTTGTTCAGCCGCACGTCACGCGGAAGGCCATCGACGCGTTCCTGGCGGCCTTGGAAGAGTGCCTGTCGTGACGGCGAAAGCCGTGCCACGGAAACGCAAGCAGACAAAGTCTCGCGCACGGTCCGCGCCGTCCAAGCGGTCGCGCCCGTCCGCCGCAAGTGGCGCGATGGGCAACGCCGAACTGGATCGCAGTCTCCTGCAGGCGAAGGTCATGCAGCGCAACGGCTACCCTTACCTGATTCATCCCCTCATGGACGGGGTCCCGCGCGTGCCGGCGAGGCTCATTCGTGCCTGGGTCGCGTGGGCGGCGCAGCAGCGTGACGTGCTTAGTCGTGCAACACTCATCCTAGCGCCCGAGGCAATGGCGCTGCCCCTTGCCGGTGGCCTGAGCCTCGCGACCGGCATCCCCTATGGCGTGCTGCGCAAGCGGCGCTACGACCTGCCCGGCGAAACGGTGGTCCACGCCAAAACCGGGTACGGCGAAGGAGACTTGCACATCAACGACGTCTCGCCAGGTGATCGAGTAGTCGTTGTTGATGACGTCGTGAGCACCGGCAGCACGTTGACCAGCGTTCTTGACGCACTAGCGGCCTTGGACGTCACCGTGCAAGGAGTCCTATTATTTGTTGACAAGGGAGGCCGCGCCCCAGCAGTTGCGGCGCAGCACGCGGTCGTGGTGCGCGCCCTGCGTACCCTTACCGTCGAGAAGGGAAAGGTCAGGTTATCCAAGCTCGGCCATGGACGTCCCTAGCGGGCAGATTGCACGAGCCCCATGATGTTGCCTTCCGGGTCCTGGAAGTAAGCCGCAAAGCCCACGCCCGGCACCGGCTGCTTGTCCCGGACGACCTTGCCCCCGTGAGTTGCAACCGCGGCAAGCGCTTTGTCCATGTCGTCCACGCGAATCGTGAGAATCGGGCTTTGAAAGAATGTCTGGCGGCGCAGCATGCCCCCGTTGATGTTTCCTGGTGTGCGCGGCATTCCGGCCTCGTCGGTCGCCGTCGTGGAGAGGAGCGTGTAGCCCATTCCCGGGATTGAGTTGACCGTCCAGCCGAAAGACTTGCTGTAGAATGCTTGGGCGCGCTCGATGTTCTCGGCAGGGAGTTCAAAGCGGACGACGGGGTCGGGCATGGGGAGCCTCAACCCGCCATGGAGAATGCATTCGTAAACTATTCTGGGCCATGGCAATCGGGGAAGGAGCAGATGGCCGGGTTGATGAGTTCCAAATAGACGGGGCCCTTTGCCGCGCCGGAGTGCAACCATGGCCGTCCGCAAGTCCCCGACAAAAGTTTCACGCACGAATGGCGCAACGAAGCCGCCGCAGCGCTCCGCCAACGGCACCGCCCCGCGCAAGACCCCGAGCAAGTGGGCTCCCGGTCGAGACACGCCGCTTGCGCTCAAGGCGCCAACTGCGCCGCCGGCCGCCGTCGCAACCACAGTCACGCCCTACCTGTCGATTGATGGCGCCGAGAAGGCAATCAAATGGTACAGTAGCGCGTTTGGTGCGACCGTCATTTCACGGCAGGCGGTTCCCGGCGGTAAACTCATGCATGCCGCAATTCAGATTGGTGACTCCATCGTCTTTGTGTCCGACATCTTCGACGGCTCGAAATACTCGGCCAGCCCCGTCACGTTGCACATCTCCCAGAAGGACATCGATCAAGTGTGGAACAAAGCGGTCGGCGCCGGTGCGAAGGTCAACATGCCGATTGCCAACATGTTCTGGGGCGAGCGCTACGGTCGTCTCACGGATCCTTTTGGGCACAGTTGGTCCCTGTCGTATCCGGTCAAGATGAGCGAGGCCGAAAAGAAGCGCGGCCAGCTTGAGGCGCAGCGGATGTTTGCTGCCTCGACGCCGGGGCGCAAGGCTTGACCCCCAAACCGAAGCCCTCCACGACGGTCGAACTGCTGGCCTTGCGGGCGCAGAAGCGCGCCTCCTGGGACACGGGCCGCCTCGAACGAGTGCGCGGAATCTGCATGGCGTACCCCGAAACCGTCGAGGTTGAGCAATTCGACGAACCCTGGTGGAAGGCCGGCAGCAAGCCCTTCGCCAGTTACGGCGCCGAGGCGTTGCGCGACGGGATGGCGTTCAACGTAAGCCGGATGGACCAAGCGCAACTCATCCTGGACCCGCGTTTTATGAAAACGCGTTACATCGGCCAGCATGGATGGACGACCTTGACGTTTGGCAAGAAAGTCGATTGGGCCGAGGTCGAGGAATTGGTCGACATCGCGTATCGCCGCGTGGCGCTGCGGCGCATGGTTGCGGTTCTGGAGGAGCGCACAGCGCTTGCCCAGATTGCAGTCGACATCGTGCATGGGCGCTAGGGACGGGCCGGCACCCGCCTGAAAGTTCTTAGTGCGCCTGCGTCGCTGCCGTCAAGATTGTCGCAGCGCGGCCGCGCGATCCGCCGTTTTTGAGGTCGGGGCCGCCTAGAACCGGCTTCGCGTTGAGAAGGGTCGTCTCAAGGATGAGGCGCGTAACACGGTAGGGGTCCATGTTGGCGGCGGGGCGGCGGTCTTCGAGGTAGCCCATGCCCTGCTGGCTCGTTGCAAGCGGAATACGAATGGAGGCTCCGCGGTCGCTTACGCCGTACCGGAACTGGTCGATGCTGCAGGTCTCATGGCGGCCCGTCAGGCGTTCGGTGTTGTGGGCCCCATATTCGGCCACGTGGTCGTAATGGCGGGCGCCGAGTTTCTTGCAGGCGTCCTCGATGACCTTCATGCCGCCTTTGGAGCGCATCGCCTTGGTGGAATAGTTGGTGTGGGCGCCAGCGCCGTTCCAGTCGCCCTTCATGGGTTTGGGGTGCAATGTCGCGGTGATGCCGAACTCTTCGCCCAAACGGTATAGGAGCCAGCGGGCGAGCCAGATTTGGTCCGCGCACTCCAGGGGAGGCAGCGGGCCGATTTGGAATTCCCATTGCGCTGGCATGACTTCGGCGTTCGTGCCGCAGAGGCGCAGGCCTGCGGCGATGCAGGCCTCGGTGTGAGCTTCGATGAGTTCACGGCCGTAGACTTCGTCGGCTCCGACACCGCAGTAGTAGGGCCCCTGCGGCGGGGGGAAACCATTCTCGGGCCAACCAAGTGGCTGCATGCCGCGGAAGAGCGTGTACTCCTGCTCGATGCCGAACCACGGCTCGGCGGCGGCGGATTTCTTGGCAACTTCCCGCAGTTTCGCCCGCGTGTTCGAAGGATGCGGCGTCTTGCCGTCGGCAAGGAAGACCTCGGCCATCACGAGGACATGCGGCCAGCCGCGGATGGGGTCGTTGTAGAACGAGACCGGATGGAGGGCGCAGTCCGATTTGTCGCCGGGCGCCTGGCCGGTGGAGGAACCGTCGAAGCCCCAGAGCGGCAGGTCCCCAATCTTCTTGACTTCGTCCACCTCGACGACTTTTGTCTTGGAGCGCAGTTTCTGCGTCGGCGAAGTTCCGTCCATCCAAATGTATTCGGCGAATACGACCATGCACATCCCCTCCCGGGGCACATTCATCTAGTCGTCATCTGATGATAAAGATTCACTTGCATAGGAAATGGAGGTAAATACGAGCCATTTATGCCAATTAGTCGATTAGAATGGTACAAATGCTCCATTGGCATGGCAGAAATGATGGTAGAAGGCACGCCCGTTCCAAATGTGGCCCTCGACGACGCCGACCGCCAGATCCTGCGCGCCCTGTCGACCGATGGCCGTGCCAGCCACCGCGATGTCGCCGCAGCCACAGGACTCAGCCTTGCCACCGTGAACCGCCGCATCCGGCAGATGGAGAACGACAAGACCATTCGCGGCTATTCTGTCATCACGGCGCCTGAACGCCTTGGCTGGACCCTGACGGCCGTGATTGGTCTACGGATTGAGAAGGGCTTCGTGCGCACGGTCCACGACACCATCGCAAACGACGAGCGCATCTTTGGCGTCTACGACGTCACCGGGGAATGGGATGGCTTGGTGCTTGTGCGGCTGCGTGGCCGCGAGGACCTCGACGACCTCGTCAAGACCACGCTCAGCCTGCCGCACATCCAACGCACCAACACCATGGTCGTCCTCAAGACCGTCTTGGAATCGTCCACGACGAATGTGCCGGCGCAGGCACCCCAGCGCAAGGGCAAGGGTCACCGCCATAGCGCGCAAGGGTAGCCGCGACCATCCCGAATCACGACCGAGACAGGCTTAAGCGCGCGAGCTCGTAGCAAACTTCCCAGCAATGCTGCCCGCCCTCATCGTTGCCGAACTCGCGGCGCTTTTCGTCCTCTTTGCGGCTTCGGCATTCTTCAGCATCAGCGAGACCGCGATGATTGGCGTGAACCGGCACACGGTGCGGCGGCGCGCCGAGGCGGGCGATGCGCGGGCACGTCGTGTCGACCGGATGCTTGACCAGCCAGAACGCATCCTTTCAACGGTCCTGGTTGGAAACACGATTGTCAACGTCGCGGCGGCGACCTTGGCGACCGCCGTCGCGACCCATCTTTTGGCCAGCTGGGCCACCCTTGTGGCGGCGGTCCTCGTCACCATCATCATCCTGATTTTCTGCGAATTGGTCCCCAAGACGATTGCGGTAAGACACGCGCTCGGAATCGCCCTGCGCGTCGCGCGCCCCCTGCAGGTCATCGAGATCGTCATGAAGCCCTTCGTGGCCATCGCGGGCGCAACCGCGAAAGCCATCGTCCGCCTCTTTGGCGAGCGGCCGACGGCGAAGACGCCCTACATCACCTCTGACGAAATCGAGATGCTCGTGCGCATGGGCGTCGAAGGCGGCGCGGTCGAGCACTTCGAGCAGCGCGTCATCAAGGACGTCTTCAACTTCACCGAAACCGACGTCGCAAAGGTCATGACGCCGGCCGATCGCGTCCACCTCGTCCCCAAGAACGCAAGCCTAGCGCAGGCCGCCCGCCTCGCCGCGAAACAGGGCCACAGCCGTATCGTCGTCGTGGACAAGACGTTCGACGAGGTCCTTGGCGTGGTCCACATCAAGGACCTCCTGAATTACGGCGACGACGAGCTCGACCGCTTGCCGGTCACCCTGGTTCTGCGCGACGTTCTGTACGCCTCGCACGACTTGACCGCCGACCGCCTCCTCACCCTCATGCAGAAGGAACACAAACTCATGGCCGTCATCCAGGACGGCGCCAAACGCAATATCGGCATTGTGACAGGCGACGACCTGGTTGAAGAGTTGGTCGGCGAGATGCATGACGAATTCGACCGCGCCCGACCCCTGCACCGCGACGAACATTACCGCGAACACCGGCAAGAACAGCGGGCGGCCAACGAAGCGGCGTCCAAGCGGCCAGCAGACCGGTGACGCGGCGGCGCTCGGCGAGCGCGCGAGGGAGGGTTGCGCGGATTTGAACTGATCTGCCTCCGGTCAGCTTCAAGGCCGCCTGCGCGCTGACCACAGTGGTCACAGCCATGGGAAAACTCGTCATCGACATGTTCACCACACTGGATGGCGTTGTCCAGGCGCCCGGCGGGCCGAAGGAGGACACTGAAGGTGGCTTCAAGCACGGCGGCTGGCAAGGCCCGTTCCTCGACGAAGAATCTGGCAAGGCGATGGCTAAGAATTTTCCGAAGTTCGACGCGCTCCTTCTGGGACGCAAGACGTACGACATCTTCGCCGGATACTGGCCCAAGCAGCCCAAGGATGCCTTCTCGGAGCAACTCAACACGGTCACCAAGTACGTCGCGTCGCGCAAACTCAAGAACGTCGAGTGGCGGAACTCGAAACTAATCGTTGGCGACATCGCCCAGGCGGTCCCCAAGATTAAGCGGGATCACAAGGAAGTGCGCGTCATCGGCAGCGCCAACCTCGTTCAAACGCTGCTCAAGCACGGCCTCGTGGACAAGTTCAACCTGTGGCTATACCCCCTCGTGCTGGGCTCGGGTAAGCGACTCTTCGCCGAGGGCGCAATCCCCGCGCGGATGAAACTCGTCGAGTCGAAGTCCTTCCCGGGCGGCGCCGTCCTGCTTGTCTACGAGCGAGCTGGGAAACCCACGTACGTCGACATGGCAGCCCAAACGTAGCCGGCGAACTGACATTGCTTTGCAACGGGCCCTGCCTCTTCCCTGCGACCTTTTCCCCTGGGACTCTTTGGCACCACCATGGTTCGCATGACCGTGAAGCGCCAGAAGGATGCCCCCGCGAAGCCCGCGGACGAGCCCAAGCGCACCGCGGCGCGCCCGAAGACCGCCATCAAGACCTCCCGAATCGACAAGGTCCGCACGCGTCAGGCGATGCATCCTGTAGCCCCTGCCAAGCCTGGCGTCCGCAAGAAAGTCCACGACGTCCAGGGCCGCCCGCAGAGCGAAGTCCGGACCGGCGGACGCGGACGACGCGCCTGACGAAAACGGGTCACGAAATCGGGCGCGAAATGGCCCATTGGCCACGACAGGCAAGCTAAGGACGTCCAGGTTGATTGGGTAGCGGAACCGAGGCTCCGCCGGGCGCGGCGGATGCTAGGAGGCCGACTGTGGCGTGCCCGGAGGGCACGACGATGGAGGCCGACGCCGCAGCCGCCCGCACGGCGAAGCCGCAGGCGCTACGCCATCAATCTGGATGTCCATAGTGGCTCTTGCTAGGGGACCACTTGGTCGTCGCGCTCGCTATGCTCGCTTGCTCCTCCTCCCGTGCAGATGGGGTTGCGCGGATTTGAACCGCGGTCTATAGGTCCCGAACCTACAAGTATACCAAGCTAGCCCACAACCCCGGATTGCTGCGGCGCGATGATGCGCCTCTCGGGCTCAGCGGCCGCTCGAAAACGGCGTCGTATGTAAGGACTTTGAAGGCACGAGGCCCGCTGGCTCGCGGCGGGCATCCGCTTCGCGGTCGCAAGTGCCCACCTCGGTACGAGGGTAGGGCCGACGTTTGTCGGCCGTCGCTACTTCGAGCCGCGGCGGCGCATGACGGCCGCGCCCACGATGAGTACGCTTGCAAGCGCGACAAGTTCCAGATGCGGTACGTTGAGGGATCGGCCGGCAAGGGGTGCTGCGACATTTGCCACATGTTCGCCAGGGTCGACCGTCAGGTTGACGGAGTACGTCCCGGGCAAGGTAATGCGACCGCCAGGAATGGAATGCGACCCCGCGTAGTGGTTGAGGAATTCGGCTTCGACGGTAAACGCGTTGACGCCGCGCGTCCACCCCTTGGAGTTCGCGTTGGCCTTCCAGTCGCCGATTCGTTCGGTATCGGCATCCATTGGAATCTCGACGCCGCCGCTTGTCATCTTGAGCGTTACTTTGCGTAGGCATGGGATGCTCCAGTCGTGCGCCACGTGGCAGCCGGGGTAGGTCCCAATGTGCGCCACGATTAGGGACGTCGTGTCGAGGATTGCGTCGCGTGGCAGGTCGAGGCGGATATCCTGGACTGCGACAGTGAAGTTGGCAAAGGCGACGGTGGTGCGGCCGTGCGCGTCGACCCCGGTGCCGGCGACGACGTACTTGCCCGCTGCGAGGGTCGTGAGATTGTACCAGCGCACATCGCCAGAGGACCCCGTCATCGGAGAATCGACGACTTGGCCGTCACGCGTATCGCGAGTGACTTTGATGGACTGGTCGGCAACACGGTTGTTGTCCACGACGAGCATCGAGAGACTCACCGTGCCGTTTGGGACCTGGATGGGCGGATCAGCCGAGATGATTACTTGCGGGGCGGCAAAGTCCGACACGGGAGGGTTCACAGCGACCATGAAGAACGCCAACCATGTGAAAAAGAACAGGAATCCCGTGCCGGTCCATTCGCGGCGCTTGAAGTGAGCCACGTCAGCGCCGAGTTTAGGGAACAGCCACTTCAGGCTGAAGCCGAAGGCACCGCACAGAAGTAGTCCCAGCAGCCAACCGGTGTTGGGATCGCCGTTGCGCCACGAAAAGGCTGCCCAGCTTGCGGCCGCAGCCACGATGCCCCATCCAAACAGGATGGACGTCGTCTTGAAGGAGACCATCTCGCGATGGATGAACTGGTCCTCGTCGAAGTCCGGCAACTTGAACTCGTAGTCGCCCGCCGCCGGCTCTTCCTTGTCCTTCGCCACGGTTGCGGCGACGGAGGGTCCATTTAAAAAAGGCGGGGCGGCGTAAAGCTCGCCACAGACGATGAAGGCAGGCATGACGAACGTGGACGTGGCAGCCCTTGCGGCCGAGCTTGTGCCACGCGTCGTTGGGGCCCGCGTCGACCGAGCCTACCAGCCGGCCAAAGAGCAGATTCTCCTGCGCTTGCGCCGCAAGGCGACCGGGCGCGTCGACCTCCTGTTCGAGCTCGGGAAGTTCGTGACCGCCACGAAGCGGCCGCCTGAGAATCCGGACAAACCAAGCATGGTGGCCCAGATTCTGCGCACGGAATTGGAAAACGGCCGCGTCATCGCCTTTGCCCAGATTGGCTTCGATCGACTCATCCGGATGGATATCGAGCGTGGCGACGGTGTGCGCAGCCTGGTCTTCGAGTTGTTCGGCGACGGCAATCTGTTGCTTCTCGACGCAGCTGGAGTAATCACGTTGCCCATGAAGGGCGGCGACTTTGGCGCGCGGCGACTGCGCAAGGGCGAACCATACCTACCGCCGCCGGGTGCCGCGCTGCCCTTCACGCTCACAATCGACGCCTTGCGGGCCGCCGCTGTTGGCAAACGCGACCTTGTGCGCTTCCTGGCCGTCGACCTCGGCTTCGGACCGCTTTGGGGCGAAGAGTTGGCCTTGCGGTCCGGCGTTGCAAAAAACACGCCTGTTGCAGACCTTGCCGACGCGGATTGGGCAACGGTCCATGGCGCGGTTGCCCAACTTGGCACCGACATCCAGCGCAACGACCTTGCGCCGTCCCTCGTCTACGCCATTAAGCCGGAGGGGCCAGAACTCGTCGATGCCGTTCCGTTTCCCATGCGGCGGTACGCGCAGCCGGCGTTCAGCCATGAAGAGGCACCGACATTTCATGAAGCCCTCGACGCCATCTTTGTGGGCGGCCCTGCGACGGCTGACGAGGAAGAACTGGAAGACCCGCGCCGGCCGCGCTTCAACGAAGCCAAAGCCAAACTCCTGCGGCAAGTCAAGCAGGTCGAGGACGCCATGGCAGCGTTCGATGTGGAAGAAGCCGCATCCCGCGCCGATGGCGAAACTCTCTACGCCGCGTTCCCGCAAGTCCAATCCATCCTGGACGCGTTGCAAAAGGCGCGCGGCGACCGTTCGTGGGCGGCAATCGAGGACACGCTGGCAAAAGGGCGCGCCGAAGGCAACCCACTTGCTTTACAGGTCCCCCAGTTGCGGCCACACGATGGCAGCGCCGTGATTGCGGTGCGGGCGCTTGACGGCTCGACGCGCGACGTCGAGGTCGACTTGCGCCGCACGGTGCAGGAGAACGCGGACGCCTGCTTTGCTGCGGCCAAGCGGGCGCACGCCCGGCGCGCTGGTGCCCAACACGCGCAATTGGACGCGCGCACCAAAATCGATGCGCTAGACGCGAAAGGCCTCGATGGTTTTGGCGCCGCCCCGCAACGCACGGAACGGGTGAGTCGGCACTTCTGGTTCGAATCCTATCGCTGGACGATCCTGCCGTCCGGCCTCATCGCGGTTGGCGGCCGAAGTGCTTCCCAGAACGACGCGGTCGTGAAGAAATACCTGCGGGACGGCGACCGGTATGTGCACGCCGAGATTCACGGGGCGCCAAGCATCGTCGTGCGTCCCGCGGAGGGGGTTGCCAAGGATATTTCTAACGAGGACCTGCGCGTGGCTTGCCAATTTGCCGTGTGCGCAAGCCGCGCCTGGCGCCAATTCGGTCCGGCAACCGCGTATTGGGTGACGCCCAACCAAGTCTCCAAGACGCCGGCAAGCGGCGAGTACGTGCCGCGCGGCGCGTGGATGATTCATGGCAAACGTAACGTCGAGTCGGATTTGCCCATGGATTGGTGGATCGGCAAGGTGCGTTTCCGCCTCAACGGCACACCCATTCCGAAGGGCGAAGCGGCCGCGGACGAACGCACGGTCGAGAAGCTCGTCGGCGGACCCAGGGCGGGCCTTGCGCCGTTTGCCGCGCGCTTGCTGCACGTGACGCCCGGCCCAATCGAGCCAAGCGATGCGGCGCAGGATCTCGTCGAACGCTTCGGTGTCACGAATGAGGAGGCCGCCGCCGTCGTGCCGGCCGGGGCCGTCCAGTTCCTTGAAGAAACCGGCGGGAGCGGCACGGCCGGAACTGGAGCCGGAATCGGATCCGGCGCCGGGGGCGCCCTGTGAGGCTGCTGAAGAAGGACAGCGCCGAAGGGTTCCTGCATCTGCGGCTTGACACCCTCGACGACCTCTGGAGTTTGCGCAACCTCATCCAGGACGACGACCGCGTCACGGCGGACACGTTTCGGACAGCGGAATCGACGGGCGACAAACTGCGCGAAGGAAAAATGGAGAAACGGCCAGTCCGCCTAGGAGTTCGCGCCCATTCCGTCGAGTGGCACGACTTCGACGACCACCTGCGCGTCCTGGGCCCCATTGAGTCCGGACCAGATCTTGGCCGCCACCACACGCTTGCCCTCCGGCCTGGTGACGACGTCCAGATTCAGAAACGCCGCGCCCTTGCCGGCTGGCAACTTCGCCTTGTTGAGGAGGCGGTTGCCGCGACGCAGAAGCCGCAGGTCCTGTTGCTTGCCATCGATGACACTGAGGCGCAGTTTGCCCTTCTAAAGTCGTACGGCCTGCAACTGCTTGGCAGCCTGCCATCGGCGGGCCAAGGCAAACGCCACCCTGGGGCGGCGGCAGCCAAGCAGGCGTTCTACGAGGAGACGACGCGCAGCCTCAAGCTGTTTCGTCAACCGCCGGCGTTGCCGCTGGTCGTGGTCGGTCCCGGCTGGTGGCGCGACGAATTCCTCGTCCATGTGCGCAGCTCCCAGGCGGCCCTTGCCGAGGGCGCCATCTCCGAGGGAACCTCGCAGGGAGGGCGGGCTGGATTGCAGGAGGCCATCCGGCGCGGCGTTGTGGAACGCGTCGCGGCCGGCCACCGCGTGCAGCGTGAAACGGAAATGGTGGACCAACTGTTGCAACGTATTGCGAAGGGTGACGGCACGGCCGCGTATGGCAAGGCTGAGGTCGAAGGAGCCGTCGCCGCTGGAGCCGTGGACGACTTGCTTGTGGCTGACACCGAGGTCCGTTCGGGCAAGTGGTTTGACCTTATGCAGCGCGCCGAGGCCGAACGGGCGCGCATCCACGTGTTTGCGACGAGCCACGAGGCGGGCGCGCGGCTTGCAAGGATGGGCGGGCTTGCCGCCTTCCTGCGCTTCGCCGTCGACGTGCCGGTGGGTCAAGCGGCCGGCTTGGCGGGGCCGTAGTTGATGGCCCAGTTGGCGCCGTAATCCGTATCAGGCCCGGCCGTCGTTTGTTCCACCGTCATGGTATAGTTGCCAGCCGGAACGGAATCGAGGTTGAGTCGCAGGTTTACTTGGTTGCCAGAAACGGGGCCGGCCTGGCCGCGAACCTCGGTGCCGTCCGGCGTGACAAGGACGAGGTCGAACGTGGGCGCGCGCGGCAGGCCCTGCAACGGCGGCAGGGTCGGGGTGTAGTTCAGTTCGGCGTGCAGGCCGCGACCGCCCGCGCCAATGGTGAATGTCTTGGAGTGGACGACGTTGGCCGCCGGCGGATTCGCACTTGACCCATCCATTTGGGAACGCACGATGAAGTCGCCCGTCTGGCTCAGGTCAGGTCCCCCCGTGCTGTCGAGATCTGGGTCGTCGAAGTTCGCAAGGCCGTCGCCGTCGAGGTCCTGTTGCGCGTCCAAGTCAGGATACGCGGCGTTGAAGGCCGCAATCTTGTCGTCTGGCGTGGGGTTGCCGCCGATTGGGCCGTCGGCCGGGGCGTTGTTGTATTCGTACACGAAGACGCCGACCATCACGGCCGCCAACAGGACCGCTCCAGCAACGCCGACGATTGTATCAGTTGCGACCATAGTTCACACCAACTTCTCCGCATGGACGACGAAGCGAGTGTAGGAGAAAACACCGACGGTGAAGTCGTTGCCGAAGTCCTGATCAGAGTCAGCCTCTGAATTACCCGCGGCTCGGGCCTCCTGAAGGCAGTCCGCAAATCGGGCAATTTCGTCGGCGGACGGGACGGTAGGCGCGGTGGGCGAAGCCGTGGGTCGTTCGCAATCGCCGGCCACAACCAACGTCACGTGGACTTTCCAGGTGCCCTTCGTTAACAGGTGATTCTTTGCCAGCAGCTCCCGCTCGACGGCTTGCTCCGTGGCGCCAGGGATTGCCGCGACGATCGCGTCCTGCGGCTTGGGTGTCAGCGTAATCGAATGTGCTGCGTTTGCCGTGATGGCCTCGAAATTATTGTTGGTGCCATTTTGCAGCCGGCCGGGCGCATTGGTCAGGGATTCCGGCTGGTCCGCAGATTCGCCGTCGTTGCGATAGACCTCGTACCGGAATTGATCCGGGCCACTTGCTGCAATGTCGTCATGAAAAGACAAACGAAGGTCAATCTGGTAGACGTCGTCCTCGGTGATGTTGAAGATAAAGTCGTAGTTTTGCGCATCTTCCGTGAGGCGGTGCACCTGCAGGGTCATGTTCGTCGTGACGGGAATGAAGGTGACGCGGAACTCGTTGGGCGGCAGGTCCTCGACGGGCAGTATGTCGAGCATCAGAACGGCGGCGACAAGCAGGACCAAGCCTACCACGCCGGTAGAGATGTCTGCAATGCGGCCCCTGCGCTTCGACGGCCCCACGCGCAGGACCACCGTCGGCCGCGGGGAGCCCGGGGCAGGCGCAGTTCCCGTGACTTCAGGTGCCTTGCGGCGAGCCACGGGCGCAAACCACCCGCTCATGGTTTAAAGCCCCTGTGAACAGGAAGGCGAAATGAGGCGCGCGGGGTTGTCAGGAACGTGCTCCGTTGGTCGGCGCAACCACGGAAGCCGCGGAAACCACGGAAAAACAGCGCCAAGGCGTTCCGTGACGTTCCGTGATTTTGGCGGTTTGCCGAGGCAGACGCCATATTCATTACAAGCCCACAGGCCCGCCATGGCCGTCCAAGCACGTGCGTGCACGTCCAAGCACGTGCGTGCACGTGCAAGCACGTGCAAAACGGACGCGGCAAGGCTAACCAAGTTGGGCAGGCGTGCGTGAAATGACTCCTAGTCCTCCCGGCGAGGGCCGAACGGCCGCCCGAAGGCGCGGCCATGTGACGCATCCGCTCGAAGCAGGCTGGGGGCCGAAGGCTTGGAAGGCCGCTGGCCCCAACCGTGATAATCGACCTTTCTGAAGGTCGCGGGGGTGGCGGTAGCCCGCACGCGCGAAGCGTCGTGCGGGATGCCTGGGCCGCCGGGGAGGACACGAAGAGAAACCAACCCATCTGTTCCATTTTTAATCAGAGTCCCCGACGTGGCCGGCCCGCCCCGGCGGCCATCGCCGCGCGCTGCGCCTGCGCGGGCTTGCCACGCCCTC
>CAZVJB010000018.1:0-55757 GCA_964627625.1 uncultured Halobacteriales archaeon
GCTCCACCGCCGCAGGGGCGGTCGGTCAGGCGGCCGCCGCCGCCGTCGAAGGCGTGGCCGCGGCCGGCGCGGTCGTGGGCGACACGATTGCCGATGCCGCGCAGGCGGTAGGCGATGCCGTAGCCGGCCTATTCGGTGGATCTTCGGATTCCGCATCGGCCGACCCGGCGGGACACCAGGCTCACGAGCTCGTCCCCGAGGTGAAAACACCTGGCCTGCTTGACGACCTCACGGGACGGCTCGCGGCTTAGGAATCTGCCCAGGGGGACAATTCGTTGAACCGACCATCGTGCTTATGAGGTCAAGCCCAGTTTTCGCCCTGTGTTGGAGAACATGGTGTGCCGGTGGGCCTTGCCCCTCGGGTTCGTAATTGCGCTCCTTGCCGTCCCGCTCGTGGCCGCCACGGCCGACCTGGGCGCAATCCAGGAAGACGTACAGCAGGCCGTCGACGTCACGCAGAAACGCCTCGACAATCTGGCACGCGGCGTCCCCGATCCAACCGCCCCGCCGCCTAGCTCCCCGCCACCCAGCGCCCCGGGCTCTGGCCCAAGCAACCCTGGCTCTGGCGGGTCCGAGCCTGGCACTCAATCTGGGCCGATGAATCCGTTCGATCAGCCGCTACCGTCGCAAGTGCCGAAGGCGGTTGCGGGCCTCATTCCAGAGGACACCTTCGAAGGCGCCGGCCTGCTACTTGGGGACACGAAGGACAAGGTCGAGGAAGTGCCGGAAAGCCTACCGCCTCTTCCTGCTCTTCCCCAGGAAAGCGAAGGCCAAACGGCGCCTCCGTCCGAGCCCTCGCCCCAGACCCAAGCCACAAAACCAGCGGGTTCGCTGCTGCTTGCTGGTTCCATCCTGGCCGTCGGCGCCACTGCAGCGGCGGCGACCTATGTCGTTCTCTGGCTCGCTGGGTCTTCCACGACGGTCTCGGCGGGCGCGGCAACCAGCGAGTTGCGCCGCCTATTGCCTTTTGCCAGTCCGCTTTTCACACGTTTCGAGCGCGACACGGTTCTTGGCCACCCTCGCCGCGAGCAAATCTACGCTCGCATTCTCCAGGAACCCGGCATCTCGCTACAGGACCTAGGCACGGCAACAGGCTTGTCGCGCACCGCCGTCGTGCACCATCTGCGCCTGTTGGAACAGCAACACCTTGTCATCTCGCGCCGCGTCGGGCGCAGCCGCCACTACTTCGAGAACGGCGGGCGCTACGGCCACGACCAAAAGGAAGCGTACGCCCTCTTGCGCAACGACCGCAGCAAGGCTGTCGCCGAATTCATCCGCAACAACCCCGGCACAATGCAGAAGTCGCTCTGCGCGGCGCTTGCCATCCCGCCGTCGATCGCGCACTGGCATGTTCGGCGCCTCCAGCAAGGTGGCCTCGTGGAAACCATCCGCCAAGGCAGGGCGGTTGCGTACTTCCCGGGCGCCAGCATGGCAACCGTTTCGGCAGGCCCACAATTCGAGGCCGCTTCGGCTGCCGTGCCGACCTAGGCAATCCGCGCTGCGGCCGGCGCGCTGTCGGCGGAACACGGTTTATGAGGTGGCCCCCGGTCGGCGCCGACCATGGCCAAGATTGTCCACGTCGTTGGCACGGGAACCATCGGCGAGCCGCTTATCGCCCTTTTTGCCGACAAGGCCAAGGAGCTTGGCATCGACGAGGTCACGTTCAACAAGCGCACGCCGCAGTACAGCGACCGCGCCAAGATCCAGGATCTGATTCGCAAGGGCGCAAAACTTGCAACGACCGCCGACCAAAAGGCCAAATTCGAGGAGCTCGGGATGCACGTCACGTACGACATGGAGGAGGCCATCAAGCGCGCCACCGTCGTCATCGACTGCACGCCAGAAGGCGCCGGGGCGGAGAACAAGAACAAGTATTACCTGAAATACGACGCGCCGGGCCGCGGATTTATGGCCCAAGGCTCGGAATTCGGTTTCGGCAAACCGTTTGCCCTTCATCTCAACGACAAGGCCGTGGACCCGGCCAAGGACCGCTTCACGCAAATCGTCTCTTGCAACACGCACAACATTGCCGCCGTCGTAAACGCCGTTGGTCTTGCGGGCGGCAAGGACAACCTCCTCGAGGGCAACTTTGTCTGCATCCGACGCGGCAGCGACGTGTACGAGGACAAGAACATCGGCGGCACCGAAGTCGGCTCACACAAGGACGAGACGTTCGGCACGCACCATGCGCGTGACGTCTGGCACCTGTACCAAACCCTGGGCCTCGACCTCAAACTCTTCAGCAGCGCAATCAAAGTCCCTACGCAATACATGCACACGCTCTACTTCGACTTCCGCCTCAAGAACGCCGTGACGAAGGACGAAATCAAAAAGCGCTTCCAAACCCTGCCGAGCATGGCCGTCACCCACAAGAAGTCGGCCAACACCGTCTTCGCCTTCGGCCGCGACCACGGTTACATGGGCCGCATCCTCAACCAGACCGTGCTCGCGCTGTCCACGCTATCCGTTTTGGACGGCGGCAAACGCGTTGTCGGGTACTGCTTCACGCCGCAGGACGGCAACTCGCTCTTGTCGTCTGTCGCGATGACCGTGCGCTACCTCTATCCGAATGACTGGGAAAAGCGCATGGCCATTTTTGACAAATATTTGTTCAAGGAAGTCTGAGGCTCGCGACAATCGGCTTGCCCAGGCCGATTCCCAACTCGCCCCGTCACGTTTCGCGCCGCTCGGGCAATTTTGGCTCCGTAATAGATGGTTGCGGGCGTTGCTGTGACGTCGCAGCGCGCCTCGCCCACGGGTTTGTGACGAGTCCGTGACGCACCAGAATGCTGCAAGTTGCCCAGGCGAGGAAGATCCAGCGCAGGCCGACGGCGAGTCGGCTCCAATTCTCCCACTCGTCGGTGTGCCATCCGGAGGGACCGTTCGAGATGAGTTGGTACCGGACGAAGAAATTCGCCGCGTCTGCTGCGATGAATAGGCACATCGGCAACCACCGTGCCCCAAATAGCAGCAGAATTGGAAAGGCCCAGAGCGTGTATTGCGGCGAATACACTTTGTTCACGAGCAGAAACACGAGGGTCGTGACGCCGCCGCCAACGAGGGGGTCGAGCCCGTGGCGCCAAACCCGGCGGCCCAACCAGATGAGGCACCCCAACATCGCGATGGCTCCAATCCAACCCGCCGCCAGCATCCAGCCCTCCTCGGAATCCCAGCCAAGCCCCAACCAATCGGCAAACGGCCGGACGGCACTTGCCCACGGCGTCTCGAAATCGGGCGCACGCCGCGCCTGGAACATCCACATGCCCTTCCAGTTGTCCCAGGCAAAGGCTGCGGTAATCAGATTGGGTAGGCCGAGTCCGAGGAAGCCCCCCAGTACTATCGGCGCGGTGGCGCGGCGGCCGCCGGTTTGCCAGGCCGCAAAAAACAAGAACGGCAGGAAAAAGGCGGGGTAGAGTTTCGCAGCACCTCCGAGGCCCAAGAGGACCGCTGCGCCGAACGGGCGGCCGCTGCGCCACGCCCACCAACCGCACGCGGCCAGCGCGACGGCCAAAAGGTCCCAGTTGGTTAGACCATGGATGACGAGCGGCGGGGCAGCCACCCAGGCGATTGTCCGGGCCGGCGTCATGCGCAGCCGCCACAAAGCAAACGTCGCAAGAGCGCCTGCCAGACTGAGCAGAACAAACGTCACTTGGATGTACGGTAGCAGACCCGTAGTGACCGCAGCAATCCCCGTCATGAAATAACCCGTAAGGACGGGATACTCGTTGAAGGTCTCAAGATACTGGATCTTGTCATGCTGCAGATCATGCGAGGCCACGTCATTGCCGTCGACCTCCATGACGCCCGGGTACCAGAGCGGCAGGATGTCGCTGTAACAGTACGCCCGGTATTGCCAATCGACATCGTCCGGTCCAGGGCCGTCCCAGGGGCGGTGGCTGCAGACATCTTTCCAGGCGTAGCCGGCGCCGAGGGCAACGACCGCGAGGCCCGCGACCGTAAGTCCCAGCCAGCGCACGCCTTGGCCACCGCTGGCGTCCATTCTAGGGTTTGCTTTCCGTCGGGTCAAGCCGTGCCCTCGACGGCCGCATTTTCCAATGGCGGGGGAGCCCGGGGCAAACGCGTCCACAGGATTTGCATTACCAGGAAATCAAACCGATGACCCTTTCTTCACGTGGAGAATAGAGAAAACCGTGGAAGGGATGCGCCCCACGCGTAGCGGGGCTAAGCCGATGACCTCCGAAGGCCGCCCGGCGGCCGCTGCACCTGCGCCAGCCCGGCCGGCCGAAGCGCGGCCTCGAAGTCGGTTGCATGCGGCGTTCTTTCCGGCGGCACCGCTGGCCGACATTGTGCTGCCGGGCGCCGAGTCGGCGGCCCCTGCGAAATCCTATTCCGAGAACGGCACAAAGGCCGGTCGCAAGGCGGGCATTGATCCTGTCGTTGCAGCCCTCAACCGGTCCCGCATCGCGCCCCGGACCGGCACTCCGCTCGCGTCATTCCACCGCGCACTTGCAACGCCGATTGCCAAGCTCTTCGGCGTCTTGGGGTTCGCGCCCGGCCAACTGTCAATCCAGAGCCTCACCGTGACGATTCTGGCAATCGCCACTATGGCCGACGGCGCGTTTGCCCACGTCTTGGCGGGCACCGCCATGCTCTACGCGGCCCTGCTTCTCGACCGCGCCGATGCGATTCTTGCCGAACGCAAGGGCGCGCCTGGGCCATGGACGCTGTTTCTCGGTGTCGTGGCGGACCGCCTCGTGGAACTTTCCCTTCTGGTTGGCCTCGGCATCCTCGCCGTGCGCGGCATGGACCATCCGCTTACCCCGTGGCTCGACCTGCCGGCCGACTGGATTCCGATCCTCGCCATGGCAGCCTGCGCAACTTGGCTTGTCCGCCTCGCCGTCGACCAAACCGCCGAAACGTTGCTCTTGCGAACGCACCTCATCTCGACACGCCGCCTTCCAGGTCCGATGGCCTTGGCGCGACACGGCCCTGTCCGACCGGTTCTAGGCTCACTCTTCGGCCGCGACGAGACGATTGCGGCCTGCGCTGTCGGGCTGGCCCTCGGCCAAGTTGCCGTCACGATTCTCGTCGTGCTTGCTGCCCAGGCACTCGCGCTGGTCGAAGCAGTCGTAGTTTTCCACATGCGCCTGCGGGAACCCGAAATTGAAGCCAGCCGGCTGCTTGGGCCGGGTTATCCCTAGCGGTCGCTGCGCGGCCGATTGCGCTCCCGGGCGCCACTAGCAATCCCCGCCGGGCCGCGCCCAACGCCAGGCCACAGATTCCCCACGAGTGAGGTGCCACTGATCAGCCGCCATGTGGATGCATTCGAACCCGGCGCCAGAATCAACGTAGTAGGTCCAGCCAAGTGTCGCCGTCTCCGTGTGTGACCCAATCGCCCGCACGTAGGCGCCGAGGGCCGAGTGCTGCACGCTAATCGAGAAATTCCCGCGCGCCGATGCCGCCTCGAGCGCCGACAGCGGCGTTGCACCCGCAGCCAAATCCACCGTGCCGTTCCAGAAAAGGGTGCCGTCCGGCGCAACAATCGAGAGCTGATAGGACGCCGCATCGCCCAACCCGCCCGTCGGCCGCGCCTGCCAGACCCACCATGATCCCGCCGCAAGAAGTGCCACAAGGACCAGCGCCGTAATCAGCCGACGCGTCCCAGATGGCGAACGCGGTGGTTCGGCAGAATCAGCAAAAAGAGTCATGCTCAACCCAAATTGACGTTCCTCAGCAAGCCTTGAAACGCGAAAAGGCTTGCCCTCGCCATGCACCCGCTGCGCCCGCTACGCGACCGGACGGGAACGACACGCCTTCTCATTCTTGCAACACTCCAGGCCACCCCAGGAACGACCCTGTCCGACGTCGCACTACAACTCGGCATTACCGTCCAAGCCGTCTCCGTGCACGCCAAGGCCATGGTTAGCGCCGGCCTGCTCGAAACCCTTGATGGCCGCCACGCGCCCAGCGCCCGCGGCCTGCAGTCGTTACATGAGGGCGTGCGCCAACTGCGCGACGCCGTCACCGCCCTGGCACTGCCACTCGATGTCATCCAGGTCACAAGCGCGGTTGCTGCGGGACCCGTCAAGGCGGGGCAAATAGTCGGGCTGTGGATGGCCGACGGCGACCTCGAAGCGCGCCCCAGCGGCGACGCGCCAAGCCGCGGCCGGGCGCAAAACGATGCGCGCCGCGGCGAGGAGGTCATCGTCGCCGACCTCAAAGGAATTGTCCGGTTGGAGCCAGGCCACTTGCACATTGTGTCACTACCGGCCCCAGGCGAAGGCGGCATCGCCCGCGTGGACGGCGCCAAACTCGCCGTACAACTCGCGCGCGGCGCCCCACACAAGGTGGGCGCCCACGGAACGGGTGCCAGCATCATTGCCCGTTCGCTTGCCAAGGCCGGCGTACTCGCCCTCGATTTCGAATTCGCGGCAGACCGGGCCGCATTCAACGCCGCCGAGCGCGGGCTCAACGTCCTGCTTCTCGTATCGCGGGACCGGCTTCCCGAAGTCCTTGCGGAGCTCGAGCGCCTCAATGCGACGACGCTGCGGCGCGTACCAATCGAGATCGGGGAGGCCCCGGAGCGCGATGCCTGAACCTGGTACGGCGGCACTCGTTGCCGAGGTGCGGGGCTTTGCCGCGCCCGGGGGAACCCTCGGCCTCACAGCCCGGGTCGGCGACGTTATCGTGCTCGCGGGCCCCAATGGCTCGGGCAAGACGAGCCTGCTGCGGCTTCTTGCCGGCCTCACCTCGCCGCTGGGTGCACAAGCGGTCGCCGTCATCGGCCGCGACCCGGCGTTCATGCCGGCCACGATGCTTTCCGAGGCCGTGCATTTCGCCCAGCAAGACCCGCGCGACGGTCTGGTCGGCTTGACCGTTGCGGGGGAATTTCGGCTGCGCCGTCACCCGTTGCCTCCAGATGCCGCCACACTACAGGATTGCGCTGTTGCGACGCTTTCATCTGGCGAGGCGAGGCGCGTGGCCCTCGCAGTAGCGGAGGTCGGATCGCCACGGCTCCTCTTGCTCGATGAACCTACCGAAGGCCTCGACGTCGAGCGCCGGGCACGCCTCGCGCAAATCGTGCGCCGTGCCTCGCATGGCGGCGCCGTGATTGTTGCCGACCATAGCGGTTTCCTCGACGGCATGGCGACACAGCGCCTCGAATTCCATGCTGAGGTGGCGGCACCGATTCCCGCAATGCCAAAAATCGCCGGCAACGTGGTCATCGCATGCCCCGAACACATCGTGCGGCGGGATTCGATCTCGATGGCCATGCCTTCCCTTTCGTTGGGTCCGGGATTGCATGCCTTAATCGGGCCAAACGGGTCAGGCAAGAGCACGCTCCTGCTATCTCTGGCGGGCTTGCTGGAGCGCCCAACCGGCGCAGCCCGCATTAGCTGTCGGCCGGCACAGCCCGGTGCCAACGTCCGACTCCTTCTGCCTCGCGCCCGCGAATTGTTCTGCCGAGACAAGGTTGCTGCCGAACTTGCTGGCGGCGACGGTTGGGTTCGGGCGACTCTAGTGCCGGAAAGCCTCGATTCGCGCCATCCTCTTACCCTGTCCGGCGGGCAGGCCCAACGCGTCGCGCTTGCAAAAGTGCTCGGCTGGCACGCACCAGTCTACCTGCTCGATGAACCGGAAGCGCACCTTGACCACGCCGGGCGCGCGGCCCTTGTCGCCATTCTCGTAAAACGCATACAACAGGGCGCTTGCATCATCGTCGCGACCCACGACGCAGCAATACAAGCCGCAGCCAATACGCGCACGTTTCTCGGCGGCGCCGCTTGAACCGCCGCAATGCCATCGTCACGGTCGCAATCGCCGCAGCCGCGACGACCCTGGCATTGACCGCGCCGTTGCCCGTTGCCGGCGCAATCGGCATCACGGCTCTTGCCCTGCGACGACACGGCCGGCTCGGATTTCTCGGTGTCGCGGCCTTGACAATCGCGCTCAATATCCTGTTGTTCGGTTTCCTTATCTGGACCGGCCCAGGCGTGCAACTGGGGCCCGTGTCGTTCTACCCACAAGCCGCCGCAGTCGGGGCCGCTGCTGGGTTACGGCTCGCCGCCGCCGTGGGCGCCAACTTCGCCGTTTTCGACCGCGCCCCAGCGACGGTGGTGCTCGATGGACTGCGCCTACCCGCGCGCCTTACCGGATTTCTTGCCGCAATCGTGTTGGGTGCGCACGCCGTGTCTGAAGATGCCCGCCGGCTCGCCTTGGCGCAGCGCCTCGAAATGGGTCCCGGCGGCCTGCGCGCGAAACTTCGCGGCGTAGCACGCCTGCTGCCGCCTCTGCTGTTGTCGGGTTTGCGGCGCGCCCAGATTCGCAAAGATGCACTGCGCCTTGCCGGGCACGATACCGGGAACGCCTTTGCCCCGGTCGTCGCCATCGCTGCCCTTGCCATCGCGGGGCGACTGGCCTTCGCCGCGATTCCTAATGTCTCGCCGGTCTACGTCATCGTTTTTCTCGGCGGTGTCCTTTTCGGGCCCTGGGTGGGCGCTTGGGCGGGCGCCGTAAGCATGGCTCTCTCGAACGTCCTGCTGTCTGGTTTGTTTCTGCCGGCGTATGCGAATGTTCCGGCCATGGCCCTGCTTGGCGTCTTGGGCGGATTCATGCGCGGTCTCGATTGGACCGGACGCGGCCGTGCGCACTTGTGGGCCAACCGCCTGCTCTGCGGCGCAACTGGCTACGCGGCCGTTCTTTTGTTCTCGTTGGCCAGCGACGGCTTCACCTGGCTTATCGTCGCCGAATATCGAGACACACCCGGAACTCTCCTGCCGCTGGTTGTCGCAGGCCTGGTGTTCAACCTCATCCCGGCAGCCGCTAACGCGATTCTCTTTGCGCTTGCGACCCCGGCGGCGGTGCGGGCTTGGCGTCTCTTCGCGATGACGCCCTCCGGCACCAGCCGATATGGCCCGCAACCGCCAGGCCAACGGGACGCGCTTCGTTGACACGGAAAGTAGATCGCCGGAATGCGGCAGCACCGACTAGGACGGCGAAGGCCCCCGGTGCGAGGGCCACCCAAGGCGTGCCGCGGGGAGCCGCCGGCGGGCCGAGCCACCCCCCGCGCGTCGCTGCCAAGCCGATTACCGTCAGGGCCTCCGCCGTGCAGAGAGCATTGGCAGGCTGACCCGGCTGAAACGCAAACGCGCCGTCCGGGCGCCGCAGGGACGAAAGGAATTGGGCGGCGGCTTCGGGATGGGGTTTTCCGGCGGCCCACAGGCCGCGAATCGCCCATGCCGTGGAGTCGCAGTTGGCGGCCTCACCCGCCGTTGCAGGGTAACCCCCGTCCGCGCCGGCAAGCGACGCGAGCCAGTTGGCGGCCCGCATCGCGGACTCGGCATCGAGGTGGCCGACGGCGGCCAAGGCCTCCATGGCCATGCCGGTCGAGTCGACGTCGGCTGCGCCGCCGACCAACCAGCCCCAGCCACCGGACGCGTGCTGCGCTTGCGCAAGGCCCAGCGCGGCCTGCGCGAGCCGGGGGTCGTCGATTCCGGCGGCATGCAACGCCAAGATGGCCCACGCATCATCATTCAGAAGTTGCGGGTTGCCGAACTGGCCCTCGCGAAAACCCTCAAGGACTGCCTCGACGAGACCTTGCGGCGCCGCTTGGGCGACGGCCATGGCATGTAATGGCCGCAGGAGGGCTTGGAATGATTCGTTGGCAACCGCGACGGCGAGGGCGTCCCAAACGGGATTCTTGGCGGGCCACGTGTGCGGGTCAAGGCCGTTTGCCACGGCCGCCTCGACGAGATAAGGCGCGAGGCCGGGGTCGTTGGCGAATCCTGCAAGGTAGGCAAAGCCCGCAGCGGTATCGTCACTTGCTGGCGCGGCGGATGTGGCGGACGCGACGGCCCCGCCAAGAAGGAGGCACGTAACGGCCACGGCGCGCGCCAGGAAGACTGCCGTTCCCACATGATTACGAACGCGACTGGTCGTTCAAGGCTTTGCGACTGCGACGGCGGTTTGTGCGGGTTGCCGCGCGGCACCTTTATGGCCGTCCGACGAATCGCCAGAGAGGTGAACTAAGCATGTCCGAATATGCACGCACCACAAACAACACGCCGACCATCCTGAACCCGGTCATCTACTTTCGCGTCAGCGGGGTGACACTTGCGGCGGTGGCCGTCCTTGGCAGCATCATGACTATCGTGGACGGAGGCACCGTGTCTCGGTCCCTCGGTTTCGGCGACACCTTCCTCAACTTCACCTGGGCGCACAACATCGTGCACTTCGTGCTTGCCGCCGCGGCGTTCCTGTTCGGGTTTGCCTCCCTACCCGGCAAGACCGTGAAGCTCTTCGCCCTCATCTTCGGCGTCGTTTACCTGGCACTTGGCGTAGCGGGATTCTTCGTCTGGGGCAACCCGGCGGCATCGGACTACACGTTCCTGGCCCTGACACCGGCCCTCAACGTCGTGCACATCCTGCTTGGCGGCTACGCCATCGTAGGCGGCGTCATGGCGAAGTACGACTGACGGATTCCACGGATTTTGCGAGATGCCACCGATTGAGTGTCAGGGCCGCGGGCGGGCCCAGCCATCGGTTCGGACGCCCGCACTCCGTGCACAACTGCCATCGGCTTGAGTCTCCAGCCGCGTACCATGCCGGCTGCGGAGCAAGGCTGAACCTGCAAGTCGAATTTCCGTGAGGCTTCACTGAGGGTATAATTGACTGATGGTCCCCGTCTGCATGTCTTTCTTCATCAAAGGGTGCGGCCGCGTGGGATCGGTCCGATCAACCACATAATAGGCGGTTGACTGTGCCCCATCCAAGCAGATTTCACCAGCATGCGGCGCAACCGGCCCTACGTCGTGGATCTCGCCCGTTTTCGTGTCGAAAGTGAAGACCTCGACGGGTACCGAGTCCGCCAAGCTGCGGCGTCGGTCATCGGCAAAGGCGAACCACTCGGAATCTTGGGAAAAGCACGGATGGGAGGTCGTTCTCTGGACACCTGCTCGCCGGGCAGAATCAGGAGAAACGGCACACACGGCCCGTCCGGTCCCAAAGTCGAGTCGGGTGGCGGAACCCCCCCAGGTGGCGTTGCTACAACCTAGGTCACGCCCAATTTGGTCGAAGTAGGCAATTTCCCCGCGCATTTCGAGGTCTTCAACTTGTCCAAACATCTCATCGGAAGCGGGTGCTGCCCGGGGGTTGAGGCCTTGCATGCGATAAAACGCCAATTCGTTGAAAGCTGGGCCGGAAGCAATCAGGGTCTCGTTAGAATTCAAGACGACGTAGTCACCGAGGTTCGCTTTCCAACTCGTCAACTGCACGGCTTCACCCCCACTGAGGGTGGATTGCCACACCGACGCCGTGAATCCATTTTCCTCGCGTACAATGTAACTGACGTGCGTCGCATCAACGAATTTGGGTTGACCAAGGTCGTAGCCAGGACGCTCGGCAATCAGGCGGGCGGGACCCCCCACAGAGGGCATGACGAAAAGCTTGTAGGCGTGCTGGCCATCTGTGTAAGAAAAAACGATTTGCGTCTCGTCCGGAGACAAGTCGTAGCTCTGCACAGAGTACGGCTCCGTCCCAGATTGTCCACCGAGACAGCCCGAAAGCGACACGCACATCAGCGCCATCGCCGGCAGGAGCGTCTTCGTCGTGCGTCCTTCGGTTTGCCCTCTAGCTGGTAGTATTGACATGGAGACTTCCTGCACTGCGGCTCATCACTCGTCGTCGGCCCCATCCTCTGAATCTGCGGAATCCAGGCTATCTGTGGCATCGGCCGCCTCAGCGGGCGGCTTGAACCCCTTTCCAATGAGGTAAATCTCACTCGACGATGACCGGCTTGCAGGTGGATGGAACTGGTACACGCTGCGAAAACGACCGCGCACCTCGGTGCGAAATTGTTGGAAATCGGCGCCCTCGAAAACCTTGCAGACGAAGTGGCCGCCGACGCGCAGATAGTGTTCAGCAAAATCCAACGCCATCTCGGCGAGTTGGATGCTCCGGATCTGGTCCGTGCCGTAGTCGCCGGACATGTCGGGCGCCATGTCGGACACGATCGAATCCACTTTCGTGCGGCCGCCATCGGCAAGCAGCGCGGCAAGGAGTTCGTGGGTTTCGCGCTTGGTGAAATCGCCGCGAACAAAGCGCGCCCCCGGAATCGGCTTCATGCGTTGCAAGTCGACGCCGACGACGATGCCATTTTGGCCGACGGCTTCGACGAGCACTTGCGACCAGCCGCCCGGCGCGCAGCCAAGATCCGCAACGGCGCCTCCCGACCCGATGAGGCGATACTTCGCGTTGATTTGCTGCAACTTGTAGGCGGAGCGGGCCCGGTAGCCCTCCTTCTTCGCCATGCGGTAGTAGCCCTCGCGCTGGCGCTCCTTGAACCAGCGCGTCTTCTCTCCCACGGAATCAGGCAGGGCCGCCGGGCGCTTGACGGCTTCGGTCGGACCGCTAACGCGCTGGCGTCTGGTCGCCGACGGCGACTGCATTGATTCCAAAAGGGAAGAGGGCGGAGAACGGGGAGAAGGGGGGAAGGGCGTAATTGTCGTCAAGCCTTGCGCCGCAGGATTTTCTTTCCGGCGAGGCCGAGGATCGACAGAACCGTCGCACCCAATAGCCCGAGCACAGCGCTCGCGGACAACGGCACGCCCAGAATCGTGCAGATGCTGCCCTGCGGCGCCGCGCTGGCACCGGTTGGCAAAACCTGCGCGTCCGGTTGACCGGCATCGGCGCGCTCTTGCGCCTGGCGGGCAAGGTCGGCGTCGGAGAAGTCGAGACGACCCGCCTGTAGTAGGGCCAATTCCATGATGTCCGTTGGAGCGATAAGGAGCCCCCCGGACAAGTAGGCGTTGTACTCCTCGGCGCTTGCAAGCCGCACGCGAACGCTGAGGATGCGTGTGTACCAACCGTCATCTGGTTGCTCGTCGCACAGGCAAACGTGGCCGCCGTCGTAGTCCCACGGTGTCGGCACGGCGTCATGGACCTGCACGGCCGGGTCGCAAACGAGTTGCAGCGGACCGCTACGGACGCCGTCGAAGTCCGGAATCACGGCAAGCGGGCTGACGTACCAGTCATCACGGTGCGATGACCAAACGACGTAGCTCTGCTTCCAGGTTGCCGACACCGCTAGGTCGGCGACGACTTCGCGCACCGTCGTGACCGTGTCATAGCCGACGATTCGCGTTACCGTCTCGGTAATGGGCGGCAAAACGGGGTCAAGGATGCTTGCGCCTTGCCAGACGGTTTGCGTCACAGTCTCGTAACGGGGCACCTGTTCCGTGACCGTCCGTTCGACCTTGTGCGCGACGAAGAAGTCCCCGGCGCGATTACGCGTCTCGGTCACGGTGCCCTCATACCAATCGACCATGACGTGGATGGCCGGCCGGCAGGACAGCATTTTGGTCGCGTCGTCAAGAGCGCCTTGGACCGTTCCGACTGGTCCATCGAGGGTCTTCAGCCGCAGGTTGATGGCGTCGGTTGCGGTGTTGGCGGCGTTGTCCGCCGCGCCGCCTGCCAACTCCAGCGCGGGGTCCAGGTAGGCGGCGTCGTTCGGGAGAGAGGAGGTCAAGGGGGCATCGGACGCGGCCAACGCCGAAGCGCTGGGCACTGCGATTAGCAGGGCCGCAAGCGCGGTCAGGGTCTGGATGGAGGGAGCCATCGCACCAGAACCCCTGCCGGGATTACTTAAGGAACGTAGTCAGGACTTGAAATGCGGCCAGCGGCGCCCTGCTGGTCGCTTGGCCGATACTGCACTTTCAGACCCCCCAGCATAGGGAACCTGCTTCGATTTGCACACTTAGAAATCCGGTGCCATTCCAATCAAATGGCTGTACCGCGAAAACCCTGCAGCGCTCTCCCGGCCGTGGCTCGCCATCGAGGTACGCCGAGTAGTCCCCCGCGGCAACCAACGAAAAGTACGCGCAGCCATCCGAAGAAAGATTCTGCTCGGGGCCGGTAGACTCTGACATGCGCTTGATCGTCACCGTGGTATTGACGAAGGGTGCTCGCGGGTTGTCTGGATTGAGGGCTTGTATGCGGAGATTCGCGCCTTCGGGCGCCGCCGAGCATGATTGCGACGCGACGGTGGCCGGACCGCCGGGGTCTGGCGTAACCGTTTGGCCGACGCAACCAGCCAGCAGCAACATGACCAAAGGAACCCCAAGGCCGCGGCGCACGGATGGTTTTACAATGCGATGGTCCTTAACCCTGTCGCGACCGTGATGCCGCCGCCGGACGGAACGCCGACTTGCATGAATGGAACGAACACCTGCTTGAAGTCCGCCAGCGACCCATTCCGCAGTCCTCCGACGGCGTCGTCGCCGTGTTGAAGGAATGGCATAAAGGCAAGGGCGCGGCAGCGCCGGCGAGCGGAGCGAGCCGCACGCCATACACGACGGCGGCGTCCCGGGGTAGCCCGTCCGGGGGCGGATTCATGAGTCGCGACATCGGGTTCATGCGTAGAAATCGGGTTCATGTAACCTCCACTTGGGCGTGGGGGAGGACGATGAACCCGATGCCGGACCGTGAACCCGATGGAAGGCGCAACCAGATGGCCGACAGAAATCCGCGGCATTGGCGGCTTCTGAGGCCACGACCGTCCCGGCCAAGGCAAACCAACGCGTGACCAAATCGGTGGAATCCCGGTCCTCGGTGGAATCGCGGCCTCAGCCGCACCCACCAGCCTTTTATCGCGCCACAGGTGCCCCGAACCTGAGAATCCAGGGTTGCAAGGCCCTGGCTACCATTTCGTTGGTGCACTATGGGACGCAAGGAAGACAACATTGCAAAGGCCGTCGAGGTCATGAAGAACCTGGACCAGATCCGCAACATCGCAATTGCGGCCCACATCGACCACGGCAAGACCACGTTCTCGGACAACCTGCTTGCCGGCGCCGGCATGATTTCGCAGGAACTCGCCGGCCAGCAGCGCGCCCTCGACTTCGACCCGGAGGAGCAGGCCCGCGGCATCACCATCAACTCCGCCTGCGCCTCGATGGTGCACCACTTCAACCAAAAGGACTACCTCGTCAATCTCATCGACACGCCCGGCCATGTCGACTTCGGCGGCGACGTCACGCGTGCCATGCGCGCCGTTGATGGCTGCATCATCCTAGTTTGCGCCGTCGAGGGCCCGATGCCCCAGACCGAGACCGTCGTCCGGCAGGCGCTGCGCGAGAAGGTCCGTCCCACCCTGTTTATCAACAAGGTCGACCGCCTTGTGAACGAACTCAAAGTCACGCCCGAAGAGATGCAGGCGCGCTTTGTCAAAATCATCAACAAGGTCAACGAACTCATCACGCGCAACCTGCCGGAGGAGTTCCGCGGCAAGTGGGGCGTCAAGATCGACGACGGCTCCGTTATGTTCGGCTCCGCATACCACAAGTGGGGCGTCAGCCTGCCATTCATGAAGAAATCCGGCGTCTCCTTCAAGGACGTGTACAACCACTGCAAGAACGACACGCAGAAGGAACTCGCCAAGCTCGCCCCCGTGGCCAGCGTTGTGCTGGACACCGTGGCCGACCGCATCCCCAGCCCCAAAATCGCCCAAGAATACCGTATTCGCCATATCTGGCACGGCGACCAAGACTCCGTTGCCGGCAAGTCGATGCGCGAAGCAGACCCGAAGGGGGTCGTGTCCTTCATGGTCACCAAAATCATGATTGACCCGCACGCCGGCGAAATCGCCATCGGCCGCCTGTTTTCGGGGACCGTCGAGCGTGGCGTCGACTTGTACGTTGGCGGCACGAAGCAGAAAAACCGTGTCCAGCAGGTCGGCCTCATGGTCGGCGCGGATCGCATTCCTGTCGAGAAGGCTACTGGCGGCAACATCGTCGCCCTCACAGGTCTGAAGGACGCCATGGCCGGATACACCATGACGTCGGACCCCGATATGGAGCCGTTCGAGCGCATCATCCACGTCTCCGACCCCGTCGTCACGGTCGCCGTCGAGTGCAAACACATGAAGGATTTGCCCAAGCTCGTCGACGTGCTCAAACAAATCTCAAAAGGCGACCCTTCGGTCGTCGTCAAGATCAACCAGGAGACCGGCGAGAACTTGATGTCGGGTATGGGCGAACTGCACTTGGAAGTCATCACGCATCGCATTGAACGCGACTTCAACCTGCAAATCGTCACCTCGAACCCTATCGTCGTGTACCGCGAGTGCGTCAAGACGGTCTCACCCTATTCGTTCGAAGGCAAGTCGCCCAACCGCCACAACCGCTTCTTCGTCACCGCCGAACCCTTGCCCAACAGCATCGTCGTGGCCCTGCGTGACAACGAGATTCCGAGCGACCCGAAGAAGCACATGAAGGAGGTGCACGAGAAACTTACGGCGCTCGGCTTCCACAAGGACCTCACGAAGAAAGTGAAGGCCATCGACGGCACCTGCATGCTCGTGGACGGCACCAAAGCCATCCAGAACTTGCATGAGACATTCGAACTCATTATCGAGGGTTTCACGGAGACTATCCAGAAAGGCCCCTTGGCCGGCGAGCCGGTCCAGGGCGTCTGCTTCATCATCACGGACGCCAAACTGCACGAGGACGCGGTCCACCGCGGCCCGGCGCAGACCATTCCGGCCGTCAGGAACGCCATCTACGGCGCCATGACGACCGCCGGCCCGGTCCTAATCGAGCCGATGCAGAAGGCTGTCGTCACAGTGCCCGACACCGTGATGGGTGCGGCAACGGGCGAGTTCCAGAAGCGCCGCGGCCTCATCCAGGACATGGAGCAGCAGGGCGACTCCACCACCATCACGGCCAAGGTGCCCGTCGCGGAAATGCTCGGCTTTGCCGGCGCCATCCGCTCGGCAACGGGCGGCCGCGTCCTGTGGTCCACGGAGAACCTCGGGTTCGAGGTCCTGGCCAATGAATTGCAGGGCAAGGTCGTCAAGCAGATCCGCGAAAGGAAGGGCTTGAAACCGGATCCCTACCCGGCGTCGTACTACGCGGATTAGCGGACTAGGCCGTCACTGCAACACTCGTTGCACCCCGACCGCGACAGCAAGTTTGCATCGTCAGGCGCCGAGCGCTCGCTCGGCAGGTTGAAGAGCGGCAGGATTGGTCGGCGGGTGCATGGCAAAGGCAAGCGCCAAGAAGGCAGCCAAAAGCACGCGCAAGAAGGCGGCGCCAGTTGCTGAAGTTGCGCCGGAGCCGCCGACGCCGGCGCCCGCGCCCACACCAGCGTCTCCCCGCTTCGCCCCCGTGCCGGCCGCCCCGGATTCCGGCGCCTCCGCATTGGCTTGGCTTGCACTCGGCCTTGCCGTCTTGCCAGCGTTTGCGCAACTCATGTTTTTGGCCTACGGCGACGGCCGGTGGGACAATTCCGACTTCTTCCTGGTCCCGGCGACGGCACTGCTTCTGCCGAGCCTCGCGGCAATCCTGGCAGCCGTGGCGCTGTCCGGTCGCAATGGCCACGCGGTCCAGGACGGGGCACGGACGGCCGCCCTAATCGCACTCGTCCTCGGCATCGCCGTGGTGGCCACGTGGGGCTTGTGGATTCTTCTTGCGATGCTGTTTCTGGCAACGTGGCATCCATCGCCGCAACCATGCAACTTCTCCTGCCAGGCCAGTGGCAATCCGACCTGCGGCAACAACTGCGGGAGCGAACCGCACAGCGGCGGCTGCTGTGACCCAGGTAGCTGTTGTGAGCCACGCAAGGCGTCGTCCGACGGCGGCTCCTGTTGCGGTTCGTCCTCGCAGTCGGGTTCCGGCGGCGGTGGCGGCTCTTGTTGCGGTTCGTCCTCGAAATCGGATTCGGGTGGAAGCAGCGGCTCCTGCTGTGGCTCCAGTTCATCGTCCGGTTCGGGCGGGGGCGGTGGCGGCGGCGGAGGTTCCGGCAAGCCGGCGTCCGCGGGTGGCCTCGTTTCCGTCGGCGCCGGCCTGGCCGGCGCATTGGCGCTCCGCCGCGTCAATTGGAGCGCCGCGCTCGCGCATCACCCGGACACGGCGGCGTACAAAGAGGACGTCTTCCGCGTCGCCGGATTGCGCCTCTGCGTCGGTTGCACGACGACGTTCCCCCTATTCCTGCTCTTGACGCCGATTCTGGCGACGACCGGTTTGCCAGGCCCATGGTGGGCGCCACTTGCCGCCGGCCTGGCCCTCGCCTCGACGCAGGTCATCTCGGCTGCGGGCCTCGCGCGCCGACGTGCGACGAAGTTCGCCGTCAAGGCCGCGCTTGGCGTCGGCCTTGCCTTGGCCGTCGTTGCGCTACGCGAAGCGCCGTGGTCGCCCCTGCTTCGCGGCTTGGCCATGCTTGCACTTGCCAGCCTAGCGTTCGCGTCGACCCTGCCCCGCCGCCGCAGGATGGCGCGGGCCGCGCAACAATTGTAGTTGCGGCGCCAATTGGCAGGCGGTGCCGCCCCAAAACGAGGGCGCGCGACCAAAGCCCTCAAACAGTTCGCGTCGTCATCGCACGATGCCTTGCAGTGGAGCATGCCCGTCGATGGACAGTACTCCGCGTACACGTACGGCCCGACGATTCTGCTTGCCGCGGCCGTCGCCGTGGCCCTACTTTTTGGGTACGAGTTGGCGCGCCGGCGCCTCCCCATGCTCCCACTACAGGGAGTGATTCTGCTCGCGCTGCTTGCTGTTTTCGCCGCAGCATTCATTGCCGTCATCATCGCGCTTGGACCGGGCACGCCGGCGTGGGAGGCCTCGCTCTCATCCAGCCTCACCTCCATCTCCTGGTTGCGCGCCGTCGCCGTCGTCGCTGCATGGGTTTTGTCGTTCCCCTTCGTCCTCTTCGCACTATTCATTCTGGCCTTGTGGCCGATTGGCAAACAGCGTTGGCCCGAGGCCTACTTCGCGCTTGCTGCCGGGCCGGGCCTTGCCGCGGCCGTCGTCATCCTGAAAGTCGTCTTCCCGCGCGTCATGCCGAATCCGCAGCCGTTCTTCACGGGCGCCACTGGATTTCCAAACGACACAGCCACACTTGCCCCCGCGGCCCTGCTGCTGGGCCTGTTTCTCCTTGCCCGGCTGCGACCAGGAGCGCGCCGGAGCCTGCCTTGGCTTGTCGTAGTCGGCGCCGTCGCAGTTGCCGCGCCGGTCCTTGCCGGCTTCGCCTGGCCAAGCGACGTCGTCGCGGGCGCTGCCCTTGCGGGCGCCTGGTTCACGGCGTGCCTGCTCGGGCTGCACCTCGCCCAGAGTGCCATGCCCGGGTCGGCGCTACAACACGCGCTCGACCGCATGGACACTTGGGTGGAGCGCGCCATGCAGCGACCCGTGCCGTGGCTCATGGGCCTCATCGGGTTTGGTGTGGCGCTTCGCATTGCAAGTTATTGGTTGACTCCCCTTGCCGTCGACGCCTATTCGTATTCGGCGATGGCGCACAGTTTCCTGCAGGATGGCACCTTCACGATGGCGTGGGGCGACGTCGACACCTTCCATACGGCTGAAGTTGCGTCACACCACTACCCGCCCTTGTATCCATTGTTCCTGGCGGGATTCTTCTCGGTTCTCGGTTTCAATCAAGGGGCCGCCCACGTTGCGTCCATCGTAAGCAGCCTTGGCGCCATGCTGGTCACGTACCTGTGCTCCCGCGACCTCTATGGCCACCGGAAGGGCCTCGTCGCGACCGCCGTCGTCGCAGTGAGTCCACTCTTGGTCCAGAATACCGGCCAAGGATATAGCGAAAATTTGGTCCTGCTTCTTTTCGTCGCAACACTTTGGGCCATTCTCAAAAGTCTGGAGCGCCCATGGTTCATTGTCCCCGCGGGCATTCTGGCCGGGTTGGGATATCTCACGAAATCAACGATGGGGCCGTTTTTCATTATCGCGGGGCTTGGCGGGCTTGCCTGGCGCCTCCGATGGAAAGGCTGGAAAGTCCTGCGCGACCCCGCCTACCTTACTGCCATCGCTTGTTTCGGGACCCTCGTTGCCCTGTGGGCCGCTCGCAACATCCTGCTCTTCGAGTCCTGGGACACGAGTTTCCACATCACCAACGCCTATCGCACGGCGCTTGCGCACCCGTTGCAGTGGGGCTATCTCTTCCTCGTCACCCTCGTGTTCTACGCAACGGTCGGGTATCTGGTCTACCTCGCCATGTTGGCCTGGCTACCGAAACTCGTGAAAATTCCGAAACTCGCATCGGAACACGACTCCGGACTGTGGCTGGCAGTCGGCCTGCCGCTGCTTTTGACGGCCGCCATCGGCGCCTGCCTGTGGCTCATCGAAAAGGAATTTTTCCTGAATAACGTGCGCTACATCGCCTTCGTCACGGTGCCTGCCGTCTGGCTCATCACGCGCCACGCGTCGCCACGCGACCGCGGCTTACGGCTTGCGACCCTTTTCACGCTCATGATTCTGGTGGTCGGGTCCGCCTATTTCGCAAAGCCCACAACGTCCTACACCCAAGAATTGGCTGACGACCTCGGACCCCGCCTGCAACCGGGGGATTCGGTCGCCTTTGTGGACAACAACAACCACTTTGCCTACCGTTTCTATTTCCAACTGACCGACGGCGGGACGCGCGAGGTGCCAGTCGTCATCGCCTGCATGCAGCATCCCCTTTGTCCGGCGGACACCCCGCGCGTTGCAGACCTGAACACGACCTGGGTCCTGCTGCAACATATTGCCGAGCCGGAACTGCCGGCCCACTATGTCCAAGTCCACGACACCGTGGCCCGGTACGACGGCGTGAATCCGACCCTCATGACGCTGTGGCGCCACACGTAGCTGGACCGCCGCGCTCATGTGCAGACGGCCCCTCGCGGCCCCCGTTGCGCCCCGGCATCGCGTTCCCGCACCGCCATGCCCACGAGATGGCCCACATCGGGCCGCTCATGGCGCGCGTCCAGGACGTGCTGGTCCCGCCGCCGCAGCGCGCAACCGTCGTCGTCCACGCCGACACGCGGCCGCCGCAGCGCGGCGCCTGGAATGTTCAGATCTTCCACGGCCTGGGTGACAAAGGCTACACGACCAATCCGTTGTTCCTCCAGCGGCGGCGCCTGGTCCGCCTGCGCACGGCGGGCAACATGGCTCTACGGCTCGCGCGCTTGCCGGCGCCGCTCTTGCGCGCCCCCGCACGGCCGGGAAAGCGGCGCAGCCGGTACGAACAGGTGAACGCGTATGGCCCGCGCTGGGCCGACTTGTTTGCCGGCTTCCTGCGTGACGTGGAGATTTCGCGCTTCGGCCACGTTGCCCTAAACGAGACGGCCGGCCTCGAAGCCGACCCTGACGGGCCACTTGTCTGGCTGCCGACGTGGGACAACCGAGCATACCTCGGCGGCGCCAACCAGTCCAGCCTTGCACCCTTTGCCGAGGAGGTCATGCGCGTGGCACGCACTGTCCCCGTGCTCGTCAAGATGCACCCATTGACCATCAGCCACGGGCAATCGGCCGCCGTACGCAAACGCCTTGCCACCGCGCCTGGCGTCACGGTCGCTCCCGCCGACGCGGATCCCTACGCGCTCTTGCAGGGGGCTCGTGCGGTCCTCACCGACACGAGCAGCCTCGGTCTCGAAGCGTTTTGCGCCGGATTGCCCGTCGGCCTCGCCGTCAACCCGGGCCTTGAGATGGAGGGGCTCAACGGTGAACTTGCCGAGCGCGTACCGCAACATTCCCTCGGTCGGCCCACCATTCTCGCCTGGGCTGAGGCGCCACCGCCGCCGTCGGACACGGCCTGGGCCAGCGACCTGCTTTTTGCACCTGAGCCGCAACGTAATGACGCGTTTGCCGCGATGCTGCGTTCTCGCATGGTGGAGGCGGCCTAATGGAACTCGGCCTGGACGCGCTGCGGGCCGGAATTGCCATCGCGATGCTTGCCGGCGCAACCATCTTGGACCTGCGCACACGCCGCGTCCCCAACCGTTACTGGTACCCCTTCGTCGGGGCGGCTGCGGTGCTTCTCGTCGTCGACTTGGCCTTGGCGGCCACGCACGACCGGCGCGACTTGCTCGTCGTCGATGCGGTCGGACTGCTGCTGTGCGGCTTCTTCTATTTGCTCTGGCGCACCGGTTTCCTCTTCGGCGGCGCCGACGCAAAGGCCCTCATGCTAATCGCAATCCTGTGGCCGCAGCCGCTTGCGACGACGACGCCGGTTCCGCCTGCGTTGGGAACACTCATGCTCGCTTCGGTCGTAATGCTCCTGGTCCCAATCGGGTTTCTGGCATGGAACGTAGCGCACGGCCAAACCCGACTCCCAGCCGCGCTGCTTGGCATTCGGATGGACCTCGCCGATGCCCGGCTAGCCAAGGTTTGGCCGATGCAAGATGTTGCTCCGGACGGCCGCGTACGCTTCCGCTATTGGGTCAAACTGCGCGGCGACTTCGATGCACGGTATGATGCCCTCGAGGCTGCTGGCGTCACGTCCATATGGACCACCCCGAAAGTGCCGTTCTTCGTTCCGCTTGTTCTGGGCGCCGCAGCCTGGCTATGGGTCGGCCAGCTGCCCGTGCCCGCCGCGCTCGGCCCTTGACAAGCGGCCGCAACCCGTAAGGACGGGCCGATTTCCGTTCAACAACGGTTTCAAAGAGGCAGGGAGTCTCCTCCTGTGTGGCGAAGCGGCTCACCACAGGCCTTTCCGGTCTCGACGCCCAACTCGGCGGCGGGGTCCCGGGGGGGTCCGTGGTGCTTCTGCTTGGTGAGCCGATGAACGCGCACGAGTTGTTCACCTACCATTTCGCAGGCGGTAATAAGACCGGAAAATGCACCTTCGTCACGACGTCGGGCGAGGGCAGCCAGATCCAGGACGGCATCCGCGCCATCGGCGCCGAAGGCGAAAAGGGCCGCATCCTGGTGGTCGAATTGCCAGGGACACCCAAAGCCAAACTGCCGGACTTCGCCGGCGAACGCTACATCCTGGACAGCTTCAGTGAACACACGATTGCAATCGGCTGGGACACGGCCTACGCCCGCCTGCGCGCCCTGCGGGACCAGGTCCACAAATCCGACGGCACACTCCTTGTAACCGCGACGCCCGATTTGCATACGACAAAGGAAATCGCGCTTCTGAAACTCTGGGCCGACGGCGTCATGGAACTGGGTTTCGACCGCCAAGGCTTTGGATTGTACCCCTACCTCAAAGTGACCAAGATGCGCGGCGTCCCCGATTCCGCCCGTTTTCTCCTGTTCAAGGAGACGGACAAGGGCCTCTTCATGGAGAGCACGCGCCGGGTGTTCTAAATGGTCCAAAGCCTCAACCCTTGTGCAGCCCCGATGTCCAACCCTGCCGCACACCCCACCGTGGCGTCCGCCCATGCCGAGGACGACGGCGTGTCCGCAGTCATCGGGACCATCCTGGTCCTGGCAATCACGGTCATCGGCATCGCAGGCGTCCTGTTCTACGGCGCACCCACCATTGACCGCATCCAGTCGCGCAATGCAATGACTGCGATGGAGGGCGCTTTCGAGACCCTGCGCGACAGCACGCAGCAACTCTCTGTGCCCGACCACGCCCGCTACCCAAGCATCAACCTGCCAAGCGGAGACCTGGGGCTCGCCCAGGGCGACCGGTTCGTCATCACGGCCGACCATGACCCGGCAAACATCTCCTGCGACCTGCACGTCACCGACTGGTCGGATGTTGGCAGTTCGGTGACCATCGATGCAACCGGCTGCCGCACGCCGACCACCAACTGCTCACTGCCTATGGCGGCAGCCGCGTCGTGTCTGGAGATTCATTCGGTTTCGGGCGCAACCATCACCAAACAGAGCATCGGGTTCGCAGGCGGCGTCGCGACGGTAGCGACGGCGGATTTCAGCGCGGGCGACTGGCTGTTTCGCCTGACCGACGGCAACGTCAACCCGGTCGTTTATGCGGAGGCTTGGCTGCACAGCACGGACATGGTCACGTGGGACCTCAAGTCGTCCACGGGCCGATGGCAACAGTTCTTCGACGGGGGCGCCGTCATCTCGCAAAGCGGCGGCACGTACTTCCTTGAGAAAGAAGCCCCGATTGGCGACTCCCAGTTTGGATCGGCGTACTTCGGGTTCTGGCTGCGCACCCTGGTCGTGCCCAACGGCAACTACGTATCCACCTCCGGAACCGCGTCGCATTCGGTCCTGTTCTCGCTGCTGGGTGTCTCGACGCGCGTGGACGACGCGTCAACCTACATGCTGCGCATCGACATTAACGGCCCGCTAGCCCAACCCTGGTGCAACAGTCTGCTCCTGCGCAACGGACAGCTTGGCGGCGGCGGGGCCTACAGCGAGAACGCTGGGTTCACCTGCAAGGACGGCGACGCGATGGGCCTGCGCTCAGTCTCCTACGCCTGCCTGACCTGCCCTGGCGCGGGCAATCCCTTCAAGTTCATCTTTCTCCATGCCAGGATCGCCACCAGCCTTGCCTCGTGAACCTCCCCTTGGCCCCCGTCCGGAACATCCGGACGGCTACCTGGAGGGCGCACGCCCGTCGCGGCGCGCCATCCTGCGTGACGACGAGTCCGGCGTCAGTGAGGTCATCGGTTACATCCTAGTCTTCGGCATCATCTCCATCCTGCTCGTCCTGGGGATGCTGGCCTTCAACGAGGCCGCGGAGGACGCCCGCAACAACGTGATTGACCTGCGGGCACAGTCGGCCGGCACGCGGGTTGCAGACCTCCTGGTCGAAACATCCCTCATCCTGGAGCGGCACGGCGTGACCACCTCGCTACGCATCCAAGCGGATTTGCCGACCGACTTTGAAGGGGCTGGCTACCTTGTCTACCTTGAGCCCGCGGGCGGCGGCCATGAGGAACGCATCCGCGTCGTGGTGCCATCCGTCTCAGTCGAAGTCACGGCCCCACTGTTTTCGGCCGATGCGCCGACCACATTCTCAATCTGCGGCGGCGCTCCCGGCACATTCGTGGACGGTGGCCGCATCAACGTCGCGTTCAATATCGGCGCCTACCCGACCGACAACTGCTTGTTCCTCGAGGCCGCCGTATGAATCCCGACGTTCGCAAGAAAGGCAAGATCGGCACTCCGCCGACCGACGAGCCCCTGCCCCACCTGTCCCCCGATCCTCCAGGCGCACCTCCCCGTGTGCCGCCGGCCGGTCCGGCGTTGTCACGCATGCCGCCACCGCCTGCCTTGGCCACGGCATCCGCCGCGCCCGCCGTGCGACCTGCCGCTGCGAAAGATTTGACGGGTAAGGCTGCCTGGCTGAAAGCCATCCGTTCCAATGGTGGCGCGCCGCCGGCCCCCGTACCTGTTGCTCCCCCGCAGCAGAATCCGTCGCCGCCTGCACGGCTGCCCTCGGCACCGCCCCCGGTGGTTCCTGCACGGCCGACCCCCCGGCCGGAGCCTTCCGCGCCGCCCGTGGTTCACGCGGTGGCCGCAACCGTACCAACCCCCCGGGCAAAGAAGGGTGCGAAGCCGCAAGCCGCGCCCGCCGCCAAGACGACCGCCGCTGCGACCGCAGCGCAGGCGGAACCGGCGGCGCCCGAACCCGAGGACGCGCCGATAAGACAGCAGACCGGGCGAGGCCGCAAGCCCGCTTCCCAGGAAGAGGTGAAGGGTGAGGCCACGCCGACGCGCACAGTGCAACAAGGCGAGACCCATGCCACGGACAAGGCGGCAGCGTCGTCCGGCCGGCGCGACATCATGACGGGCCGGACCGCCATCGAGGAATCGGCGCGCCGGAAGTCCGTGACACCAAATGCGAAGCTGCCGGAGTTTCCGCCGCCGGTGGTCGAGCGACCAGAGGACCTGAAGCGTGAGGAGAAACGACGCGAGGCCATCCGCTGGAAGGAGGAAACGCGGCGCGCGACCGTTCTGGAAAAGAAGGACGCGGAACAGCAACGAAAACTCCAGGACGAGTTTGCCGCTGAAGATGCGCTCGAATACCAGACGGACCCGGACGACCGGGAACTGGAGATCTATGCGGTGAACCCGCCCTACGCCTACGTCCAGATTGTCCGCAACACCCGAACGCACCACACCATTTACCACGTCATCGAACCCAAACTCAACCACGACGAGAAACTCATCTTGGGGTTCATCGAGCAGACGCTTGTCGATGTCCTTGACCTGCAACCCTCAGATCTAGACAAGGAAGAAATCGGCGTCTACATCCGCAAGAAGTTCGAACAGGTCGTGGAAGACTACTCGGTCCGCCTGGGCGACGAGGAATCGACGGAGCAGGAGTCAAAGGACCGTTTGCTCTACTACGTCTACCGCGACTTTATCGGAGAAGGCCCGATTGACATCTTCACGCATGACCCCATGATTGAGGACATCTCGTGCGACGGTCCGCACCAACCGGTCTTCATCTATCACCGCAAGTACGAATCTCTGACATCCAGCGTCCGTTTCCGCGGCCACGACCAGCTGGACTCGTTCGTGATTCGCCTCGCGCAGCGCGCAGGCAAGCACGTCTCCATTTCGGAACCCATCCTGGACGCGACGATGCGTGACGGCAGTCGTCTGCAGGCGACGTTGGCCAAGGAGGTGTCGACGTTTGGCAGCACATTCACCATCCGTAAATTCCGTGAGGTGCCGTTCTCCCCAGTGGACCTGGTGCGCTTCGGCACGATGTCGTCGCAGATGCTGTCGTACCTGTGGATGATTATCGCCAACCGCCAATCCGCCATCTACTCCGGGGGCACAGCCTCGGGGAAGACGACGGCCATCAACGCCATCATGCTGTTTATCCCGCCGAGCATGAAGGTCATCACAATCGAGGACACCCGCGAACTCAACATCCCGCAGCCGAACTGGATTGCAGGCCTCACACGCGGCGGCTTCGGCCCCCGCGACGCGCACGGCCGCCAGGCAGGTGAGATCGATATGTTCCAGCTGTTGAAGAACGCCTTGCGGCAGCGGCCGGAGTACATCATCGTAGGTGAAGTGCGTGGCGCTGAGGCGTACAACCTGTTCCAGGCGATGGCGACCGGGCACGCCGCCTACGGCACCATGCACGCCGACTCGGTGGACGCGGTCATCCATCGCCTGGAATCGGACCCCATCAACATCCCGCGCGCCTTACTGGAAGCGCTTGATGTCGTAGCGGTGCAGATCCAAACGCGCGTCGGTGGCAAGCGGGTGCGCCGCACAAAACAAATTACCGAGATTGTGGGGCTTGACCCGAACACGCGCGAAATCCTCACCAACGAAGTCTTCCACTGGGAGCCAGCCACGGACGAATTCATCTTCTCCGGCGTGTCGTATTCGCTCGAACGGATTGCCGCCGAAAACGGCCTGGATTCGGACCAGGTCCTCGCCGAGATGGACGACCGTCGCAGAGTGATTGAGTGGATGGTCAAGATGGAGGTCCGCGAATACAAGATTGTCGCGGAGATCATCAACGCCTTCTTCTTCGACAAGAAGAAAATCATGGCCCTCGTCGACGGGGGGCTGCCTTGGCTCTAACGCCACTGGACCGCTTCGCTTACAACCTGCTGGGCGAGCGGGCCCGGCACTCCAAGAGCCTGCCGAAGCTCGAAGAGTCGCTGCACAAGGCCCAGATGCCGGTGCGGCCGGAAGCATACCTGGCCAAGTGCATGCTCGCTGGCATCCTTAGCGCAGTTGGAGGACTGATTGTCGGCATCATGGGAATCACTTACGCCGTCGTGTTCCTGGAGATGACCCCCATGCTATTCGTGCTCGTCTTGGTGCCGCCGCTGCTGTTCGGCGCCGTGGGTTACATCGCGGTGAGTGCGACCCCGGCCTCGACGGCAAAAAAACGCGGCAAGAACATCAACCTCCGACTCGCCTACGCCACGAATTACATTGCTGCCATGGCGTCGGCTGGCGTCATTCCGGCGGAGATCTTCAAGAGCCTGGCCAAGCAGGAAATCTATGGCGAAGTCGCGAAGGAGTCGGCCATGATCTACAAGGACCTGGTCGTGCACGGCAAGGACATCGTCACCTCGCTGCGCCGTGCCATTGACCGCACGCCGTCCGTCAAATTCGAGGAAATGCTCCAGGGCGCCATCACGACCATCACCTCGGGCGGTGACCTCACCGGATACTTCCGCCAGAAAGCCCAACGCTACCAGTGGGAGAATCGCGTCGAGCAGAAGACCTTCATCGAGACCATGGGCCTCATGGCAGAGACCTACGTCACCGCCGCCGTCGCCGGGCCGCTGTTTCTCATCGTGATGGTGGCCATCATCGTCCTCATGGGTTCGGGTGAGATGAGCCAACTCCAGATGATCATCTTCCTCCTACTGCCCGTCATCAATGGCGGCTTCATGTATGGTTTGTGGAAAATGATCCCGGAGGTCTGATGGCGCCGGACGCACCGCCCGTACAGGCAGCCGCCCCGCCGTTGTCGAACCCAGAGAAGCGCATGTCCGACAAGACGCGCAAGGTCCTGCTGAGTCTGTTGAACTTCACGACCCTGGTCATCCTGCTTACCGTCGTGCTCGCGGGGGCCGACCTCGTGCCGCTTGGGGTTGCCCTGCAGACCGTGGCGCTCGCGGTGGCAAGCGGGGCCCTAATCGGTGCGTCCTTTCTCTTCAACACCATTCGCTGGGGCGAGTTGCACTCCGGCGGTCCCAGCATCCTGAACCGCGCCCGCTCGGACATCTTCCTCGTCATCGTGAGCATCACGGCCCTCTTCACGGTCGTCATCATGTCTGTCATCGAGGTGTTGGCGCTCCTCGTTTTCATCGACATCATCCCGTCGGACGACGTCGGCGCAGCGGGCAGTGCGCTTGCCACGAGTTTCGTCCTCATCCAGACCATCATGCTTCTGGTCTATCTCCTGGCCCTTGTCGTGCGGGAGAACAATCCGTCGCGCTACACGCCTTCGCCCAGGGTGGCGTTGGTTGCCAACATCCTGACCCCGTTGGCAGGCCTGGCGATTCTTTTCGGCGTGCTCTTGGCAACGGTGCTTGCCGGCTTCGCCGGCATCGAAGAACACCAGGCAGTCTACGTTGTGACCCTTGGCGTCCTTCTGGAATTCCTTGCCATGCGCATCCGCCTGCGCCTGCCATCGCTCTGGTCGATGTTTCGCGGTGCCCTCAACCAAGCCAAGCGTCCGGACCAAGAGCTCGCCCAACAATTGAAGAAGCGCGCCCTGCGGACCTACGTCATCGCGATGGTCTTCGTCGCAGCTAGCATGGCCTTTGTCGGCCTGATGTTGACCGACACCGTGCCACTTCAGGATGCCAACATCATCGGAAGCCTCACCGTTTTCTACGTGGGCGCGGCCCTCATCCTCGTCGGCCTTGTTGGCCTACGCATGATGCAACATCGCAGGCTCGAGCCACGGGCGCATGCCGGCGACAACGAACTCGATCTTCTGGTAAGCCAGCGACGGCGCAGCCCCGACGAGGTGTTCCGCATCGCAGTCTACATCGTCACCGGACTGCTTGCCGTTGTGGCTGGCATTGCGTGTGTCCTTACGGGTATGGGCAACCTGGGTGACGCCGAAAGCGGCATCCACCCCAAGTACGCAACCGACCTATTCATCCTGACTGCGATGCTAGGCGCTGGTCCCGTGGGTTTTTTCTACAACCGCGAGAAAAACCGTATTTCGGCGGTTGACGACAAGTTCCCCGACTTTCTGCGCGACCTTGCGGAATCGGCGCGTGCCGGCATGACCCTGCCCCGCGCCCTTGTCAGCGCCTCGCAAGGAACCTACGGAGCTCTGACGCCAGAAATCAAGGTGATGGCTGCCCAAGTGGAGTGGGGCGTGGATTTCTCAACGGCGCTCAGGCGCTTTGCCCACCGCTGCAAGACGCCCCTTATTGACCGCACGGTCGCGCTCGTTGTGGAAGCGCAGAAAGCCGGTGGCTCCGTCGTCGACATCCTCACAGCCGCCTCGGAAGACGCCCGGGAGATCAAGCAAATCGTAGCGGAGCGCAACGCCCAGATGAGCATGTACAACGTCGTGATTTACATCTCGTTCTTTGTGTTCATCGCCGTGGTGATGGTGCTCGCGGCGCAATTCATCCCCGCGTTCAAACTCGCGGTAAGTGGTGCCAGCGGGTCGGCGGTCGGCGGCTTGACCTTCAAGGATTTCGAGGTCGAAGACTTCAACACCATTTTCTTTCAGGCGGCTGTGGTACAAGCCATCGGCGGCGGCCTGGTGGGAGGTGTCCTCACGAAAGGCCACCCGCTTGCAGGCTTCATCCATATCGCCATCATGATGGGCGTATCGTGGGTCGCCTTCCGTTTGCTAATGGGGTTGATGGTGGCGCCGCCGGCCGAGCCCGCCGGCGCAGTGGTGGCTGCGCTGGTGCTGCTATGGCCTTGAGGCTGCCCGAACGCCTCCGGGGGCTGCGGCGTCCGAAGCGGAAAGGCAGTCTGGGCGCAGACGAGGACGGGGTTTTCATGGTGGTCGAAGCCGTCCTCGTGGCTGTCATCATCCTGACTGCGATCATATTCTTCACAAGCGTGCAGCGACCCGTGCGTTCTGGACAGGAAGGCAGCACGAACCTTGCCCAGATTGCCGCCGACGCGCTAGGCGCGCTGCGCGAGACCACTTTTCCCGACCCCGCCGGCGGGCCGGTCCTTGACCTGCGGGCGTGGGCAACGCGGGTGGCCGCGGGCGATACCCCGGTTGCAACCGACCTGGATGAGTTTCTCAGGCAACTTGTCCCGCCAGGCGCGCGCTATGAGCTCCGTCTCAACAACGGCTTCGGCACCACCACCCTGCTGCCGCTAGGTGGGTCCGGAACGCCCGCGGGCGCGCAGGGGGCCGACACGCCGCTCTTCCCTGTCTGGACCGCCAATTCGGAGCAGTCCCGGACCGTCCTTGACGGCGTCTGGGCTAGTGGTTCTACCACATTGACGTCGTCGACGGCTTACTTCCTTGCAGGTGATGTTGGCAAATCGGTCTTCGGCGTCGGCATTCCGGCCGGTGCGACGGTGGCTGCCGTGGGCAGCGTCGCCTCGGTCACCATTTCCGCCGAAACGACGGCTGCCAATCCGACGCCGGGACGTTTGGTCATTGATGTGCCGTCGGCGCGGCCGGCGGCCCAGGTCGCGGCATCCACGGCGCTCTACGGGTTCACCCAGGCCGCGACGACACAATGCATCCGCGGGCCTGTGCCGGAGGCCGCAACCGTCAATCGTGCGCGGACGGTTACGGACGGCGTGACCGTCGCAGGGGCCACGACCATGCAATCCGCGGACGCGGACTTCGCGGCAGCCGACATTGGCAAACTGGTCGGCGCCGTCGGCATTCCACCCGGCACGACGATTGCTTCCGTGACAGATGAGACAACCGTCGAGCTATCCGCCGAGGCAACGTCTGCCTGGACCGGCCGTTTGTCCATCATCGACCTTGGGTCGTCGAGTTCTACCGTCACGGATGGCGCAACAACCAGCGGTTCGACGAGCGTGACATCGGCCACAGCCAACTTCGGGACGAGCGACGCGGGCAAGCCCATTTCCGGCGCCGGCATACCGGCGGGTGCAACGATCGTCTCACGCACCGACCCGACCACCGTCGTCATCTCGGCGGCCGCGACCGCGACGGCAATGGGCGTCACCGTCGAATATGGTGCTACGTGGATCGACATGTGGCAAGGCCAAACCCCGGGGGAAGAGCGCGTTCCGGCCAGCGCGCCTTATGGCGTCTGGGCTGGCTTCCAGAACGCGGACTGCAGTGGCGCGGTCGCCTACGCCCGCGTCAGCCTGCGCGAGGTGCCGCCGCCCGACAATTTCCCAATCTACGGCCTTCAGTTGGTGATCTGGTATGGTGCGTGATGGCAGTTGCGAGCTTTGCTCGCGCGACAATCCGGCAGAGCCCAAGGCCGCACAGCGGCCTCGGGCATCCCTCGCCCGGCTTGCGCGGCTTGCCGGGCGCGGCTGGCCGAAAAAGCGCCAGCGCTTCGCGGGCGACTCTTCCGGCCAGATGATGATGCTCGCCGCCGTCGTCTTGCTGGTTGGCTTCATCGCTCTTGCCGGAATGGTTGCCCGCGTCGGCGTTCTAGGCGCCCAGACGGGGCGCGAACAGCAGCGGGCCATGTTTCTGGAGCTTGACCCAATGATTGACGGCGTCAACGACGCAGTCTCCCGCCTGGAATCAGAGGGCGGTTTCGAGCCGCTTACGGACGACGACAATGCGGCGCTTTACGAAGACGCCATCCGGGGTGTGCTGGAGCACATGCGCCGGTTGGAGGCGTCGCGCGGTTTCCTGTTCGAATACCAGTTCGGATGCGCAACGCCAGGTGACCCCAATACGGGCTACGTGGCTGTTTCCCTTGCGGACAACGAATCCTGGATTGAGATTCGTTCCGAGCTGTTTAGGCGGGCGACAACAGCCACCCCGTGTTGAGGCAACCAACGTCATGGCAAAGGAGAACCTTCAGCCAATAGTTATCTATCAGTTGATGAATGATTGCCATTTGTCTTATAATCATGGCCGTATTGACAACGCTGTATGGTGACTGGCGGGCTTTCCCGCGACGAGCGTGGCGTCGCAACGGGCGTCATCGCGTTCGGCGTAGCCGGCCTCATCTTTATTTCCAGTGTTGCGGCACTCCTTGTCGTAAGCCGGACCAGCACCACGACGCCCGCCGTCTCCGACCCGCAAACCGCGGCGGCGCTTACCGTGAAGGCAGGAAGCCTTTCGAATCTCCTTCTGGAGAGCCCCGGCTATGCCGCGGGCGGAGAGTACTGGACCCCGGACAACGACATCGGCGTGAGCAGTCCCAATGCCGACGGCCTGCGGAGGCTCGGCCTGCTCGATGGCACCAGTTCAAGTGCCCTCAGCTTCGCCAAATTGCAGAATCTGCGGCGGGCACCGTTTGGCGCAGACGGCACGGATGGCTACGTCAACTACGAAGAGGCCGCCGAGAACCTGGGCCTTGCCGCCAGCAACCTCGATTTCCACGCCCGCGCCTACCCGACCCTGCCTGACGTTGCCACGCTCCTGAAGACGGGCACGCGCGACCCGAACCTGCGCATCACCTACATTGGCGACATCGACGTGAGCCAATCGCAGGGCCAGGCTCCGCCCAGCGACCCGACGGACGGACTCGTCGTCAACACCCCGGTTTGCACGATTTCGCCGCTTACGACGGCGGGAAATCCGCAGGATTACCGCCTCTCGGTCGATGTCACCAACGGGGGGTCGACGACGACGCAGTTCACGGTCCTCTTCGAGTATCAACTCGGCACGGCTGCTGCGGGTTCGCAGACAGCAAACTCATTCCTTGTGGCGCCCGCCCAGGTGGCAACCATCTACGTTGATGTCCCCGCCGTTTCCGGAAGGGCCTGTTCCGTCGGCGCCGAAATCGAGGCTTCGGTCAATGACCCCGGCACGGCGAGCGTCGTTGCCGCCGTGACCCTTGCAACCGCTGTCACGGGAGCAACGGTCGCGCCCGTCGAACTCTCCCTCGACACGAACCTGCCATCCTTCCTCAACGCAGATGGCGCGACGTCGGGCTGCTCCGATCCGGTCGAGATGTCCTACGATGGGCCGGCCAAGAATATGTACGTCTACCTCGTCGTCAAGGATTCGGCTGGAGCGACCGTCTTTTCCGAGAGCCAAAAGGTCCCGGCGTCGGCAAACCAGCGCGAGTTCAACGCCGGTTGCCTCGTTGCCGGTGAATACATCGGAACCCTGTATTACTGCGGCGCTGATGAGGATTGCACGGGCGGCGCAACCTACGAACAAGTGGTCGAGAACGTGCTCGTCACGACGACTGCAGTGGCATCTTACAACCCGCTGTCGCAGCCGGCGCCGCAAGGCCCCGACGTGTACACCGGAACCGCCCACTCGATGGCGGAAGTCGGATTCTTGGACACGCTAGCCACCAAGTTCTGCCCTTACTACTTCGACTCCCAAGTGGATGCTGGCATGAGCGGCGCCGAGGCTTGGGCGACTCGCTGCCAGGCCTTCAAGGATGGCCAAACCCAGTATGGCGACGTGCTCCCCGACAGCAAGAAAATCATGAACAATGACTTGCCCGACCGGTTGATTGGGCCGGACGGCCTGCCGCGCTACGACCTCGTCAACGTCCTCATCGCCGGCTCCAACATCGACCAGAACGCCATGACAAGCCAGGCGGCCAAGGGGGCCGTCGGCGACTGGGTTCTGGGAGGCGGCGTGCTCATCGTCTTCGGTTCGACGAACCAGAACGTCAACTGGCTGGAGCCCATCTTCCACGCGGCCATCAAGTCCTCCTCCGGCGGCATCAGCGTGCCGGACCCAGGCCACCCGGTGCTGCACACTTCAGACCAGTTGGACTACCCGCTCTACGACCACCGCGACCAGGTGTGGAACTTCAACGGCCAGACGGCGCAGGAAGCCGCGACGCTCTTTACGAACGTCGTCGTTCAGGGTTCCGATCCGGTCACGACCGAGAGCAACCCGGGTGCCATGGGCGACGGAACCGTCATCCTCACGACGTGGACGCCTTACGACGTCTACGATGGCGCCAAGGACCCGGCAACGACATCGCTTGAGGGCCTGAAACTTGTCAACAACCTACTCATGCAGGGCTACAAGGACCTGTTCCTCGACTACGGGCCCCCGCTGCCCAGCTTCACCAACGTCGTGCCCGCCATGCGGACGGTCCAAGTCTACCACCCGGCGTTCGAAAACCCGATTCAACTCTCCGTCATCATCTACGTGTTCGAAAAAATATAGGCACCAAGCGCTGCCACGTCGCCACGACGCGGCTGCCCCAATCTTTCCCGCACTGCCTTGCTATTGGGTGCTCTCCCAAAGAAGTCGCCCGAAGTAGGCTGCACAACCGACGAGCACCAAGAACAGCACGGCTCGCACGAGCCAAACCGGTTCCTGCGCCCGGCGCCCCGTCTCATCCACGATGCCTGCAAGGGCGGACGCCTTTAAACGCCTGGAGCTTCGAACGGGCGTGGACATCGTGGCGCGTGGCGCAGGGCAAGGCGACGCTTTGGCGGCCATTCGCGACGCTGCAACCGAAGCGGTGACGTCGGACGAGCTTGCGAAACTCGCTGCACGCGCATCGGCCGGCGAAAAACCGCGGGCCTACATTGGTTTTGAGCCATCCGGGACTGCCCACGTAGGATGGATGGTCTGCACCGACATGGTGCGCCGTCTCATCGACGCCGGATTCGAAGTCTCCATCCTGCTTGCTGACTGGCATGCGCAGATTAATGACAAACTAGGCGGCGATCTTGCGGCAATCCAGCGCTGCGGCAAGTACATGGAGGAATGCTTTGAAGCACTCGGCGTACCGCGGGCCAAGGTCACGTACCGCTACGCCAACGAATTCGCCCGCGACCCGGCGTACTGGGCTCTGGTCGTGCAGGTGCTGAAGCACACAAGCATCGCACGCATGCGACGGGCGATGACCATTCTGGGGCGCGCCGAGGACGAGGCCGACGGCGACATGTCGAAGTTCCTTTACCCTGCCATGCAGGTGGCCGACATTTTCCACATGGGCATAGACCTCGCGTACGGCGGCCTCGACCAAAGGCACGCCCACATGCTGGCCAGGGATGTCGCCCCAAAGCTCGGACGCACGCCTCCTGTTGCAATCCACACGCCGCTTGTCCCTAGTCTCAAGGGGACCGGCCGCATGGAAGCCCAGGGGCCAGGGGCAGAGGAGACCGTGCTGTACGCGCGTTGGCTCACGGACGCAGCCGCACGCGGCGCCTCGCAGGAACAGGGCGTTGCCGACGCCAACCGCCGTCTGCAGGAACACCGCATCCTCACGAAGAAGATGTCCAAGTCAGATCCCGGCTCCGGCATCTTCCTGCACGACAGCCTGGACGATATCAAGGCAAAACTGAAAGCAGCCCATTGCCCCGCGAAGGAGGTGGACGGAAACCCCGTTCTCGATTTGTTGCGGCTCGTCGTCTGGCCCCGCCTTGCACAACTGCACCGCGATGGCCCAGCGCGCTTCGAGATCCACCGCGCCGAGAAATTCGGCGGCAACAAACTCTACATCGGCTACGACGCCCTCTTGGCCGAATACAAATCCGGAGCTCTGCACCCAATGGACCTCAAAAACGGCGTTGCCGACGCATTGTACTCCCTCCTCGAACCCGTGCGAGCGCACTTCAAGGCGCATCCGGAGAACCTCGCCTTCGTCCAGGACTTGAAGCGCACGCGGTAGCAAGGCCGGGGCGCCGGCGCCTTCGTCGGGCCCAAGATTGCTAGCGGCTGCGCGCCAGTTTTGCCACGTGCGCCGCCACCGCCGCCCGCGTCCGCATGGCCGCGGCCACGTCCGGGGCGTCACGCGCGACACGGCCCGCGGCGGCGTCCCACCGCAGGTTGGCGTAACGCACGCGTTCCAGCAGCAGGCCGCTGGCGGGCGCGGTCACGAAGCGCGGGTGCGGTTTGCCCGTCGCAAGCGACCGGACAACGGCGGCCGAATCCGCATCGCCGCGGCCGACGGCCAGCGCCGCTCCGACCATACGCCGGACCTGGCCCCACAGGAAGGATTCGCCGCGCACGCGGAAGGCCCAGTCGCGGCCCGCCTTGGCGACCGTGAAAGCAAGCACGGTGCGCTCCGGGTCGCGGCCGGCCTCGACGCGGGCAAACGCAGTCATGTCGTGGCGGCCCACGAAGCAAGCGGCCGCCCGGCGCATTGCGGCCTGGCTCTCGCCACGGTTGGGTAGTAGCAGGCGATAGGTCCGCGACTTTGCATGACGCGGATTCCATCCTGGCCCGACGCGGGCCGCCCCGGTCATCCACAAGCCACTTGGTAATGAGCGCTGAAGACTGGGCAGGAGGCCCTTGATGTGCGGTCTGTCAAAGGTCGCAGAAGCGACGTTTTCTAGGGCCGACACGCGCGCGTCCGTGCGACTGCCCGTGCGAAAGGTGCCGTCCACTAGGCCCTCTCGGGAAAACGCCGCGATGAGGGCGCCCTCGACCGTGTCTGAACCTGGGTTGCGGGCATAGGAGTCGAAGGCGCCGCCGTCGTACGCAAAACGCACCGCGACGGTCATGGCCACGCTCGTGCCATCCCGACGCGGTGGAAAAGGCCCGCGACGCTGGAAATCATTTCATGCCTCCTGCGGGCCGAACCCTTTTTCCCGTGGCCCCGCGCATGGCGGCCGCAGATGACGCAGATTCCACAGATTTCCCCGAGGGGAATCTGCGAAATCTGCGGCTGCCCGCCGGGGGCCCGACCCAAAAAAAACCCGGGCCAACCAGAAAGAATTCTGAAACAGCCACTAGCGCCGGCGGAGCATCACGATGCCAACCACGATGCCGATGGCCACGCCGGCTACGGCAAACGGGTAGAGAACCCAGGACGCGTCATACGATGCCGCTGCTTGGCTGCCACGGGTTGGCTTCGTAAGGTATGCAGGTTCAACGAATGCCTCGTCGCCCCCTGCGGTGTCGCGCGATGCGACTGCACCGCGCAGGGCTACCTCGCCCTTCACAATGCCGGCGGCCAAGGCACAAGCATCGCCGAAGCCGTCGCGGTCCGAATCCTTCTGGTCCGTATTCGGAACGAAGGGGCAGTTGTCCAGGAAGGCGCCCTCAGGGCCCCAGTTGGCAACGCCGTCCCCGTCTATGTCCGGGTCGCAGGCGTCGACGATGCGGTCGCGGTCCCGGTCGAGCGCCTCTGGGTCATTGCAGACCGAATCTGGCTCGTCCCCGTGGCCGGCCGCGCCGCCGGGCCCAAAGTAGACGTCCTTGGCGTCGGGAACCGCGAGGGTCTCCGAGTCGCAGGCGTCGCCGGCTGCGTCGCCGTCACCGTCAGCCTGGTCCTGGTTGTACGCGTTGGGGCAGTTGTCGGCTTCGTCGGCGATGCCGTCGAGGTCCGAGTCGGCCGAGTTCAGCCCGACCACAACGACAAGCGAGCGCTGCGACGAGCCGCCGCGCCCGTCCGTGGCAAAAAAGGAAGTCTGGTCGTGGAAGCCGGCCTGGTCGATGGTCGGGTACCAGGTGAAGCGGCCGAACACGGCATCGAACTCGGCCCCCTCAGGCATGTCCTCGGCGGAGAATCTGATGACGTCGTTGTCCGGGTCGAACGCAGTCAACTGGACTTGCACGAGCGTGCCCGCCGTGACGTGGCGGCTGCGTACCGGCACAAGGAAGGGAGCATGGTTCTCAGCGCCTGGTGCGGGAACTGGCTGACAGGCAGTTGCATTTTTTGCGCCGTCGTCCGTGACGGTAAGACACACCTCATAGGTTCCGCCGAGGTCGTAGATGTGGCCAGGATTCGGGTCTGTCGCGAGCAGGCCGTCGCCGAAGTTCCAGCTGTGTGCCGCCACAAGTCCATCTGGGTCGGTCGAGGCGTCGGTGAACTGCAGGGCGCCGTCGACGGTCGCGAAACTGAAGGCGGGGATGGGGACACGGTTGTTCACGGCAATATTGTGGCATGAAGTCCAGGTTCGCCAGGCCGTTCCGGGCAGCCGGGCCTCACGCTGGAGGCAAGCCTTGTAAGTTCCCGCCTTGGAGTAAGGGTGGTTCGGCTGGGCGCCCGTGCTGCTCTCGCCGTCGCCAAAGAACCAGACTTTGTGCTGCTCGAGGCCGGGCGTCGTGGGAAGTACGGAGGTATCCTGGAAGGCGACAGGGTCAAGGGTCAGGTCCTCGGGCGCCGTGCCGGTAAATAGGGTCGTGAATTCCGGGGGCAAGCAACTCAGCCCGTCAATGCCCGCGAACCCTAGGAAGAAGGTCTGCGGTGTCCCCGCATCTGGATCGCCACCTGGTTGCGCAAGCGACCACGCCTGTGCGCCGACCGTCGACAACGCGGACGATGCAGTGGCCTCGCTGGGCGCGGCACCGTAAAACATCTGGAAAGTGACCGTGTCCCCCGGGCCGAGGCAGCCGAGTGCGAGATCGAAGAGCGCGCCGTGGTCGGAGGGGCCAGAATCGTCCGTGTTGACTCCCGTCGGCGGGCCGGTGAAGAGGAAAGCGCTTGCCCCCGCCGTCGGGTTGGCGCTGGCCTTACCGTCGTCGCTCGAGAAAAGCAGGAGGGCCGGGGTGGCCGCCGCGGCCCGGATCGTGACGAACTCCGCGCCACCCGTGGGCTCCGCGTTCCAGTCAACGACACGCCGGTACGTCACGGCCGCGGCAAAGCCCGAGCCACGGTTCTCAATCGAGACATCCGTCTGGAAGGCGTAAGCCGAATTGGACGGGCGCGTTTCGTGGGTGACGCGCAAGTCGCCGGCGTCAACGACCGACTGGGCCGTGGTCGCGGTGGAGGCAAATGACACCTGGGTCAAGCCGCTGCCGGCGGTGCCACCTTGCACGAAAGCCCCCACGCCGTCGCGGGCGATTCCCCAGCCTTCGCAGCCGCAGCCACCGGCAACGCCTTCGCCCGCCGTCGCCGCAAGGCGCAGGCCGACCGTAGTCGTGCCAGCACCGCTCGAGGGCGCCCCGCCGGGCACGACGAGGTTGCCGGCATCTGCGACGCCCAGTTGGACGACGCCGTTATCAAGAATGGCACCAGCTGAGGCGTCATGCGAAATCGCCATGATGCTGATGCCGGCAGAAAGTGCTAGCAAGCCTACGGTCGCGACGCCGAAGCGGCCGCCAGTCGCACGCGCGAGACTTGCTTGCATAGGCCATGGCCCAGCCTCGCCGGGACACCGCCAAGTTGGCGGAGCATTACTTAAACCTGATGGTCGTTCTCACTTGCGGCGCGTAAGTGCCACGCCGACAACTAACGCCAAGAGTCCGATGGCCAACAAGCCCGCGATAAGCATGGGGGTGAGCCCGAGCGAGCCTGACCCCGCCAACTCGTCGTTGTCGGCAACGGACCGCTCGAGCGCTGCCGGCGACGGGGGATGATTCTGCCCCTTCCCTTTATCCGGCCATACCCTTGCCCGCCAGGTCAGAAGCGATGGGAACGTCCCCCCAGTCCAAAACCGCACCCCGGAAAGCGTTCCTCGTCCTTGAGGACGGCTCCGTGGTGGAGGGGGAGGCCTTCGGCGCCGATAAAACGGCATACGGCGAATTGGTATTCAACACCGGGATGACAGGATACCAGGAATCGCTCACGGATCCGAGCTACCACGGCCAGGTCCTCATGTTCACCTACCCCATGGTGGGCAATTACGGAATCAACGATGACGATTGGGAGTCGGACCGCGTCTGGCCCCGTGCCGTGGTCGTCCGGGAATGGTGCCGTGAACCGAGCCATCGCAAATCCACCAAAACCCTCCACGCGTGGCTCGTCGAGCAGGGAGTTCCAGGAATCGCGGGCGTCGACACGCGAGATTTGACCTTGAAGGTCCGCGAAAAAGGGTGCCTACGTTGTTTCGTCACCCACGACGCTAACGAAGTCCCGACGCTTCTTGCGAAAGTTGCAGGCATGCCTTCGGTGGAGGCGGAGAACCTCGCGGGGCAAGCGTCGGTGCATGAGGTACGAACCTACGGCCGCAACGCCGAGGGCCGCCTGACGGACGGCTCCGCCTTCGACGGCAAAGCGCCGACGGTGGCCGTTCTCGACACCGGCATCAAGCGCAACATTCTGCGCAACCTGGCGCGGCGCTTCAACGTCGTGCACTTCCCGTGGGACGCAAGCGCCGCACAAATCTTTGCCCGAAACGTCGATGGCCTGTTCATCGCAAACGGCCCCGGCGACCCTGCCCACCCAGACATCCAGAAACACACGGTGCCGGCCATACGAGCCGTTTCAGAGAAAATCCCGACGTTCGGCATTTGCTACGGTAACCAACTTGTGGGGCTCGCCTGGGGCGCTCGCACAAAAAAGATGAAGTTCGGTCACCGCGGGGCCAACATCCCAACACGGGACGAATTTACCGGAATCGTCCGCATCACAAGTCAGAATCACGGCTTCCATGTCGATGCCGCGTCCGTACCCGGAACCGGCCTCGTCGTCTGGGAGCGCTGCCCGAATGACGGGGTCGTCGAGGCGGTTCGCCATGAAAGCCTGCCAATTTTTACGATGCAGTACCACCCCGAGGCCAGCCCGGGCCCCTGGGATTCGGGGCATTTCTTCGACCAGTTCCTCGCGATGGTCGAGCAATGCCGCAGCGGCAAATGGAAGCCCGGCGAGTTCCCCAAGGTTCCCGGCGCCCACTAGGGACGGCCAGGCCGGTTGGGTAGCGGAACCGGGGCTCCCGCCGGGCGCCGCGGATGCTCTGGATGTCCAAGGGCACTACAAGCGACTGCGCCGCACCAGCATGATGACGACCGGGCCAAGCACGGCAACTCCAATTAGGAAGGCCGTGAGGATGGTGCCGATGCGCGGCGTGCCGCTTTCGGGAGTGACGCACGAGGCGCAACCAAGCGTTTCGCCGCCCGCCGCGCCGCCGCCTGCCGTGTTGGACACGACGAGACTTGCCGAGCAGGCGTCACCAACGCCATCCCCGTTGCTGTCTTTCTGGTCAGCATTTGGTTTCACCGGACAGTTGTCGAGGAAGGCCATGCTGAGGCCGTCGACAGACACCGCGTACTGGACGATGCCATCGCCGTCCAGGTCTGGATCGCAGGAGTCGCCGATGCGGTTGCGGTCCATGTCGGCTTGGTCGCGGTTGGCGACGGCAGGGCAGTTGTCGGAGGCGTCGGCGATGCCGTCGTTGTCCGCGTCGCGGGTGGTTGAGGAGAAGGCCGTGCTGGATGGACCGGAGTCGGGTTCCTCTTGGTTAGGTTCGTCGCAGGCGTCGCCGAGGCCGTCGCGGTCGTAGTCGAGTTGCCCGGGGTTCGGGATGGCTGGGCAGTTGTCGGAATTGTCCTCGATGCCGTCTTGGTCGGTGTCGACGGCGTTGGTCGTGTCGCCCGGGGCGCGGATGAGGAGCCGGGCTTCACCGGTTGCGCTGCAGCCGGCGTCCGATATCGTGGCGTGGACGAGGCGGGTGCCGCGGTCGCCGAAGACGGTTTGCCAGGTGAAGTGACCGGTGCCGGCGTCGAGGGTTGCGCCTCCCGGGAGGTCCGCAGAGGAGTAAGCAAGCGGCGAATTCTCGAAGTCTTCCGCTTCGAAGTCGAACTCGATAACGTCGCCCTCTACGGCCACGCGGAAAATCTGCCCGTGCGAGACGGGGCAACAATCGGTGTCGCCGATGGACACGACGGATACCGTGATGGAGCGCGTCATGGCCGAGTTGTCGGTGACGGTCAGCTTAACATTGTAAGTGCCTGCTGGCCACTCCTTGTCGCTGACGTACGGCGTCGTCGCGGTCTCGCCAAACGGCAATTCCCAGAACCAGCTTGCAATCGTTCCATCTGGATCGTAAGATGAACTTGCGAAGTCGATGCTGGAGTCCTGGCACGTGCTGTGGACATCGGCGACGATGCCGGCCACGGGCGCCTGTGGTGGCGGCGGCGGTGGCGGCGGTGGGGGTGGTGGGGGCGGTGGTGGGGGTGGCGGAGGCGGCGGAGGTGGCGGAGGTGGCGGAGGCGGTGGAGGCGGCGGGCACAGGTCTTCCTCATCCTTGAGGGAGCCGGGAGGGTTCCCCGACGTCTCGTTTTCGCAGCAGTCGCCGTCAACGTCTGGATCAATAGACGTCGGCCCGCACTCGGCCATGACGACAGCCCCACCGGCGCCAAACTCAATCCAGCAGACGAACGGCTGTGCGGTCTGGTCGTCCGGGTAAATACAGTAATTGCAGGCGGTTCCTGCCCCATCGTCGACCGGACAATCGCCGCAGTCAATCATGGCACTGCCGTCGTTCGGATCGATGCAACGGACGTCCTGGACAATGACTTGACCGGCGCGGGCCCGGAAGTCCAGCGAGCGGGAGCCCATGCGGTCGCAAGGCACCGTTTCGCCAGACGCGCCAGGCCCGGCACAGATTTCCACCGCGGGTACAAAGCGCCACGGCGAGAGCAGGCCGGCGGCAAGGCCCGCAACAACGAAGAGCGCGACGGCGGCAAACACGAGGCGACCACGGTGGCGGGCGGGCTGTACGCGACGCGGCGTGGGACGAGACCCGACCTCCATGACAATCCATCTAACATTGCCCCACCCCATAAGTCTACTGACCAGGGCCTCGAAGCCTTCCCGGGCGTGGCAAGGCCCGGACCGTCGCACGTTGCCGAAGCGCGCCGGCGGGCGCCCACCGGACCCTTTATGCGTGGCCGGCCTTGCCCGCCAGGTCACGCCCGATGGGAGAACCCTGCCGCCCTGAAACCGCCCACCCGAAGGCCACGAACGTGTGCGCCGGGGGCGTGTGACATGCCGAAGCGGACGGACGTGCACAAGATTCTGGTTATCGGTTCCGGGCCCATCCAGATTGGCCAGGCGGCCGAATTCGACTTCTCGGGCTCGCAGGCGTGCCGCGCGGCGCGCGAGGAGGGCTACAAAGTCGTCCTCGTCAATTCGAACCCCGCCACGATTCAGACCGATGTGGAGACCGCGGACGCGGTGTATATCGAGCCCCTCACTGTCGAAGCCGTGACCGCAATCATCGAGAAGGAACGGCCGGACGGCGTGCTTGCCGGCATGGGCGGGCAGACGGCCCTCAACTTGGTCTCCGAGTTGGCCGAGGCCGGAGTCTTGTCGAAACACAACGTCAAGTTGCTTGGCACGCCACTTGCGGCCATCGCGGACGCGGAGGACCGCGACCTGTTCAAGAAAGTCATGGAACGCATCGGCGAACCCGTCGCCAAGGCAAAGGTCGCAAACTCGGTGGATGAGGCCATCGCGATCGCGCACGGCTACATCGGCCGCTATCCGGCTCTGGTGCGACCGGCTTACACGCTGGGCGGTTTGGGAGGCGGCGTTGCGCACAACGACGCCGACATGCGTGAATTGGTGGCAAAGGGCTTGGCCTATTCGCGCATCCGGCAGGTCCTCATCGAGGAAAGCCTGCTCGGCTGGCTCGAATTCGAATACGAGGTCATGCGGGACGGCAAGGACAACTGCATTATCGTCTGCAACATGGAGAATCTGGACCCGATGGGAGTGCACACCGGCGAATCCATCGTGGTTGCGCCGAGCCAGACCTTGTCGGACCAAGACCACCAGATGCTTCGGTCCAGTGCACTCAAGTGCATTCGAGCGCTGAAGATTGAGGGCGGCTGCAACGTCCAGTTCGCGCTGCGCAAGGAGACTGGCGAGTACCGCGTCATCGAGGTGAATCCTCGTGTCTCGCGCAGCAGCGCACTTGCGAGCAAGGCCACGGGTTACCCGATTGCGCGCGTCGCGGCGAAAATTGCGTTGGGCATGACGCTTGACGAGATTCCCAATGCTATCACGAAGAAGACCGTCGCCGCTTTCGAGCCGACGCTCGACTACGTCGTCACGAAGATTCCGCGCTGGCCGTTTGACAAGTTCCGCACCGTTGACGCGCGCATCGGGACGCAGATGAAATCAACGGGCGAAGTCATGGCAATCGGCAGGACCATCGAGGAGTCGCTCTTGAAGGCCGTTCGCAGCCTTGAGATTGACGCCGATTCACTCGAGGCCCCGACGCAGTGGGATGACTCCAAGCTCGAGGAGGCCGTGCGCGTCGCCACCCACCAGAGGCTTTTCGCGGTCGCCGAGGCTCTCAAACGTGGCTGGACCGTCGAACGCGTCCACAATCTTAGCGGCTACGACCCATTTTTCCTGCACAAGATTCGCAACATCCTGCGGCTGGAGACGGACCTCGCGGCCGCGCCCGGGGACGTCACCGTGTTGGCGCGGGCGAAGCATTCCGGTTTCGCCGACACGCACATTGCCCGCCTGTACGGTTGGGGCGACGACGAGGCCCGAGTCGCAGCGCTTCGACAAGCTAACCGAATCATTCCGGATTACAAGATGGTGGACACTTGCGCCGCCGAGTTCGAAGCCCGGACACCGTACTACTACACATCCTACGACCCGGTCACGACCGCGACCGCGCTGCCCAAGTCGGCAAAACGGCGTTGCCTGGTGCTTGGTTCCGGCCCAATCCGCATTGGCCAGGGCATCGAATTCGATTACTGCTGTGTGCACGCCGCGTGGGCCATCAAGGAGGAAGGCCTCGAGGCCATCCTTCTCAACAACAACCCGGAGACGGTGTCCACGGACTTCGACACATCCGACCGCCTGTATTTCGAACCACTCACGCTCGAGGACGTCATGCACTGCATCGAACGCGAACGCCCTGACGGTGTGCTCGTGCAATTCGGCGGCCAGACCGCCATCAACCTGGCCATTCCTCTCGAAAATGCCCTCGCGGCGCGGCCCGACCTTCCAACGAAGATTTGGGGCACAAGCCCATCTGCGATTGACCTTGCCGAGGACCGCGAGAAATTCCACACGCTGATGCGCAAGTTGGGGATTCCGCAGCCGGACGCGGGCATCGCCTTCGCGGACGAAGAGGCCATCGCGACGGCCACACGAATCGGCTACCCCGTCCTCGTGCGCCCATCGTACGTCCTCGGCGGACGCGGCATGATGGTCGTGCACGCCGAGTCTGAATTGCGCGACTACGTGCGTGAGGCGGTCCGCGTTTCGAAAAAGCACCCACTGCTCATCGACCGTTTCCTCAACCGCGCAATCGAGATTGACGTGGACGCCGTCTGCGACGGCAAAGATGTCCTGATTGGCGCCATCATGGAGCACGTAGAGGAAGCGGGCGTCCACTCCGGCGACTCGACGACCGTCATCCCAACCCAGAACATTCCTGACAGCGTCCTGCGCACGCTGGACGACTACACCAGGCAGATTGCTCTTGCACTCAACACCCGCGGCCTCATCAACATCCAATTTGCCGTGCAAGGCGACACGGTGTTCGTCCTGGAAGCCAACCCGCGCAGCAGCCGAACCGTGCCATACGTCGCAAAGGCCACGGGGCTGCCGCTTGCCAACATCGCAGCACGCGTCGCGATTGGCAAAACTCTCAAGCAGATTGGCGCCGTCGCCGCGCCCAGGCCGCGCCATGTCGCCGTCAAGGCGCCCGTGTTCCCCTTCCTCAAACTTCCCGGCGTAGATGCCGTTCTCGGCCCCGAAATGAAATCCACCGGGGAGGTCATGGGCATCGCCGACGATTACGCGACGGCCTACGCCAAGGCGATGGAGGCCGCCGGCAATCCGCTGCCGACGGAAGGCACCCTTTTCGTTTCCGTATCCAAGGAGGACCGGCCGCGCATCCTCGAAGCCGTCCGGGCGATTGCCAAGACCGGTTTCTCCATCGTCGCAACGAAAGGAACGGCAGCGGACCTGCGCGCCGCCGGCCTCGACGTCCTTACCGTGTACAAGGTGTCCGAACGCATGGCGCCAGACGCCATCGACCTCATTCGGCAAGGCAAAGTGCAACTCATCATCAACACGCCAAGCCGCGAAATGGAGGGCCCGCAACGGCGCGACGGATTCCAGATGCGCCGCGTCGCCGTCGAATGCCAAGTGCCCTTCCTCGCCACCGTGGAAGCCGCCGTCGTCGCCGTGGGGGCCATTGCGGCAAAGAAAAGGGTCGGCGGCAAGTTCGGCGTGCAAAGCCTCCAAGAATACGCCCGCACTACGCGGGTCCCGAAGGCGACATAAATGCGCAAAGACCTGATTGCCATCGTCTGCTGCCCGGTGCACAAGTCGCCCCTCGACCTTTCGGTCAAACGCGCCGACGAGCACGGCGACATCCTCGAAGGCAAACTGCACTGCAACCGCTGCAAGTTCGACTACCCCATCGAAGAAGGCATTCCAAACCTGCTGCCGCCCGAATACCATGTCGACCAGGTGAAGGCGAAGAAGGACACCGTACCCGCGAAGGCTCGGGGCCGCAAGTGAAGCCGGTCGTCCTTGCCATTACCAGCGACCTCCTGTGGCGCTCGCGCATCCAGGCCGCAGCCGACCATGCCGGCTGGGCCGTGGCGTTCCCGAGCCGCAACCTCGACGTCACGCAACTCCTTCTCGACGGCGACACGCGCCTCGTCGTCCTCGACCTGCACCATCCGACGATCGACGCCGTCGAGACCATCCGCCTCGTACGTGGCACGCGCTGGGACGCCGAACTGTTGTGCTTTGGGCACCACACGGACGCAGCCCGCATCCAGAGGGCACGCGAAGCGGGGGCGAAGCACGTGGTGCCCAATTCCGAGCTGGACACCCGCCTGGTCGAACTACTGAAGGTTTGACGGGGCCCTGCGCCCCCACGCCCCCATCAACACCGACGCAGCCGCATCCGTACGCACGCCTTGCGGGTCCATGTGCGTACGTGCCGCACGGTACCCGTTCTCCTGGAGCCAGGCAATCAGCGTGTCGCGCCGCGGCGGCGCCCCCCAGTCGGCCTCCCAGTCATGCCCGACAATCCAGAAGGGCGGCGCATCGGGGGCCGCCTCTTGCTGCAACACCTCGCACAGCGCCATCACCTCGCGCCGGCGCGCCAAGACCTTGCCCTCCGCAGCAATCTTGATGCCGGCGACGATGGCGGCATCATGCAGCGGCCCGGACCAAAGAGGCCCCGCCCACGGTTGGCGAACCTCATCGAGTGTGACGAAATGGCCAATCCCGTCTTCGTCGCGCACCACGTTGCGCAACTGGCCGAGAGCGGCGTCCGCCGGCGTGGGCCCGTCCGTGACGCGCGCCACGACGCGCATCCAGTGGCCATGCGACACCGAAAGCATCGGCGTCGCGGCGCGGTCGAAGCGCGCGGCGGCGCGCACCATCGCGCCGGCGAGGATGCGCAGCCCGACCTCGGCCCTCCAAGGGGCGGCATTGAGGCCATGGTGTGCGCCATAACGCCGCCGGCACACTCGGGGAAAGGCGCCGGCCAGCGCGCCAGTGTCGGTCGCCGTTGCGCAAACGAGGCCGCCGTGGCGCACCGAACGCACGGCCGCATCGAGAAATGGCATCGGACTCCCGCACGGGTCCAAATCCACGACATCGAAGCGGCGGGATGCAAGCAGCACGTGCGCGTCACTTTCGTGAATCGTCAGCCTAGAATCAGGAACGTGATTCTCCTTTGCAGCGCGGCGCAGGGCAACGATGGCCTCGGCCTGGCCGTCGTTGGCATGCACAACGATTGGCGCGTCGACCTCCTTAGCAAGCCGTACGGCGCGCGCCCCCGTTCCGGCCAACGCGTCGACGACATCCACCTCGCGGCGCCGCGCTTTGGCAAACGCCTCGACCAGCAGCACGGACAAGTCGCGATTGAGCGCCATGCCCGGATTGTAGAATGGCTTGCCTTTCTCGCGCCCGCCCGGCTGCTTCGGCCGGTTGCCGAGATTCGTGTCGGGCGGAAAGAGACGCGTTCCCCCTTCGGTGATGCCTGCGCTGCCGTCCACGGTGCGGGCAGGCGGCCATGACTTAACGGCTTCGCGACCTCCCGGGCGGTTGGCGGTATCGAGCCGTCGAAGCCAAGTCTCGCATAGAATCCAGTAGGCGGCACGGCACGACATTCTTGTCGCACAGGCCGGCGAAACGACTTGGCTGGGATTGCACCAATCATGGCCGCGAACTGCGATGCGAAACCGCGCACGGCGCGCAAACCACAATTTATCGGCCGACTTCGCGAACGTCCTTGGCCTCGACATCAATCACATCGGAATCACCCGAGCGACTTGGAGCATGGTGGCCCAAGGTCTTCATCATCTTCTGCAAGTCACGGCGCATGCGACGACGAATCGCCCACACCGCCACGGCGGCAAGCAACGTCACAAGAACGAAGGCAGCAAGGATGGCAAATGTGATCCAACTAATGGCCTGCCAGCCGAACGCGGCAACCGCAAGCACGACGGCCAGAAGAAGAACAGCGGTGCTGTTGCGCACGGACGCCGGTTGCAGCAGCCCCTTATGACCTTCACGACGCCGATTTCAAGGTCAAGTCACATGCCCGCGCAGCCATGCCGCCGCCAACGCGGCAAACACGACGGCAAAAAGCAGCCCAATCCCCGTAAAGAATTGACCCACCCACCTCTTCTTCACATCGTCACGAATCAATCCCATGGTAATTCCTACGACGCCTTCGCGGATGGTCGCAACGCACCGACAAGCAGACCGAGGGCCAGAACGGCCAGGATGACAATGAGCACAAGTTTCGCGGTCCCGGCAACTACGTTCAGGAAAATCATGGGCGTAAGGAAGAGTAAGACCAGGAAGAACAGGACGAGGTAGCTCTTGCCCACGGTAGAGATTGGGCGCTTGCTACACCTAAGCCGATGCGGACAAAACCGGGGCCCCATGCCTTCCAGCCAAACCGCCAATCAATACCACCTCATCGCCGTAACCATCCACGGGAGCCCGCACGAAAGGAGCCCAACCCCCCGACTCCTCCCAGAAGGAGAGGGCTTCCTCGATGATTTCATGCATCGCCATGCGCGGGTGCAGACGATGGCTGGCGATGCGGTCGCGAAGGGCGTTCGGAAGTTCGAGGGTGACGCAATCTCTGGCATGGGCCATGTTGGAGGAACCTGGAGGCTCCTAGAGGAACCTGGGGGAGGAGGGGAGTGAAATCGGACGACGGTTGGCGTTTCCTGCGGTTTCCACCATCGGTTAGTGCGGCTCGGGGCTGGCCGCGAGCGCCTTCGCCCGGCGCCGCCCCCACAGGTGGAACGCCACGGATGCCGCGAGGCCCCCGGCCAGGCCGGTTCCGCCAGCAACGCGCAATTCGGCACCTAGTTCGGCCACGGCGCCGAAGATCAATCCGGCCGTTGGGACAAACAGGACGACCAAGACGGCCATGCGTAGCCGCGTTTCGCCTTCCATGGTCCAGAACAGTTTTCCCCATCGTCCATGCCATGCCTCCCACACGCCGGCCCCGACGACGATGCTCCAACCGGCCAACGCGAGAATGTAGGGGGCTGCCTCGCGGTGGAAGGAGAAGAGTGCCGGTATCACGACTGCGAGGCCCGCCCAGAGAAGTACGAAGGTCGCCAAGGCCGCGGCGATTTGGCCCACGAGCTGACGCCTGGCCTGGCGCTCCGACGACACCCGGACACCCTCAGTAGTAACTCGTTTGAAGGTGGTCCTTCATCAACTTCTCAATCTTGTAGGGCAACAGATTCTTGTTGACCGGGGTCACCTCAAGAATCCGGACGTCGTCGCGCCGTCGCAAGTCCTGCAACAATGGATTCCTCGACTTCTTGTGCAAGGTCATGATGACGGGTTTGGGGCAATCCAACGCGGCCTTGACGACTTCGTTGAATTTCTCGGAGTGCATTTCCATTTTGCCGACTTCGTCGATGATGATGATGTCGACTTCTTCGTCGTTGATGGAGTCGCGCACGGCCTTTACGCCGATGCGGTCCAGGGGGTCGAGGTTGACGAAGTAGTCGCCGTCGTCGGTTTCGGCCTTGAATTTGGTTTTGAATTCCTTGGAGGCGAAGACTTCTTTTTCGCCGGTTCGCCAGTCTTCGACGTAGAAGCCGACGCGGACGGCGCCGTCGCCGGGGCGGTAGGCCCTGGTTATCATGCCGCCGATTATGAAGTCGTCGCGCTCCAATTTCCTGCAAATGGCCGCGAGTGTCGCGGTCTTGCCAACATTCGGCAACCCCGTGATGCCAATCTTGGGCATGGTCTCAAACAAGGACAACGGTCTCCCTAAGCAGAACCCCCCAGGCGGGTGCTTTACAAAAGCGGTGCGTAAGCCAACCGGCCCCGCTCGACCGGTTGCGGCCTGGGCAGCGGGACGTTTTCCTGCGTTATCGCGCCTGCTTATGTTCGCGCGGGACGGAATGTCTGGCATGTCGAGCCAAATCCGCGACTTGCCGGGCCCCATTCCCCGTGGTGGTCGACGACCGACGCCACTGCTTGCCCATCTGGCCGCCCCTTCCGGCTTGGACTACATCGCGGGTTTTACAGCTCTTTGCGGAGTGAACCTTGAGATGCGGCGGGCGGGCCACACGGTGCCGCTCCTGTTGCGTAAGGCCGTTCTCGAGCGCGGGCTTGGCAACTTTGCCGCGTGTTTGGCAGCGGCTACGGATGCTACCGCGATGGACCCTGAAAGCGCGGAGGCGTTCCACGAAGTGGGCTGGGCAAATCTCATGTTGGCGCTGGCAAGGGCCGGTGCCGTGACAGGATGCCCGTCGACGACGGCTGCTTGCAAGAGTGAGACCGTCGACACCTTCCTCAGCCGGGCCACCGCCGCATTTCGGGAGAACGCCCGCTTAAACCAGGCTGACCAGGAGGCGGCTGCGGATGTTGCGGTCCTGGAGAGGATTGCCTCCGGCTGCCTGGGCCAGGGCACGCTGGTCGTGGCGCTTCGACACCTGGTTGCTGGTTAGGGACTTTGGTAGGCTCGGGTCGAGCCGCAAAATGGAAGGGTGGGCCGCGCGTAGCCAAGCCATGGCCCGCTCCGGCACGGTGTTCCTGTTGTTTGCCTTGCTTTCGTCGGGGTGTGCTGGCGGAGGCACCGCCGAAACCTCGCTGACATGCGATGGCCCGTCGTGTGGCGTCCCGGCGGTGGGGGGGACTCGAACGGCCGTTCCTCCCGTGTGGGCCGTTGGCGATTGGTGGAATTTCACCTCAATCAGCGGAGGGAGCTCCTTCTCGCACGTCGTAAGCGGTGACCTCGGCGCCGACTGGTTCATGGATACGGACAACCCGACCTCCGCGTTCCGCAATGCACAAGATGACACGAGTTACCTGGGTCCGGTGCGCAAGTCCGACCTCGCTGGTTCGCAGGGCGCCGACCGCGTGGAGTATCTCAAATGGCCGCTGGCGGACAACAAGACGTGGACGACGAGGTGGGACCAACAGGAGGTCCGCCTGACGGCGCACCTTGTGACGAACGACGGTACAAGGGTCCTTGCTGTGCCGCGTTTCTACGTCGAGGCGCGTTACATGAATGGGACGATGTATGCGGCCTACACGTACGATCCTGAGGTGCGGTGGTTCAGCGCCGTGGCCTTCTACGACGGGCGGGGCGAGCCTCAGTTCGGTTTCCAACTAGCCAATTACGGGCGTAACTATCCGGGCAACGTCGTCCGGTGGCGGCTGCAGACCGTCGTGGACTTGGAGGGCCCCTTGTCGGCAGCCGGCGTGCAGGCGCAGAACTTCTCGGTCCCCGCCGACGCCACCGACGTCTGGGTCGAGTTCCGGTTGCAGTGCACGATCGGGCCGGCCGGGGTCGGCGTCGCGCCGGCGCCATTCTTTGTGCCCGACGAAACGCGCGGCGCCGGCGGCGGCCCCAACGCCTGCCCGCAAGACATTTCCGGTGCTGTTTCCGCGGGGGCGCCGGTTCCACCGCCGACCGGCGGTAACGAAATTTGGGGTTGGGCGATAAACGGCAGCCCGGCAACCGACGGTACCTACGCGCTTACCGTCATCATCCGATGGATGGACGTCATGACCGTGAGCGTGCCGGCGGCGGCGGGCGCGACGTTGTCCCGGTGACGCCGGGGCGGAACTTCGCCGACCGCCAGCGGGCCAATTCGGCGGCGGCGAACGGCTTCAGCCGACGACAACTTGCGCCGGCCAGCCTTGCATGGGGTAGGATTCTGCCCAGGCATCCACATGGAAGGCCACGTTGGAACCGGTCGTGACGTCGCCAACTGTGATGCGGGCGCAGCCGTCCGGATCCTTCCTGAAAATCTCGGACGAGCCGACGTGCAGGACGGCGATTTCGCCGGAGTCGACGAGCCGGACGCGCAAGTCGTTGCCGGAAATTTCCTGAATCGTCGCGCGTTGGTCCAGTTGCGGGCAAATTTGCGTCTCGGCGCAGCCCGTCATGGCGGTGAATAGGACCGCGCCGAGGGCGACGAGCGGCGTGCGCATATGGGGCAGGAGAGCGCCGGCGGAGAAAAAAAGTTGCTGCCCTGCTAAGCCGGCGAGGCTGACACGTTCGCCTCAGATCTCGCGGCAGGCTTGCCCGGCCTCGCAGCGCGTGACCGTCGGGCGGCCATCTTCGAGGCAGGCCGTTGTGGACGTGCCGCGGCCCTGGCCGTTGTAGACGCACGCGCCTTGAGGTTTCGCCGTCGGGACTATTTCTCGAGCCCCACGTATCCGCCGTCGATGGTGGCGAGCCGCACGTCGGCAAAGTCCGGATGCTTGGCAAGCTCCCGGAGGATGTAATCAACGGTGGCGCCCATGAGCTCGGTGGGGGGTGTCGATTCCACTCCGAGGCGGCTCACGATGCCCAGGGCCTTCATAGTGGCCACGTGGACGACGGCACTGCCCGAGTCGCCCCAAATAGCCGCCGTGTAGGCGCCGTAGTCGCGGCCGTCGCAGAAGGCAAGGGCCCCCTGTCGGGTCCGCGTCGGTTCCGCCTCGCCAAAGACCATACCGTAGCCATGCCAGCCGATGGCGTCGCCTTCCACCGTCTCCTCGCAGGCGATGAATCCGACTGGGGCGGGGAAGCCCATCATCTGGGGGTGCGTCCTCAGGTTGACCCCTTCGTCCAGGCGGATCAAGGAAAAGTCGACGCGCTCCTCAATGTCGAGGTCTGTCTGGAGCGTGGCGTTGTCGGAGTCGAAGACGATGGTGCCCCACGCCGTGGACTTGGTGAATCCGGCGCCGCCAGTGCGCGTGCCCGTTCCGTCCTCCACGTTATTGGCATCCGGGTTGCTGGTGCAGTGGGCCGCGAGGCCGATGAAGTAGGCGCCAGCCACGGGGTCGACGAAAGCCCAGTCAAACGTGCAGCCCGGAGCCGCCATTCCCGGCCTGATGTCTGCCGCATCAAGTGGCGCCCACGTCGGCTTCCATGCGGCAAGAGCCTCCGGGGCAGTGGGTTGGCCATTGCCAGTCCCATCGAGGTCCTCTGACGCAGGAGTGCTGCACCCGGACAGCAGGACCAGGATGGCGATGGCGGCGAACAGGCGTGGCATGTTTCTAGCACCAGGGGGTCCAGAAGTAAGCCTTGTGGCGGAGGCCGCACGGAGAGACAGCCCCCCCGCGACAGGCAGCGGCGCCCACGCTCGCCTTCCGCGTCCGGGACCTCGGCTGCGCTGCGTCGACCGGAGCGCCCCCATCGGCCGCCGCGCGGCCTCGGGCTGCACGTCTCGATTGAGCCTCACCTCTTGGCTGCGCTCAGAGGACGATGTCAATATCGAGACGTTCAGCGAGTTCCTTGTAGCGGTTGCGGATCGTGACTTCGGTCACGCCGGCCACTTCTGCGACTTCGCGCTGCGTGCGGCGCTCGCCCGTCAGGATGCTTGCGATGTAGATGGCGGCGGCCGCAATGCCCGTCGGGCCACGTCCGGAGGTAAGTTCGCGGTCGTTCGCCTGCTTCAGGATATCCATGGTGCGCTGCTGCGCGCTGCTGCTGAGCTTTAGTTCCGAGCAGAAGCGGGGCACATAGTTTTGCGGCGCGGTCGGCATCAACTTGAGCTTCAGTTCGCGGGCGATGAAGCGGTAGGTGCGACCGATTTCCTTGCGCGACACACGGGACGCGTCGGCGATTTCGTCGAGGGTGCGTGGGACATCGCACTGCCGGCAAGCCGCGTACAAGGACGCTGCCACCACGCCTTCGATGGAGCGGCCGCGAATGAGGTTCTTCGTGACGGCGCGGCGGTAGACCATGGCGGCCGTCTCGCGTACGTTGCGGGGAAGCCCCATGCCGGAGGCCATGCGGTCGAGTTCGCTGAGGGCGAAGGCGAGGTTGCGCTCGGTTGCGTTGGAGACGCGGATTCGGCGTTGCCACTTGCGCAGGCGGTAGAGTTGGGCGCGGTTACGCGTCGGGATGCTCTTGCCGTAGGAGTCCTTGTTCTTCCAGCCAATCATGGTGGAGAGACCCTTGTCGTGGATCATCATGGTCATGGGGGCGCCCGTTCGTGCACGCTTGTCGCGCTGCTCGGAGTCGAAGGCGCGCCACTCGGGGCCCTGGTCGATGAAGGCGTCGTCGAGCACAAGGCCGCAGGTCTCGCAGACCATCTCGCCACGGCCGTGGTCGGTCTGGATGTGGGTCGAGCCACACTCGGGGCAGGTGGTAATCTCCTCGACCTTGCGGTCTTTCTTCTTTGTCTCAATGGTTTGGCTCACAGTGGTGTCCGCGATTGCTGGCTACTTTTGATTCGTGCCGCGCTGGAAGCGCCCGCTCGGGGGTCGCCCTCTCCGGCCTTGTCCGCTTGCTTCGCTTGGCCGTCGCGCTTACAGCACGATGTCAATATCGAGGCGCTCGGCGAGTTCCTTGTAGCGGTTGCGGATCGTGACTTCGGTCACGCCGGCCACTTCTGCGACTTCGCGCTGCGTGCGGCGCTCGCCGCTCAGGATGCTTGCGATATAGATGGCGGCGGCTGCGACACCCGTCGGGCCCCTTCCGCTTGTAAGTTCGCGGTCGGCGGCTTGCTTCAGGATGTCTACGGTCTTGGCCTGGACGTCGCCCGACAGCTTGAGTTCGCTGCAGAACCGGGGGATGTAGTCCTGCGGCGCCGTCGGCATCAACTTCAACTTGAGCTCGCGGGCGATGAAACGGTAGGTGCGGCCGATTTCCTTGCGGGAGACGCGGCTGGCGTCGGCAATCTCGTCGAGGGTGCGGGGGACATCGCACTGGCGGCAGGCCGCGTAGAGTGCGGCTGCCGCGACGCCTTCGATGGAGCGGCCGCGGATGAGGTTCTTCGTGACGGCGCGGCGGTAGACCATGGCGGCCGTCTCGCGTACGTTGCGGGGAAGCCCCATGCCGGAGGCCATGCGGTCGAGTTCGCTGAGGGCGAAGGCGAGGTTGCGCTCGGTTGCGTTGGAGACGCGGATTCGGCGTTGCCACTTGCGCAGGCGGTAGAGTTGGGCGCGGTTACGCGTCGGGATGCTCTTGCCGTAGGAGTCCTTGTTCTTCCAGCCAATCATGGTGGAGAGACCCTTGTCGTGAATCGTGTAGGTCATCGGGGCGCCGACACGGGCGCGCTTCTCGCGCTGCTCGGAGTCGAAGGCGCGCCACTCGGGGCCCTGGTCGATGAACGCGTCATCGAGCACGAGGCCACAGGTCTCGCACACCATCTCGCCGCGGCCGTGGTCAGTCTGGATGTGGTCGGAGCCACACTCCGGGCACGTCGTGATCTCCTCGACCTTGCGGTCCTTCTTCGGGTCCTTCTTCTTCTCGAGCGTCGTCATGGAGTCGTTCCTTGGGGGAGAGGGGATGGAGGAAGGGGAAGGGGCGCAGGTTGTTGGCGCTGGACGATCCGCGGTTCGTCATCTTGCACCGTCCGGGTGACGGCGCTCTGAGGAGCCTTCGCTGAGGCTCAGGTTCCTCAGAGCACGATGTCGATGTCCAGGCGCTCGGCCAGCTCCTTGTATCGGTTGCGGATGGTGACCTCGGTGACGCCGGCGACCT
>CAZVJB010000019.1:0-46781 GCA_964627625.1 uncultured Halobacteriales archaeon
CCGGGACCCGCACGGCAGCGTGCGCGCGGACGTTGGTGCTGCCGTCGCCGACGTCGGCCTTCACGCCCGCGCGCTCGCGGGCGAGGATGGCCGGGTCGTGGCAGGGCGGCGGCGGGCTGCAGAGGATTTTGGCGGCGGCGTGTTGCTTGACGCCCGCTGAAACCTCGTCGGCGTGGACGCCGGCGTTGATTGACTCGTGGATTGGGGCGCAGGGACCGCAGGCGGCCTTGATGCGGACAGCGAGATGTTCGCCTGCGTTGGCTTCCGTCTCGCCTGCTTCGGCGTGGACGCGCGCAGCTTCCTGGACGTTGAAGCCGGGGCAGGGGCCGCAGTGGCCGAGGCCCAAGTGCAGGCCGGCGTTCTCGCGGGCCTTGACCTCGTCCTCGCCTTCGCGAACCTTGATTTCGGCGCCTTCACCGGCGGAAATGTCCTTGCCATGGCATGGGGGTGGGCCGCACGGCTTCCTTGGCTGGTCCGGCTTTGGTTGGTCAGGCTGGTCCGGCGTGTCTTGTTCGGGCTGGCCCGGTTGGGCATCGTCAGAGTTGTCGGGGCCGTCCGCGGGGTGGTGGGGCGGCGGGCAGGGCGGCGGGCAGGGTTTGGCAACCTCATCGCCGGTCGGGGGTTTGCATGGCGGCGGGCACGGCTTGACTGCCGCATCAGGCGAAGGCGCCTTGCAAGGCGGCGGGCATTTCTTTTCCATCGTGGGACCGCACGGCGGAGGGCACGGGTGGTCGCTGCCCGGTTTGCATGGCGGCGGGCAGAGCTTGTCGGTCTTGGGGCCGCATGGCGCCGGGCAGGGGTGTTCGGTGCCGGGCTTGCATGGCGGCGGGCAAGGCTTGTCTGTCTCGGGGCCGCAGGGCGGCGGGCAGGAGGTTTTCTCCGGCGGACACGGGCACTGGGGGTGATCTGTTCCAGGGCCGCAGGGCGGCGGACATACTTTATCGGTGTCCGGACCGCATGGCGGCGGGCAGGGTTTGTCGGTCTCAGGCCCACATGGAGGAGGACAGGGGTTTGTGGATTCGGTTCCACAGGGGGCCGGGCATGCTTCAGTGGAATCGGTGCCACACGGTGACGGGCAGTCATCGGTACACTCGGCAGGACAAGGGCGCTCCTCGGTACAGGAATCCGTCGCGGGATCCGTCGGCTCCTGCGCTGCGACAAACGTGGCATGCGAGGCGAACGCCAGTAGGGCAATCAAAGGGATTGCGACGGTCCGGGTGATTGGTTGGCGGGTCATGCGAGTCCTCCGGGGACAGCGGTGCACGCACGAGGGGCCTACTTAAGCGGCGCCGGACAAGGGTCGAACGGTTGGCCATTCGACGCGAGACCAGCAAACCACTGCGGAATCAGGATTGCCATCCACGCGCCCATGTGGCATCTGAACTCACGGAGCGCGCCAAGCAGTGCGGTTCAGTGGCTTCAGTGCGCTCAGTGGTTCGTCTGGCGTGATGCTGTCAAGGCAACCACGGAAATCATGGAAGTCACGGATTGACACGTTTTTCGTGCGGCCCGTGCAGCGCCATGAAACGGTTCCCCGAGCAGACGGGAAAGTCGAACCAAAAAGAGAGGATGGGGGAAAGGGAAAAGGGATGGTTGCGCGACCTAAGCGGTCGTCGAGGATTCGCTTGTCGTCTCGGAGCTCGAGGTCGTGCTCGAAGAGGAGCTCGAGGAGGATTCGTCCTCGTCATCGCCGAGGTCATCCTCGCCGTGCTTGAGTTCGGCGGCGGCGCGGCGGGCTTCCCACTTCTCGCGCATTTCGACCTGTTTGGCCTTGAGCTTCTCGATCTTCTCGGTGAGCTTGTCGGCGCGGTCCTCGAGTTTCTCGATGCGCTTCTCGATGGCCAGGGTCTGGTTGCCGGTCAAGTTGCCGTCCGCCAGCTTCTGCTCGAGACGCTCGATGCGTTCGAGGGTGCGGTTGAGGATGCGTTCGTGGACCTTGATGGCCATGTCGAGGGCGGCCACGTGGCGGCGGTCCTTCTTGGCGTGGTCGCGCGCCTTCTCCATCTTCTCTTTCGCTTCGTCGCGCTTCTCGTCGCGTTTCTCTTGCGCCTGTTCACGCTTTTCCTTCCCTTCTTGGCCGGGCTCGGCGGAAACGGTCACGGCCGCGCCGGCCAGGGCCAAGAGGCCCGCGGCCAGGATGGCGACGGTAATGCGGGAGGCTTTCGGTGTGTTGGTCATGGTAGTCCTCCAGGGACAAGCGAGCCATCCTCCTCCATGCCATATAAAGCACGCCGCACATTGTTCGAAAGGGAGGCCGCCCGTCTTGCTCGAAGGGTAGGGCACTTACCTGTGCATCGCATTGATGTGTTCCTCGAATATCGGGACCGTTCCTGTCGATTTCTTGCGGATGCAGCCGGACTTGATTGCGGCCTCCCGGACGGCGGCGGCGACGGTCTTGCCCACGCGCGGGTCGAACGTGCTCGGAATGATGTATTCGGAACTGCGCTCCTCGTCTGAGATGAGACTGGCAAGCGCATGCGCGGCTGCGACCTTCATCGCCTCGTTGATGTCCGTTGCTCCTGCATCGAGGGCGCCGCGGAAGACGCCTGGGAACGCAAGCACGTTGTTGATCTGGTTCGGGTAGTCGCTGCGGCCCGTTGCCATGACGGCGACGGTTTCGCCGGCTTCCTCCGGAGTGATTTCCGGGTCTGGATTGGCCATGGCGAAGACGATGGGGTGCTCGGCCATGGTGAGAATGTCGGCGCGCTTCAGGAGGCCCTTTGCCGAGAGTCCGACGAAAACGTCCGCGCCTTTGAGTGCATCTTGCAGCGAGCCCGTGACGCCACGCGGGTTCGTGAGGTCGGCGTATTCCTTTTTCTCGTCGTTGAGATCGGTGCGGCCCTTGTGCACGACGCCCTTGGAGTCACATCCGACGATGTCCTTGGCACCGGCGGCGAGCATGATTTTCGTGCAGGCCGTTCCAGAAGCGCCCACACCGGATACGACAATCTTGACCTTTGAGAGGTCCTTCTTGACGATTTTGAGGGCATTGGTCATCGCCGCAAGCATGACGATGGCGGTGCCGTGTTGGTCGTCATGGAAGACCGGGATGTCGAGTTCCTTCTTCAGGCGCCGTTCGACTTCGAAGCACTTGGGCGCCGCGATGTCCTCGAGGTTGATGCCGCCAAACGTCGGCGCGATGGCCTTGACGAACGCCACAATCTCGTCCGCCGTGTGCACGTCGATGCAGATGGGGAACGCGTCGACGCCGCCGAATTCCTTGAACAGTTGCGCCTTGCCTTCCATCACGGGCATTGCCGCTTCCGGGCCGAGGTTGCCAATCCCCAGAATCGCCGAACCGTCCGACACGACGGCGACGGTGTTCTTCCGGATGGTGAGGTTGAACGAGGCGGACTTGTCCTTTGCGATGGCCCAGCAGATGCGGGCCACGCCCGGCGTGTAGGCGATGGAGAGGTCGTCGCGCGTCTTCAGGGGAATCTTGCTGTGCGTCGTGAGCTTGCCACCCAAGTGCGCCAGGAAGACGCGGTCGGAGACGGCGACGACGTTGACGCCATCCATGTCCTGCAGACCCTTGCGCATGGTCTCGACGTGCTCCTCGGAAGAACAATCAATCGAGATGTCACGGACGAGGACTTTGCCGCCCTGCTCCGTGCGCACCATGTCGATGGCGCCGATGGAGCCGCCAAGTTCTCCGATGCGGGTTGCAATCTTGCCCAGCATGCCCGGCTTGTTGTCAATCTGCAGCCTCGTCGTGATGCTGTAGGACGCGCTCAGATGAGCCATAGACCGCTGGCAGGGAGGCGGGGGTCTTGAAACTGCCCTGTGGAGGTCAGGTTTCTCGTCGGCGTGACCGGCACGCCTGGAGCAGCGCGGCGATGGCGAGGACCAGGACGGCAGCGCCGAAACCTGCCGCGGGCGTCTGCCGTTCATCGGACGCCGCGCTGACAGTGCGGCCACTCTCATCGATGCCGTACGCCGACTCGGCGTCCACGTGGAACGTCGCATGCATGGACGCCGTGGAGGTGTGCATCCGGTTCTGCGCCGTCACGGTCAGTTGGTAGTCTCCAGAGCGCGCGGCGCCGCCCTCCTCGGTGGCGTTATCGAGGCGGAAAGCCCACAACCACGTGACTTCGAGAGGCATGGCGTGCAGGAAGTGCGCGTGGGAGGCGCCCGACATCATGATGCGCACGCCGCGCGGTGTAGATGGGCCGGTGATGGAGAGGGTCACGTTTTGCGTGTCGACGTCGAGGTTTCCCCACGGCGTGTTGGTCGCCGCATGGACGAGGAGGAGGCCGGCTGCAACCTCGGGGTGAAGGAACTCGAAGTAGATGCCGTCGTCAGCCTTCACTTCAAGCCGCGACGGCTGCGTGGGCGAGGACGTGGCCTCCACAGGCGAAGTCGAGAGACAATGCAGTGGGGACTCGAGCCGCACGACGAGGGTCAGCTGGCTGAGCGTGGGAATGACGTCTGTCAGCAGCGATAGGGGGACCTTCACTTCGTTGGCGCCGGCGGAAGGCATGAACGTGGTGTTGCCCTGGGCGAAAATGGGCGAGGCCGAAAGGTCGGACGGCCATGCGGCCTCGGTGCCGTCTGCCAACTGCACGCGCAGAGTCATAGGATTAGGAACGCTCACCTGGGGCACTTCGAGATGCCAAACCATCTGCGCCGCGTGCAGCCGGAGGTCGCGCGCGAGCCCCATTTCGGGATGGAATCGCGGCGCGCCGTCCTCGAGGAAGCGGGGGGACTCGATGCCGTCTTCCGAGGACGCGTACGGGATGCTCCAGGTGGGATCGGATGTCGCATCGTCACAATGGCCTGCCCGATGCGTGGCGTTTCCCAAGGTGACGGTGTTCATGTGGCCCTCGACGGCGGCGATATCGTCATGGAAGCGCACAAAGAGGCTCGTCGGTGGCCGGTCGCCGGGGTCCTGGGCGGCCGACGGGACGATGGTTGCCATTAGGAGGAGAGACACAACGCTCGCCACAGCCCGGACCCACCGCATGCCGCGCCATCGCCAGGGAGCCGATTTGATGCTATTGGTCACGCCGGCAAAATCTTGAGCCCGGAATCATGATGAACGTGGCCCGTCGCCCGTCAAACCACCAATCCAACCGATGAAACCGACCGGCGTCGTATCGGCTCAATCGGATTCATCGGCGGCCTTGTTCGGTGCCTACCATGGCTACGGTTTGCAGTGCGGGCTGTCCGGATGGTCGTGGCAGAATTGCGCGTGCTCGTCATGCGGCGCCGGTTGCGCGCAGTGCGGGTCGTCAGCGTGCTCGTTGCAGTAGCGTGCGTGTTCGGCTTGCCGCAGGAGTTCCGCACAATGCGGCTCGTCCGGCGTTGCCTCGCAAGATTCGTGATGCGCTTCCCACGTGACGCAATGTTCATCGGCGTGCGGGCCCGTGAAGGGGCAATCGCCGTCCGCTTGACCCGCCGCCATGACCGCGAAGGCGCCCACCGCGGCAGCGAGCACTCCGACCGTCGCTAGGCCAATCACTTTCGTGCGGCGTTTCATGGAATCGTTCCCCTATCGGCACTTGGCGTCGCGCGGGTTCTCCGCGCAGTAGCGGCGCAGGCGCTCATTGGCCTTCTGTTCTTGACACGCCGGGCGCTCCGGGTTGCATTCTGCGACAGGAGGGCAGCCACTGGTGCTGGGATCATTGGCGCAGACGCGTTCGGTGCTGCTTCCGCCACGCGTTGCTGCAACGACGACCACGGCCGTCGTAACCACGGCGAAAACGGCAAGGAGCGCAAACAGGGTCGTGCGGGTGAAGCGCATCAGGTGGCCATTCGGCTCCTGCTTCATTTAGATTGGGGGGTGCGGCGACCGGATCACGCAATCCGCGCTTCCCTGCAAGCGTCCAGAATGGCGGCCAATTGGTCTAGCCGCACCGGTTTGGGAAGGTAACCGAGCATGCCGGCGGCGGTGCATTCCTCCTGCCCAGCCGCGCGGCCACCCGTCATCGCGACGATGTGGGGCGGCGGGCCCGGCTGGTTTTTCATTATGAGTCGGGTAGCCTGGATACCGTCCAGGGTCGGCATGCTGAGATCCATCAGAATGACGTCGTAGGGGCGTTGCCGCGCGGCTTTGGCGGCCTCGCTGCCGTCCACGACGAGGTCGGCCTGTTGTCCGAGCCGGCGCAGCAGTGCAAGGGCTATCTGGCGGTCGGTCGCGGAGTCATCGGCGATGAGGATACGAAGACTGGGGCTCGCAATGCGGGTGACCTTTGGTGTCACAAGCACTTCACGGCCGGCCGGCGGGGACCGCGACAGCGCCCGGACCATCTCGACAAGTTTCTCTGACATGGCGTGTACCTCCCTCGCAGCGACTTAAGGGCCTAAGGGCGAAGGTTTAAGGTTGAAGCGTGAAGGGAGCCCCTTTCCTGGGGTTCCCTTGGCAGGCCAGGGACCGACTGCTTTCGGGGGCAAGCAAGCCAGGTGTCGACGAAACGTCGTTCCCCGCGGCTAATCCCGCGCCAGGCGGTCGGTGCGCATTCCGTCGACTTTGACCCCGGTGACGAACTGCTCCAATGCCGAGTCTTCCACGAGGGAAACGGCCGGGACCTGCTGGCTGAGACAGTGGATCGTGCCCATTCCCCATACGAGGTCCTTGCAGTCGAGGCCGACGACGGGGCGGTCCTTGAAGCACTGCTGCAGGCGTCGACGCGCGACCTCGTCCGAGGGGCCGCCGAACGTTGGCATGAGTACGGCGCCGTTGGTGATGAGGAAGTTGGCGTGACTTGCCGGCAGGGGTTTGCCTTCGTCGCCAATGACGTCGCGCGGCATCGGCAGTTCCACAACGCGGATAGGCCGGTTGTGCGCGTCCTTGGCGTTTTGCAAAAAATGTAAGTTGTCGTCGAGCGGCTTGTGGTTCGGATGGCCTGCGTCTTCCTCGACGCATGCGGCAACGAGAGTGGGTCCGACAAACCGTGCGACATCGTCCACGTGGCCGTCCGTGTCATCGCCTTCGATGCCTTGATCGAGCCAGAGCACTTTTTGGATGCCGAGATACTCCTCAAGGTGGCGCTCGATTTCCGATTGCTGCATGTCGGGGTTACGATTCTTGTTCAGCAGGCACTGCTTCGTCGTGAGCAGCGTCCCCTGCCCATCGACATCAATGGAACCGCCTTCGAACACCATGTCTACCGATTGCAGTGGCGCGCGCAGCGCACCTTCAAGTTGGCCGACGACCTTCTTGTCCTTGAGAAGCGACTTGTACTTGTTTCCCCACGCGTTGAACTGGAACCGCACCGCCAAACGTTCGCGCTTCTCGGCCGGACCCTTCACGAGGTAGATTGGCCCGTAGTCACGGATCCACGAATCCTGGTGGTCGACGCCGTGGTAGTAGACGTTTTTGAGGCCCGCTTCAGCCACTGACTTTCGTGTCTCAGCGATGAGTTCGTGGTGCACAACGAGGTCGACACGTTGGTGTGGCGTGATGGCCTTCATCGCGGCAAGAAATGTGGCGCGTGCGGCGTCGATGCGATCGGGCCAGGTGAGCGGGTCTCGAGGCCAGACAAGCCAGACGGAGTCTTGTGGCTCCCATTCGGCCGGCATGCGGTATCCCAATTCCTTCGGGGTCGGCACGGGGCCGCGAAGAGCGATGCGCAGCGCTGCCTTCACGCGTTGTCGATGACCGCGGGCGACTTGAAGGGTTCGGACCGGTTCGAGCCGGCTGATGCGGACGCAACTCTGGCGCTGGTCTTCACGGCACAATGGGCAAGTTGCGGATGACTTCGGCCGCGGCGGAACCGCCGTTCGGGCACGACTCCACAAGTGCCGTGCGCACGGGCCAGTCTGCATTTGCTGTCGGCAAGACGGTAGTCGCGTTGTAGTAGCCGTGCTCCCAGGCGCCCCAGGTCTCTTGTCGGCACATCGAGTCCACGATGAACCAGTTGCGTTGATTGGCCGATTGCGGCGAATACCAGTTCCCGGCCGCGTAGCCGGCGATTCGGCTGGTCTCGCCGACCCAGTGCTCGGTGCCCTTGTAGCGGCCCCAGAACGTTCCGTGGCCTTCCGACATAGCGGTCATCTCGTTGCGGCTTGCTCCCGGAGGCAGCGCAGCCACGGAGCCGACCTGGTCGCCCTGGTAGGTGTAGTTGGCGGAGCGGAACAGGGCCTCGCGCATCTCGTGGATTGTGAGAACCCCGTCAGCAAGCGCGCATTCGGCGTTGGCCGGGCCGCAGCCTGCGGGGCCGCGAGCCAACTCGCCGCCCTCCTGCACGCGCGTCTCGCCCAGAAGGCGACGCAGCTTGTAGAGGGCCTCGGCGTACATGCCGGCCGTGACCGGCGTGGCGTTGCTGGTGCCGCTGAATTTGCCTTCGCCGGCCACGTTGGGGCCGGCGCCGCGCGGGTAGTCCGTCCCCAGGCTGGCTACGGTGACTGGCTTGCCGGTGCCCGTGTACGAGTAGCCTTCACCAGTGATGGCGCCGACCACGACGGTCCAGTCGTTGCCCTTCGCGTCGTTGGCGTAGGTGGACTGCGGACCGCGGAAGTCATTCTGCAGACCATTGCCCGCGGCCCAGAAGATTTGCTGGCCGCGTTCGATTGCAATGCGGCGGGCCTCAAGGTCCGCTCCGGCATCGACGCTGTCGCGCATGGTCTGGCAAACCGTGGGCAGGGGAGGCGCAGACGGCGTGCACACTGCGCTGACCGTGGAGGATTCCCACGAATTGCTTTGGACGTCTATCCAGTCCTGCGCGGCGGCCCATTCGGACGCATCGTTGCCGAGGCCGTTGACAAAGACGAGCAGGCATTCCGGGCAGGAGCCATGCAGGTTGCCGACACTGACGGTTGCGGAACCAAGGCCGTGGCTGTCGGCGGCAAACGCGCCGTCGCCGCTGAAGTCGACGAGGCCGATTATCTTGGTGCCTGGGACGTAGGCGTAATTCACCTTGTCTGGCGTGGAAGGCTTGAGGGTGTCCCATACGGTTTGGTCGCCGTCGTGGAGTTCCTGTGCCAGGCGCGACCCGTCATTCGGGGTGAGGTTCAGCTCCAGTCGGTTGTAAGTTGCAAAGGCGCCAGGTGCGGGGAAACCCGGCACCCATGTCGATGGGTCGGCGTCGAGGGGCAAATCATCGCTTGCGTCCATGTTGCGGTGCTGGGGCGCATACTCGGACAAGAAGTCAAAGTGGTAAGGATTCACGCCAATGTCGATGATTGCCACGACCACGATGCCGTCTCCGTTGACGTCCGTCACGCCGGGTTCGGAATCACGAGGGGTGACGCAACCGGACACGAGGGCCGCAATGACGGCGCCGGCGATGAGGGCTTGGCGAAGCATGGCCGGGACGTGCCCGGTCCCGTTGAAAGCGTTGCGGTGGCCCCCGGTCATGCGTCGACGTAGCGCTTGAGCAAGTTTCCATACGCATCGACGCGCCGGTCGCGCAGAAACGGCCACCCGCGGCGGGCCGTTTCAATCTCGCCCAAATCGCAAGGGACAACGAGGACTTCTTCGCCTTCGCCGGCTTCTGCGGCGACGATGCCCATGGGCCGTGCCACAAACGAGTGGCCCCAGAATTGCAGTTCGCCTTCCTTGCCGATGCGGTTTACTGCCACGACGAAGCATCCGTTGGCGATGGCGTGGCTCCGTTGAATCGTATGCCAGGCGTCGTGCTGCGAATCCTTGTATTCCATCTCACCCACCCACGTGCCGATGGCGGTCGGGTAAAGCAGAATCTCGGCGCCCTTCAGAACCGCGAGTCGGGCCGCTTCCGGGTACCATTGGTCCCAGCAGATGAGGGGGGCAATCTTGCCAAAGCGCGTGTCAAAGACCTTGACGCCGAGGTCGCCGGGCGTGAAGTAGAATTTTTCGTAGAAGCGCGGGTCGTCGGGGATGTGCATTTTGCGATACGATCCGAGCATTTTGCCGTCCGCGTCGATGACTACGGCCGTATTGTGATACAGCCCCTTGGCGCGTTTCTCGAAGACGCTGCCGACGATGACGATGCCGTGCTCTTTGGCTTTCCGTGCAAGCGCGTCCGTCGTCGGCCCCGGAATGGTCTCGGCCAGGTCAAAGTTCGCGGCATCCTCTTCCTGACAGAAGTACGGCGTCAGGAACAATTCCTGGGTGCAAACGATGTGGGCACCCTTGCCGGCAGCATGATCAATCAGTTTCAGGGTGCGGGCCAGATTGTCGGCCGGGTCGGCGGCGGCATGGGTCTGGATGAGGCCCACCTGAATCAGGTGCGAGGGCGATTTTGTGCGCGGCGCGCCCGTGGCCTCGGTGGCAACAGCGTGCTTCGGCATCAAGGGCGCCACGAAGTCGCGCCCTTCAGGGTTTTGGTGCCATGCCCCCGGCCATCCCTAGGCAGAACGCGCCCGGCGGCGCGGCTTGAAATAGGAACTGCCGCATTGCACCGGCCATGGACGCCAAAACGTCTCTCGCAGGCATGCTATCGTTCCTGACCCGCCAACCGCCTACCGGCACCGGTGGCTGGGAAGCGGGCGCGAAATTCCTGCGCTTATCGGGAATCACCATCCTTGTCGGTGGAGCCCTCACCCTTCTCCTGAGCGTCTGGTATTGGGTTTCGCTGCAGGCCCACCCGGAGTTTGCTGCCCTCTACGCCGCCTGGACGATGATGAACGTCGTGTTCGGCCTTGCCGTCCTTGCCGCGGGCACCTGGTGGGTCAACTTCGCCTACAACCACTGGTGCAACCGCGACGTTCGCGGCTACAAGCACAGCCTCATCATCGCCGTCCTCCTCGTCGTTTTCGGCGGCTGGGGCGCGTACGGCCTCCTCACCGGGCTTGGGCGCATGAGCACGTTCTCCGGATCTGGCATACTGGGGACCGTGTACACGTTGCAGCTCTTAGTGAGCGGTCTGTTCGCCCTTGCCTGCCTCGGGACAGGCATCATGGTTCTCGTCAACCGCAACAAGCCCGACTGCAAGGCTGCCTTCGGCCAGGGCGCGACAACGGGCACCTACACCCCGCACTCGTAAGGGTACCAGGCCTGAGAATCAACGCGTCGGCGCAGCAGCGTAGGCGCTAGGCGGAGGGCCCCAATTCGACGGGCCGTGCCGCCGCTGGAAAGCTCCACTCGCTCCACGAGCCCGCATACAATGCCGGCGTAGGCAAGCCCGCTATCTCCATGGCGAGCACGTCGTGCGTGGCCGTGACTCCGGAGCCACAGTAACACGCGATTTTTCCGCCGGCCGCAACGGTCGCTGCAATCGCCTCGTACCGGGCGCGCAACTCGGCAGCCGGCAGGAACCGCATGTCCGGCCCTACGTTTCCCGCAAACGGCACGTTGCGCGCCGCCGGAATATGGCCGGCGCGCTTGTCGACGGGTTCGATGTCGCCGCGGAAGCGTTCTGGGGCCCGGGCATCAATCAGCGTCACGGCGCCGGCCTGGATTTCGGCAAGGTCGACGGTTGGCATCGTGCCCGGCACCACCGTCGCCTTCACGGCAGGCCGCGCTTTCTCGTGGCCGGCCCGCAGCGGGAGCCGCAACGCCTTCCACCGCGTCATGCCGCCGTCGAGCACGGCGACGTTGTTGTGGCCATAATGCCGTAGCAGCCACCACAGGCGGCTTGCCCATTGGCCGGCGGCATCATCGTAGCATACGACCTGGGTAAGCGGCGTGATTCCTTGTTGGCCGCACCAACGCTGAAAGGCGCCCGCCATCGGGAGCGGATGCCGACCCTTGTGGCCGTCGCCGACGGGGCCCGACAGGTCGCGATCCACATGAGCGTGGAAGGAGCCGGGCAGGTGGGCTTTTGCGTACTCGCGGACGCCTTTTTGCGGGTCAGCAAGGTCTTGCCGGCAATCAATGAACAGCCAATCCGCATGGTCGAGGTGGTGGATGGCCTCGTCACACGAGATGATGGTGCTCGGCACGAACATGGCAACGTGCGCCGGCTTGAAGCCTTTCAGTCGAGACTTGCAGTGATTGCGACGGTGAGTTTGGTTGGGGCATCGTCCGTCTCGAAGACGTATTCGCCCGGGCACATGAGCAACAAGGGCGGGGAGGGACCCGTCGTGGGCGCGGGGACTCCGGCTTGCAACATAGTCGCACTTGCCTGGGCGGCGCACGCCGGCTTGCTGATTTGGGTGAACAGATGCGAGACGACATCGGCGTTCTGGAACACAATTGCGTCGCCGAGTTTGGCGCTGACCGCCGCGGGAGTAAGGCGGCCTTGGAAGCCTCCGGGCCCGTGGACAATGGTATGTGTCGTGCCAGTCGGCTGGACGCCCGTGATGTTGATTGCAATCTCGTCGCTCCAGAAATCCTTGGCGTGGACACCTTCGCCTTGGATGGTCGCGTAGGCACGCAGGTACCGTGTGCCGACAAGGGTCGCATCCGAGAAGTCGTCGGCCGCCGTCGTGAGGTTGAATGAGCCGGGCAGGTTCTGGTGCTCGACGCGCAACAATTCCTTGACACCGTAGCCGTCGGGGCCGGTCAGGTTGTCGACGGCCATCGAGTGGTGGCTGAGGCGGATGCTTGTGAGCATCGTGTGGCCTTCGGGGACGGTGCCATTTTCGACGGTCCAACCAATCGAGAGGGTGCGGTAAACGCCCACGGTGTACGACGAAGCGCCTAGCCGGACCGTTGGCGGCACGCGTTCGTAGCAGATGGTTTCGGGGTTGAAGCCCTCCGCGCGCGGCTCGGGGCCGAGGTCGACGACGCCGCCGTCGCGGCACGTGTGCGTAGCCGGGCCGTTATCGTTACTGCTACATCCGGCCAGACCCACCAAGGTCAGCAGGGCCACCATGGCCAGGACTTTCATCGATTCCCTTGGACCCCGCTGGCTTCATGAGGATTCTGGATGGTGCCCGATTGATTGCCGTATCCAGAGGCGGCAGGCCGAACCGGTCGCCCAACCCTTATCCGGCAATCCGGCGTCGGCACAACCGTGCAAGCGACCGCGGCCCCTCCCGTCGTCCGCCAGGCGTTGTCCCTCGATGAATTGCAGGAAAAAGCGCGGCTTTTGCGCGTCGAGACCCTGAAGATGACGTTTGGCGCCGGCTCGGGCCATCCCGGCGGCTCGTTCTCCATGGCAGAGTTTCTGGTCGCACTCTACTACAACAAGGTCCAAATCAGTCCCCAGAACCCCAAGGACCCCGATCGCGACCTTTTCATTTTGTCAAAGGGCCACTGCGCCCCCGGCTTGTACGCCGTACTTGGCGACTTGGGATTCTTTCCCAAAACAGAGTTCACGCGCCTGCGGAAGTTCGGCGGCCTGCTCCAAGGTCACGCGGACCGCAAGATTCCTGGCATCGAAATGTCGACGGGGAGCCTCGGCATGGGCCTGGGTTACGGCAACGGCTGCGCGCTGGCCAAACGCATTGACGGACGCAAAGGACGCGTTTACGTCGTCCTGGGCGACGGCGAACTGCAGGAAGGCAACATCTGGGAATCCGCCCTCACAAGCGCGCACCGCAAGCTCGACACCGTGATGGTCATCGTGGACGCCAACAAGATTCAAATTGATGGCTGGACGAAGGACGTGAAGGACGTCGGCGACATCGAGGCGAAGTTCAAGGCGTTCGGGTTCTGGACGAAATCCGTCGCCGGCCACGACTTGAAGGCCATCCTGGCGGCACTCGACGAAGCCGAGAAAGTGAAGGGCCAACCGCAGTGCCTTGTGATGGACACGCAGAAGGGCCACGGCGTCACGTTCATGATTGGCCGGCCCGAGTTCCACGGCCGCGCCTTGTCGAAGGAAGAGATGGTCAAGGCGATGGCGGAGCTGGGCGAGAAGTGGGAGGCGCCGCAATGAGCTTTACCGACATCGCCCTCACTCTCATGGTCTGCGGGGTTGCGGTTGGTTGGATGGCGACTTCCCTCCATCGCGCTGAGAAGCGTGCGTCCGCGGCCGAACGCAAGATTCTCGCCACCGTCCGGCGCTCCTTCACGGTAGGTCTCAACATCATCGGCGGCGCGATACTGTTGTTCATCGTCGCCGACATCCTGATTCGCTGGCGTGCCCGGGGTGCCTGATGTCCTCCGCCCCCGCCGGCGTCTCCAACAGCCAAGGCTGGAAGTTTGGCGAGAAAGTCTCCGTCCGTGACGGCTACGGCAAGGGTCTCTTGGAACTGGGCCGCACCCATGCCGACGTCGTCGCACTCGACGCCGACCTCGCTGAATCGACGCGCAGCCACTGGTTCGCCAAGGAATTCCCACACCGCTTCTACCAGATGGGCATCTCAGAGCAGGACATGGTCGTCACCGCCGCCGGGCTCGCGCACATGGGGAAAGTCCCGTTCGCGAGTTCCTTCGCGATTTTCCTGCAGCGCGGCTGGGAACAAGTCCGCAACTGTGTGGCGCGCCAGAACCTGAACGTCAAGTTCTGTGGCAGCCACGGCGGCCTCATGACCGGACAAGACGGCTCATCCGCGCACGCCCTTGAAGACATCGGAGTTTTCCGCACCCTGCCAACGATGGGCGTCGTTGCCCCCTGCGATGCCGTTGAAGCAAAATCTGCGGTACTGGCCATGTATTTGCGCCGCGGACCCGCCTACATGCGCTCCACTCGCGCCGCGGTCCCCGTCGTCTTCCCCGAAGATTACGAATTCAAGTGGGGCAAGGGCCACGTCCTGCACGACGGCGACGACGCGACCATCATCGCAAACGGCCCGCAAGTCAACGAAGGACTCCAAGCCGCCAAAGAACTCAAGGCAAAGGGCCTCAGCGTTCGCCTCATCGCAATGGGCAGCGTCAAGCCAATTGACCGGACGCTAATCGCGAAGGCCGGCCGGGAAACCGGATTCGTCGTCAGCGCTGAGGACCACTTCATTCACAACGGCCTCGGCTCAGCCGTGTCCGAATGCCTCTCCGGCGAAGGCGTCGCAGCAAAACTTTGGCGCGTCGGCGTCCAGGACGGCTTCACCCAAAGCGGCGACCCGAAGGAACTGTACCGCCACTACGGCATCGATGCACAAGCGATTGGTCAGGTGGTCGTTGGCCTACGCGATGGGTCGCTGCGAGCACCGCTGGCGCCGCATGACTTGCCGGGCCAAGCCGCGATGCGGAGTGCATAGCGCCACCGAACGCACCCCTAAACCGTTAAATGGCGACCTCAAGTCGGCCGCTTCGCTGACGGCGGGCTGGACCCTGCCGGAATGCGGGGGTCGCATAGCCCGGTAGCGCGCCGCCCTGCTAAGGCGGTGGGACTTTCCCGCGTGAGTTCAAATCTCACCCCTCGCGTCAGGGTCGCCCCACCGGAGCGGCCCGCCCTTTTCCCACCACCCTCTTTCTCGAATGCATCTGCGGGAGTTGCCAAGCCTGGTCAACGGCGCTAGCTTGAGGGGCTAGTCCTTTGTGGTTCATCGGTTCAAATCCGATCTCCCGCACTCACGGCCGAGCCGCGCTCGGCGCGGCTTGCGCCGTGGTGCGGGAGCTGCGCACGCCACCCTCAGGCCATGGAAGTTCCGCTAATTTTGGGGCGGCAACCGTTCGAGCGCCCTTTCCAGAGCTTCTTCGACGCGACGCAAATCTTTTGATCGACCTTTTCCGGGTTTGATGCGGGCCTTGTCGAGGAGGTCAAGGATATCTTGGGCTTGCTTGGCGGATGGCAAACCCGCGGGCTGCCGGCCCTTGGCGCGCAGTTTCATGCGGCGCGCGAGTTCCTTGAATTGTCCCTGCACACGCAATTCGTAATGCGCCAGCCCGTCCTTCCAATCCGCTCGTAGCGCGTCGACTTCGCGCGCGGCGTTTGCAATCGCAGCGCGGCGACCCTTCGTCATGCCTTTGGTCATGTTCGTCCTCGCTTCTTGAGAAGTGGCTGCAATCTGGCCTTGAGGTCTCGGTGGACGGCCGCCACGCTGCGGTTCGCGTTTACGGCCTCGAAGCCGAAACGCTTGCCGAGCGCCTGGAACTGGGCACGCATGCGATGCTGGTAGCGCACGAAACTTTCGTGCCAGTCGCGGGAGATGCCGAGGTCCATCCCCGATTCCCAGTAGTCCAGGTCGAGGTGGTCGGATAGCCGACGGTCGACGAGTGTTGGCGTTCCGACTTGGAGGAAGAAGAGGTGGTCGGGCACGATGGCTTTCGAGTACAGGTTCTCCACCCAGTCGGCTTCGGCACCACGCACCAGGTCGCGAGCCATGAGCGTGAAAATGTAGCGGTCTGCAAGGACGATGTTGCCGGCACGCAGGGCGGGGACGATTTTGTTTTCGAGTTGGTCGTAGAAATCGGTGGCGTAGAACAGGCTCATGGTGCGCGGGCTCAGGGTGTTGCCTTCGCGGGCCCGCTCCAGTTCCGGGGCAACAAGTTCCGACCCGCGCAGGCCGACTTGCACGACGGCGTGCCCTTCGACTTCAAGCCACGCGGCGATTTTCTCCACGTGCGTTGTGCGGCCGCTGGAGTCGGGGCCCTCGATCACGACGAGTTTGCCAGGGAGGTCCTTGAGCTTGATGCCGGGCGGCGGGGGACCGTAGCATTTCTTGGTCACGCCCCGCCCCTCCTGTAGATGCGACTGCGCGTCTGGAATTGCGCCAAATCGACGGTGTCGGTGACGAGTTTTCGCACCTTGGTCTGGATGCCGTGGATTTCGCCCATCGAGTCGACCGAGGTGAAGTCGAACTCGCGGGCCATGCCGCGGTACAACGCGTGGATGCGACCCTGGAAAATCTTGTAGGACTCTTTGATGTCGGGATGGAGGTCCAGGTCCATGCCGGCTTCGTGGTACTTCAGGTCAGGTCGGCCGGAAAGGATGCGGTTGAGCGAGACCTGCAGCGGGACCTGGAAATGCAAAGTGAGGTCAGGTTTGCGTGCAAAGTCGTACAACTTGCGCAACCAAGCCGCGTCGCAGCCGCGTACCCCGTCGCGGGCAAAGGCCGTGTACATGTAGCGGTCACAAAGGACGATGTAGCCCGCCTGCAGCCGTGGCAGGATTTGTCGTTCGTAACGGTCAGCGAAATCGGTCGCATGGATGAGACTGAACGTCGTCGGCGTGAGGAGTTGTTCCTTCTTTCCCCGCTTCGTGGCCGTCTTCACGAGGTCGCTTGAATTCCACGGGCTGAAGAAGACCTTGCAGCCCATGTCGCGCAACCATTCGTGCAAGAGGTGAACTTGCGTGGACTTCCCCGACCCATCCACGCCCTCGACGGCAATCAGCGCGCCGCGGTCGGACGGGGCAACGCGTGCGGGAGCGGATTTTGGTTTTCCCGCGCGTGCAGGTTTCTTGGCCGGGCTCACTTCGTCGCCTCCGCCTTCAGTTCCAGCGTCGTCTTGAAAAGCCTCGCATAGAGGCCGCCCTTGTTGCGGACCGCCCATTCCTCCAGCGCCAGATCGCCGTCGCCCTTGACGTGCAGACCGGTTTTGTCGCCGCGCCGCGTCACCGTGACGGAGCGCACCACTTGGCGGTGTTCGGAGTCCAGGGCATCCGCGACGCGCAGGATAGCTGACAGACGCAGCACACGCTCACGTTCGGCGGGCCCGAGCTTCGCGAAGGCCTCGTGCTTGATTGTGGGCTCCTTGCGCCGGTGGTAGCGCGCGACCTGCGCCGCCAATTCCGTTTCGGCCTCGGACAATCCTGGAATCTCGCTTTCGGAGATGAGGTAATAGGAGTGCTTGTGGTGCTTGCGGTCGTCGACGAAACGTCCGACGTCATGCAGCAATGCTGCTGCATGGAGAATCGCCCGCTCTGCTTCGCCGAGCCCATGGTCCGCCTGCGTCTGGTCGTAGATGGCAAGCGCCAGCACGGCCACGTGGGCGCCGTGGTCCTCGTCGAATTGGTAGCGCCGGCCCAATGCGAGACTACCGTCGCGCACAAGGCGTTCGCGCCGGGCGCGGGGGTCGCTGTCGACGGATACGCTGTCGAGGATGTCGTACAGTAGGCCTTCCTTCAAGCCGACGTGGGGAACATACAACTCCTCGACTCCTGCGATGTGGGCGACGTGCTCATAGACGAGGCCAGCGGGGAGAATCACGTCGGCGCGATCCGGGCGCAGGCCGTACTCCTTGATGCGTTCGCGGTCGCTCAGTTCGCCAAGCCGTTCAAGGACGCGGCGCAGGTCTTTGAGAGGGAGCTGGCTTACCTTCGTTTCGGGGTCGCGGGCGCCGCCGAGGCGAGCGAGGTCTTCGATGTTGCCGCCGGTCGCAACGAGCCCCTTGACGGGTTTGCCTTTGGGTGCGCGCGGGATGCGCATAGTCTCGACGGTCTCGGCGATGAGTTTCTGGAAGCGCTTCGTCTCCCCTTGGCACGCCTGGAATTCCTCGAGAAGGCGCACCGACCCCATGGGATGCGATTCGCTCCATTGGATGCCCTTGCCGTCTACTAGGCTCACCTCTACGGACCCGCCGCCGAGGTCCATGAGCATCCACGAACCACCGTTGAGCGGAATGCGGCGCCCGACGGCAAGGTGGACAAGGCGCGCCTCCTCGGCGCCCGAGATGACTTCGACGGCAAACCCCGTCTGCTTGCGGGCGCGGCGGAGGAACTGTTCCCGGTTGCGGGCTTCGCGTACGGCGCTCGTTGCAACGGCGCGAACATGCTCTATGTTCAGGCCATCGAGTTCTTTGCGAAATCCGGCGAGTGCGGCAAGCGCGGCCTCCATGGTGGACATGTCGATGGAGCCATCGGAGAACACGCCGTGGCCGAGCCGGACGGCGGCGCGCTCCTGGAGGAGGACCTCGTGCTTGCCCGATTCATGAAATTCGACGGCCATGCACCGAATCCCGTTGGACCCGATGTCGACGGCGGCGGCGCGCAACGGAAAACGAGGGGCTGGCTGGGAACCCATTACGCACCGGGACGAGTGCAGCAGCCGCGTGGTGGTCTTTGCTGTTTCCCCCCAAAGTGCAGCATCTCAATAGACAACGGCGGCGACTCCCGCCTCATTTTTTCTTGGCCGGACCGAGCGCGTCCCCGTTCTCAAGGTTCCATAACAGCGGCGACGACAGCCGTTGCGCGGCGGAGGTCCGACCACGTGCCGTCGATTCGCAGATGCGCGGCCGCGCCCTTTGCCATTCCCCAATCGGGGGCGACGGATTTTGCCAGGTAGGCGCCGAGATCCGTGAGACCCGGGTTGTGGCCGACGAGCAGCAACCGTTTGGCGTCGGCGCCGCGGCGTTCGAGGACCTGCACCAATTGGATGACTTCGGCGTCGTATACCGCCCGGTCAGGGGCAATTTTCGATTCTGGAATGCCAAGTTCCCGGCCGGCGATGACGGCGGTTTCCCAAGCGCGGGCCGCTGGACTTGCAACGACCGCGTCGGGTTGCAGCCCCTTGCGCAAGAGTTGCCGTCCTATGCGTTCGGCTTGGTCGCGACCCTTGTCGGTCAATGGCCGGTCGAAGTCGTTGGGCACGCCGAGATCGACTGCCTTGGCGTGGCGAAGCAGGATAAGTTCGGGCATGTCAAGGTAGCCCGGATTATTTTCCTGGCAGGCGCGCCAACGCCTTTTCCAAAGCCAATTCAACGCGCTTCAAGTCTTTGGCACGACCGCGTTTCGGCTTCATTTTCGCGTCGAGGTCACGACGGAATTTCCCAACATTCTTCAGGTAAGACGGCACTTTTCGACCCGGCCGAACGTGCAAGGCCGTGCGCAATTCATGGAACTGTTTTCGCACAACCTGCTGGTGGCGTTCGACGGCGGCCCGCCAGTCGGCTTCGAGGCGGCGCGCCATGCGCTCAATCTCGAGCGCCTCGCGCTTTTCCTTCGTGACCGTCGCCCGCCAGGCGACGCGTGCGGCGCGCTTGGCGGCAGGCTTTTTCCCCGCGACCTTCGCAAGACGCGTCGCCGGGGCCTTGACACGCACGAGTGGCGCGCTGGTTGGAGCGGCTGATTCCAGCGCCTTCGCGACTGGCTTAACGGTGGCCATGGCGGATGCGCCCGTGGTGGGCGAAGGAGTCGTAAGGGTCACGGCGTCACCTGAGGCCCACGGCACTCCGGCGGCCCCATCTAATACATTTCCCACAATAGAGGTACGTGTTTTGCAATGCGGCAAGTGCGCTGGCCCGGCGTGCCGACATGCGCTTGCTGCCGCAAGCATCCTTGAACAAGCGGGCGAACATGCGTGGATGGCGGCCCGCCGCCTTGCGCCTGTGGGCATGCTTGCAGCGTGACGGCGCGAATTTGCGCCCTCGGGCGTCCGGCGCAACCCTCTCCTGAAGCGGCACCAAAGGCCTGAAGTGAGTCACGCATCTCGCGCCGGCGGTGGACGCCGCAGGGGTACCTGGCCAAGCGGGCGGCGCAACGCCGCAGCCGGTGCCCGCGGGCGAGAAGGGCGGCGAAGTTCGATTAGCGCGCGAGATTACGCTCGTTGACGCCACGATGATGGGCGTTGGCGCCCTCATGGGCGGCGGCGTCTTCGTCCTGCTTGGGCTTGCCACCGGCGTCTCCGGGCCCGCCGTCATCATCGCGCTGTTTCTGAACGGCCTCATCACGATACCGACGCTCATGGTGTACGCGGAACTCGGGTCGGCCTCCGACGACGCCGGCGGCGGGTACTTGTGGGTCAAGCAGGGCCTTGGGCAACCGTTCGGTTTCCTCGGCGGATGGCTCGGCTGGTTCTCGCACGTCATCGCCTGCTCGCTGTACTGCATCGCCTCGGCGACGTTCATCCTGTTCATCGTGCACCGCGCGAACCCCGAGTGGCTTCCCGCCGACCTGTTCAGCGTCGTCCTCCTGCCGGCCTTCGACCTCGGCACCTTCCATTATGGCGGGTTCGACCTCGGCGTCCTCCAAGTCAGCGCGGTCCTAATCGGCATCCTGTTCGTCGGCCTGAACTACGTCGGCGTGAAGATTGGCATCAAGGCGGAGAACGTCGTCAACTCCATCGTCCTCATCGCCGTCCTGGTCTTCATCGGCTACGGCCTGTGGGGCGCCTACCGCAACCCGCAGCTTGTGCATGACAACTTCAACCCGTTCATGCTGGAGGGCGGCACGCTCTCCAACCTCTCCAACATCTTCCTCTCGATGGGCATCACGTTCATCGCGTTCGAGGGGTACGAGATCATCTCGCAGACGTCGGAGGAGATCCAGAACCCGAAGCGCAACATCCCGCGCGCCATCTGGTACTCGTTCCTCATCGTCTGGGCCATCATGTTGGTGGTCACGTTCATCGCAATCGGCGTCACGCAAGCCCCGTCGGGGCAGAGTTGGGTGTACCTTGGCGGACTCGGCGAGAACGCCCTGATTACGATGGCAAGCCAGGTGATGCCCTTCGGCACCATCATCATCGCCGGCTCCGCCCTCCTGCTGCAGCTCACGGCGCTCAACGCAACACTGTACTCCAGTTCTCGCGTGTCCTTCGCCATGGGCCGCGACGGCAATCTGCCGCGCGTCTTCGGCCGCGTCCACCCCAAGCGCCGAACTCCACACTACTCGGTGCTCGGCTCCGGCGTACTCGTCGTGCTAATCGCCCTGCTGCCCATCGCCGATGTCGCCACGTCCGCCGCCGTCATGTTCCTGCTGCTCTTCCTCCTGGTCAACACGAGTTACATCAAGCTGCGCAAGATCATCCCGCAGGACCGCTTCGGCTTCCGCGCGCCGCTGTTCCCGTGGATTCCGCTGATAGGCATCTTCGCGCAGTTCTTCCTCGCCATCTACTTGTGGAGGTACAGCCACGTCGCCTGGTACATCGCAGTCGGCTGGATTGCCGCCGGGATGACATTCTACTACGTGTGGGTGCGGCGCCACGAGACGGCCCCCGTTCCCCCAGTCGTCCCCCTCGCGGCCCCGCTGCCCATGGCCCAGGTCCGCGAGCGCAAGGCCTACCGCGTCCTCGTCCTGTTCTCCAGCCCGGCCCCTAGCACCGCCCGCAGCCTCACCAAGACGGCAGGGATTCTTGCCCAAGCCCTGGACGGCGAAGTCATCCTCCTGCAGCCCGTCGTCGTGCCCGAACTCACGCCACTCTCCGAGGGCCAGGCCTTCTACAAGGACAAGGCACTTCTTGCCGAAGCCCGCTCGGCGCTGCCGCCCGGCGTCCAGTCCACGTCGATGGTTCGCATCGGCCACAACCTCGACTCACTCGTGCGCGAGGCCGTGGAGGAAGAGAAGGTGACCCTGCTACTCATGTCGGGCCAGGCACGCCTCACGATTGGCCAGCCGACGAGCGCGCTCTTGGCCTACCCGCCCTGCGACGTCGCCATGCTGCGTCTCAAGACGCCAGACATCACGGCGCGAAACGTCCTTGTCACGACGCACACCGGACTGCACGCAGAACTCGGCATCCGCCTTGGCTCCGCCCTCGCCAAGGCCTCGCAAGGCAAGGTTCTGCTGTACCACGCCATGGCAAAGGACGCCGAACAGGTGGAAATGCAAGACGAAGGCCGCAAGCAACTCGAACGTTATGCCAGCCCGGGCGTCGAGGCCGACGCAGTTTTCGAAACGGGGCCCGCCGTCCGCAAGGTTCTGGACAAATCTCGGGGCTACGACCTGGTGGTGGTCGGTGGCCAGACTTCAGGCCGCCTCTGGGCCAAGAGCCTGCTGGCCCAGCGCACCCAGGAAATCACGGACCGGGTGGCCGGCAATGTCCTCATTGTCCGCAGCGTCGGACGCGCTGGAAAACGCAAATCCAGTTGGCTCGGACGGAGATTCATCCAGATTCGCAGGTACGTCCAACCCGAGTGATGACGGCCGGCGGGCTTGCTGGACGCGTGGCCTCCCCTTCGGCATCCACAGATTTCACCGAGCCGCTAAACCATGTTGTGGCTGGACTTAGGTAGGACGTCAGCCAACTGAAGTTGGAGCGGCCTAGAGGCGTGATCCTTCGAGGAATGCCAGGCCGCGCTGAGCCATGGTTTGTTGGATGCTGGTTAGCACGCTGCGGATGCGGGCGCCGTTGAGGGATTTGCTGCCGTCGTTGATTTTGCGTACGACTGCGAGAGAGCGCATGGCGCGTTCGGCGCGATGCCGCCGAGAGGTTTAATGGCAAAGCCATGGGCAGGCACCGATAAATAAGCCCGTGCCGCTTCTGGAACCGTGCTGAATGTCTGGCATGCCCAGAGGTTGGCCACCGCCGCCTTGCTGTTCATGTTATTCGCACTGCCGTTTGCGGCTGCGACCCCCATTCCATCTTATTCCCAAGCTACTGTCACGGGCGCTCATTTTGACACGGCGCGAAAGGGGAGCGGCGCCATATGGACAGGAAGTGCTGCGTATGTCTTTGGAGGTCAGAATGATGCGTTCGGTGGTACCACTGAGATTGTCCGCTTCGACCCCGCCACCGAGGCGACGACTGTGGTTGGCCACCTCCCCATAAATGAGATACTCCCGAATGTCGTGTGGACCGGGTCGACGGCATACCTCTTCGGCGCCCACGACGGCTCGACGGATTCGTACTATAACAAGGTCCTCCGCTTTGATCCAGGCTCCTCAACGTTGGTTTTCCTGCCTAACGCGCTGCCCGATATGTTTGGCCCTAGTAGCGCTGCGGTGTGGACGGGCACCTACGCCTACATTTTTGCAGGATCGAATTGCCATGAATTTATCGCTGACCCACCCTGCGTATTTGGTAAACCTCCGGAGTACCATATTAACCGTTTTGATCCCGTGACCGAGACGGCAACCCGCATGTCGGCCACGTTTCCTACTTTCTCTGGTATGACGGCTGTGTGGAGCGGCACCTACGTTTACTTGACGGGCTTGGGAGACAACCACATCTACCAATATGATCCGGCCTCAGATACGCTAACGATGTTACCCGCCATGACGCTGGCGCATGGGTGGGCGGCGGCCGTCTGGGACGGAACGTACATGCTTTTGTTCGGCGGCGTCGACAACGCTGGCTCCGTTATCGATGCCATTGTTCGGTTCGATCCGACAACAGGTTCGGTCGCGACGCTTCCGGGCGTACTTCCGGCCCCACGCAGCACCATGCAAGCAATCATCACGAATGAATGCACCGCCTACGTGTTCGGCGGAGCAGCCCAGACTGGGGTTTACGACTCCATCCTCAGGTTCGGTGGCGGTTGCCCCGCCGCGCACTTTGACGCATATGGCGTGCCAGATTGTCACGGTGAGACGTTCTCTTTCAGCGATGGGAGTACGCCCGCCGCGGGCATCGTGTCGCAATCGTGGTCGTTTGGTGACGGTGGGACCGGAAGCGGCCTAAACGTTGAGCACTTCTACCTACCCGGAACTTACACGGTTGTCCTAACTGTGGTCGACGCGGACGGAACGACCATGACGGCGTCGCAATCCATCGCGGCTTCGGCTTTGTGGCCGTGTCCGCCGACAATCGATTTGATGCCGCGTCATGCCACGCAAATCGGAGAAACTGTAACGGCCTGTCCCCTCGGACACGATGGCCTAGATGGTACATTGTCATATTCCGCGGATGCCCTTCCGCTTGGCGCTATTTTTGATAGCACGGGCCCCTGTGTGTCGTGGCAGCCATCGGAGACGCAAGTTGGTGCTCACCCATGCATCCGGCTAACGGTGACGGAATCCCCATCCGGCCTGTCGGCTTCGACGTGCCTGTTCATCGATGTCTTTCCGCACGGTGTGCAGGATTCAGATTTTGACGGAATCGCCGATATGGCAGACAACTGCGCCAGCACGCAAAACCACGACCAGGAGGACGCCGACCGCGACGGGGCGGGCGATGCATGCGATCTCAATCCACAGGACCCGCAAGTCGCAGATCGCATTCCTGCGGCGAGCGGCATGCACGCATTCGACCTCGACCTTGACGGCGTCGCCGATCTCTCCGATAACTGCCCTTTGACGCCAAATGGCGACCAAAGCAACCTAGATCGTGACACCATTGGTGATGCCTGTGACGACGACCTCGACGGCGACGGCATCGCCAACACGGCGCAAGTGGGCTCGTTCCTCGACAATTGCCCTACAGCCCCGAATGCCCTCCAGCTAGACAGCAACGGCGACGGTATTGGCGATGCGTGTCAAACACGCACCGCAACAGCACTTGGGGGCGCCGCTGCCGGGCCAAGGGATTACGTAACGGAAGGCAACGCCTCGGATGCCGTCTTCTCCAGCTTGCAATTTGTGGGGGCCTTACTTGGAACGACTCTACTCGTCTTGGGCTTGACGTACCGCTACGGCTTGCAGAAGAACAAACATTAGTCCGTTGGAGTGATCGGCCGCAGATTCGTCGACCGGCGCAAGCGAACGCAACCGGAAACTCGAAACGACTAATCGCTGCCCCCTTTGTCGTTCGGGTCGCGAGCCGGAAATCGGTGAAATCAGTTCCCAGTCAGTGACTTGCGGCACTTCATCAGATTTCACTTGCGCCGAACTCATGGGCTTCAGCGAAATCTGTGGCTGCAAAAGCGCGCCGCGCCGAGACGACCAGATGCCCCCTCCAAGCGAAAATCACCCCAGGCCTGAAATAGCGCACCGTTTTCGCGCCGCATAAGGTCCATTCTTGAAGAGCGAACTCCTGTTGCGCATCAAGGACGCCGAAACCGGTGCCAAGACGCGCATCGGCCAAGCCGAGGCGGAAGCCAAGACCATCCTTGCCGAGGCGCGGCGACAAGCCGACGCCATCGTGGCCGAAGGCCGCACCCAGGCCGACTTCGCCTACCAGAGCCGCATCGAGGTGGCGCGAAAGGACGCTGAAGCCTCTGCCAAGAAGCAGGTGGCCAAGGGCCAGAAGGACGCCGAGGCAATCCGCAAGAAATTCGAAGGCGGCGCCGCCGGCGTCACCGACCGGGCCCTCAAGATCGTCGAAGGGAAACTCTGAGGCGACGCACATGGGTTTCCTTCCTGCCCGCATGAACCGCCTGCTTGTCGGCGGGCACCAAAGCCAACTCGAGAAAGTCATCGCGACGCTGCACGCCGAAGGCGCCGTTCACGTTGAGGACTTCAAGGACCCGACGGGAACGACGCGCATCGGCACCCCGCTTGAGGCCGGCGAGAAGGCGAGCGAACTTCTCGTTGCCGTTCGCGGTCTGCAAAAAGCGCTGGGCGCCGATGGTGCTCCGGCCATCCTCGAACATGTCCCCGATCCAGCGCGCCTGTTGGCTGAAGCCAGGACGGCGACGGCCAACGCGACGGCGCGCGCCGACGAGCTGCGCACGCGCCTTGCTGCAATCGACGGCGAAGCGCAGGCCCTGCGCCCCATTGAAAATCTCGCCATCGACCTCGGGGCTGCAACGGGGCTGACATCGGTTCGCGTCTTTGCCGGTACGGCCCGTACCGACCCGACCGCAGCGGTCGGCGCGGCCGGATGGGCGCACGAAATGCAAATCGCCGACGGCGCGCACGGCACGGCCGTGGCACTCGTAGTTGCGGCCAAGGATGGCAGCGCCGCGGAACGCGTCCTTGCCGAACACGGTTTCTCGCCCGTCGCGGCGCCACCCGGCGTCGGCACACCCGCCGAGCGGCTCGCGGGCCTTGCCGCCCAGGAGGCGGACCTCGGCGCCAAATTGGTGGCTGAGGAAGCCGAAATCGCAAAGCTCTGCACCGCCTGGGGCCCGCGCCTTGCTGGACTCGAGCGTGTCCTTGTCGGCGAGGTCGAGCGCACCCAGGCGCCGCTGCATTTTGGCGTCACGGACCAGACGTTCCACGTTGAAGGCTGGGTGCCAACCAGCCGGGTGCAGCGCATCGAGAACGCGCTCATTGCCGCGTGCGGTGACAAACTCTACATCCAGAATATGGGCGACGTTCCTGACGCCGCCGTGCCTCACAAGGAAGCAGCGGGCCTGCCCGTTGCGCATGCGACCGACAACAACCATCACGGCAAGGCCGACCACGGCGCCGACGACGGACACGAGCACGGAACCGACGCAAAGGACGAGCCGCCAGTACACCTGGAAAACCCCAAACTAGCCAAGCCATACGAATTCCTGCTTGGCCTGCTTGGCAAGCCGCGTTACCATGAGATCGACCCGACCAAACTCATGCTGTTCTTCTTCCCATTGTTCTTCGGCCTCATGGTCGGGGACGTCGCAGTCGGTGCGGTCATCGTCCTGGTTGGAATCCTCCTCAAGAAGCACTACGTCTTCGGGATTGGCGGCCCCGCCGTCGGCCGCGCCCTTGTGATGGGCGGCGTCATGGGCATTATTGTTGGCGCTTTCGTCTTCGGCGAGGCGCTCGGCATCCACTTCGTCGTGAGCCCGGACCAGCACCACGAAGGCGACCTGTCGTGGGAACACATCCTCGGGCTGAACATCCCTTACGACACGGAGCCGCATGGGCTCATGTTCAAGACTGGCGGTGAAGAGGCCGCCGCGCAGGAAGCCCTGCATGAACAGAACCTGCTTCTTGTCGAGCGCGGCTTCCCGCCCGACCCCGCCGAGCATCATGCCGGCAGCAACATGCTGGCCCCGAGTAGCGCGGTTCACCTGTCTGTCGCCGGCGCCGTCAGCCTTGGCCTATACTCCAAGATTCACGACGTCCAGGCGCTTCTAATCTGGTGCGTCCTGATTGGCCTCGTGCACCTCATTCTCGGCTTTGCAATCGGCATCCGCAATGTCTACGTCTCCCACGGCCTCACGCTTGCCATCCAGGAGAAGGCCGCGTGGCTGTTCCTCATGGCGGGCGCGGCGCTGTCCGTCCTCGGCCTTGTCGTCGGAATGCTTCCGCCCATTGTGGGCTACGCCGGAGTCGGGCTTACCGTCTTCAGTATCGCACTCCTTTGGATGGCCGCCGCGAAGGTCCTCGGCGCGGGCTTTGTTGCCCTTCTCGAAGTTCCAGGTCTGCTTGGAAATCTCGTCTCCTACACGCGTCTGGCCGCTATCGGCGCCAGCAAGGCCGGCATGGCCGTTGCCCTCATCGCAATCGCGCCCGGCCTCGAGCATGGCAACCCGGTGGGCTGGATCATCTACGTCCTTGGATTCGCCTGCATCATCCCGCTTGCCATCCTCGGCGCCGGCCTGCAGTCGCTGCGTCTGCAATTCGTCGAGTTTTTCCAGAAGTTCTACACGGGCGGGGGTCGGCCTTATCTACCGTTTGGCCGTCGCGCCGCCTGAAGCCCTTTTTCTCTCTTTCAAACCCCCCAAAAACAACTTACACACGGAGCTGAAAACGACATGGCAATCGACATCGGAAATGGACTTCTTGGCATCGGATCCGGACTGGCTATCGGCCTGGCCGGCATCGGCACCGGCATCGCCCAGAGCGCGATTGGCGCCTCGGCCGTCGGCGCGACCGCAGAAGACGAGAAGAACTTCGGTAAGGGCCTCGTCATGACGGTCATCCCCGAAACCGTCGTCATCTTCGGCTTCGTCATGGCCATCCTGCTCTGGCTCAAGACCGGCACGGCGTAGACCCCGGGCGAATTCCATGTCGCTCGACCAGGTAATCGGCGAGGTGCGCCGCGACGGCGAAGCCCGCGCCCAGCATATTCTGCAGGAAGCCCGCCGCGAGGCGGCTGCCATCCTCGCGCAGGCGCGCACGGAGGCGAAGGCCCACGAGGGCGCCCGACTTGCCGCCGCGGACAAGGAAGCAACCGCCGTCCTCGCGCAGGCGCACAGCCGCGCCGAATCGGAGGCCCGCAAGGTCGTCCTCGGCACCGAGGCGCAACTGCGCGAACAGATGAAACAAGCCGTGCTGCGCGGACTGCACGACTTGCCCGCCAAGGCGCGCGACAAGCACATTCAGGCACTCATCAAGCGCGCTCAGGGCATCATCCCGACCGGCACGGTGTGGGGCTCGTCGGCCGACACGGCAACACTTGCGGCGCAGAAGTCGTACAAGCACGCAGGCAGCCTGGCCATCGCGGGCGGAATCGTGGTCGAAGCCGAGAATGGAAGGACCCGCCTGGACCTGACTTACGAGACCATCCTGGACGAATCCTGGCGTGACATTCTGAAGGCCGAAGCGGCGCTCTTCAACTGAGGCACAAGCATGGCCATGTCGATGTTCAAGGGCGGCTCCAGCAACTACCCTTACGCCGTGGCCCGCGTCCAAGCCAAGCGCTCCAAACTCATCCCGCCGGGCGAATACGAGAAGATTCTCAAGATGGACGTGCCGGAAATCACGCGCTTCATCCAGGATTCCGCCTACAAGAACGAAGTCGACGAACTGGCCTCCAAATTCTCCGGCCTCGACCTGCTTGAGGCGGCCCTCAGCGTCAACGAAGAGCGCACGTACGAACAGGTACGCCGCATGGTCGCTGGACCCGGCGGCGCCATCATCAGTTTGTTCCTGGACCGCTTCCACGTCGACGACATCAAGACCCTGCTGCGCGGCAAGGCCGCCGGCGCCACCCGTGACGAACTCTTGCGCGAGATGGTCCTAGAAAACCAGGAGACGTACAACCTCTTTGCCCCGCTGCTTGCCGAGGACGTCAAGACCGTCGCCGACGTGATTGCCACGCTTGAGAAAGGGCCGCGCCAAGCCCGTGAATGGGCTGCAACGCTCCAGATGCTCCCGGCCGGCTCACCGCTTGCCCGCTACGAGGACAAGCTGGACCTCGTGTACTACGACCGGTTGCTTTCGGCGCTGGAGGACTCGAAAGAGAAGGGCGCCCGCGACGTGCAGGACTTCCTGCGCCGCGAAGTCGATTTCCGCAATCTCCTCAATGCCGCCCGCTGGGTATTTGCTGGCGAACAGGGCGATTTTGCCCCCTTCATCATCCCCGGCGGCAAGGGCCTGAAAGTCGCCGACGTCATGGGCCTCGCCCGCAGCAAAGACCTTGCCGCCCTCGGCGAAGCATTGGGCGAACACAAGGCCTACGCCGCGGTCCGGGACGAACTTTCCCGGGCGGCGCCAACGACGCGCCTCGGCCCGTTCCAGGCCGCGGTGTGGCGCGCCCACATGGGCGAACTCAACCACCTCAGCCATCTTCACCCGCTGTCGCTCATCCCCATCCTGCTCTTCCTGGTCCGCAAGCACCGTGAGGTCGCAACCTTGCGGGCCGTGGCACGCGGCAAGGCGTCCGGCCTGTCCGAAGAACGGCTCAAGGAGCTGATTGTCTGATGCCAACGACAACTCAACCACCGATTTCACCGAGCGCACAGCGCCTATCGGTGCCATCGGTGAAATCGGTGGTTTGGCCCGGGCCCGGAGGCAGGGCATGAGCGAGATTGGAGTCGTCGGCTCGCAGCAGTTCACCCTTGGCTTCCGTCTGGCCGGCATCCGCAAGATTTGGGACGCCGCAACCGAGGAAGAGCTGGAGCGCGCCTTGAGCGCGGCGCGGCGCGACGACGCCGTCTCCATCCTTGTGATGCAGACGGGGGACTTGCAACGCATCAGTCAGCGCACGCGACACGATTTGGTGTCCGGCACGAAGCCCACCCTTGTTGCCGTCGGGCTTGAAGAGGACAATTCACTTCGCGAGAAGATCAAGCAAGCCGTCGGCGTCGACTTGTGGTAAGTGCCTGACTTGCGTTCATGAGACGATTTCGCACAGCCCTTCGAAGCCAGAGTCGAATGTTGCGATAGGGCATGAGTGTTGGCGGCTGGCATCAAGCAGAGCTGCATCGGTGAACGACAAACCGCCGTGCCGCTTGTAGAGAGCCAAGACCGGCCCCGCGGCGACCACGGACGGGGCCGGAAAGGCCCGGAATCCCCTCAATGCTGCGTCGGGCCCAAAGAGGAGCACGGCGGCGTTGTTCTCGATGAGAGGGCCTGCCCGCCGTGCGCGGATTAGATTGAAAAGCTCCGCCACGACCAATTCGCTGACGCAGGGTTGGCCCCAACGCCCGGCCACGACCGCCGCCATCGTCTGCGTGGCCGGAGCATGCTGCGCATCGCGGGAGTTCAGGAATGCATAGAGGAAACCCGTATCCAGAAGAATCATGGTCTTTCCCGGTCCCAGCCGTAGAGTTCCTGGTCAATCGTTTCCTCGCGCGTAACCTTCCCCGTGTCTACGGGGAGGGCCATCAGCCTACGTTGCGCGGCGGCGCTCATCTTCCATTCTCCCGGTGCGAGCTTGTCGAGATTCTGCTCCCCAAGGCGGACGAGCTCATGCAGCAACGATTCCTGCGATATCTTGGCCCGGCGGCGCTTCGTTACGTCAGCCTGCAGCGCATCCAGCCGGCGCTTGTCGGCCTCAGTCATCTTGACGGACGTACTCACACCATGAAGTAGAATGTTCTACAAATTATAGGTTGCTTTCGGGGAGGTGGGCGAAACAATCCTTGTCGTGACGGAGTGGGGCTTAGTGGCCCATACCGTGCGCCTGTCTTGCAATGGCCTTCCTCCGAGTCCATTCCAGCTTGAAGGCGTCCCAGGTCAACGTCCGTACGCGGGCGTGCTGGCGAAACGCGTCGGCCAAGCCGCGTCGACTGTCGTCGGCCAGGTCGCCGATCGATTCGTTGAACAGCATCTTGTCATTCCTCAGGACGACAATGCGTTGGATGGGCTCCCCCACAAGCAGGACCTCCTCCACGCCAGTCCATTCGACGCGGCGCCAACCCCGCATGCGGCCCAATTGTGGCCAATCCCGAATCCGGACCCCGTCCTGTCCAATCTCGCGAGCGCGGAACGTCAGGAGCACCGGAATCGGCACGGCGGCCCCAAGAATCACGATGCCAAACAAATCTGCGTACCGGCCCTGCACGAGAATCCAGACAAGGAAAAAAATTGGAGGGCAAGCGACGAGGGCGAACCACACCGCCAGGCGCCAGCGAGCCATCCGGACAATGTGGGGCCCGCCTTCGCTCATGTTGTGGGCACCGGTTCCTCCTGGATGAGATTTCCCTGACCTCTTCCCCTGAACCTTCTTATATCGCCCTTCTGTCGCGCCGCCAGCGAGCGCCCGATGGGCCGTTTGGAGACCTGTTCATGTCAAACCAAAAGGGAACTGTGTACCGCGTCTCCGGACCGGTTTGTACCGCCATCGGCATCAAGCCCGCCATGTACGACATCGTGCGTGTTGGCGACGAGCGCCTCATGGGGGAAGTCATCCAGATCGAGGGCGAATACTCGATCATCCAGGTCTACGAGGACACGTCCGGCGTCAAGCCTGGCGAGCCTGTCGAGAACACCGGCCTGCCCCTAGTCGTCGAACTCGGCCCCGGCCTCTTGACGTCCATCTACGACGGCATCCAGCGCCCCCTCGAGGTGCTCCAGGAACAGATGGGACATTTCATCCTGCGCGGCGTCGACGTTCCGGGACTTGACCACAAGAAGATGTGGGAGTTCAAGCCCACGGTCAAGAAGGGCGACAAGGTCGTCTCCGGCGGCGCAATCGGAACCGTCCAGGAATCCAAGTCCATCCTCCACAAGATCATGGTGCCCCCCAACGTCGAAGGCGGCGTCGTGAAGGATATCAAGGCCGGGACATTCACGATTGACGAAATCATCTGCACTTTGGACAACGGCGCCAAACTCTCGATGACGCATAAGTGGCCCGTCCGTAAACCGCGGCCCTTTGACGAGAAGCAGCTGCCGACCATCCCGCTAAACACTGGCATGCGCATCCTCGACGGTTTGTTCCCCATCGCCAAGGGCGGAACCGCCGCCATCCCCGGCCCCTTCGGCTCCGGCAAGACAGTCACGCAGCAGAGCCTCGCCAAGTACTCGGATGCCAAAGTCGTCGTCTACATCGGTTGCGGCGAACGCGGCAACGAGATGACGGAAGTTCTGACCGAGTTCCCAGTTTTGGAAGACCCGCAGACCGGCAACCCGCTCATGGCCCGCACCTGCCTCATCGCCAACACCAGCAACATGCCGGTGGCCGCGCGTGAAGCGTCCTGCTACACCGGCATCACCATCGCCGAATACTACCGCGACATGGGCTACGACGTCGCCCTCATGGCCGACTCGACCTCCCGCTGGGCCGAAGCCATGCGTGAAATCGGCTCCCGCCTGGAAGAGATGCCCGGCGAAGAAGGCTACCCCGCCTACCTTTCGGCTCGCTTGTCGGAATTCTACGAGCGAGCCGGCCGCTGCACGCTCCTCGGCGGTGGCGAAGGCTCCATCTCGGTCATCGGCGCGGTGTCGCCGGCCGGCGGAGACTTCTCCGAGCCCGTCACGCAGGCGACCCTGCGCATCGTGAAGGTGTTCTGGGCCCTGGACGCCAAACTCGCCCAACGCCGCCACTTCCCGGCCATCAACTGGCTGCAGTCGTACTCGCTCTACCCCGAGTACCTCGCACCGTACTACGCCGAGAAGGCGGCCCCGGACTGGAACGAAGTCAAGGCCGAAATCATGGAACTCCTGCAGAAGGAATCCGAGTTGCAAGAAATCGTGCAGCTTGTCGGCTCCGACGCCCTACCGCCTGAACAGCAAGTCACGTTGGAAGCCGCGCGGTTGATTCGTGAAATCTACCTCCAGCAGAACGCCTACGACAAAGTCGACGCGTACTCAAGCCTGCAGAAGGACTACAAGCTGTGGAAGGCCATCTTGAGGTACCAGACGCTGGCGCAGAAGGCGTTGGCGGGTGGCGCAACGACGAAGGAGATCACGGGATTGCCTGTGGTGACGGATTTCGCGCGCGCACGGTTTGAAGCCAACTTCGACACGGTCTACGATGCCGCGATGAAGAAATTGGAAGGCAGTTTCAGCAACGTTACGGTGAAGAAGGAGTTGATTGCCTAATGGCACAAAAGGAATACCGCACCATCCGTGAGATCAAGGGGCCGCTCGTCTTCGTCGAGAAGACCCATGAAGTCGGCTACGGCGAACTCGTTCAGTTGCGCTTGCCCAACGGCCAGATGCGCCGCGGCCAAGTCCTCGACACCTCGAGCAAGCAGGTCGTCGTCCAGGTATTCGAGGGGACATCAGGCATCGACAACGACAAGACCACGGTCAAGTTCCTCGGCGAGACCATCAAGTTCGGCGTCTCCAAGGATATCCTGGGCCGCGTCTTCTCCGGCGCCGGCGCCCCGATTGACGGCGGGCCGGAAATCATTCCGGACGAGTACCGCGACATCAACGGCAGCCCGATGAACCCGTACAGCCGTGCCTCGCCGCACTCCTTCATCCAGACCGGCATCTCAACAATTGACGGAAACAACTCGCTGGTGCGCGGTCAGAAGCTGCCGATTTTCTCCGGTGCCGGCTTGCCGCACAACGACATTGCCTTGCAGATTGCCCGCCAAGCCAAAGTGCGCGGCACGGACGAGTCGTTTGCGGTCGTCTTTGCCGCAATGGGCATCACGAACGAAGAAGCGAAGAAGTTCATGAATGAGTTCGAGCGCACGGGTGCCTTGAAGCGCGCCGTCATTTTCCAGAACCTGGCTGATGACCCCGCCGTCGAGCGCATCCTCACCCCGCGTCTTGCGTTAACGGCCGCGGAGTACCTCGCCTTCGACCTCGGCATGCACGTTCTGGTCATCTTCACCGATGTCACGAATTACTGTGAAGCCTTGCGACAAATCGGCGCTGCCCGTGAAGAGGTTCCCGGACGCCGTGGTTACCCCGGTTACATGTACACCGACTTGGCGAACTTGTACGAGCGCGCTGGCAACATCAAGGGCAAGAAGGGCTCGGTAACGCAGTTCCCCATCCTGACCATGCCGGGCGACGACATCACCCACCCGATTCCCGACCTGTCCGGTTACATCACGGAGGGACAGATCGTCATCTCGCGTGAACTGCACCGCAAGGGCATCTACCCGCCCATCAACGTTCTACCGTCGCTCTCGCGCCTCATGAATGCCGGCATCGGCGGCGACAAGACCCGCGACGACCACAAGAAGGTCTCCGACCAATGCTACGCCTTGTACGCCGAAGGTCGCGACCTGCGTGGCCTCGTTGCAATCGTCGGCAAAGACGCTCTCAGTAAGCGCGACTTGCAGGTGCTTGACTTCGCGGAATTGTTCGAGAACAAGTATGTCCGGCAGGGCCGCGACGACGACCGCACCATCGAAGACACGCTCGACCTCGGTTGGGATTTGCTTGCGACCGTGGATGAATCTATCCTGACGCGCATCGACAAGAAGACTTTGGAGCAGTTCCACCCCAAGTACCGGAAGACGAGCGCGGCCAAGCCGGCGGCGCCGAAGCCGATGATTACGAAGGCGCACTAAAAAGGCGGCCGGAGTGGTCGGCGTAGGTCACGCATGAAAGCGAAATTTCCGTTCCTCGTGCTCCTGCTGCTCGTCCCCGCGGCCCTGTCGCCGGGATGCGTGGATGCGCCCAACACCGTGCGTCTCTACGTCAACAACCACCTGACAACGCCCATGAACGGAACCGTCGCATTCGAGTACGCATTCGGGGAAGGGGCCGGCGTCAGCCAACTGCCAATTACCTGGAACGCTTCCTTTTCGATGCCCGGAACTTTTGGTACGCACCTCTATCTGGGGGAAGTACCACTCGGAACGCTCTCCGGAACCATGAGGGTAACGGTTTCACTGCAAAATCATACGACAGTTGAGCAGCAGTGGGGCCGTTTCGGCGGGGAGACAATCGACATATGGCTCGGGCGAGACGTCCAGATCAATTGGGGCGCAACGTAGTTGGCAGGAGGCATACTTGCTAGACAGGGGCGGCCGCTTAGTCGGCGTTTGGGACCTTGCGCTCACTGTCAATGCCGCAACCGCGGCAGGCCGGCGCCGCCGGGGCGCCGCACTTTCACCTGCCCGGGCGCGGCATTTTTCCCCGCCCTACCGGTAGGGCGAATGTGGCCCGCCGTCTCCCCCCGTCCGACCCCGCCGTCCGCCAAGCGTGGCGCACCCTTCAGGAGATGCCCAACATCGGCCCAGCGATGGCGTACGACCTCATCCGACTGGGCATCCGCAACGTTGACGACGTGGCCCACGCCGATGCGCAGGCGCTGTACGAACGCATCTGCGCCATGGACGGAATCCGCCACGATCCATGCGTCCTTGACACATTCAATGCGACCGTGCACAATGCCCGCACCGGCCAGGAGTTGCCGTGGTGGGAGTTTTCGCGCCGGCGCAAAAAGGCCACTCCGTAATTCACTTTCACTGCGCCCCTCCGAAGCTCCATACCCGCGGCCGCCTTGGTCACCTCATGCACATGCGCCTTACACCTGGCAGCGGGAATCCGCAACTGTTCATCCATGCAACGGGAGCCTGGAATTATGCCGGCGGTGAAGATGACGATGAATCCTGGCCCGTCGTTGCGGCCTTCGAGGTGTAGGCGCAACCTGCGAGTCCGGGCTGACCCGCAAGCCAACCAATCACTCGAGGACCGATTGCGCGCGTGCGACTTGCCGAGCTAGCGCCGCAGAACTTTGGGCTTCTTCGTGGCCGGTTGGATGCGCGGGGCCGGGATGCCAAGTTCACCCTCGCCAACCGGCTCGGAGCCGGTGAACAAGCGGTTCCATTCCGGGCGTTCCTGGTTCAACTGGGCAAACACTGGTTTCTCGTTCCGCAGCAGGTCGACGTACCAAGGGTAGTATTCCGCCGGCACAAAACTTGCGGCCCAGTTCTCGCGCGGGTCGTAGAAATTCTCGACGCCCTTGGATTCGGGGTGAACGAAGTAGACCGTGTACCTCTCGCCCTTCGGACCCTGACAGACGATGTAGCCGTGGAAATGCGCTACGTCGCCGGCGCCGCTGTGCATGTTCATCTTGCGGCCCAGGAAAATCTGGTAGCTCTTGACCTCGAATGCCTTCGTCGCCACGATTCGACCTCATGCGTCCATGGCGGCGGCCGTGGATAAGCCTCACGTTTGGCGGAATCGGTCAGGCCATCGTGAATTCCTGCTCACGGTTAGCCTTGACCAGCAGAACGAGCGCAGTCACCGCCAGGATGGGGCCCATGATGTAGAGCCCCATGGAAACGCAGGCAAGGCCGATGGCCACATAACCGGTCCAGGAGCGACGCAAATGGTACACCTGCCAGGCTGCAAATCCGCACCAAAGTCCCGCCGCGATGTCAAAGGAACCTTCGAGCCAAGCGGCGCTGGGCAGCAGCACCGCACCGAAGGCGTTGGCGAGAATGAGAGCGCCCTGGAGTGCCGCGAGAACGCCGGCAACCAGAAGGAACAGACTGGCCGCGAGCGCCTTGTCGGGCCATTCGTGGGCGCGGAATCGTTGGGTTGTGCCCTTCATGTCTTCGCCCTCGCGGTGCGCCAGCAGCACGAAACCGGCTGCAATCAAGGAGAGAATCGGGACGAGTCCGACAAAACCCAAGGACGCGATTCCTGTTACGCAGCCCACGTACGTGAATCGCTTGCGCTGGGCCCGCAGGCTGATGAATCCGAAGGACAGGGTCGCAAGCGAAAGCGCTCCTTGCAGCCACCATGGGTAATCCTGCAGGAAGGCTGGAATCTTGCTGGCCGAACATTCGCCGGCCGTCGCGGCGCCAGGCGCTTCTGACGCCAGACACCCGCCGAAACTTACAACGGGGCTGATGGCCGCAAACAGGGTGCCCATTGTACCCGCCAGGATGAGCATGATGGAGGCGAACATCGCCTTGTCCGGCCAATGAGGGTGGTGACCTTGCGCTGCCATGCCTGGAGGAGCCCACTAGGGGGACTTAGGGTTTCCCTGTGGCAGGCCATCTCACAATCACGAGATTTTCACGAGCGCGGCGAGGCGCTTGGCCCGTTCCCTCGCCTCGTCCGTGGTACGCCCGGGTGCCACAACGACGCCCATGCGGCGATTCTTGTGTGCTGCGGGCTTGCCAAAGAGTCGCAGGATGACGCCGGGTTCGGCAAGGGCGGCCGCTACTCCATCGTAGCGGGGGGCGGTGGATTCGGACGATGCCAAAACGACGGCGCTTGCGGTCGGCCCGATGTGCCCCACGTCGAGGATTGGCAGGCCAGTGATGGCCCGCACGTGCAAGGCGAATTCGGAGAGATGCTGCGAGCCCAGCGTCACGAGGCCCGTGTCGTGGGGCCGCGGACTTACTTCCGAGAACCAGACGTCGTCTCCTTTGACGAAAAGTTCGACGCCAAAAAGGCCGCGCCCGCCGAGGGCACCCGTCACCGTGGCTGCCATCTCTTCACTTCGTGCGAGGGCCTTGGGGGTCATGGCCATGGGTTGCCACGATTCGCGGTAGTCGCCGTCAATCTGCACGTGGCCAATCGGGGGGCAAAACGTCGTGCCGCCGGTGTGGCGAACTGTAAGAAGCGTAATCTCGTAGTCGAAGTCGATGAAGCTCTCCACGATGACGCGTCCTGTCTTGACGCGGCCTTTCATGGCATGCTCCCAAGCATGGTCCACATCGGAAAGGGTGCGCAGCACGCTTTGACCCTTGCCGCTTGATGACATCGTTGGCTTGACGACGCACGGGAAACCGATTTCGTTGACGGCGGCTGCAAATTCCGCCTTCGTTCCGGCAAAGCGATACTTGCTTGTCGGCAAGTTGAGTTCCTCGGCGGCAAGGCGGCGGATGCCTTCTCGATCCATGGTAAGCCGCGCGGCGCGCGCCGTTGGAATCACCGTGAAGCCCTCACGCTCGAGGTTTTCGAGTTCAGGCGTCGCGATGGCCTCGATTTCAGGGACAACCCAATCCGGGTCTTCGGCCTCAATCACTTTGCGCAGTTGGGACGCGTCGGTCATGTCGATGACGTGGCTGCGGTGCGCAACCTGCATGGCAGGGGCGTTGGCATACCGATCGACGGCGATGGTCTCGATGCCGAGCCGTTGCGCCTCGATGACGATTTCCTTTCCAAGCTCGCCGGAACCCAAAAGGAGCATCCGTCGCGCCGTCGGCGACAGCGGGGTTCCCCAGGGTTGCCCATCCACGTGGGCGGGCACCCCCCCAGAGTGAAGAAAGGTTCGCCTGCCGGGCTCTCCAGAGGGACCCCTCCTGGTCCGTACGATAAAGTTAATCCATGGCAGGCATCTTGCAAGCTTGGTTGGACATGGACCTGAGAGCGTTGCTGGCATCATTTGTACTCTTCGGCACGGCCGTGGCTGTCGTCCCCGGCGTCGAGGCCGCTCCCCCCACCTGGTGCCAATCGGAGTCGGCCTCGGGCGCCCCGCTTTTCTGCGACGATTTCACCACCGACCAACTTTGGACCAAGAGCGGCACTGGGCTGCAGCCGTGCAGCAGCGACGTCGGTCAATGCTACAACCCGACGGACTGGCTCCAATCGCAACAGTCCTATGATTATGGTTATCCGGCCCCGGGCGGCGACGGCAATTCCTGGTTCGTCGGCGCCCAGGCCAACGGCGTGGACGTCGGTTATCTTTCGCCACAGCCGTTTGGCTTGTTCCTGGGCGGCATCATCGCCGGCAAAGGAATCCGCTGGTACTCCGTCAGTAACACTCTGCTCTCGCCAGTAATCGACGCCACCGGAGCGTCGCTGACCACGATGAGTTTTGCCTCCCATGGCAGTTCTGAAGGAAGCCTGTACGACCGGCTCGACGTATACGTAGACAGGATTGGCGGAGGCACGACCATGCTTGCCTCCCTTGCGGGAAATTACTACCAGAACACGTGGTACACGTTCCCATCCTCGGCCGCATGGCTGTCCGGCCAGAAGTTCCAGTTCCGCTTCGTCTTCACCCAGGATTCCAATACGGATTCCGCAACGCCGCCGCCGTGTTTGGCCTTGCCAGCGCCGCAGGTTGTGCCAGGGACGCCGACAGTTTGTCCGCTTGGAGCCACCATCTGCAATCCAATCCTATTCGGCGGCTCCGGGTGCCTGTTTGGCGGCATGGGCTTCTGGGTCGATGACGTCATCGTCCGCAAAGTCACAACGCCTCCGACGGCCAGTTTCATGTTCAAGATCATCGAGGCATGCGAGGCACCGTTTACCGTCGAGTTCGGTGACTTGAGTTTCGATAGCGACGGCATCGTCAATGTGTGGGCCTGGGATTTCGGCGACGGCACCACCGGGTCGGACTCGAGCCCGACTCACGATTACAACAATCCTGGCAAGTACAACGTGACCCTTACCGTCGCCGACGATGAAGGCAATCCATCCCTCACGATCAACCTCTTCATTGTCATCATCGCGGTGGAATGCAAGTCGGGCGGTGCAGGGGATGAACCGACCCCCGATACCAAGTCGCAATGGAATCCCGACACCGCACGGCCGCCGCATGACGGCACCAACGCGGAGGTCGCCGAATCCGACTTCGACGGCGACGGCATCGCAGACAATGTTGACTTGTGCGCATCGATTTCTGACTCCGGGCAGGAGGACCTCGACGTCGATGGCGTCGGAGACGTCTGCGACAACGACCGCGACGGCGACGGCGCCGCAAACCTGGCTGACAATTGTCCAGACATTGCAAACCACGCGCAATCGGACCGCGACGCCGACTCCGAAGGCGATGCCTGCGATCTCGACGCCGACGGCGACGCAATTCCCGACGTCACGGACAACTGCCGGCTCTACAATCCCGACCAGATGGATGCCGACACGGACGGCAGCGGCGATGCATGTCAAATTGCCCGCTCGACGGCCGGATCGGCCATCGTCCAGGCTGGCGGCCGCGACCTGAGCCGCGACAGCGCGCTGCTCGCCGTGCCGGTCTCAGCCGCGCCGGCGGGCAGCGCAGGCGCAGGCTGGACAGCGTTGGCGATTGTGGCCGCAATGCTCGTTGCCGCCCTCGCGGTCGTGCTTGTTCGCCGCCGCGAATGACCCAAAACGGTGCCGCAGCCAATCTCCCCGCGATAACGCTTGAATACCGGTCGCATTTGCGAGCGGACGCAGGAGCATATTCTGCCGGACCCGCCCTTGCGGCGGCCGTCAACCACACAGGTGACTCTATGGGAATTTTCGGCTGGAAAAAGAAGAAGACCGCTAATGCAGCGACGGAATCCTCCGCGGCAGGCGACCAAATGTCATGCGGCTCCGCCAAGGGCGGCGACATGGCTTGCGGCTCCACAAGCGGCGGCGAGATGAGTTGCGGCAGCGCCAAGACGACGGTCAAAGTCGCGGTGAAGACTCCGGCAAAGAAAACCGCCGCAAGGACACCCACCAAGGCGAAAGCCAAGGCCTCGACGAAGCCCATCTCGAAGAAAAAGTAGGCGCGAAGCGATGGGCCGTTTTTCCCCCTCTTCCTTGCCTTTTCTTGGCGCCGGCATCGGTTACCGGCGCGATTTGGCGCCGCTGTTTGCCAGGCATGCGGGCGACATCGGCTTTTTTGAGGTGATGCCCGAGCACGTGCTCCATGGCACCGCCCAAGCGCGGCGTCTGCTTGCAAGGATGGTCGCTGGCAAACCCCTCGTCACGCACAGCGTGAGCCTGAGTGTTGCAACGGCATTGGGCGCCGACCTTGCATTTGCAAGAAAGATGGCGGCGGTAAGCCGGGGCCTTCGGGCCGTGTGGTGCAGTGACCACATGTCGTTTACCAAAGTCGGCAAGCGCAACATCGGACAGTTGACGCCCATCCCTTACACCGAGGAGGCCCTCCGCATCGTGGTCGCAAACGTGAAGGCCGTCCAGCGCACGCTTGGCCTACCGTTTCTTCTCGAGAACATCTCACAATACTTCACGTTCAGGCGAGCCGACTTCTCGGAGCCCGAATTCTTCGACGAAGTCGTGCGGCGCACGGGCTGCGGCGTCTTGCTCGATGTGACAAACCTACGCAACAACGCCGCGAACTTGGGCGTGCAACCTACAGCCTACCTGGCGGCTTTCCCTTTGGACGCCGTTGTCCAACTCCATCTTGCCGGATCGGAATGGATTGAAGGCAAACTTCTCGATACGCACGGCGCGCCGATTCACGCTCAAGTCTGGGCCATGGCGCAAGAACTAGTCGAGGCCCATCCCGTCCGCGGCCTCCTGATTGAACGCGACCAGACTTTTGGCCCTCCGGCCCAGCTTGCCCGCGAGATTCGTCGCGGCGGGACCTTGATGCGCCGGGCCTTGGGGGCCGCCTGAATGGGATTGCTTGCCGTCCAAACGCAGCTTGCGGGACTTCTTGCGCAGGAGGACGCGCTACGCGACTTTGCCCGTGACCGGCGCGGGTTCGCCCGGGCAACCGGCCTGCGCGGCAAGGACGCAATCTTGCTTGCCGGCCTGGACGCCGGGGGCCTTGCCTACTTTGCCCGGCGCCGACGGATCGACCGGACCGTGATGCTGCGGGCAGACATGCCCCGGACCGTCGCCCTCCTTGGTGAACGCGGCCTGGCGGGCTACTTCCGGCGCCACCCATTCGCGTTGGAAAGTCCAGTCCATGAGGCCAAGCGCCTGGCAGCATGGTTGGCACCTCGACCGGGCGCCGTCGGCCTGGGCGATTTAGCTCGCTTAGAGCATGCGCAGCTGCGAGTCACCAAACGGGCTCACCGCACCGCGCGCCCGACCCCGTATCCGAAGCGCTCGCCGGGAGTCATCCTTCTGACACTGCAGCACCGCGTCGATACGCCCTTACCCAGGCGGAGTGCACAGGCCGCGTTCTACGCCATCCTCCGCCAGGCCGACGGCGTCACCTGGCTCCGGTACGGCGCGCTGGAAAATGCGCTCATGCAATCGGCCAACGGCTCGCGGACGGAACAGGCATGGCTCCGATTCGCAGCGAGGCAGGCGGGCCGTTCAGCCAGGCTTGCCAAGCAAGCAGCGCAGGCGCTGCGACGGGAGGGGCTGGTGGCCCCCCTCGCCCTTTAGCTTGGGTGATTTTTCCCTAAAAGGCTTTTCAGCCGTGCTTAATGGGGCCTTGAGGCGACGACCTGCCATGCAAACTGAACAGCTATGCTGGTCACCAAGTGAAGGATGGGCCGGCGGCAAGGCCACACTGGACGAGGCCTCCCTGGTGCTGGCGTTCGGCAGCCCTGGAGCGCTTGGCCGCAAGGGCATGTATGATGAAATCCGGCAGTTCTACCCCAAGGCCCAGGTCGTTGGTTGTTCCACCGCGGGAGAGATTGCGGGGACGCGCGTGCTCGACGATTCGCTGGTTGCGACCGCCATCTCGTTTAGCGCCGCCCATGTCGAAGTCGCCACTGTCGCATTGCGCGCCGGCCAGGCCGACGAGGCCCTTGGGGCGAGCCTGGCCGACAAGCTCGCTGTCAAGGACCTTGCGCACGTGCTCGTCCTCTCTGATGGAACACACGTCAACGGCAGCGCCCTCGTAAAAGGAATGCTGGCAAGGCTGCCAAAGGGTGTCCAGCTCACCGGAGGACTTGCCGGTGATGGTGCCCGGTTCCAGCGCACGCTCGTCATGGCAAACGCGGAGGCGGCCGACCGCCACATCAGCGCCATCGGATTCTATGGCGCTGGCCTCAAGGTCGGGTACGGCAGTCTGGGCGGATGGGACGCCTTCGGGCCTGTCCGCATTGTCACCAAGGCGGAGGGAAACATCCTCTACGAACTCGATGGCCAGCCGGCCCTTGCCCTGTACAAGAAGTACCTGGGTGAACACGCCTCAGACCTGCCTTCATCCGGCTTGCTGTTTCCCCTAAACGTCCAGGCAGAAGGCGGCCCGAGCCTCACGCGCACAATCTTGGCGGTGGACGAAAAAAGCCAGAGCATGACCTTTGCCGGCAACATGCCGCAAGGTTCCAGGGCACAACTCATGAAAGCCAATTTCGATCGCCTGGTCGACGGTGCGCACGGGGCGGCCCGGCAAAGCAACGACCTGTTGGGAGACCAGGCGGAGCTGGCAATCCTGATTAGTTGCGTGGGCCGAAAACTGGTCCTCAAACAAAGAGTGGAAGAGGAACTTGATGCCGTCCGGGAAGTCCTCGGCCCCAAGACAGTGATGACGGGATTCTATTCGTATGGAGAGATTTCGCCCGCGGCGCCGCATGCCAACTGCGAGCTGCATAACCAGACCATGACCATCACGACATTGCGTGAGGGTTGACGTGCACAAACTCCTCGAACGCCAATTGCGACGCCAATTCGGCAACCTGGAAGGGATCCCTCCGACGCTGCAGCCCCTCTTGGACCAAGTCGACCGGTCGTATCTCGCAGCGGACCAAGACCGCGCACTCGTCGAACGCTCGCTCGAGCTCACATCCATCGAACTCCTTGATCGCAACGCCTCGCTTACGGCGGAACTGGAGAACCGGGCCTACACGGAAAGCCTGCGCGGAGCCATCCTCGACTCGGCCCTGGACTGCATTATCCTCATGGACGAGGGCGGCATTGTGCGGGAGTTCAACCCGGCGGCGCAGCGGACCTTCGGCTTCACGAAAGAGCAGGCCGTGGGCCAGCGCCTTTCGCATCTCATCATCCCTGCGAAGTACCGCGAACTGCACGCCAAGGGGCTGCGGTACTACCTTGCCACGGGCGAAGGGCCGGTCCTGCGCAAGCGCATCGAGATCACGGCGATCCGCGCCGATGGCGTCGAGATCCCCGTCGAACTCGCCATCATCCCGTTCAAGGCCGCAGGGAAGACCATGTTCGCGGGCTACCTGCGGGATTTGTCCGACCGCGTAAGGGCGCAGGAAGAGATCCGCCGCCGCGTGGCCACAATCCAGTTGTTGCAGCAGGTTCCGCTGGTGGCCAACGAGGCCGAGACCGTGGATGAGGCCACACGCCTGTGCCTGGACAAAGTCTGCGAATACACTGGTTGGCCTATCGGGCACGCCTACTTTGTAAACGACGCCGGCACCGAGGTGGTCTCGCACGGCGTATGGCACATGCCGGCCGACAGCCAATTCAGCGAATTCCGCCGGATTACCGAATCGACGGCCCTCGGACCCGGCCGCGGGCTACCCGGTCGCATCTGGGAAAGCAGGAAGGCCGCATGGATCCCCGACGTGATGATGGACCCGAACTTCCCGCGCGCCAAGAATGCTCTGGAGATTGGCGTCCACGGCGCCTTCGGCTTCCCCGTCCCGGTGCGCGGCCGCGTGCTGGCCGTCCTCGAGTTCTTCTCCGACCACATAAAGGAGCCCGACCAGGAGCTCCTCGCCGTCATGGGCAACGTGGGCGAGCAGTTGGGCCGCGTACTCGAACGCCGCCTGGCCGAGGCCGAACTCAAGGCGGCCTACGAGCAACTACAGGAAGTCGACCGGGCCCGCATCCAGTTCATTAACACAGCCGCGCACGAACTTGGTACGCCGCTTACGCCCATCCGATTGCAGATAGCGATGGCAAGAAACCAACTCAACGACGCGAGCAAGCCCGACCAGCGCAAGATGGTGGAGATTCTCGAACGCAACGTGACGCGCCTCGCGCACCTCGTGCAGGACCTGCTCGACTCGGCTCGCTTGCAGACGGGTCAACTCAAACTCGTTGCGCAGCGCCTCGACCTCGCGCAAGAAACCCAGCGGGCGGTGGACGCCTACCAGCAGATCGCCGCGACCTCCGGCGTCCGCATCACATTGTCTGTCTCGCAAGGCACCCTAGTCAACGCCGACCTTCGCCGGGTTGGCCAGGTCCTCGACAACCTGCTCTCCAACGCTGTCAAATTCACTCCAAAAGATGGCACCATCGATGTCACAGTCCGGCGCGACGGCGCTGGCGCATGGGTGCGCGTCCATGATTCAGGAATCGGGCTTTCCGCTGATTCTGTTGCGCGCCTGTTCCACCCCTTCGTCCAGGTCCATGACACGATGCAGATTACGCAGCCGGGGACGGGCCTGGGCCTTTATGTCAGCAAGGGAATCGTCGAAGCCCTTGGCGGGACAATCGGCTGCGCATCCGAAGGGCTCGGAAAGGGTGCGACCTTCTGGTTCACGTTGCCGCTGGCCGACGTTGGCCAACCTGCCACGCCGGTCAATCCAACAAGGCAGTGAACCGGAAACGCTCCCATCGGCAGCCTTAACCGCGCGCGACCTCAGGGCCATCCAAGTCAGAACGGATCGCGTTCATGGCCGCGGGGGGTGTCGCCCACTGGAGCAGCTCCAGACGACTTCCCGCTTTGCACCCGGAGCCGGCACAGGCCGGACCGCCGAGTGGGTTCGGGCGACGACACAATTCCGCCCGGCCCAAGTGAAACTATGCAAACATTCAGTGCTTTCAAGCTCAGCCCCGGCACCCTGGACGCCATCGCGGCCATGGGTTACGAAACTCCCAGCCCCATCCAAGCCCAGGCCATCCCGCCCCTTCTCGAGGGACGCGACCTCATTGGGCAGGCCCGCACCGGTACAGGAAAGACCGCCGCCTTCGGCATCCCCATGGTGGAAAAGCTGCGCACCGTAATGAACGGCGGCGTTGCCGGCCTCATCCTGGTCCCCACTCGCGAACTGGCACTGCAGGTCACGGAAGACCTCCTACAGATTGCCAAGGCGTCGCCGCTACGCGTCATCCCCATATACGGCGGGGTCGGTTTCGGCCGGCAGTCCGACGAACTGCGCCGCGGCGGCACCCAAATCGTAGTTGCCACTCCCGGCCGACTGCTCGACCACCTGCAGCAAGGCACGGTCCGTCTCGACAAAGTCAAGCACCTCATCCTCGACGAAGCCGACCGCATGCTCGACATGGGCTTCCTCCCCGACATGGAGCGCGTCCTTCGCGCCGTTCCCCCTGTTCGACAGACCGCCCTGTTCTCCGCGACGGTGCCCGACCCCATCCGCAAACTGTCCGTCCGCTTCCTCAAGGACCCGTTCTCGATCAAGGTCGAGGCCGGCCCGGCTGCAACGCCGCTTGCCGAGCAGTTCAAAATCCATTGCGAAAAATCGCAGAAGACCCGCGCCCTTCTGGCCCTCCTGTCGAAGGAGAAGCCCGAGCGCGCCATCGTCTTTTGCCGCACCAAACACCTAGCCAAGCGCCTCGCTCGCCAACTTGCCGGCTCCGGCCACCAAGCCGTCGCATTGCAAGGCAACATGAGCCAGAACCAGCGCGAGCGCGCGATGGAGGACTTCCGCCAAGGCAAGGCGACCTTGCTCATTGCGACGGATGTGGCAAGCCGCGGCATCGATGTGCCGGAGATCAGCCACGTCGTCAACTACGACATCCCCACGGTACCAGAAGACTACGTGCACCGCATCGGGCGCACCGGCCGCATGGGCCGCACGGGTCGCGCCTTCACGTTCATCCAGAGCGATGAGCATCACGACCTGCGTCTGATTGAGCGCACGGCCGGCAGCGCTATGCAATCGTTCGACGTCGGCGAATTGCCGGCCGAGCCCCCCATGCCGCTTGCGCAAGTCGGGGAACAGTCGCACCACAGCCGCCGCCCGTTCCACGGCGGCGGCCGCTCATCGGGGCCGGGCCACCACGCCAAGAAACAGCCGCAAGGCGGAGGCGGTCGCTACGGCGGACGCGGGCGCTCGGGCGGCGGTGGCGGCGGCGGACGCAGCG
>CAZVJB010000020.1:0-42484 GCA_964627625.1 uncultured Halobacteriales archaeon
ACCCGCCGGTGCGGGCGCCGGCGCCGCAGGCCGCGGCGGCGGCGCGCTCGGCGGGCTCCTACTTGCGGGATGGGCGGGCCCCTTTGTCTGCGTCATCCTTTCACCGCGTATTCTGACAGCCGCGTTTCAAGTGCCGCCCAGTTGGACCAGTCGTAGTCAATCATTCTGGCGCCGGCCAACACCAGGCCGTCTGCCGGACCTTGGTGGCCGGGAACGGTCGGGCGCAGCGCGTAGTTGGCCAGGCCCTGCTGCACGGTAGTGTTGAAAAGGTGGGCGATGAACTCCGTCGTTCCATTGTGCGGGTGCCCATGGACGAGGCCCACGCAGAAGAGAACGTTCGTCGTGGTCGTTCTGCCTTCAATCACGGGAAGGCCGAAGGCAATTTTTGCGCCCTGGGACTGGTACAGACGCGCCACCGCCTCGTAGCCGAGTGTGACGTCGAAGCTGCCTTCGGCAACGCCGCCAATCGTGGCGCGTGCATTGCTTGGCTGTACGACCGTGCGGCGCACGGCGTCTTGTCCTGCGGCCGGATTCGTTTCATCATAGAACAAGGCGGCGTAGATGCCGTTGTTGGACAGAAGCGGGTGCGGCAGGCCGAACCGTAGGTCGGTACGATTCAAATCCGGCGGCGCGGCAAAGGATGGTGCGTAGACCTCGACAAGCGGACTTGTGGCGAAGGCCGTCCAAATCTGTTGGCCGTCCGGCGCACGCCGCTGCGGCGTCTCGCCTGTTTCGGCGCCTTCGGGGCCGGAGTAGGCGTCGAAGATTCCGGACGCGTACCCTTTCTCGATGAAGAGCGGGGACGCATGCAAGAACAAGTCCGCCTCTGGCCGATCGCGAGTCATAAGGACACGATAATATTGAGCGCCAGCGGGGGGGACGTACACTAGCAGGACGTCGATGCCGGACTTCTCTTCAAAGGACGGGACAATGAAATTCTCTAACACGTCCTTGAGCGCGGGGGTCGTATAGATGACGAGCGTGTTGGCGTCTATGCGGCGCAGGTCGAGCGCCGAAGCTGCTGCGGCGGAAACCAGGCCGATTAGAATCCACGCCGCGGCGCTAGGCCGGTGCAATGGGCCACACCTCGACGGCCTCGCGCTCGGGCCCCTTCTTCACCATGACGTGCACCTCGTCGCCGACGTTGACGGATTCGATGGATACGGGGATGCGTGCCCCGCCTTGCGCCACGACGTAGCGGTTGCCGTTCTTGTCTTCCTGCACGACGGCTCGGTGGAAGACCAGCATGCGCACGAAGTCTTGCACAAAGGGATGCGGATTGCGCATGACGGTTTCCGGGTCGCCTTCGACGACGACTTCGCCTTTGTTCAGGACCACGACGTGCTTGGCAAACAGGAACGCTTCCTCTTGGTCGTGGGTCACAAGGATCGTCGTGAGTTTCAGGCGTTGGATGATTTGGCGGACTTGGTGCACAAGTTCAACGCGCGTCGAGGCATCCAGGGCCGTAAATGCCTCGTCGAGAAGCAGCAAGCGTGGTTCCACGGCAAGCACGCGAGCAAGTGCCACGCGCTGCTGCTCACCGCCCGACAGAGTGCCGGGCATTGCGCCCCCCTTCCGCTCGAGTTTGACCATGGTGAGCAGTTCGGCTACCTTCTTCTGGATGGCCGCCGGGTCCATGCGGCGGATCTTCATGCCGTACCCGATGTTTTCGGCCACCGTCATGTGCGGGAATAGGGCGTAATTCTGGTACACGATGCCGACGCGCCGCTTTTCCACGTGGGTGAGGGTGACATCCTGGTTGTCAAAGTAGACGCGCCCCTGGTCAGGGATGAGTTCGCCAAGGATGCAGCGCAGTACGGTCGTCTTGCCGCAGCCGGAAGGACCGACGAGCGACACGATGGAGCCGGGTCGGACGTCGAAACTGACGCCTTTCAGGATTTTCTTCGTCCCGAGGCGCTTGTGGATGTCCTCGATGCGAACACGCGTCATGGGTCTCCAGGGCACGGGATGGAGGTGGTTCTGGGCTCGTGCATAAACAGTGACACACTGAACCATTTTTTCATAAAGCTGCCGCGTCGGGCATTCCCGGGGCGAGCGGGGCGATACGCAGGCGCCCACCGGCGCCTAAACTTGTCCGGAACCGTAGTCGGAGGCGATTTTGCGCTGTTCCGTGCGGTTGGTCTCGGGGTCCTTCAGGTTGCGTCCGTCAAGTACGAGTTGCGCGCCGGAGGGCCCGAAGGCCTTCACGCATCCAAGTTCCGGCTTGTCCGTGGCCAATTGCGGGCCGCCTTTCATGCCGATGACCTTGGCGCGAATGTAATCGCCGCAGACGTATTCCTCGCGGACGTCCTTGATGTAACGAGCATCGATTTTGCTGATGTGTAGCGTTGCCTCGACGTTTTGCAGCAGGGACCGGCCTTCCTTGCCGCGCACGGCGAGAATCTTGACCGATGCGAGGGTTTCGGGTTTGATGAAGCCGATTACGCCCACGACGATGTCGCCCTTCTCGATTTGCGCCACCGATTTTCCGGCGGGCTGCACGGTCAGGGTCATGGTTTCGGGGTCGACGCGCTGGGTGCCGTAGACCGCGGCGCGAATTTGGGTCCCGTCGTCGTAGGTTCCTGAGCCGGCCAACAGCTCCTCGCTGAAAGCGAGTGGTGTGCCGGGCTCCACGAGGGGTCCGGCCTTGTCGTTCGTTTGCATTGCTTGGCCCACGCCCCGCCCATTTAAAACTGTCCGGCTCCGCACCACCAGGAACGGCACGCGACGACCTGGAGGACCCAAGCGTAGCGCCATGACGGCAAGGGAATAATACTCGCAAGAAGAAACAAACCCCTCATGGTGCGCAAGCGCCGTCCTGAACTGCAAAACGCATTGGAGCGGCTTGGAGCAAAGCGGGTCGAGGCCGTCCTCGTCTCGTTATTGTCCCAAGGCGGAGATCTGGAAACCAAACAGATTGTGGCATCCAGCGGCCTACGCCAGCCGGAGGTTTCGGTAGGGATGAAGGAGCTGCGGCGCCGCGGCTGGGTCGAGGCCGACCCGGTGATTGCGCACGGGAAGGGTCGCCCGATGCACCGCTATCACCTTGCCGTGTCAGCCGCCGTTTTGCGGCGCCATTATGAGAATCAAGGCCGCAGGACCGTTGTGGATTTCGAACACGCTCTGAAGCTCGTTCGACAACGCCTCACATGACCACCGAATGACTAGGCAGTAATGACGCGTACGCCAGTGGGTTCTGCCAGGTAGACGGCGCTGCACATGCCCAAGAAAAGGCCGCACGTCACGACGCCGGGGAAGCTCTCCAACTGAACCTCAAGGCGTTCAGGCTGCTCGATGCGCGGCCACTTGGCGTCGAGAATTGGGTTGCCATTGTCCGTGAGGGACGGTCTTCCTGTGGCGTCGCAGCGCAGGCGGACGGCCGCACCCATCTCCTCAAGGTGCAATTGGACCGGCCGCTTGCCGAAATCAAGAACCTCGATGGGAAGCGCGAACGACGAGCCGAGGTGGTCGACGCGCTTGGACGGGTCCGCGACGACAACCATCTTCCGACTGACGCGCGCGACGACCTTCTCGCGTGACAAGGCGCCTCCGCCACCTTTTATGAGGCGAAGTTGTGGATCGAATTCGTCGGCGCCATCGATTGTCAAGTCGACCCTTGGCGTGTCGTCCAGCGTGGTGAGCCGAATGCCGCACTGCCGCGCCAACGTCTCCGATTGTCGGCTTGTCGGAATGCCCACGATGTCGAGCCCGTCGCTGACCCGTCGGCCAAGGGCTTCAATGGTAAAGCGCACCGTCGAGCCAGTCCCGAGGCCGACCGCCATCCCGGGGCGCACCAGGTCCGCTGCGGCTTCGCCCGCCTGGCGCTTGAGGTGGTCCCTGTCCACGACGCGGCGATAGCTGCGCGCGGGTTTGGCCTTGCCGCTTGGCTAGGGGCCGGCTAGGCCAAGGCGTCGCGTGCCGCGGCAGGGACGACGAATTTGAGAGCAGTATACGTTTCGGAGATGCGGGCGACTTTGATGTCCTTCAACCCTGCGGCGCGGCCCGCGGCAAGAACATCTGATTCCCGTAGGTCGCGCTTGCCTTTCGGATAGACGACCCAGAGGCCTCCGTCCGCCGCCACGCGAGACCGCAAACCAGCAAGCGATTCGAGACCCTCGACCGTGCGCGCCCCAAAGAACAGCAAGTCAAGTGGACCGCCGCCCTTCGGTGTCGGGGCGACCGCTTCCAGTTGCTTTGCCAGGGATTTCGGAATTTCGACGACCGCAAGGCGCATGCCTGGTTTGACGCCAAGTTTCTCCATGAGGGTCGGCGGCTTGCGAATCTTGTTGGCCAAGCGGTCGACCTTCTGGCCGAGCGGAAATTCCATGATGAGGCCGTCCACGCGGAGTCGCAACACGCCCTTGCCCGTGCCGACGACCTCGATGCGTTTGTACGCGACCTCGCCCCGGCGGCCGCCACTAAACGTCACATGATCGCTTGCGAAGTCGCCCTTGACGTTGACCTTCTGGCCGCCGACGGTGACCGTGCCGGCGACTTCAATTCCCATAGTATGCCGGCACGCCGGGCGGCTACTTGGACTGAGCGCCGAACTGCCTGCGTGGCCCGGGACGAATCTCCGGCGTCCAGCCGACAACGGGGCCCAGGCGGTCAAGAATCCGGCGCACTAGGTGCACGTAGCCGTCCTTGCCGGTCGGTTTGTTGAAGTAGGCGGTTGCGGCGGCCAGGCTCGACTCGGCTCGGTCGTCGGGATCCGTGGACGCGGTCAACACCACGACCGGCCAGAATTCCAGCCCCCCCTCGTGCCGGATGCGGTCTACAAGGTCAATCCCCGACATGCCGGGCAGACCAATGTCAACGATTGCCAGACGTGGCCAGCGCGCGGGCGGGGACTTCAGCATGGCATCGACGGACGCCCAGGCGCCGGCAGCGTCAGATTGGACGTCGAATCGGGTGGTGTACCCGACGGCCTTGAAGGCCTCCATAATGAGCCGTTGGTGGACGCGACTGTCCTCGACGATGAGGACGAGAGGTTCTTGCATGCAAGCAGGAAATCGTCGCGCCGGCATAAGCGCTTATCGGTGGTGGTCAAGCAACGACGAGGTGCGGCGCGACAGGGACAAGTTTGAGGGCCGAGTGGCGGCTGGAGACGTGCAGTTCGAGTTCTCCCTTGAGGTCGAAGGCACGACCCGCTTTTGCGACGGCCTCAGTGTCAATCTCACGGGGGCCGCGGGGATAGACGACCCAAAGCGCGCCGCCGGGGCGCAAGTAGGGGACCAGGCCGCCAATCGTGACGAGGCTCTGTTCGTCAGAAATCCCGACGACCAGCAGGTCAAGCCGTGTAGGAACGGCGTCGGTAGCGCGCAGCCGGCGCCGCCGCAGGAGGCGGTAGACCCACGCATCGGGCAGGCCGACAACCGCGACCGCATCGCCCTCTTTGGCGCCGAGGGCTTCGAGGGGGGAGGGTGCGTCCTCCATCTTGCGGGCAAAGCGCCGGGCGCGTCGTTGATCCTGCATGTCGAGTTTTGCTTCGCCATCGCCGTAGCGGATATGGATGAACGGCCCATATTGCCAAACTTCAACGATGTCCGTGTAGGGCAGCCGTCCGTCGGCGCCCGGCGCAAACGTGATGGCGTAGCGGCCCAGGCTCGCCTGGACGTATGCCGTCACCCCGGCGCGGGTCCATGCCGTCTCTGCCCTGAAGGCCACGCGCTAGAGTTGCCGTCCGACTATTTGGCCCTCTCGGAGACGGATGGCCGCGACCGAAGCCACGTCCTGGTTAGCGCCCGGCGTTGCGTTTATCAGAGGAAACGGGGGCCTGGCGCTTATCAAGTTGCCACTGCACGACAGCAATTGCGTGGTTGCCGTGGTACCAATGCGGGCCCAGGCTGACCCGTTGTGCCCCGGCGGCCTCGAGCGCCCGGTATTCGGATGCTGAGAACGGCACGTGGTCGGACAAAACGAAGGTCGGTTCGGCCGGCGGCGTCCAATCTTGCACCGCCGCGCCTTCCGGGTCCAGCAAGATGAGCGTGCCCCGGCCTTTCAAGTCGGAAAGGAGTTCCTCCAGGCCAAAGGCCGCGACGCAAAGGCCGCGCTGCACTTCCTTCCAGTCCGGCACCGACCAGGACGCCTTGAGGGCTTGTTGCAGCCGCGCCGCCGTCGATCGTTCGTCGGGATGCAGCATCTGGATCTTGGCGCCCTCGATGCGGACGGTTTTCTGGCGCACGGGGCTGCGGGCAAAGACGGCGTAGAACTCGACGTCCTCCCGCAAGCCGTGACTCAGGAAGAAGGCGGATTGGACGTTGCGGCACAGGAGGTCGATTCGGCCGGCGCCCGCGGACAAGTCATTGAGGGTCCAGTCGCCGGACGATTCGCCGGTGTGGGAGACCGTGACGAAACGGCGCAAGTGGGTCACGCCTCTTTGACCCAGCGGCCGAGGGCCGCCATTTCGGCCATGAACGAGTCGGCTGACGCTGCGACCGGCGCCGGCTCGCCGGATTGCTGTTCGTCGATGACGACCGCCTTGGCGTCGTCCAGCCAGAGGACGCGCGTCGTGTAGACGCGGTCACAGCAGTCGTTTTGCTGGCGCCAGGCTGGAACGGTCAGCGGACCAAGCGCCGCAAGGTGGGCCCGAATTTCCGCAAGCGCCTCGGGCCGCATTGACCCCATCTGTGCCGAAGCGACCATGTCGACGCTACAGTCAATCGCCCGATCTTGCATGAGGGTGCGGTTGGCCACCACGAGCGCCTGCTGAATTGAGGCCGAGCAGTCGCCGGTTTGGCCGCGCATGCCCCAAGGCAGCCCTTCCAACCGCACGACCGTGCCGTCGGAGAACACGAGAACCGCGCTCACGCCGGATTCCCAGCCGGCGATGCCGCCAGACGTCTGGTTGACGATGGCCGCGATGACCGTGCCTTGGGGCACGCCGGCAGCAAGCGCCGCGTCAACAGGCACGAGGTCCCCACTGTCGCGCCGGACGTGGACCGGATCGCTTGCGCAGCCCGCCAGCACGAGGGCGAGGCAGGCCATGGCGGGGAAGCGCACGCGTCGCAGACGCCGCCCCCCGTCTTGGCCTTGGCGTTGAGGCCAGGCGCCGTGGATTCTATTCGGCAGGATTTTGTGCTTGCAATCCGCTGCCAAAGCCCATGGGTGATGCCGGCAATGGGACGCATATCCGCTTTTCCAAGGGATTAGAGCTCGGCTTGGCGGGGGGCGTGCTGCTGCGCTTCGACGAGGTCGAGATCGAAACCAAGGGGACGCTGCACGAGCCGCAGCCCGACTTCGCGATTCGCTTGGGCGGCAGGCTCGGCGACCTGCGTCTACTGGAGACGCTCATGCCTTCCCTCGGGGGCCTTCTGGCCCAAGTCGCGGCCAGTCCCGACCATGAAACGGCAACCTTGGAACTCACGGCCGGGCCCCACCTCATGAAGCAGATTGCCGCCGTAAGCCAACAAGTCAGCCCCGAAGCCGACCCGCAGAAACTCTCCGGCTCCGCGGACTGGATGACGGCCGTGTTCAACTTGCCAGCGTATGATCCAGGATACCTCAGTGTCATTCCTAACAACTTCGGCGCCATGACACCGGCTTGAAGGGCGGGAACCATCGTGGGCCCCCGGCGACCCCGCCATCGCGCGCTTCGCGGCTCGGCTGCCACTCCCTCGCACCGCCGCGCTTCGCCAAGGCCGCACTCGCCTTCGGCTTCGTTGTCCACGCCGCCTCGCCCTACGGGCTCGTCGGCTGACGTGCTCGCCCCGACCGGGGGCATTCGTGTTGCACTCGCAACAAATTCATGTTGAGGGCCGGGTCGTAGAAGTCGCCGCCGTCGGAACGATTGAGGCCCTGTCGTTGGTCTTTGTACCAATGGGTTTTGTCCCTCGAGCGCGCTTGAGCCGCCTTAGCGTCCCTTTCCACCCATCTGTCGTTGCATCTGCCGCATCATCTTGCGGTTGGAGCCCATGCCCTTCATCATGCCTTTCGTGTTCTCATAATACTTCAAGAGTTCGCGGACTTCGTTCGTGGTTTTGCCGGAGCCGCGGGCGATGCGGCCGATGCGCGGCGCCTTGAGCAGGCTCGGGTCTTCGCGTTCGTCGTCCGTCATGGACGTCATTATGACCTTGAAGGCGTTGAGTTTGACTTGGGTGCCTTCCATGTCGCGGCCCTTGAGCGCTGCACCCATGTTGCCGGGCAGCATCTCGGCGACTTTCCCGAGCGAGCCCATCTTGCCGACCATCTCGAGTTGACTCATCATGTCGTTCAAGGTAAAGCGGCCAGAGAGCATTTTGCGGGCCACCTTCTCGGCGTCCTTGCCTTCCATGGCCTGGTTGGCCTTCTCCAAGAGAGCTTCGAGGTCGCCCATTCCGAGAAGGCGGCCGATGAAGCGTTTCGGATCGAGGGCCTCGAGTTCATCGATGTGCTCGCCCGTTCCAATGAACACGACTGGGGCGCCGGTGACACCGACGGCCGACAGGGCACCGCCTCCCTTGGCTGTGCCGTCGAGTTTGGTGATGATGACGCCCGTGACTTGGACCGCCTCGTGGAAGGCGCGTGCCTGCGACTCGGCTTGCTGCCCGACGGATGCGTCCATGACGAGGAATTTCTCGTCCGGCTTGGCTGCGTCGAAGATGCGTTTCATCTCGTCGATGAGGGACTGTTCCAGCTTGTCCCGGCCGGCGGTATCGACGATGACGATGTCGTTCTTTTTCTTGAGCGCCACAAGGCCGCGCTTGACGATTCCTGCCGCATCGGTCTCACCGGGCTCGCCGTAGAATCCGACTTGCACCTTGTCGGCGAGTTGCTTGAGTTGGTCGTGCGCTGCCGGGCGGTGGACGTCGGCTGCGATGACCGCGACGCGCATGCCTTTCTTCTTGAAGTGCAGGGCAAGTTTTCCCGTCGTGGTGGTCTTGCCTTGGCCATACAGGCCCACCATCATTATGGTCTGGGCGCGTAGCGGGATTTGGCGCGGCACCCCAAGGAGTTGCACGAGTTCATCGTGCACGATGCGAATCACATGCTCGCGATTCGTCATCCCCGGGACGGGCTTTTCCTCAAGGGCCCGACGCTCAATGACCTTGGAAAGGGCCAGCACCTGCTTGACGTTCATGTCCGCCTGGATAAGCGCCCGCTGGATGTCGCGGGCGACCTCCTTCACGAGGGCGGCGTCGATTCGCCCGGCGTTCGCGAGCTTCTTGAGGCTGCTTCGCAGCGACTCGCCGAGCCCTTCCAAGACCATGGGTCACATTTACGCGCTGCCGGTATTTGAGGCCGGCTCAGGCGGCGAACCGCGCAGGCATTGATACGACGTAAGCTCAGTCGTTTCGATAGCGCCCATGCCCGAGGTGATGGAGCGGACGTCCGCACAGGCCAGGGGCGAGTACCAGCGCGTCAGGGTGATGACGGGCGAGCCTGGGACATGGAGGGTCACGTTCATTTTGTAGGCCAGGAAGGTTCCGGCCGGAACGGTGACGTACTCGTAGGCCAAGACTTCGATGGAAAACGGAGTGACGGCCGTTTGCGGCGAGTTGCTGACGTAATGATGTGTCTTGCATTCGCCCGTCATGTTAGTTCCAACGGTTATCGGCCAGGGATACAGTCGGCAGGGAATATCGTAAACCGTCTCGAAGCTGTTGCTTTTGCCGTCGTCATGGGTCGTTGTCGTCACATTGGCGCGCAGTTGGGCGGCGTCCGATTTGCGTTGCCAGAACTTTATCACGCTGGTCCACTCCTGCAAACCATTCTTCTGGGTCTGCGTCGTTTCTATGCGGACGGCGTCGTACGTGATGCCGCCGGACACGATTGCATCACTAATGGACGCGACCACCATGGTCAGATTGGATCTGGCGGCGTAGGTGCCTTGCGTCACGTTAACGGCGAGGACCCAGTAGTCCCCCTTGGAGAGTTCGGGGGCCCCGGGGCCAGGCGGCCCAGAATCTGGCGCTCTTGGCGACCCGCAACCGGCCAGGAGGGTTATCATGAGCGCTAGGGCCACTATGGCGGACCTCGTCCAAGACACGTTACGCCTGTAGGACCAAATCGATGGCAAGTTGCACCTCCCGTTCCGTGGGTTTTCCATGTTCACGCAGGCGGCGGGCGGCAACGACAATCCCGCGACGCAGATGGCGGGAACGACGCCAGTTCAATCCCGTGGCGCGCAGCAGAAAATGCGTCTCACGGTGCTTGCGGCGGCGCCCGACCAGGTTCCACTTCGTCGTTGCCATCTCGTCGCGCAGGGCGGCTTCGACGATGACGCGCGCCTCGGGGGCAATCGCAGCCGTTCCAGGTCCTTCTTGCGCAGGGACGGACACGATGGCCTTCGCCTTCGCAGCCATGTCAGGCCACCTGGAAGGAGTGTTCCACGGGGTTGCATAGGCGACGGGCAATAAGGGATTGCTCCTACGGCGGAATGAATGAACGGGGATGAACGGGGACGGGCAGGCCCTGGTGTGTGCGATCCCCTCGCGCTTCGGACGGGACAGGGATTACGGGGAAAGCGGGGATTACGTTTGTTGAGTAGGCCAGCGATCCATTCCGTAGTCCTCCGACGGCGGCGACTCCATGCAGGAATGGAACGATTGCAAGGGCGGCGCGGAGCGCGGCCGGCGAGCGAAGCGAGCCGATGACCTAGGATTTTGGCACGTATTGCGAGCAGTCAAGGGTGGCGAGTTCGGCAAGTCCCTGGCTTTGCTCTATCCTGATGTAGATCTCGCATGCGTCGTACGAGAACCATGCGGTCGAGTCGGACAATAGCGACCCATCCTTGTAGTCCGCTTCGATTCGATAAGCCGCAAATGTCCCGGCCGGAACCGTCACGTTTTCGAATCCAACCACCGAGTAGCGCGCAGACCAATCCTCGTTCCAGCTGTCGCCGTAAGTTATCGATTTGGCCTTTACCACGCAGACGAGGTCCCACTCCTGGCCAACTTCTAATGGTACTTCAAGCGCGAAATCGGAGTAGCAATCCGCCCAATCTGCCTCAAGCGAATCGACCATGGGCTCATTTGGATTGTTTGCCGAAAGGGTCGTCCGCCGGAGCAAGGTGCCACAATAGTCCGACCATTCAACGGTGTGTTCACTTCGTACGAATGCATCGGCGGTTGCGAGGTCGTCGTATTGGGTACGGTACGCCTCGACGAGCCCGCCCCTCAGGTTTACATTTTCAATTCCGACGAAGCTTGTGGTCCGGTTCAGGTCAAACCGCAAGCCATCTTCGAGAAACCAACCAGTCTCGGTATAGGAATCGCCGGCCTGCAAGCTGGGCCAAGGAATCCTGGGGTCAGTACCTACCGGGCCGTCGGGAATCGGCGCGCAGCCCTCACCCCGCGTCCAAGCCTGCATGCATCCCGACAAAAGCAGCGATACCAGGCCGCAAGCAACGAGACCCTTCATTCTTCCACAATCCTCTGCAGCACAATCCTCAACCCTGCCCCCGTCGGTCCCTTGGCAAAGTAATCGACGCCATTGGTCCAGGCCTTGCTCGCAATATCGAGATGCGCCCACTTGGTGTCTTTGGCGAAGTGTTTGATGAAGGCGGCCCCAACGCTCACACCGGCGCGGGTCGTGGTGCTGATGTTCTGTAGGTCCGCGTAGGTGCCTTTGTTGGCGTCGTCGAATTCTTCGCCCTGCGGAAGATGCCATGCCTTGTCGCCGGCCGCCGCTGCATCCGCCACGAGTTTTCGGGCAAAGGCGTCGTTGCTGGACAGAACGGCCACGTAGGTCGGCCCCACGGCGACCTCGCAGGCGCCAGTCAATGTGGCCATGTCGATAATCCAGTCCGGCTTGAAGGTCCGCGCATGCGCAAGGGCGTCCGCGAGAATCAAGCGTCCCTCCGCGTCCGTGTTGAGAACCTCAATCGTTGTGCCGTCTTTGGCCGTCACGATGTCACCGGGCCGCTGCGCAGAGCCCCCAGGCATGTTCTCCACGGCGGGGACGATGCCGATGACGCGGTGCTTGACGCCCAGCCGTTTCAAGGTGGCCATCATGGCGATGGTGTTGCAGGCGCCAACCTTGTCGTACTTCATCTCCCACATTTTATCCCCTGGTTTGATACTAATGCCGCCAGAGTCGAAGCAGACGCCCTTGCCTACGACGACGAGGGTCCTCTTGGCGCCTTTCGGGTGGTAGTCCATCGTGATGAGTTGTTCCTCGTTGACGCTGCCCTGCGCAACGCCGCACAAAGCGCCGAATCCCTCGCGGCGCAACTGCTCCCGGCCCTTCACCGAGACGGCGAAGGTGTTCTTGGCTCCCCTTTCGTTGGCCTGCACCGTTAGCCAAGCCGGCGTGCAAATGTTGGCCGGGGTGTTGGAGAGAAGGCGCGAGTCGTTTACAGCCTCCGCGACGACGGCGGCACGCTCGAGCGCCCGCTTTGCCGCAACGCGCGCGGAACCCGTTGGAAGGATGACCTGCAAGATGTCGAGCCTGCCCGTTGGCATTGCCGCGATGGCCTTCCCCTGGCCGCGCTTGGTCTCCACCGACGCCTCCCCTTCCTTGGCCTCATCCTTCTTGGTCTTGTATTGGTCGAAGTCGAGACTGCCCAGAATGGCGCCGTGCGTGACGGCTTGCGCGGCGGCCGCGTTGCCCCATGTGTCCGTGACGAGGGTTGTTGCCGCAACCTTGCAGCCGAGGCCGGCGGCCGCGCGAGCTCCGAGATTAGCGGCGGTGCCAATTTTTTCCTGCGTGAGTTTCTTGCGGTCGCCAATGCCGACCAGCACGAGCCAGTGGTTGCCGATGGGCAGGGCCCGGACGGTCTTGAATGGCAAGGCCACTTCCTTGTTGGCAAGCAAGCGGTCGACCATGGCGTCCGAAAGGCCCAGGGATTTGAGTCCGCGGGCCTTGCGTTTTGAATCGACGCCGACGATGAAGGCAGGGACCTGGAGTTTTGCGGGAGCCGCCAAGACAGTGACCATGATGTGCCGCGAGGGATAGGTGCGCGATAAACCAGGCGACGCAGGGCCGGGAATTTGCAGCCTGCGGGCCGGCCGGGCCCCTAAGTCGCAGCCAATCCGCCAAACGGTTCGATTCTCCTGGTGCATCCCATGCCCCGAACAACGCCGGCGCGACCTTTCAGGACGCGGTTGGATACCGCATCTGCTTTGATATCGCCGCGCCTGGCCCCCGCGTGGACCTCGAGGAACGCACCCGCGCCTTCTTCGCGGCCATCCGTTCTGGGCCGGCGCCGGCCATCCTGGATTTCCTTGCGGAAGATGCACTCTTCGAAGTGATTGACCTGCTACCGGCAATTGGCGTACCGAAGGTCGACGCAATGGTGCGGCGCGCCTACGCCACGACGTCGCCGGTCGATGTGCGCCTCGTTGCCTTGAAGATCAAGCGCAACGTGGCCTTCGCGGGCTGGAAAGCCAAGGGAAACATTCCCGGCGGCGGCCCCGGCGACATGGAGGGGTTGGCAGTCGTGCACTGGAACCGGGACGGCAAGATTTCCCGTTTGGACATCCATCTCGGCCCCGAGGCAGCCGGGCGTCTGCAGCCATGACACGAGAAACGAGCGCGGCGCGACCTGCCTTTCCACCCGCCCTCGGCGTTGCGGTCGCGGTGATCTCCGTTTCATTTGCGGCGCCCTTGTTCACGCTGGCCCAGGCGCCGGCGGTGACGGCCTCGTTTTGGCGGCTTGCCCTCGCCGTCGCCATCCTAACACCCTTCACCATGCACGCGTGGCCGGCCTGGCGGACCTACAGCCGGAACGATTGGGGCATCACGACACTTGCCGGTGTTGCCCTGGCGCTGCATTTTGCCTTGTGGGTCACGAGCCTCGAATACACGAGTGTTGCCGCAAGCACCTGCCTCGTGACGCTCCAGGCGGTCTTCGTCGCACTCGGCGGCCATTTCCTGCTCGGCGACCGGCTGACGCGCGTGGGGTGGCTCGGCGTGGGGATTGCCTGCGCAGGCGCCTTCGTCATCGCGGTCGCCGACGGCCGCTTGGCCCCCGATTCCGCGCGCGCAATGCTCGGCGATCTTCTGGCCCTCGCCGCTGGCCTCGGCTCGGCAACGTACATGCTGGTCGGCCGCCGCCTCCGGGCCCACCGCGGCCTTGTCGAGTACGTCTTTCCCGTCTACTTAGTCGCCGCCGTCGCGCTACTGGCAGCGCTCCCTCTCGTGCAACAACCACTCGTTGCCGGCCTTGGAGGCGAGAATTTCCTCTATTTTGGCCTATTGGCCGCCGTCCCAATGCTCGGCGGCCACACGGTTGCCAATTGGGTTCTGCGCTACCTTCCCGCGCACACGATTGCGACGTGGATTCTGCTCGAACCCGTCGGCGCGGCTCTACTCGCATGGCCCATCCTCAACCAGGTACCGCACGGCACCGTCGTAGCAGGCGGCGCGCTCGTCCTTACCGGTGCGTTTCTCACCATACCAAAGAGAGGGTCAGGGGCAGGCGCGGCTGCCGAACCTGCCGGCTAGGCATCGTCCCCGTGGGAACGCGTGACTACTGCGCTTCTTCCGTGGCATCTGCTTAAGTCCTTTCGCCAAGCCCCTCATAACCTTCGAAAAGGGACTATCCCATTCAGGTAATACCATGCCGCCCCGACACCTCAACGAAACCGTCCCCGCCGACGACCTTCTCCACTTGGCCAAAGCCTTGGAAGGGATGGCGGGAGCGTTGCATGATTGCCGCACCGTTTCCCAGGAAGATTTGGAGGCGGCCGCTACTGTGGCCCACGAGGTCTGGCCCGCCCGCGTCGACGGCCACAATCTGCACGACCGCGAATACGAAACCGCGCGCCACGAAGTGCGCAAGTTCGCGGCTGCGGCGGTCGCAGGTGACGCCAAGGCAATCTCCTGGATTGAGCGTTCAGCCCAGCACATGGCGCTCGCCCTGCGGTGGAAAGCGCATTCCGACCTTCATCTGAAGCCGGCGCGCAACTCTATGCCGCGCCACGCCCGCGCCCGCATCATCAAGGTACTCGATCGACGCTACGGCAGATTTGCCACGCGCAATCCCGTCGCAATGCCAATCTAGTTAGGTCACGCACGGGACGCCGGCAAGGGCATGCGTTAGCGTGTGCATTGCATGTGCAAGCGTGAGGGCACGGAACTTGTGGCCCGTCACGTGCAATTTGCGGTGCATAAACGCCTGCTTCTCGGTCGTTTTGCCATCGCGGATTGCGGCAAACGTCTCGTAGTCGCCGCGGATCGTAAACGTGGGTTCTGGGAGCCCCTCGAAGGCGGCGCTGTCCATTGCAACACGAAGATCCGAGTGGCCTTCGCCGTCGAAACCCGCATACAGGAAGCGCAGCCGGTCGGGGGGTCCGTTCTCGATTTGGATAACGACACTGACCTTGTGGCTCCCCATGGCCGCGCTGACTTTCTCATCGCCGCGCACGCGCCGGATAGCCTCGTCCGCCCAGGCGGGGCTGAGGTAGGCAACCGTCAACGCCCCCGTGGACCAACTGCGCCTTCTTAGGCGCGCCTGCTTACGCCACGTACAAGCCCCCGCCCAGCGCTCTCCCGCACCAAATCCTTCTTAGGCTACCCCCAAGTCCGCGCCTTCATGAGCGGTTCCGTGAACACCGTCACCGACGCTGACTTTGCCCAATTCACCACCCAGGAGGGCGTGGTCCTCGTCGACTTCTGGGCACCATGGTGCGGCCCCTGCCGGCGCGTCGCCCCAGTCATCGAACAACTCTCTGGCGAAATGCCCAACGTCAAGTTCGGCAAACTCAACACCGACGAGAACCAATCGACGGCAGCCCGCAACGGCGTCATGAGCATCCCAACCATCATGATTTGGAAGAACGGGCAGAAGGTCGATCAGATCGTCGGCGCCGTCCCGAAAGAACACTTCCAAGCGGCGCTGAAAAAACACCTCTGATTATCGCGCGGCACGACCGGGTCGAATCCGCGTTATCTGTGAACCTTGCGGGTGGCCTCGCAAATCACGCGGGGGACATAGGCCATGTCGTGGCCGGCTCGACGCGGGCGCCGTTTCGCGCTCGACCGTGGCCACCCGCCCACCGACTTAAGACCCCGAACCTGTTCGAGTCGCAGGTGAATGCGCCGTTATGGGAATGACCGAATTGCTGTTCCAGGTCGAGCTTCCCGAGTGGCCTGTTGCGACGTTTACCCGTGAAGTCAAGGATTCCCGCGTCATCATGAACCACATCAGGTTCGACGACGACCATTTTCCGACGCGAAACGTGTTTACGGTGCTAGCGGACCCCGAGCACTTTCCCCGCCTGCTACAAGCGCTGCAGGACTTCTATCAGAATATCACCGTGCTGCGGCGCGACCCGAACGCCTTGTCTGTCCTCGTCGAGCCGAATCCGGACAAGATGAAGTTCCTCAAGGCGCCCTTCACGGCGGCGCTGCGGGCGCTTGGTCCCGACCGCATCTTGCGGCCCATCATCATCCAAAATGGCTGGATGACGGTTGGCATCATCACGGCTGCACAAGTAGAAATCGGCGACATCATCCGCACTACCGGCGAGTCATTCAAGAAAGCCGGCCTCGCCATGAAACTCATCCGCTGGGGCGAATACAAGCCGGAGGACCATCCCATCGGCGACTTCGAGGAAAAACTCACGCCCAAGCAGACGGAGATTGTCAAAATGGGGCTCGCATTGGGATTCTACGACAACCCGCGCCGCTGCAACCTCGAGACGCTTGCCGGCGTGTTCGGAATCAGCAAGGCGGCGGCGCACAACAGGCTGAAGAGCGCGGAAAGAAAGATTCTCACGAGCTACTTCTCGTGATTCGCCGAGCGGACACCGTATCGAACAGTGACCTGCGCCCAATCCCGTAGCGAACAATGACCTTTGCCCAATCCCTTCGTTCCTCCGACGTCGGCTTGTTCAACCACTGGATTGAAGGAAACGAAGCGGGGCGCGCCGAGGCCGCGCAGCAGGGCGAGGCGCCCGAGTCATCCGTTAGGGACGCGTAGCTTGCCAAACACTTGATATGGCTGCTTCGGAATGGTGAATCGTGGTGGAGAGAAGGCCGCGGCCAGCGGCATCCCGGTCGCAGGTCGTCACGCAGCCTCCATCCCGTCCTGCGCCTGCTGGCGTGCCCCATCCCCTGCGACATGTGCAGCCACGTGCAACCGACCCAACACCTGCTGGCCGCCAAGCCGACGATAGGCGAATGCGGCTGCGCTTGTGGGCCTCCATTCTTGGCGATGCAGCCCTGGTGGCGATTCTCTTTCTCGTGCTGGCAAACTTCGCGTTGGACCACAAGCAGCCTCAGGAAGGCAGCGCACGGGCATGGCTGGTTGGTGCCCTCGTCGCCGGCATTGTCGCGCTGGAGGGAATCGCCTACTTCTTGGCGCGTGCCCACGACCTGGTCGGCTTCTGGATTGGCTCTCCATTGGGTCTTCTGACTTTTTGGCCGCTGGCCGCGATGGCCATGGACTACGGGCGCGAAGGCCGCCACTTCCTCAGTGGGTCGGGCCTGGGATACACCATTGCAATCGTCGCTCTCGGCATACCCGTCTTGGTCTGCCTGATCGTCGCCGCTCTACTCGAGCAACGGCATCCGCGAGGGGCAGCCGGAACGCTCGCAGGCCTGCTGGCTGCGTTGGCCACGGGCGCCACGGCGGTCGCAATCTACATGCTCGTCACGCTCCCGGAACAGGTCGAGACCAGCACCCGGGCCAATCGCACGCCGCCGGCAAGCCTGGGCGCCGTCGTCATCCTGCTCCTCGTCGTGGCGGCGGTGTGTCGCCGTCGGGAGTGAAGGCGCCCGTTTTCGGTTTCCATCACCACCGTTAAGTAAGTCGCCCCCAGTCCGCCCTACGCAAGGAGTCTAGGACCATGACCCGCACCATCACGGAGAAGTGCATCGGCACCAAGGACACCAGCTGCGTTGATGTCTGCCCGGTGGACTGCATCCACCCGAAGAAGGATGACGCCCGGTTCGCCGCGGCAACCCAGCTCTACATCAACCCGGACGAATGCATCGATTGCGGCGCCTGCGAATCTGCGTGCCCGGTCAACGCCATTTTCCCCGACGACGAAGTCCCCGAAGGCTCGAAGCAGTACACGCAGATCAACGCGGACTACTTCAAGAAGTGACGGTGCGACGAAGTCGCCCGGCCTACGCAGAAGGTCTGCGTTGAGCTTGTCGCGGCCGTCCGCAGACGGCCGTGAACTGATCAACGCGGACTACTTCAAGAAGTGACGGTGCGACGAAGTCGCCCGGCCTGCGCAGAATGTCTGCGTTGAGCTTGTCGCGGCCGTCCGGAGACGGCCGTGAAATGATCAACGCGGACTACTTCAAGAAGTAAGGGTGGGCCACCTCGGCATCTCGCCGCAGGCCGCGCAAAACGTCGAGTCCGAAGTGGCGACGGCGGTCATGCGCGGAGCGACCGGACGGGCCGGCCAGGCCTGAAGGTGCCAAGCGTTTAGGTGGCCATCCGCCTGCGCCATCCAATGGGCGGGCCAATCAAGTTCAAGCAAAACCTGCGGTTGTTCGAGGCCATAACCATCATCGTCGGCTCGATGATTGGCTCAGGCATCCTGCTGTTGCCCGCCGACATGGCTGTGGAACTTCCCAGCCCGGTCCTCATCCTAGCGGTACTCCTCGTTGGCGCCGTCCTTACGGTGGTTGGTGCGCTCACTTTTGCCGAGATGGCCGCCATGTTCCCGCGCGCTGGCGGGCAATACCATTTCCTCAAGGAAGGCCTAGGAACATTCTGGAGTTACCTCTTCGGCTGGACGCAATTTCTGGTCATCCAGACGGGCATCATCGCGGGCGTCGCCGTCGCCTTCTCGCGGTTTCTTGCCTACTTCGTGGCAGCGGATGGCAAAAACATCGCCGGTGCGGACTTTGAACTCACGTCCCGCATGGATTTTGGCCCCTGCGTGGGACAGGACCCGGCGGGCTGTATCGGGCTTGTCCACCTTGACCCAATCACGGTGCCCGCCTGGGGCAACGCGTTTGTCGCCATCGCGTGCATTCTCGCGCTTGCGACTCTCAACTATCTCGGCGCACGCTTCGGCGGCATCGTGCAGAACATCGCCACCGTTGCCAAAGTCGTGGGCCTTGCCAGTCTGGTCTTCGTCATCTTCACAATGGCGGGGCGGCACCCGGACGCCTATAGCCCAATCTTCCCCGTAGACCAGACCGGGTTCCAGGTCATGGCCGGCTTCGGTGCTGCCCTAGCCCTTAGCCTGTTTGCCTTCGATGGCTGGCCGCAAGCGACGTATGTTGCCGCCGAGGTTCGCAATGCCAAACGCAACCTGCCGCTGGCGCTTATCATCGGGCCTCTCGTTGTGAGTGGCATCTACATGCTTCTTGCCGCCGCCTACTTCTGGGTGATCCCAACCGGCGACGCAGTGACCTTGGGCCTGAATGGCGAGCGCATCGCCCCGGAGGCTGCCGGCCGGGCGGTGAGTTGGGGTCGCGACTTTATCGGTGGCGTGGCCCTCGTTTCGGTCTTTGGCACCGTAAACGGCTTCATCCTTACTGCCCCGCGCATCTTCTATGCGTTCAGCCGCGACGGCGGGATGCTCAAGAGCCTAGGAAAACTCAACGACAAAGGAACGCCGGGCTGGGCCATCTACTTCACGGCCATCTGGGCCAGCATACTCGTCATGACGGGCTCCTACGCACAACTCGTCATCATGGTTGTCTTCGGCATTTGGTTGTTCTACATCCCGACGGCCCTCGCGCACATGCGGATGCGACGCACCAAGGCAAACGTGGAGCGCCCCTACAAGACGCCGCTCTACCCGTTCGTACCCATGCTGTTTCTGGTCGCAGCCGCCTTCGTGACGGGCATCATCCTGTACAAATTCCTCGCGCAGGCCCTAATCGCAGGCACGCTGATTCTGGCCGGCGTCGGCGCGTACCATCTGCAGAAGAAACATTTGGCGCGCGTCGCGGCCGAAAATGCGCGAGCCGGCAGCAGTGACGCCTAAAGCGGTGTAGCCGGAATCCTTTATGGCAAACGGCGATTGGTTACGCCGTGCAGCAAGATGCAGCGCCGCGGCGGACTCTTGGCCTGACAACGGCCATCACTATCATCGTCGGTGCCATGATTGGGTCGGGCATCCTCCTCCTCCCAGCCGACATGTTGGAGCAGTTGCCTTCACCGCCCCTGATCCTCCTGGTCTTCGTGGTTGCTGCGGCGCTTACGGCCCTTGGCGCGCTCACGGTTGCGGAACTGTCGGGCATGTATCCCAAGGCCGGTGGCCAATACGTCTACCTGCGTGAGGCCTTCGGGCCGTTTCCCGCCTACCTTTTCGGCTGGACCACGTTCTGGATTATCCAGACCGGCACCATCGCGGCCGTCGCGGCAGCCTTCGCGAAAGTCCTCGCCCGCTTCGTGCCGCTTGGCGGGCACCAGGCCGAACTTGGTTTTCTTACCCTGCCGCCGTACGGGCAGGCCTTCGTCGCCATCGCCCTCGTCTTGCTCTTTACCGCGGTGAACCACTTCGGCGTGCGGTGGGGCGGACTCGTAAGCAACGTTAGCACCATCGCGAAGGCCGCGGGCCTCCTCCTCATCGTCGCCGTCGTATTCATCGCGGGCCATGCCGCCGTTAGTGCGTTGTCGCCCGTCGCGCCCGTCCACCAGGAAGCCGAACGGCTCGGCGAGGCCTTCACGGGCGGCGAGGTGTTTGCCGGCTTCATGGTCGCGCTGACGCTGATTCTTTTCGCGTACGATGGGTGGTACATGGCAACTTACGTCGCGGCCGAGGTACGCGACGCCAAGCGCACCGTGCCCCTGGCGCTCCTCTTGGGAACGCTCGTCACCACGGTCATCTACCTCAGCGTCGCGCTCGCTTCCATGTATGCCGTGAACCTCCAGGATTCCCTCCACCTGGCGGACAACGAGTACCTGGCCGGCCGGGCCGTCGAGAACGCATTGGCCGGCGCGGGGTCAATCCTCGGAACGCCGTGGGCCACCATCGGCGTCGTGGCAGTAACCAGCCTGGCCCTTGTTAGCATCGCCGGCACCGTCAACGCCTTCGTGCTCACGGCCCCGCGCATCGCCTACGCCCAAGCCAAGGACGGCCTCTTCCTCACCGCCATGGGGAGGCTGCATCCGCGCCACGGCACGCCCGCCTACGGCAGCCTGCTGTGCGGCATATGGGCCTCCATCCTCGTCATGACGGGGCTGTACGACCAACTCGTGTACGCCGTCATCTTCGCCGTCTTCCTCTTCCACATCCTGACGGCGTGGGCAATGCTGCGGCTGCGTCGGACGCGGCCCGACCTGCCGCGTCCTTTCCGCACGCCGGGAGGCCCCGTCATCCCCCTCCTGTTCCTGGCCACGAGCGCCTTCATCGTCGTCATGACCCTCGTCCTGCCCGACTACCGGGACTACGCCATCCTCGAACTTGTCGTCATAGCCTTCGGCGTGCCGGCATATTTCCTGCAGCAGCGCAGCTTCCGCAAGAAGGCCGCCGAACGAGGATTGGGCATACTGGAGTAGGTTTCCCTGCTCGCGAAAGTCGTCGGCATCCGAGGGCGGCCCTCCGCGGGGGACCAGAAAGGCTGGCTCTCCGGTTCCGTGCTCGCCGCGGTGTACCCCCAATCCCATTGCCGGCGTCGTCGTTCATCGGGTTCATGTCCCGGCATCGGGTTCATCGGTTTTCCCCGACGGCCGGGAAGTTCCATGAACCCGATTCCTGCGCATGAACCCGAATTAGCGAGTCGGGAGTCCTTCCCTGAGCTCCGCCGTGCCGACCGTAGGAGCATGCGTCCACTTGTGGTCGCGACCGGCATCGGGTTCATGGTCGCGCATCGGGTTCATCGTCTTTCCCCGACCCCCGGGAAGTTCCATGAACCCGATTCCTGCGCATGAACCCGATTTCGCAACGGTACCGGCCTTGCTGGCCGGGCAGTCCTTGGAATCTACCATGGCGCCACGGCATTCCAGGCCCAGCGTCGGCGGACTACGCATCTTCTGGCACCCAGCGCGCGGCAAGCCGGGGAGCGATTGCGACGACGACTATCGAAACGGCGCCCAGAATGAGAAAACCGCCCATATGCAGCGCGTGGGCAGCAGGGTCGTAGATGTACAATACGAGGCCGATAGTAATCGTCGGAATGGAAACAAAAATCGCAATCCAACGAATGAGGTTTGCCACCTTCGCGCGTTCGCTCATGGACGCCTAGAGCCGCGTAACGGTCGACCAGTCGTGGACGTTCATGAGGTAGATGACGCCGAAGACGAACACCCAGATGATGTCGACGAAGTGCCAATACATTGCAGCAACGCCGGGTCCAGCGTGGCGCTGGGCCGTGAATTGGCCTTTGAGGGCGCGAATCCACATGACGGTGAGGATGCAAAGGCCGCCAAAGACGTGCAGGCCGTGGGTTCCCGTCAGGATAAAAAACGCCGTCATGAACTGCGACGATCCAAGGGTTTCGCCCGCACGGATGAGACTCATGTACTCCATGACCTGGCCGACAAGGAAGATGAGGCCGAGCAGAATCGTAAGGCCCCACCAGTTGACGAATTTGCGGTGGTTGCCCAGTTTGAGGTGCTTCTCCGCCTGGTGGACCGTCGCCGATGAGCCGAACAAGAAAAGGCTGAAGATGAAGGTCTTGAGGACGGGCAAATGGACCGCGTCGCCGCCGCCCAAGGGCAAGTCCGGCCACGCGTGCGGATTTAGCGACTTGAACGTGAAATAATTGGCAAAGAGCGCACCGAAAAGGAAGACCTCGGAACTGATGAATAGCAGCGTGCCGGCGCGCGGAATGTTTGTGCCGGTGCCGACCTTGTCGTTCCACCAGTGGAAGTCTTGCACGAACCAGCCCACAAGGCTGCCAACAACGGCAAGCACGCCGATACCCAAGAGCGCGATTGCGCCCATGCCAGGCATCGTCGGGTGGAGGATGTTCTCCTCGTTGAGGCGGGCGTTCTCGGCCGCCAACTCGGCAAAGTCCTTCGGCGTCATGTGAAGCCCTTGGCCGATCGCCATGATGCCGAGGCCGAGGACGAAGATGCCCATGGCAAGCCAAAACGGCCACCACGATCCGTGCGGGAGATGCATCTCTTCCTTGGCGGGGCGGCCGTGCGCCTTGGCGCCGCGTGCGTCGATAGCCGTGGCTAGGGCCATTCCGGCCTCGCCGGCCCCGTCGGTCTGGATGCGGCTACTCATAAGGGCGCCTCCGCACGGGCGACTTTGCGCGCTTCCTGGACCGCAAGCGTCTCCGGCTCATGGTCCGTGATGAGGCCTTGCCCCAAGACGACGCGGCCTTCCTCCCAGAGTTTCCATTCGATGTGCCGAGCGCCGCCCCAAGGGTCAGCCGTGACGCGGATATTCTTGGCCATGCTGTAGAAGAAGTTCACGAGGAATATGAGCACCGACAGGCCAATCATGAACGCGCCGACGGTGCTGAGCTGGTTCAACTGCACCATTCCTGGGATGTCGGCGTAGTCCACAACACGCCGCGGCATGCCGTTGAGGCCGAGCAGGAACTGCGGGAAGAAGGTCAAGTTGAAGCCGCTAAACATCAGCCAAAAATGCCAGTTCGCGAGTTTCTCGTTGTACATGCGGCCGTTTGTGAGAATGGGGAACCAGTAGTAGATGCCGGCAAAGATGCCGAAGACGGCGCCGCCGACCATCGTGTAGTGGAAGTGTGCGACGACGAAGTATGAATCGTGCAACGCGTAGTCGATGGGGATGGCGCCCAGCATGACGCCGGTAATGCCACCAATCACAAACAGCCAGATGAAGCCGAGGCAGTTCTTCATTGGGGCGCGCAGATTGATTTGGCCGCCCCACATGGTGGTTAGCCAGTTGAACACCTTGATGCCGGTGGGGACGCCGACCAGCATCGTGTTGAACATGAAGACGGCGCGAACGGTCGGGTTGATGCCGGTCGTGAACATGTGATGGGCCCATACTAGGAATCCTACAATCGCGATTCCGAGCATGGCGTAGGCCATTGAGGTGTAGCCGAACACGGGGCGGCGGCTGAACTTGGGGATGACCTCGTTGACAACGCCCATGAGGGGAATGATAAGAACGTACACTTCGGGGTGGCCGAAGAACCAGAACAGGTGCTGGTACAGGATGGGTTCAGCGCCCGTGCCGGCGCCGGAAAAGAAGTGCGTGCCAAAGTCGCGGTCCATGAGGAGCATGCTGAAGGCGACTGTGACGACGGGCAGCGAAAAGACGAGAAGGACGGAGGTTGCAAGCTGGGCCCAGACGAAGAGCGGCATGTTGTGCAAGGTCACGCCGGGGCCGCGCATTTTGAAGATGGTGACCAGGAAGTTGACCGCACCCAGAGTCGAGGCCATGCCGAGAAGGACCAGTGCCATGATCCACATGTCCAATCCGATGCCTGGCGTGTCCGTCGAAAGCGGCGGGTAGCCGACCCAGGTCACGTTCACGAAGTCGACCCCCTTCAGGACGAGAGGCAGGAACAAGAGCAGGCCGGCTGGCGGAATGAGCCAGAAGGAGAGAGCGTTGACGCGCGGGAAGGCCATGTCTTTGGCCTTGATCATGATTGGAACGAAGTAGTTGCCAAGGCCCGCAAGAACGGGCATGATGAACAAGAAAACCATGGTCGTCCCGTGCAGGGAAAATAATTCATTGAACTGGTGGCCGGAGACCACCTGCAGCCCTGGCTCGTAAAGTTCGAGGCGCATGAAGAGGGCCGCGATGCCGCCGAAGATGAAGAAGATGAAACCTGCCCAGAGGTACATGATGCCGATTTCTTTGTGGTCCGTGGTGGTAAGCCAGCGCTTGAGACCCTTGCGGGAGTGGCCGGCTTCACCGATAACGAACTGGGCCGCAGACATGGACGGTCTCGCCGACCCCGACACCCTACAAAACGGTGTTGTTGCCCATGGGAACCATACTCTTTTGGACCCCCCTCCCGTGCGCCGCTCGACCCGTCATGCGCAAGGCCCTTCTCTCCCTGTCGAGTTTCGTGCTGTTGTGGCTATGCCAGCCGGTGGCGGCGGGCTTTGGGATGCCGGACGCGTTGACGTCGCGCGGCAAGCTCGTCGGCGGCATGTACGACATGATTACCATAATGGGCATCGCGATGTTCATGATTGTGTTCGTGTGGCTCGTCATACTCATCGTGCGTTTCCGCGAAGGCACGGGTCACGGTCGCGCCACCCACGAGAAGGAACGCCACAGCCTCAAGGCCGAATTGACCTGGACGTTCATTCCGCTCATTCTCGTGCTTTACATCGGCTACGCGGCCTACGGCGGCCTCGTGGAGTTGGACCACCCCAAGGATGAGCAAGGCAACCCGCTTGTCCCCAAGCTTGACATCCTTATCACCGGGAGCCAGTGGACGTGGGAGGCCGACTACGGTAACGCGACCGGCGTCCACGGTCAAAAGGACTCCGTGCGGATTCAGTCGAGCCCCGACCCAATGAATGGGCAGGTCTCGGCGGCCAACACATTCTGGGTCCCAGAAAACACCGCCATCCGGTTCATTATTACTTCGTCCGACGTCATCCATGCCTGGGATGTGCGCGACGCGAACTCGGCTTACGTCATGTTTGTTGACGCCAACCCTCTGGGCGCAAACCAGAACAACACGCAGTTGGTCGAGTTGCCGGCCGGCTATTACGCGGTCCAGTGCAACAAGTTCTGCGCCAATCCTGGGCACGCGTACATGCGCGCGGCCATCCGCTCCGTGCCGCAGCCAATGTACGACACGTGGATTCTGCACAACCAGATTCGCGTCGTCGCCCCCGCGCCGGCCGTCCTTGCCGAGTTCGATGGCACAGTCACGGCAAGTGGCTTCTCGCTCACGGGCGACCCGACCGTCGTGCTCGGTTCGCGCATCATCCTTAACATCACCAACCCGACGGCCACGGAGGCGCAGGTGTTCTGGGACGGCGCCCCCTTCCCGTCGGCAACCGGGACCGGACCCGGCAGTGCCTCGATTCCGGCGGGCGGCCAGGCGTTCTTCGCCAACGACGACGCCGTGGCCATGAGGAACCACACCCTGGAAATCCGCTCCGGCGGCAAGACGACCTCCGTCGTCTTCAACGTCATCAAGGCAACGCCGCAGAACGTCATCCTCGGCGCATATGCCCTGTTGCCGGACCACCTGGACCTGCGTGTCGGCGAGACGTACCTCATCTCGATGACGAACACGCACGGCCTGCCGCACAACCTCTACATCGGCAGGCACGGCGGCGCGGTCCAAGCCGAATCCAGCATCGTTTCGCCCGGTGACTCGAAGTCGTTCCGCTTCACACCGACAGAGGCGGGCGAGTTTGAGATGTGGTGCAACGTCGCTGGCCACTTCGAGGCTGGGATGCACGGCACGGTCACAATCTCGTAGGGCTATGTGGGATTTGGCGAAGCCCGACGACGCTGGCGGTTCGAAGGGGAGCAGTCCGGCAATTCGGCCTTTGCGAGGCGCAAGAGCCAAACCTACCGCGCGGCCTGCCGCCTTGTGCGCGCCGCGGCGGTCTCCCTCTTCGCTGTCCTCGTCGCCGGCTGCAGCGGCGGCATCTTCACGAACGACACGATTACGCCGACATCGACGGCCCCGGGCGGCGGACCGGCGATTTCGCTCGTGCCCATCCTCGATGGTCTTAGCGCGCCAATCTTCTTTCTTGAGGAACAAAGGTCTGGCACCTTCCTAATCGCCGAACAAGGGGGCCGCATCCTGGCGGCCCCTCGCGACGGCTCCGCACGTCCACAAGTGTTGTTGGACATTTCTTCGTCGATGTCGACGGGAACGGAACAGGGCCTGCTTGGACTTGCAATCCATCCGGACTTCGCCTCAGGCGACCCGCGCTTCTACATCGACTACACCGACCTTGCCGGCGACACGCAGATTGACGAGTACCGAATCATAGGCAAGCTTGGCGAGCCAACCGCGGTCCCCCTCAAGACGCGGACCATTCTCTCGATTTACCAACCGCACGCCAACCATAATGGCGGAATGCTGGCGTTTGGCCCTGACGGCATGCTGTACATTGGCATGGGCGACGGCGGCTCCGGCGGCGACCCGGAGGGCAACGGGCAAGATCGTGGCACGCTGCTTGGCAAAATCCTGCGCATCGACGTCGGTCCGCCCGAGGATGCGCGGCCCGGCGTCAGCTACCACGTGCCCGCCGACAACCCATATGCAGACGGCGGCGGACGCGGCGAAATCTGGGACTATGGGTTGCGCAATCCGTGGCGGTTCAGCTTCGACAGCGCTTCGGGCGACTTGTGGATCGGCGACGTCGGTCAAACGAATTGGGAAGAGATTGACCTTGAAGCAGGCGGCCGTGGTGGCAACAATTACGGGTGGAGCGCGTTCGAGGGGTCGCACCTTTTCGACCCGCTTGGAGGCGCAGTCGGTGCGATTGGCCCAGTGGCTGAATACGACCACAGCGGCAACCGTTGCTCGGTCACAGGGGGGTACATGTATCGCGGCGCACAAAACCCGGCTCTCGTTGGCACGTACCTCTACGCTGACTACTGCGCCGGGACCATCTGGGGATTGGTAAAAATCGCGGATGGCTGGACGCCGACGACACTACTTGAATCAGGGTTCCGCATCAGTTCATTCGGCGAGGACGCGAATGGCGAACTCTACGTCGTTGACCACGGCGGCGGCATCTACAGAATCGCCGCGCCAGTTCCGCGACTCTAGCAGAGAAAACAAGAAGAGGACCCGCGCAAGCGAGGACCCGGGAGGCCTTGCGGCTTTGACCCGGATCTGGCTTGACCCTACCCGGACCCCTTTCCAGTCACGCACCTTGCGATGCGTTCCCACATCCTTGCGGATGCACGCGCGTCGAGACCGGCGGGGGCCTCGACTCGATTCCTTCCGGGGCCGTTGATTCGGCCATTTGTGGACCAAGACAACCGGAGTTGGTTTTGGTCCGCGTCCCTTGCAGGACTCCCGTCGGGATCACCAGCGTCGTCGGCCTTTCTTGCGTCGGGCCGTGCAGCGCGTCCTTGCGGATGGCCTGCGAACTCTTCAGCCAAGCTGGTGCGATGGTTGGGGGCGGATGCAGAGTCCCGTACCTCTTCCCGGATTACGACCCGAGACCCACACGCACAAGTGCGCGGGGTCCGACCTTGCGGCCAGAAGAACGGGGGCGCCCGAAGGCGTTCCCGTCCAGCGCATCGCGGCCCTCGCGGGTCGCGTTGGGGTCCTCTCCAGCTGCCCGGCGAGGTCCATCGCCGGCATCTCGGGAGATGTCGGCGTTGCGTTTGGTGCACGGCGATGAGGAATCCGAAGACGCCTCATCCATCATGGTGTCGCGCCGTCCCTTGCGGGATGGCGAGTGCCGTCGCCTTGCAGTCCATCACCGAAGTGACGGTTGCCAGGTCTCGGCGCGCCGGGACTTTCATCCAGGCGTCGGAAAGGCCGTTTCCAGTCCTTCCCACCGCGATGACCGTTGCCCGCTTGCGCAGGCAAACACCCTGAATGGGGGAGGGGATAAGGGCATTTTCTGGAAAGATTGCTACGGGTGCGGCCCCCGCTGCACGCTTCCTGTGGTTCCTTTGCGGCCGACGGATAAGCGTTTCTTCATTTCCAGCCCGTCTTCCGCTCGGATTCCACGTGCTCGGCAGATATCAACCATGATTGAGGGGGCAAGGCAGGCTAGGGCGCATCGCACGGCCCACCACGATTGCACTCGTTCCGACGGCGGCGTGGCGGTACTCGAACAATCGCGTTTGGCCCCGCGTCGCAACGTCCATTCTCGATTGCACCCGTTCCGACGACGACGGCGGCGCGCTGCTGCACGACCAATCGCTCGTGGCCTTGCTCCGACCAAGTTGATGGACCAGGCCGATGGGTAAGAAAAGTCGAGAAGTCTGCCCGGCGTGGGCCGAACGCGGCCAAGCGTAGCGGGAGGCCGCGTGTGAGACGGGGGTGGCGATGCAGGCGGGCGCGCGCGCAGCGCGGCGCGCCGCTGCTTGGGCCGCCGGGCAGCTTGCCAGTCCGAGCATGACGGAACCGCAGAGCTTACCGAGACCACGGAGACGTCCGGCTCTGTGGGCCTCTGTGCGCTCTGTGGCTCGTCCCGGCGCCGATGGGCTAATCGGCCCCCGGCGGCCCTCGCCTGCGCCTCGCCTTCGGCTCGGCCGGCTTGCCACACCGTAGCCGCCGAACTCGAGGAGTGAGGCGGCGTGGCCAACGGGGCCGAAGGCCCGTCGTGGCCTCGCGCAGCCTCGCTTCGCATCGGCTGCAACTCGCCCCGGCCGGGGGCTTCACATTTCACGCAATGCAATTTCATCAGGTTCTCCTGCTTGTCGCCGCCGACGTCGGACAGCACACGTTGTACTGCAGCTTGGTTTGTACCAACAGGTTGTCTGCGCAATCGGCGCAATCTGCGGCTCAGTCGTCGTCCGTCCGGTCGTCGCCGTTTCGGCGGTTTCGGCGCGTTCGGCGGACCCGTCCCGCGGCTAGCGAGCCATTCTCGCCCGCTTTTCCGCCTTGTTCGGTTGATACACGTGGCTGATTTGCCGAATCCATGTCAGGAAGCGAACCAGCCAGCCGCCCGTGTCAATCTGCCACCACTTCATGCCGATGTAGGCGGCGCGCGGGAACGCGTGGTGATTATTGTGCCAGCCCTCACCCCAGCCGAAGATGGCGACAATTGGGTTGTTGGCGCCGCGGTCGTTCGTCTTGAATGGCCGGGCGCCCGACATGTGGCCAATCGAGTTGACGCTCCACGTCGTATGGTGCATGAGCCCGACACGAATCAGGCTGCCCCAGATGAAGCAGTCGAAGGCGCCCATCAAGGTGCCGTAGACGAGGTAGCCAATGATGGCCGGCAAGGTCAGCGAGAGCACAGTCCAGAAAACCCAGGTGCGGGTGAAGAAGGCGACGACCTTGTCCTGCATCAGCTTGTCATACGCAAGGCCGCCGTAGACCATCCGGTCCTTGAGCATCCAGCCCATGTGCGCATGCCAGAAGCCTTCAAGCGGGCTGTGCGGGTCGCCGGGATGATCCGCCTTTGCGTGGTGGCGAAGATGGGTGGCAGCCCAGCCGGCCGGTGGGCCTTCCAACGCCATGGTCGCGGCCATCAGGAGACCAATTTTTGTGGGTGTCTTGGCGACGAAGGCGCGGTGCGTGAGCATGCGGTGGAACCCGACACTCACGCCAAGTCCGGTAAACAGCCAGCCGCCAAACAGCAATCCAAGTTCGAGCGGGCCGACTCCGTGCCCCCATAGTCGCCACACGGCGAAACCCAATGCGAGGAGCGGGAGGAAGACAATCACTAGGATGAGCACCTTCCCCCACCATGGGTCTTGCCCGAAGGGGAACGGGTCTCGATCTGCTGATGTGGATTCTTGGGCGATCTGGTCCCATTCCTGGTTGGCCTCTTGAGCGGCCTGGTGCGTTTGCGTCATGTGCAATTCGCCTTTCGGAGGCAACGCGGCGGCTGCTTCCAAACTGAAAGTTGTCTTCGTTCCAGAACCGGTTAAGGTGCGTGGTTAGTGGGGCGCAATCAGGTATCTCCAACGATACCGCTGTCGCGCCGGACATGTTAGGTTATCGCACGCGACGACGCACATCAATCCTGTGCCGACTGCGGCAAATGCCGTGCGTCTGTCGTTGTGTCGCTACCGGGGCACTCGCCTGACGTCGCGGGGGAATAGGATGGCTTCGCGAGAATCGAGGTGCACGGGAGGGAGGCGAGGGATGGAAAAGAGGGGAAGGGCGCGAGACGGACGGCCGTGTGGACACTTCATCCCCGCGGCCTGGGCCTACGCGCCGTAGAAGACGCGCAGCTGCCCGGAAATCGTGCAGCCGCCGGAGGCCGCCGTCACTTCCAGCACGTGGTCGCCCGTGGACGGCAACACGCTATCCAAGGCAATCGTCTCGTTCATACCAGCCGGCAAACTGACATCGCGCTGGGCCAGAACCGCGCCGGACGGATCAATAAGGCGTACCTGGATCTCCGTCGAACCGACGGCAAGTATGCTATTTGCCGCCAGCACGGCCTCGACCCTGGATGCGTCCTCCCGGACCGCGAAGGCCTGGGCAAAACGCGCCGTCTGGTCGCCCACAGGGCCGGCGTACAGTACCTGGCCAGCCACGGCCATGCGCTCGTGCACGCGCACTGCGACAGACGTCGAGACTGACTTCTTGTCCTGCCCATCGCCGGTACCCGAGTCGACGACCGTCAGCGTGGCGTGGTAATCGCCGCCGCGGCCGTACGTGTGGGTTACGTTGGCATCCTCGCCTTCATCGACGGACGTTGCATTGCCATCGCCGAAGTCGAACAGCCACGTTCGAATCTCGCCGTCCGGGTCAGTGGAGTCGCGGGCATCGAAGGTAAACGAATCGGTCGTCCACCCCGAGTCCCTGTCGGCCCTCAACTGAGCCACCGGCGCCTGGTTGCCGCCCCCACCCAGACCGGAGCATCCGGCCAGGACGAACGACGCCAGCATGGCCAAGGCCAATGCGACGCCGCGCGGCGGGGTCTTTTGCGTTCGTTTGTGGGGCAACATAAGTCACCGATTTTTTCATCGCGACTCCACGCATAATAAAGCCTGTTGTCGAATCCTTGATTGTCGCGAAAGCAAAGCCCAAGTAGACTCGCGCCGGCCTCCTGTAAGTCATGCAAAGACGCCTGGTCCAGCGCAGTTTGCGGGCGGCGTTCAGACATCGTGGCGGATACCACCACGACGGGGCACCCCCTGGTGTTAGGCCCGTGACCGTTTGAAGGGCCGCGGGTCGACACCCCGAAAATGACGTTCCAACTCGGAATGGTAACGACGTCCCATCGCCGAACCATGCTCCGCAATCCATTCGGAAAAACCCGTCCGGCCCAGCGGCGGTTCCTTGGAGACGAGCAACTCTGCCTGCAGCCCGCCAAGCTCATAGCGCGTCAGGACCACATCCCGCACGAGCGGGCCCGCCGCCCACGCCGCCGCGGCGGCAAACCACGCCGGCACCGGCACTACGGCGCGACGCTTGCCCATGGCCTTCTTCGTCCGGTCGACGACATCCCGGAACGACAGGGTTTCCGGGCCGGCCACGTCGCGCGTGAAGGTCTCCTGCGACTCGGCGAAATCGGCAAGGATGCGCCCCTCGTCTACGCCGGTCACAGGTTGCACACGGTAGCGGCCGTTTCCCGGCAGCCCGAAGACCGGCAAACGGCGCAGCAAGAACGCCACGTTGTTGAGGAGGATGTCAGACTCGTCGATGACCCATGTGGGCCGCGCGATGGCGTACGACAAACCACTCTTGGCCACATGGCCTTCGGCGGCCGCCTTCCCCCGGTAATACGGGAACTTCGACGACTCGCTCGGGTTGCTGACACTCACATGCACGATGCGGCCGACGCCGGCCTCGACAGCGGCCTCCATGAGGATGCGGATGTTCTCAACGGCGTCGCTGAAGTCCAGCCCGTTACGGGGAAACCGGATCCAATAGGTGTTCACGAGGACATCGACGCCCGTAAGCGTCCGACGCAAGGCCGCGGCGTCGTCGAAGGAGTACGGGTGGACCTCGAGCGCGTCAGCCCAAGGCCCGGGTCGACGAGGATGCCCGGTCATGCTGCGGACTTTCCACCCGCGCCCAAGCAGTTCTTGCGCGACAAACGACCCCGTGTACGACGTGGCCCCGGTCACGAGGGCCGTCCTGCCGGACCCTGAACGTACCTTCGCCATGCGATGAGCAAGGCGAGCCAGGCCATGTCCTTTCCCGTTGCCAACAACTTTCGGGGAGTTTGCTTACGCGTGCCATAATTCGGCTACGGCCGCAACCCTTGCCAAGCCACCGTTGCGACCTCCCAGGCGATATGCGAAACGACGACCGCCCACAAGCTGCGCGTGACCGCAAACATGAGGCCCCAAGCGAGTCCGAACCCGATGCATGCCGCCAACAGAAGTGCCGAACCCGCCGCCAAATGCGCGGACGCGTAGATGCCGGTCGCCAATAGAATGCCGAGCCATTGCGGCATCCGGGAGCCAAGGCCCGTCTGCATCACGCCACGCCAGAGCAGCTCTTCGCCCACGATGGCTGGAACAAGGGTGACGACGATGACCCAATCAGGGTGCCCGGCCCGCAAGGCGAAAGCCTCGCCGAGGCCACCGCCCGCGCCAGGCAATCGGGCCACCAACCAGGAGACGGCGAGGAAAAAGGCGCCCGCCGCCAATCCGAGGGCCGTCGTCCAACGGTTGACGCGCCAAACGCCGACGAGCGTCTGCCCGGCCAAGCCGGCAGCGATGCCTCCAAGCAGGACCAGCACCAGGACCAGGCGGGTCCACGTGTCCCACCACGGCAACAGGAACGCCGCCGTCATGCCCGCGATACCCAGGAACGCCGCCAGGACGGCAACAGGCAGGCCGACGGCCGATGGGCCCCGACGGCCGAGCCGGAGGTCGAACATGGGCGCGGCACGCGGCGGCAAGCGGTCGCGTATACGCGACAAGGTAAACGGCGCCGGTCGGACACCAAGATCTTCCGCCATCGGGAGACCGTCCCCGGTCAAGCCGGATTCCAGCATGCGCAGCTGGGCCGGCGTGCTCAGCGGCTCCCGGGCCAAGAGGCTCATGAAGAACACGGGCACGCGAAGCAAAGCCGGCGGCGTGGACAGAATCGTTGTCCGTTCCTCACACGCCTCCGCCACGAGTTGGACCACCTCACGAAGGGCCAGCGTATCCGGACCGACGACATCGTAGGAGCGCCCCACCGCCTCGGCGCGTTCGACGGCTGCGACGATGGCGGTGGCGACATCCTCCACGTCGACCGGCTGAAGCAGCGCCGCGCCCCGACCGACGATGGGGAAAACCGGAGATCCACGGATCATCTTGGCAAGATGCGACAGCATGTCATCGCCCCGACCATAGACGACGGACGGCCTCAGAATCGTCCATTGCAGGCCGCTGCCTCGCACAACCTGCTCCGCCCGCCACTTCGTCCGATGGTACGGGTGCGGGCCATCCGGGGCAGCCGCGACCACGCTCACATGCACAAGCCGTGAAACGCCCGCTTGCTTGCAAGCCTCGACGAGCCGACGGACCAAGCCGTCGTGCACGGCTTCGAACGTCTGCGGGCCCTTGGGTCGCTTGATGCCGACGACGTTCACGACCGCAACGCAACCTGCCAACGCCGAGGCCAGCACCGGTATGGGGCAGGTTACGACGTCCAAGGAAACCGACTCTCCGCCATCCACTGGCCGCTTCCCACGACTCAGGACGCGGGGCGAATAACCGGCCGCGCGCAACGCCGCAACGGCGTGGACGCCGATGAAACCCGAGCCACCCAGGACGGCGACCGTCCCCCTTGTGCCATGAGGCCCCTGATTCACAAGCGTTCCAGCGATCAGGACATCATCCGCTTTTCCGTCACAAACAACTTCTTGGGAGTTGTTTTCTTCGCGGCACCATGCGCGTGACATCCCGACGCAGAAGTTGGAATCAAGGGTCAAACGGGGCCTTCGTCCACGGCGTCCACCCGCCGCGATCTTCCTAGAAATCCAGCGCCCCCTCCAAAATCTCGTAATACGGTTGGCGCGGATGCAGGCGGAGGGCGACGAGGCGGTCGCGCATGATGGTGGGCAGCAGGACACAAACGGTGTCTTGTGGATTGGCCATACTCGAGTGTACTCGAGTATACTCTAGTAACCTGGTGAACCCGTAGGTGAAATCGGGCACACGTTGGCTTTCGACCCGTCAGGCCGCGAATTGCGATCGCAATGAAGCCAACTTCGGCGACTCCTCCGGCTGCCAAGACGGCGTAGAGGAACACCCGGCCTACTCTCCACCTGACCATGAGAAAACCAAGCGCAGGTTTCCCGCGGCGCCAACGGCGCAGGTCGACGCCGGCCATGCCAGAGAACAGGGGAACAACCGCCGGGGCGGCAGGGAAAGGCGCGGCAGGAGGATCAATGCGACGGCCCTACGGCGTCACCCGCGTCACGTCGCGCGGGAAGAGAATCGCCTCACGGATGTTCGGCAGCCCCAACATCATCATGATAATCCGTTCAATTCCAATCCCGCACCCGCCGTGCGGCGGCATGCCGTACTTGAACGCTTCAAGGTAGGCCGTGAAGTCTTTCGGGTCGAGGCCCCAGCGGCGGATTCCCTGTTCGAGGAGGACCGGGTCGTGGATGCGCTGCCCTCCGCTAATGAGTTCGACGCCGCGGTAGTCGAGGTCGAAGCCGCGGCAGAGCCTAGAGTCCATCGTGCCGTCCTCCGGCATCACGTAGAACGGCTTGGGTGCAAGTGGCCACTTGGTGATGAAGTAGAAGTCGTGTCCGTCACGTTTCATGGCGCGCCACAGCACTTTTTCGGCCTGGCTTCCGATGTCGTCGCCGAACTTCAGGGGCGGGATGCGCAGGTCGGCCTCGATGTCAGGCGCCTGCAGCTCATGGTTGATTATGGTGAGGGCGTCCTCGTAGCGAACGCGGCGAAACGGCTGGCGCGGGACCTTGACGTCGGCGCCGAGCACCGCCACTTCATCAGGTGTCTCCGTCACGACTTCCGTCCAGATGTGACTGAGGAGTCCTTCGATTGTCTGCATGACATCTTCTTCCGATCCGATGAAGGCCTGCTCAATGTCAAACGCAGTGGACTCGTTGAGGTGGCGCACGGTGTTGTGTTTTTCGGCGCGGAAGTACCAGCCGACTTCAAACACCTTGTCGAAGCCGGAGGCCATGAGCATTTGTTTGTACAGTTGCGGGCTCTGGGCGAGGAAGACCTTCTTGCCGAAGTAATCGAACTTGTAGGTGTCCGTGCCGCCCTCGCTGGAGGCACCCAGAATGTTGGAGGTGTGGATTTCGGTGAAGCCGTTGGCGCGCAACCACGTCGAGCCAGCCTCGATGACCTTGGCGCGAATCGTGAAGATGGCCTTGCTGCGAGCGGCGCGCAGGTCGAGGAATCTGTGGTCGAGCCGAGTGTCGAGCCCGGTCTCGATCTTGGCGTCCCACAGTGCAAACGGCAAGGGCGTTGCCGCTGCGTTCAAGATTTGACCACCCGTCGGGATGACCTCGAAGCCGGCCTTGGCCTTCTCGGTCTTCTGGACCAACCCGGTCAGGCTCACGACGGATTCAGGCGTCAGGCCCACGACCTTATCGAAGAGTTCCCCCAGCCCGGCGTTTGCCATCTCCTCCTTCTTGCAGACAAATTGGACTTGGCCGGTCCTGTCGCGCAGGACCAGAAACGCCATGGTACCTTTGGCGCGCACCGTCTGCACCCAGCCGGCAAATGTCTGCGTCGTGCCGAAGTGGGCTGAAGTAACTGCCCCGCAGCCAAGGGTCCGAAGGGTCATGTTGGGCCGCCCACCGGCCACTCGCGCTTAAGCCCGTTGGCGGCCGGCGTCTACTTCTTGGCCGACTTCTTGGGCTTGGCCTTGGTGGTGGTTGCCGGCTTGACTGGGGCGGGTTCGGCTGCGGCCGTGGAAGTATGGTACACCGCGGCTGGGGCGTTCGAGCCTGAGCGCAGCAGCATGACGCCGCCAACAGCCGTCATGAGGCAGAGGACCGCGATGAAGAGGACCATGGGCTCGGCTGTGGCGCCCAAATCGCCGTTCTGAATGAACGCAAGGAAGGCAGCAAGGACAGCGATCGCCATGGTGCCCCAAACGGCCCAACCAGGCAGTGTGTCCTTCCGCGACCAGCAGGCAATGGCGGGAACGGCCAGAAGGGCCGCGATGACAAGGGCGGAACCCATTGTGGCGGAGATGCCGAAATTCATTCCGCCATCCTTGCCCCCGACGGACCCGACTGCACCCAGAATGCCGGCGATGGCCAGCAGCCCTACAACAGCGGCACCCACATTGGTCTCCATGCGACGTTCCAGAAAGAGGACGACGGCGGCTCCGAGTGCGACGACACCGGCCGCGATGGCCACAGGGCCACCCGTCACGAGGGCTACGACGGCGGCAAGAACGGAGGCGACAATGGCCGCGATGGCCAACAGCATGCTCATGCCGGTCCATCGTCGGGCGTGATAGAAAGGCTTCGGCATGGACCGGGCGACCATTTGGGGGGCCTGTCGGGCTATTCGCGGTTGCCCTTGAACGCCTCGCTCCAGAAAACCATGATGAGTGTCCAAGCCACGAGGACGGCGGCCGCGCCGAAGAGAAACTGCCCAATCCGTTGGGCCGGCGTCGGTGATGCGTACACGAGAGCGAGCCCGAGAACCAGGCTCGCGGCCATGATTGTGAAGCCCGTCTTGAGAACGCCGCGGCCTTGCGCCGACTTGATGCCTTCCAGTCCAGCGACCTCCACGCGCGTCGTAATCTCGTTGCGCTCAATCTTGCGCAGAACCGTGTTGAGAGTGTGGGGCAGGGTGCGGCCGAATTTCCATAGCTCAGCTACGGTTTCCTGGACGAGGTCCTTTTGCGCGCCCGGGCTTGAGATGTTCTTCCAGGCCACCTGCGCCACGAATGGGTCGAGGACACGCACGAGTTCGAACCTGGGGTCCAACGTGCGGCAGACGCCTTCGAACTGGAACAAGGAGCGCGTGATTAGCGCGAAGTCTGGAGGAAGCATCATGCGGTGCGATCTTGTCAGGCCCACGATGAGGTCCATGAGAACCGGATCGGCAACCGAAATCTGTTCCCGCTCGAAGTGGTCCATGATCTTCTCGACGTCGGCCCGGAACCGCTTCATGTCGACTTCGGCCCGCTGGTCGCACAGATCCAGGATGGCCTCCATGGTGCCGTCGACATTGCTACTGGCAATCGCAGTAACCAAGTGAAGAATTGTCTTGGCGCGTCGTTCGGTCACGATTCCGACCGCCCCAAAATCCAGGAAGGCAAGCACGTTTCCCGGGAGAATCAGGATGTTTCCGGGCGATGGGTCGGCATGGAAGACGCGGTCGACGAATATCTGCTTCGCCATTGCCTCTGTAAGCGTGCGAGCGACAAGCGGGCCGTCGATGTCATCAAGGACGGTGGGGCCGCCCGTCAGCTTGACGCCGTCCAAGTACTCCATGACAAGGACACGTTTGCTGCAAAGTTCGGGCACGACCTCGGGGATGTGGACCTTTGCATCGCCACGGAAGTTTGCGCCGATGCGCTGCGTATTGCGCATCTCGTAGCGGTAATCCAGTTCCCTTTCTAGCATGAGCCGGAGTTCTTCGAGGTGGTCGGACGGCTGCCAGATGCGCGATCCAGCAAACGTCTTTTCGATGAAACCGACGATGCGGCGCAGAATGCGAAAGTCCGCAGCCATTTCCTCTTCGATGCCCACGTGCTGAACCTTGACAGCGACGCGGCGGCCGTCGCGCAACGTCGCCTCGTGGACCTGTCCGATGGACGCGCTTGCAATCGGGTTCGGGTTGAAGGCGGCAAACACTTCAGTCGGGTCGCGGCCAAGTTCATCGCGCAACAGGCGCGCGACCTCGTCGGACGGGCTCGCTGGGGCCTGGTCATACAATTTGCGAAACTCCTCGACGTACTCCTTCTCCAGCAAATCCGGTCGCGTCGCGAGCAACTGGCCCAACTTGATGAACGTGGGGCCGAGCGTCTCCAGAAGTTTGCGAAGACGTACCGGCGCGGGCTCGAGTCCGGCGGCTTCTGGCTTGCCCCGCAGAATCGTCGACATGAGACCCCAGACGTTGTGGTGCAGGAGAATCGTCAGGATTTCGTTGAAGCGCGAGCGCCGGCCCTTCATGGTGAGGGGAGCGGACATCTCGGGCATGGGCGCACGATGGGTTGCTGCCGTTTAAGAAGTCCTGCGGGGATTCCACAGATTTCCCGGATTCCACAGATTGCCGGTTGGTACAGACCCGTTGCAGGAAAACGTGTGCTGTCCGACGTCGGCGGGGACGAGCAGTACAACCTAATGAAATTGCATTGCGTGAAACGTGAAGCCCCCGGCCGGGGCGAGCGCGGCGCCGCCGCAGGCCGCCCGCGCGAGGGCATGGCAGGCCGCGCGACGCGAAGCGAGCGGGCCGGGGCCGACGGGGGCCGATTAGCTCATCGGCGCCGGGACGAACCACCGAGCGCACAGAGCCCGACAGAGCCGGATGTCTCTGTGGTCTCGGTGTGCTCTGTGGTTCCGTCCGGCCTCAGGGGGCCGCCTCACGTCGGTTGCGTGCGCGCTGCGAGGGCCGCGGCAATGATGAACATGCCCAAGAGATGCGTCACGTCACGCAGACTTCTTCGCCGCATCCATCTTCTTCAATTTTCGCCGGTAAACGCCGTAATGGTCCTCTGGGCTGAACTTGGCCGGCGTTTTCTGCGCGGCCTTGGCGCCGCAGCGCGGGCAGACGTCCTTGAGGGTGTAATCAGCGCATTTGGCGCAGTAGCGCATGACGGCCTGCGTCATTTCTTCGCTTCCAATTCGCGGTGGAAGGTTCCCGACCCGCCCGCCTTCTTGATGGCATCCACGGCGCGGCCCGCGGCCTTTTCCAGTTCGGTCTCGGCAATCTTGAAGTCCGGCGCGCGGACGGTCACGCGGTAATGCGGCGCCCCCATGTATGCAACCTCAATCGTGACATCGTCGAATTCTGATTTCTCGGCCTGCTTCAGGGCCTTGGAGACGTGCTTCACGCCGTCGGGGGCCGCCGACTGGATGTCCACGTAGCCGGCAATGTCAACAAACTGCGCTTGGATATTCTCCTTGGCAAAGGCAACGAATCCGGGGATCCACGCGCCCTTGATGCCTTCGTCGGCGAAGACCTTCTCGCCGTACTCGGCCGCTTCTTGGAATGCCTGGAAAAGGGTGCCGAACTTCTCGATGAGCGTACGGCCAAATGTCGCCATGAGATTGTCCACGCTAGACTTCTCGCGCTCGGCCATAATCTCGATGAACTTGTCGGCCTTCTGCTCGTTCTTCCAGGCCTGGATGGTCTCGCGCTTCTGGTGGTCGTTTGTGGCCTTGATGCTGAGGTCAATGTGGCCCTTCTTGGCGTCGACACCCATGACCTTGGCAACGACCCGCTGCTTCTCGCGCACGAAGTCGCGGATGCGCTTGACCCAACCAGGCGCAACTTCGCGGATGTGGCAAAAGCCCTCCTTCCCCTTGTACTCCTCGAGGGTGATGAAGGCGCCAAAATTCTGCACCTCACGCACCGTTCCCACGACGAGTTCGCCCTCTTCAGGGAAGGGGTTGAGTTTTGCCACAAGGCGGCGACTGGGGCTCGCTTCAAGAGGCTGCCGCAGGAGGCGTTGGCCTGTCCACAACTGTTAAGCCCCGAGTCAAGGATGTCCTTTCGGTCTGGAGATGGTCAAGGTGGGCGCGGTTCCCCGATGGCTGCGGTTGCTTCCGCTTGCGCTTGTTGCGATAGCCATACTGATCCTCGTGCCGAATGCCTCGGCGCACGATCCGGATGTCGCGCCCGCGGAAGCGGTCGGAAACCCGGCCGGACTAGCCGGAATCGCGTTTCGCGGACCGGTTGGAACGCCCATTGAGACCTCCGTCTGTCCGCCAATCCCCGACTCGCTTGCGTGGCAATATGATGACGACGCAACAAATGACGAGACTGGCCATGGCCACATCGGGCACATCAATGGCATCACCGACCCGGCCGGCACCCTGGACAACTACATCGACGTCGGTTCCGTCGACACCTGGCACTTCTACACGACCGAATACAACAATCCAAGCGGCATCGAGGGCCCCCACGATGTCACCAACACGGCTCTCTCCGTCATGATGGGAACGGACGGCTTCTTTCGTGGGCGACTGCACCTACCCATCGCGAACGGGCCCAGCATCGATTTCGTCGTCTACGATGTCCACACCATGCGGACCTACTGCATCTACGGCTCGCAGGGGCATGATGGGCCGTACTTCTTCATCGACTCCACGCTGAATGACCCAACGGTGAGTTCCAAGACCAACGTCGACATGACCCCGTACTACGAACCCCTCTTTTCGGCCTACTACCCAGGCGAGCCCGTTGTCATGGACCACATCTTCTTTGTCACGAGCGCCTACGAAGATGTCGAACCAACCATTCCGCAACCCCCGAAGGCATTCATCACGCTTCTGTCGATGGGCGTCACATGCGACGATTCGTCCGTCACGTTGACGGCGGCCGGCTCGTACGACCCCGACGGCACCATCGTCTCTTACGAGTGGGACTTGTCGGATGGCAACACGCCGACGACCATCGAGGTCACGCACACGTTCGAAACGCCCGGCCCCCACACTGTGACGCTCACGGTAACGGACAACTCCGCCATGACCCATACCTCAACCCTCCAGGTCTGGGACAAGGGCGACCCAAGCTGCTGCCCCGCCATGATGCCCATGTATGACATTTGGATGGACGAGGGCCAGACTCTGGCGTTGACCGCAAAGGCCACCGACCCGGAGGGGGACCTGCTCACGTTTTTTGCCCGACGACTGCCCGTCGGCGCCACCCTTTCGTCGGCCGGAGTTTTCGAATGGCAGACCTCGATTGGCCACGCCGGCAACTACAGACTGGAAATCGCCGTCACGGACGGCGAGTGTGAGGATGCTCGGGAAATCACGATCCATGTCCGCCGGCCCGGCCCGACAGGCCCCGCGCCGGACGTCGATCTGGACGGCATCCCCGACACAGCGGACAATTGTCCGACTACGCCAAACCATGAGCAAGAGGATGCGACGCGCGACGGTCGCGGCGACGCCTGCGACGGCAACGGCGAGACGGCCGAAACGGCACAAGGCCAAGCCGGTGCGGCAGTCCGGGCCCGCGACACGGACCTCGACGGCGTCCCAGACGTGACGGACAATTGCCCAACGTTTTCCAATCCGGTGCAGGAAAACCTCGACCGCGACGCGGCTGGGGACCCCTGCGATGTGGACGCGGACGGTGACGGGATTGCCAACCAACACGAGCTTGGAGCATTCCTTGACAACTGTCCCATGCTGCCCAATACGGACCAACTCGACGGGGACGCAAATGGCATCGGCAATGCCTGCCAAGGGACGCAAATTGTCGAAGCCGGCGCGCGGTCCCGCGACCCGACGGGCGCGTCGGCTCTGCAGGGTCTTGCGGCGTTCTCGGGCGATTGGTTGATCGGTTCCATCCTCCTGGCTGGCATCGGCTCCGCCCTCCTCGTCCTCTTCGTGCTGCGCCGCCGCGATTCGTGACGCGAAAGCGCAAACCGACGTGCAATCGCGACGCAGCGCGCCGCGCCTCAGGGTTCAAAAAGACGCGCTGAGATGAGCCCACGTGCAACCATGGGCCCTGGCAGCCGAAGTGGCCGCAACGTTGGCGCTCGTTGTTGTTTCGGCAAAAGCGCACGGCCGCCAAATCCGTCTTGAACGCGAACAGCACGGCGTATGGAAAGTCAATTTTGGCGCCCAGAACGACCCGTGGGTCGAAGCCCTATGGCGACGCGACCGCATCTGGTTCTGGAGCCTCTTTCCGATTTATCTCGCAGCCAGCGCCGCCCTAGTCGCGTTCTGGATCAAAGCCGACGGCCCAGCGTTGGTCATCTGGCTCGCCGTCGCCGCCGGGTGGGCCTTGTCAGGGTGCTTCATTTCCCTGGGCCTCGCAAGTTCTGCACGATTGTTGCGAGCCATGAAACAGGGCGTTCCATCCGACGAGTGGCGGCGTACTGGACGTCGCGGAAGCATGCAGTGGTGGGGCCTCGTTGCGCTGGCCGCGGCGGCGTCGATTGCGGGCCTCGCGCTTTAGGGTCATCCTGACGAGTCCGCCGAACGCGCCGCAAGGGCGCAAACGCAAACGTCGGCCGTCCTCCCGGCGAGGGGCCGAACGCGGCCGCGAAGCGCCGC
>CAZVJB010000021.1:0-41144 GCA_964627625.1 uncultured Halobacteriales archaeon
ACGCCTGCCAGGGCCGCCGTGGCGACGCTTTAGGCTCCAAGGATGAGGCGGGTCACGCGGGGCGGCTTAACCAGGAGAGGGCGCTACTAACCTATACGCGGCGGACGTATACATTCGACGTAGCCGCGACTGTACCCGGAGATGCCACCCATAGCGGGCGGATGGCGGGGCAAATTACCTTTGGCCGGATTGTCGGTGGTTGGACATGATCCCTCTGTTGCTAGTGGGCGTTGGAAGCATCGGTCCGGTGACCAGGTCGCGCTGCTCCAGGCTTCTTTTGCCCTGACATCAAAGATGGCGGCGCACGGCCTCAACGAGCGCCTGTGGCCCAAGTCCCTTCGAAACGAAGGCCGCCACCTTGGCTTCCCGGCGTGCCCGGTTCTCCAGTTCGGGAACCGGTCCTGGGAACGCGGTCAGCAGGATGCGCTTGGCCTCTGGCCGGAGGCGCAGGCATTGGGCCAGGAAACCGATCCCATCCATGCCGGGCATGCGATAGTCAGCGACGATGAGGTCCACGCGGTCCAGCATCGTTAGAGCCTGAGTCCCCGATTTCGAGGTCAAGACTTCGACACCCGGGATGGATTGCTCAAGGAGTTTTTTCAAGCTGCGCGCGATGTCTGGCTCGTCATCCACCACGAGGATAACCCATGCGTGTTGCGACGCATTGGCAGGCGGTAATGAGGGCTCAGAAGGAGCTTTGGTCGGGGTCACGTTTTGTCACCGTCGCTCGGCGGCTCCGGGTTGTAGCGCAGGAGCGCCTGGATTCCGTCAACCATTTGAATGGGGCTCAAGTTCTTGGCGAAGAAGTCGTTCACGACCGCCTCCGAGACGGCGCGGTGCGCCAAATCCTTGTCCGCGAAGGCCGTGAACATGATGCGCGGCACCGCGGGACGGATGCGGCGGGCCTGGACGAGGAACTCGATGCCGTCCATGCCTGGCATTTTGAAGTCGGACATGACGAGGTCCACGCGTTCCCGCTCCAGAATGTCAAGGCCCTTCCTTCCGGAGGTTGCCGTGATGACCTGGACGTCCGGGAGGGAACGCTCGACGAGTTTCTTCAAACTGCCAAGGACGTCCACTTCGTCGTCGACAATCAGGATAATCCATGGATGTGTGGGCGGCTTGGCGGAAATCTTCGCTGTGGGCACAGCCGCGGCGGGCGGCGTCTTTGTTGAGGTCATGCGGGCATCTCTTTGTGGGTTGGCTCATGCGTCTTGCTCGGTGAAGCGCGACTCCATTTCTCGCCGGCAGGCGCAGATGGTCGGGGTGCGGCGGCGTTGGGCAACGTGAACCAGAACGTGGAGCCCTTCCCCCTGCCCGGGCTATTGGCACCGATAGCGCCACCGTGCAACTCGATGAACTGTTTGCAGATGTAGAGGCCCAAACCGGACCCCAGCGCCGTCACTTGGGCCGGGTCGTGCACTTGGGTGAATGGACTGAAGAGCCGCGGAAGGTCAAGCTTGGCGATGCCCAGCCCGGTGTCAACGACGCTGATTCGGACGTTGGCGCCCCCAGTCTCCAATTTGACGCCGACGCGGCCGCCCTTTGGGGTGAATTTGAAGGCGTTACTGAGCAGGTTCGCTAGGACTTGGGAGATGCGCGTGGGGTCGGCCACGAGAGTGACTGCTGCGTCGCGCGGGACCGTCAACTCGATGCCTCGGTCCTTGGCTACGGTCCGGTAGGCCTCGGCGGCCTCCTCTAGCACCTTCCCAAGGTCGATGGGTTGTGGCTCGAAGCCCAGTCGTCCGGCCTGCCCCCTGGCCACCGTGAGCAGGTCATCGACCAGCGTCACGAGGCGCTCCAGGTTGCGCGCTATGACGTCCAGAGACTCTTTCTGCGACGCCGCCAAGGGAGCCTGGCTGGTGATTAGGAGGTGGACCTCGGCGCGCAACGGCATGAGGGGCGTCCAAAGCTCGTGGGCGGCCATGTTCATGAACTGCGTCTTGAAGCGGTCGACTTCGTTCAGGCGGGCCAAGTCATGGACGCGTCCTTGAGCTTCAAGGCGTTCCTTTTCGAGGGCGCGAGTCTCCGTGATGTCGCGCTTGATGGCGGCGGCACCCACGATGTGGCCGGCGGCGTCGCGTATCGGTGAAGCGGAAACGGAAACCCAAATGGTGGTTCCATCCTTGCGCACACGTTCTGCTTCACGGATTCGGACTGGTTCGCCGCGAAGGATTTGTTCGCGGATGACCTCTTCTTCCGCCTCCCTCCCCTTGGGGTAGAGGAGGGTCACCGATTTGCCAAGAACCTCGTCGGCCTTGTAGCCAAACATCGTTTGGCAGGCGGCATTCCAACTCGTGATTTTGCCTGTGAGGTCCTTCGTGATGATGCCATCAACCGAGGATTCAACAATAGCCGCCAAACGAGACGCCGTCGCCAGGAGCAAGTCTTTGGCTTCCCCGCGTTCCTTCTCGGCGGTATGTAGCATCGCGATGTTAACCGCGGCTCCATTCACGCGCACTGGCCGGTCTATGGGGAGGGGGGCGTTTGAACGCCTCGAAGGTTGCCTCGAACTCCCGCGGATTGAGGCCATTCGGCCGTTAGAGTCCCTCGCTGCGGTTAATGCTAGCTGTTCAGGCGATTCAGGTTCATCCCTGGCGCCTCCTCAGCCTAACGACCGAGACACAAGAGGACGCCGGCGAGCGCGGCCGTTGCGACGCCGTATGCTCCCAGGATGAGGCGGATCACGCAAGTGCCAACGAACGAAGTAGCCGGTGGCATCGAGTTGTCGTAAAAGTCTTGACTCGCGTTTGATTCGGAGGACCGTGCCCTTCCGGGGCCGGCTCGCCCACAATGGAACGAGGATCGGGACGACTGAAGACCCGCGGCCCCAACAACAAATTGATAGTAACGCGCGTGCCAATAAAGTATAATGGCCCCTGACAAGCGCGAGCCCGTGCTCGCAAGTGAGGTCCAGCCGACACCCCCTCCGTCTGCCCACCTCGATGATATTATCGCCGAGGAGAAATCCCACTTGAAGGCGACCGAGCGCGAGGCCGCAACCCGCGGCACCCCGGTTAACGTTACATCCGTGGCGCACGCCAAAGACCAACTACACCGAGCCGAAGCCATCAGTTATTACCATAAACTCTTGGCACAAGGCAGCGAATTCAGGACCCATCTTCTCAGCATGGCGGCGCATGAAATCAAGGCCCCGCTTGGAGCGTTGGCGATAGAAATTCACTTGATGACCGAGTTTCCGGGTCCGGCAGAGAAACACCAACGTTCCCTCGGCAGCATGCAGCGCACTGTCAACCGGATGACAACGATGCTGGACAACTTCTTGGACCTGGCGAGAGTCGAGGGAGGCCGCTTGACCATAAACCCGGGGAAAGTGGACATTGGCAAACTCATCCAGGAGTCTGTGGAAAGATTCGAGGGGTCGGCGCAGACCAAGAAGCTGAAACTCGAATCGCAACCCTCCGAAGGCCTGGAAGGCTGGGGTGACGAAGGCCGCCTGGTCCAGGTCTTGTCCAATCTGGTGAGCAACGGAATCCGCTACTCGCCGCCTGGAGGCACGATTCGCGTGGGGGCGAATGAAACCCCGGAACACGTCGAAATTTACGTCCAGGATACGGGGATTGGGTTCACCACCGGCCAAATTTCACAAGCTTTCCGGCCCTTCGTGCAGGTCCAAGGAACCCCTGAGGAGACCGAAGGGTCAGGCCTCGGCCTCTACCTGAGCCAGGCCATCGTCGAAGCTCACGGCGGTCGGCTTTGGTTGGAAAGTCCGGGCCCCGGCTTGGGCACACGAGCCGCCTTCACCCTACCAAAGAACAAGGCATCTGGCCTACCTTAGCGCGCGTGACTCGGCCGCCCATGGCTAACGAGGTTGGCTGGCGAACAATCCATCCGCTCGCCTGTTGGCCAGACTCGATACCGGGCCTTGCTGCGATTTGTCGCTTGGCGACTCCGGGGCGTAGCGCAGGAGTGCTTCGACTTTCTGGACCGTTTGGGCGGGGGTCAGGTTCTTGGCAAGAAACTCGCTGACGATGGCTTCCGAAACTGCACGCTGTGCCAGCGCCTTGTCTGCGAAGGCCGTGAACATCATGCGCGGCAGCGTCGGCCGCATGCGGCGGGCCTGGACCAGGAATTCGATGCCGTCCATGCCGGGCATCTTGTGGTCGGACATCACAAGGTCAATGCGCTCGCGCTCAAGAATGTCAAGGCCAGCCCTACCGGAGGCGGCGACGAGGACTTTGGCGCCTGGGAGTGACTGCTCCAGCAGTTCGGTCAAGCTGTTGCGGACGTCGAGTTCGTCGTCGACAATCAAGATGACCCATGGGCGCGCGGGCAACTGGATGGGAAGCGACGGGCCGGTTGCCGGGGCAGAGGGCAACGGCGTGTTAGTTGTCATGTCAATTTCTCCTGGTCGAGCAGGAAATCGTCGCTGCGGTAGAACTGCACGGCGTGCGACCCGGAGACGGCGAGTTGAGCGAGTTCCGGCTCATGCTGCATCCCCATACCCTCGAACGAACCTAAACACCCCCCCCCCGAACATGTCAGGCCACGAACGCGGGCTGGGATTCGTTTCCTGGAACTTCGTTCCAAGCACGTTGTAAGGGCATGGGGGCGGGCCTTGGCAGCGGTCAATGCGCCAGGCAGTACGCGACGCCGGCCAGCGCGGCGGTGGCGACTCCGTAGGCTCCAAGGATGAGGCGGGTCACGCGGGGCGGCATGTCGAGGACTTGGGGCTTGCTTGGGGTCATGGTTTCTCCTACGGGGCTTGGCTGTCCGTCACACCTTCGACCAGCAGGTGGCTGCTGGCCTTGCGGGGCGTCACGATGCCGGGGTTGTCGGCCTGGCTTCCGATCTAAGATGCGTCCGACAGGACTGGCCGCCCCATGTCAAGCACGTTCAATCCGCCTTGAGGCAACCCTTTTGGAGTTTCTATTCTGCTTGAGACAACGCAATTGGGATTGAAACGCTCCGCCGCCATGCTCTTGGGCCTGTTCGCCATCGCCTTGTGGGCCGGCAGCCACGCCCAAGCCACTTTCGCGGATTCGGCCGGCTTCTCGGGGCGCGGCGGCTTCACCTGCATCTCCTGCCATCAGCCGCCAAGCCCGCAGGAGGGCGCGGTTGCGCACCTCGAGGGCTTGCCGGATGGCTGGATTCCGCAGGCGACGTATTCCCTGACAATCCGCGTCACCGGCGGGCCGCAAGCCATGCCTGCGCCCCAGCCCCAAGGCGGCTTCGATCTCGCCACGAGCGCCGGCCGATTGTCGGGCGATGCCGCCTTGATGCGGACACCATCGCCGCAGGAAATCACGTATCAGCCTGCAGGCACGTTGCTGCGTGAATGGACGGTCACTTGGCAGGCGCCGGGATTGGACACGAGGCCGGCCCCGGTGCGCTTCTGGCTCGCCGTACTCGCGGCCAATGGCAACCATGTCGTGGCCACGAACACGAGCGATGGCGGCGAGACGCTTGATGCGGCCGCCGCGTTGCAAGTGACCGTCGCCCCCGCGGCCGAGGCGGAAGCCGCCTGGACCGCGCTGCCGCTTGCGCCGCCGACCGCAGAGGCGACCATTGATGGCACGTGGCGTGTCGATGGCCACCAGAACGATGCGAACGCTACCGGCATTTCCTACCGTCTCGATCGCGGAGAGTGGGGGACCCGCGACGCAGGAATAGATTGGCGCATCGAGCTGCCCGATGCGGCCTCGCACGTCCTGGAGGTCCGTTCCGAAGGGGCAGGCCGGCAGTCACCGGACGTCGTGCTCGTCCTCGGAACGCCCGAGCCATCCGGCGCCCCGGAAACCGTTCGTGAGGCCGGCGCGCCGTCCGTGGCGCTGCCATTCCTGCTTCTCGTCCTTCTCCCAGCCTTCGCGACCTACCAAAGGAGAACCAACCGACAATGAAACCCGCCATCGCCCTTCTGATCGTCTTAGCCCTTCTTGCTGGTTGCACGCAAGGCAACCCACAAACCGTCGCGACCGGCTCTGAGTCGGGGGGCGGCGAAACGCCAACCTCGCCAACGCCGACGACGCCACCAACCACTACGTCGACGGCCCCACCCCCGCGGGAACCCACGGCGCCACGGGTCTACGTCCCTTTTGCCGCACCGGACAACGTCACCATCTACCAAGAGACGGCAATCGTGAACGGGACGGCGGACGGTGGGCGTCTCAGCTACTCCGCCGACGCGGACGCCATGCCGGCGACGATTGTGCACCGCGACGACGGCACGTGGAGCCTCACAATCAAGGTCACTCCTGGCCACACCAACGTGACCGTGTATCACGAAGTCAGCGACACCTTTGACTACGAAGATATCGTCATTACGCGCCTCGTCCAAGGCACGGTCCAGGTTGACTTCCGCGGCGTCCCCGGCCATGTCAATCGCGACGACACGGTCTGGATCGACGTCGATGCGCACGCGTCGCAATCGTACTACGACGACCAACCCGTCGCCCACCCGGACTACGCAAACGTCCACGACCTTATGGTGACATGGACGAATGTGGCCGAAATACCGGTGGTTTACAAACCGGACAAGAATTTAGGGCAGCAGCTCATGCAAATCGACGGTGTTGGCGACCCGACCGTCAACTCGGGAGCCTTCTGGTGCTACGAACTCAACGGAGCCTCCGCGACGCTCGGCATTACGGGACAGGAATTCCATGCCGGCGATGTCGTGCACTGGGCTCTGGGTTGCGTGTGAAACTCTAGATATAAGAGTTCAGATTGATTGCGTGACGGAACCAATGGTTCGCCGGGCGAACCGGGTGCAAGGACGCCAGCCGAGGCGCGGCCGGAGGGCACGGTTGGGGACGCCGACCCATCGGCCGGCCGCCCCGCGAAGCCGCAGGTGCCCCGTCAGCAATCTGGCGGTTCCTACAGCGGGCTCACGGCCTTGTCGCAGCCATTCTCGGTTACGATGTCGCCCGTGCGGCATAGGTCATGAGCGTTTTGCTTGAAACCATTGCATGCGGTCGGCGTGAAGACCACCTCGCAGCCGTCGAGCCAGCAAAACGCCGGATTGATGTTGTGGTCATAGCAGACGGTGGTGACAGGTCCAAAGACGCCAGCGCAGGGCTGGTACCCCGCGGCGGCCTTGCACGCCTCAAAGCCATCCGCGGAAGCCGCTGGTGGGACAAGGACGGCAAGCAAGGAAAGCAGCGCTATCATGGCAACGGTTCGTCGGGCAGGCATGTCGACCAGCCCGTTCAAAACTATTTCCAAGGAAAACCCTTTCCTCAATTGCGCTTGAGGGCGGCCTGCGACTTGGCATTCGCAGGTCTGGAAATATCACTCGGTCTGCGGGGGAACGTCTACGCCGTGCGGACCGTCGTCTCGCGTGACTCAAATTCCGCGTCCAATTGGTAACCGCCAATCTTGACGCGCTGCAAACCCGTCCGGGCCGAGAGGGCAGCATCTTTGGGGACGGCGAGGCCGGCCTCATGTCGGTGGACGACGATATCTCCGATTGCGTGATCGGGCAGGCGCGTTGCGTCCGATACCAGTTGATGCAGCAGGAAGGGTGTAAGGCCATCAGCGCGGCCGGCGTTGACGCGCAGGTGCACGTTGCCGTACTTGTCTGCAAGTTCGTCCCAGTCGGTCTTGCGTTCGATGCGGTCGGGCTTGCCAGTGGCACTTGCCGGCGGCATGGCTTCCGGGATTTCGCGGCCAATCAGCATCTCGATGCGCTTCAGCAGAGGCTTGTCATCGAGGCTCACGAAGGAGATGGAAGTGCCCTTGCGGCCGGCGCGGCCGGTGCGGCCGATGCGGTGCACGTAGATTTCCGGCTCCGTTTCCGGAAGATCGTAGTTGATGACGTGCGTGATGCGGTCAATGTCGAGGCCGCGGGCCGCCACGTCGGTTGCGATGAGAATCTTGACCTTACCAGCGTCGAAGTCCGCAAGCACGCGTTCGCGCTTCGACTGCGGCAGGTCGCCATGCAACGCCTCGGCGCTGTAATTCCAGCGCGTAAGATCATCGCGCAGGCGGTCGCACATCATCTTCGTTGCACAGAAGACCAGGACCAGGTCCTGTTCTGGTTCGTTGTCCAGGATGCGGCACAGCGCCCAGTGCTTGTTGCGGCGCCCGACGGGGTAGTAGAACTGGTCAATCTCGGGGACCGTGAGTTCGTCGGCGCTCACGCGGACGAATTGCGGCTGCACCATGAAACGGCGCGTGAGTCCCTTGATTTCCTCCGCAAGAGTGGCCGAGAACAGCAGCGTTTGCCGGTGGTGTTTGCCCGGCATGGTTTTGAGGATCTTCTCGACGTCGGGCAGGAAGCCCATGTCGAGCATGCGGTCGGCTTCGTCAAGGACCAGGAGTTTGGTCTGTGAGAGGTCGAGGGTTCCGCGCTCCATGTGGTCCATGATGCGGCCGGGTGTCCCGACGACGCAGTGGACGCCGCGTTTCAGGGCTTTATCCTGAATTTCGTAGCCGGCGCCACCGTAGACGCAAACGACGCGGAACTCCCGACCATGCGCGTACTTCTCCAGCTCGTCCGTAATCTGCAGGGCCAACTCGCGGGTTGGGGCGAGGATGAGCGCTTGGACGTGCGTGAGGGTCGGGTCGTACGTCTCAATGATGGGCAGCCCGAAGGCCGCCGTCTTGCCGGTCCCGGTGCGGGCCTGGCCGATAACATCCACGCCGGCGAGCAAGAGCGGGATCGTCTTCTCTTGAATTGGCGTGGGGTGTTCGAAGCCGATGCGGTCGAGCGCCGCAATGGTAAGCGGGCTGAGTTTAAGGTCGGCAAACGTCGCCTTGAGGTCGACCATCTTCTGGTGGGTCGGGTCAAGCTTGAGTTTCATTCCCTTCGGGATGGGGGCATGCGATGACATGGTATCACGTGCCGCGTCCTTGCGCGTCCAGACAAATGAGCGTCCGGCGGCTATGCGGCCCACGCGGCGGGGCTTCGCTTCAAGGGTTGCGACGGGCCTGGTTCTTAAAGGAGTTGGGGTCAAGCGGCACGCTTGGTTGCCGCACAATTCCATCAGGAGGGCCCGGTCACACCCGGCGTCGCCGTCGGTTTGGCAAGGCCCTGGCGGTGGACGTGTTCAAGCAGGTTATCATGATTCTAAGGCAATCGTGTCAGCCGCCGTTTCGTCCCCGCCGGGTTCGGCTTTCGGTCCGCTCGGCCGACCATGGAAAACGACAAGTTACTTCTTCGACAAATTCTCGAGGTCCATCCCGTTTACCGCGCCAAACCACTTGCGCGTCACTTCCCAGAACCACCAGGGGTCCAGAACCTCGAATTGCGTATGCCCGCCCCACGGAACGATAAGCGTTTGGATGTGCGGCTTTTCCTGGGCATAGCGCTCCATGCGACGGGCGTGGCGCACCGGCACGACGGGGTCGTTTGCCGCGTGCACGATGAGTGTCGGCTGCTGAATCATCGGCACTTTCCACTTCGGGTTGGCAAGATCGTACAACTCTTCGACCGACTTGAGGCCGTTTACCCGCGCCGCATCTTCGAGGAATTCATCGTACCGCTCGTAGGCGCCGTCGGACTTGACAAGCAGGAGACGCCGGAAGCCGCCCCACGCCGCTCGGAAAGGATGCCCCTTTGGCGGCCGCTCGCTAATGTGCATGACCGCATCGCGCGCGTCGACAAACGCGCTGAAGCAGACCGTGCCGCCGGTAAGGAAATTGGTACCCGACTGAGAATCAAGGGCCAAGGCGTTGAGTGCCGCCGCTCCGCCCAACGATTCCGCCAACAAGGCCACTCGCTTTACGCCGGTCTCCTGCATGAGAAACTTGGCCGCCCCGTGCACGTCAAGCGCCTCCTTCCAGCCGGCCGTCGCAATGCCGGTGGATTCGCCAAACGCCCGCAAGTCGATAGCGAGGACCGGCACGCGCCAGTGCCGGTGCATGAGGATTGCCTGCCTCTTGTGCACGGAGTCATCCTTTGTGGCAAACATTCCCGGAACGACAACGATGCCCCAGGAACTCGGGCTCGTCCGATGCTGCGGGCCCAGCCAGCCAGCGAGCTGCACGCCGTCGTCACTGCGAAACGTGACGTGGCGGAATGGCTTCGGGTACGGATTGATGCGGGCAAGCACGCCGGCAACGCCATGGCGGACGTGTGTGACGAAGTCGGCGATACGCACGGCCCGCAGCCAAGCGCCACGCACGGTGTGGTAAACTGGCCTCTGCGGCAACGCCTCGAGTTCCTGGCGAAGCCCCGACCACCGTTCCTGACTGTCTACCACTGCGCCAACACTCGCGCGCCGGAGGATGAGGTTTGCGAACGGTCGCCGGGACCTATTCGAGAGGCGCCCGGAGGGCGATATGGATGGCCGCATCAGTATGCCGCGACCCGCTGACTGCGGACCCCGGCGTCGTAGCGGCTTCGTAGACCAGGCGGACCGGAATGCCGGACAGGCTGCGGCGCAAAGCGGCCACCAGGTCACGCCCCTGGGCGGGGTACCCGTCACCGACGTGGATTGCCCACTGCTGCGCCTGCAGGCCGCTCGTCCAGGACCCGATGCGCGCGACTACTTCGTCGACGGAGTGCGCTTCGCCAACCAGGAGCCAATGACCATCGGCGACGACGGCAAGTCCGATTGCCTTGCCCGGATCCACGCCGAACGTGACGCGCGCGTAGCCCGACCTGCCCTCGCGTCGGTCGAGGTGCGTGAACAAGGCAAGTAGCGTGGCCTCCGCATTGTCGTGCAGCGCAACCGACCGGGAATCACCTTCCGGACCTCCAAGGAGTGCGCGCACGGCCGCAGGGACCATATCGCCGGGACGCAGCCCAAGAACCGGAAGCCCGTGCGACTCGAGAAACGGCACGAGCCGATGATACAGCGCGAAATCCTGAGTGACAAGGCCGATGGGCAGATTTCGCCGCTCGCCCTTGTGACCCGTCAATGCGCCGCCTTGCCCAAATGTATCATGTGTGCCGATATGAGGGCGGGCAGCGCCCCCAGTGCGGTCGCCGTCTCCATGCTGATGCCCTTTCCCGTCAACTCGAGGTGGTGAGCAGCCCCGTCCAACACGTGCGCCGGCAAGCCGCGGGGCCCGAGGCCAAACAGCAGGACCTGCGATGTGCCGGCCACAAGTTGCGCGGCAACCGCAAGCGGCGTTGTCGCCTTCGCGGCCTCCGGACGGGGTGTCGTGGCAACGATTCGACCAAGCGACTGTGGGAAGTCGGCGCCGTCTTTCGAGAACGGCAACGCGCTGAATCGGCTCGACTTGGCCAACTCCTGGAAATACTCCCCGCCCTCCCCGATAGAGGTCCCTTCCGCGACGAAGCGTGCGACCTCGCGTGGAGTGCCCAGACTTTCTGTCTTCGTGGCACCGCGCCGGCGTGCCTGCTCAAACGGAAAGCCGAACGAAGCAACGTCGCAGTCGAAGGCGAGGGCGACCGGGGCCGCGCGGGCTAGCGTGATGCGCATGATCTCGTGCCACTGCTTTGGGTCGTAACAGTTGTACAACCCAAGGGTCATGCGGCCGGCCACGGCGCAGCGAGGCGTGGGCAACGCTTGACATTTGCCAGGCATACAGGCGGGCCTGGCGTCCGGCGCGCTGAAATCCCGGCGGCCGCTTACGGCGTTGTGGCCATCGAGCGCACGCAGGTCAAGCGCCTCCCGAACCGTGGTTCATCGGACCGCACGGTCTTGGACGCAATCCTGGACGAAGGCATTGTCTGCCATGTCGGCATGGTCGAAGGCACGGCCCCCGTCGTGATTCCGACCGGTTACGTCCGCGACGGCGACCGGCTCCTGCTGCACGGATCCACGGCGAGTCGCCTCATGAAGTACCTCGCCGCGGGCAGTGACGCGTGCATCACGGTCACGCTCCTTGACGCGCTCGTGCTTGCGCGGTCGGCGTTCCATCACTCGATGAATTACCGCAGCGCCGTGCTGTTCGGCCGTGCCCGCCGCATCCCGCCAGCCGAAGTGAACAAGGCGCTGTTTACCTACATGGAGCACATCATGCCGGGCCGTTGGGCCGCGGTCCGGCAGCCGAACGCCAAGGAACTTGCGGGCACGCTCGTCGTGGAATTTCCCATCTCCGAGTTCTCCTGCAAGGTGCGCTCCGGGCCCCCTGGTGACGAACCGGAGGACATGGCATTTCCGTGCTGGTCAGGCATCGTTTCCATGCCGATTGCGGTCGAGGCGGCGCAGCAGGACCCGACTCAGGCCGCAATGACTGCCCCGGCCAACGTGGCCGGATGGCGTCCGGAACGCCGGCGATGACGACACCCCTCTTTCATGAGAAGGTCTACGTGTGGCGCCAGAGCATCATTTTTGGTCCGCAGTTGGAGACGACCGTGGAGCGAGGTGCTCTCGTAATTGGCGGCGTCCTTTGGCGCCCGGCTCGCATCGACGCGCGGCGTATCACGGGAGCCCGCGCGGAGCCCGTGCCGAAGGCCGAACGACGCCGTGCATGGTGGGGGCGCATCTTTGGGGCGGGCAGTACCGCGCTCGACACTCCTTGGGCCGTCCGCGTCCACCTCGCCGACGGCGACGACATCCGCCTAGAAACTCGCAATCCCGAGAAACTCGTGGCGGCCCTGCGCGAGGCATGCGGCGGCCGGTGGTAGCGCCAGCCTCATAGCCGTCGCCGTGTCTTCCGCGGACGATGGGCATCCCCGCCCCCCGCATCGACTCGCCACTCGTTTCGGACCGGGTGCAGCATTTCCCAGAGTCGGTCATTCGCAGCATGAGTCGCGTAGCGGCCCAATACAACGCCATCAATTTGGGCCAGGGGTTCCCGGATTTTGACCCGCCTCGCGAGGTCATGGACGCTGCCAAGAAGGCAATCGACGACGGCTTCAACCAGTACGCCGTGACCTGGGGCGCGCCGCCCCTTCGTGAGGCGCTGTCGCACAAACTCAAGGCGTTCAACAAGATTGACGCGCATCCCGACGAGAACATCGTCGTCACATGCGGCGCCACGGAGGCGATGATGGCCGCGATGCTTGCAACGGTGAATCCAGGCGACAGGGTCATTCTGTTCGAACCCTACTACGAGAACTTCGGCCCCGACGCCATCGTCGCGGGGGCGACGCCGATCTTTGTGCCGTTGCGGGAACCCGATTTCCAACCCGATGATGAGGCGATGAAGGCCGCCTTTGCGCGCAAACCCAAAGCGGTCGTCGTGAATACGCCAGGCAACCCCACGGGACGCATCTTCACCGACAAGACCCTGAGGCTCATCGCGGACTTGTGCACGGACAATGGCGTTCTTGCGATGACCGACGAAATTTACGAACACATGGTGTACGATGGCAAGCACCACACCAGCCTCGCAACCTTTGGTTCAATGCACGAACGCACCGTCACGATTGGCGGCTTCAGCAAGACGTATTCCGTCACCGGCTGGCGCTTGGCTTACACGGCGGCCCCCAAACCTGTCACGGATGCAATCAAGCGCGTACACGACTTCCTCACCGTCGGCGCACCTCATCCGCTGCAGATTGCCGCCGTCACGGCGCTGGGCCTGCCGGCCTCCTACTACACGCAACTGCGCGACACGTATCAAGCGAAACGCGACCTCCTCCTCGATGCCCTCACGTCCGCGGGTTTCCGTTGCATCAAACCAGACGGCGCGTACTACATTCTGGCCGACTACACGAATGTCGGCGGCGCGTTTCGTGACGACACGGAATTCGCGATGTGGCTCACCCGGGAGGTCGGCGTCGCCTGCGTTCCCGGCTCCAGCTTTTTCCACGACCCCAAGCAGGGACACCACCTCGTGCGCTTTGCCTACCCGAAGAAGGAGGAGACGCTCCTTGCGGCCGCCGAGCGCCTCGCCACAACCAAGTCCAAGGCGGAGACTTCATTGCAGCAAGGGCGGGTGGTCTAGCAATGATGTCGGTTCTTGCCCTCGGTGATTTTTTTGACCCTGGACGCCCGGTGCTCGGCTGGGAAACAACCAATCCACTTGCGTACTTCAATCTTGGAGCGTTCGTCGTTACCATACTTCTCACGAAATTGCTGGCGAAGCGACGCGAGGAATCGGGCCTGGCAAGCGGCGCCTGGGCGGCCTCATTTGTTCTATGTGTTGGGTCGGGCCTGCACTTCGTCGGCGACATTTTCGGTGTTGCAGAGGACTGGGACCACCAGTTCATCCACCTCGTCCTTCTCATCGCCGTCGTCGTGCTTCTTGTCAAGGCCAGAGCCGACTAGAGCAGGCTGAGATGGCCCGTGACCTTATCGACGGTCGATTCTTTCCCAGGTCCGATGCCAAGCACCGTGACGGTCCCGGCGGGGATTTCGGTGTGTCCCGCGTCGGCGATGAGGGCGGTGCAGAGCCCGGCTTTTTCCGCAGCCAGTTTGAGCGCGTAGAATTCGTTCTCAGTCTGGACCTTGAGGACCGCCTTCATGGCGCCCATGGACAACCACTCGGCCAGCGCATCTTTGGAATATTTCTGCGCCTTGAGCGTGCAGTCGACGGCGGCGTGCGCGACCTGCGCGGCAAGCTTCCCCTTGGACAAATCGAGGTCCTTGCGGGTGATGATGACCATCTTGTACGGCATGAATGGCCCCGCTCAAACCTGGATTTCGGCGGGCGCCGGGGCGGCCGCAATCCGCGCAGCCCATGCAGCGCCTTCCCTTTCGGCGTCCATCCAATCAACGGTTCCCAGGAGGCGAAGGTCGTCGCCGGATTTCTCCAGTTGAGCAAGCGGGACCACCTTGTGGACGGTTCCCTGCCGCAGCAACACCTGGTCGCGCTCGATTGCGATGGCTTGGCCGACGACGGAACCCTCGTGGTGGACGTAGCGCTGAAGGATCGGTTGGGCAACCACCGTATTCGGATTTCTTGACCGGGTTTCCCGCATGGCCCGCACGTTGTTGTAGAAGACGACTGCTAGGACGATGACGAGGACTCCAACAACGGAAAGAATCGTCTCTTGTGAGGTGGCCATGGCCTAGCCAAGGTCGTGCTGCTAATGGCCCTTGCCGTGGTGGAAGGCGGGCCCACCGCGCCCGGGGAAAACTTGAAGCCGTCCCGCCCACATCAATTCAATAGTGGCGGGTGAGATGTGGTGGTTCGTCGGGGGCGCCGTTGCCCTCGTGCTGGTGCTCGTGCCGTTCGTGCAATACAACCGGATGGTCTCGCTGCGCAACCGGTGCAAAGAATCGTGGAGCAACGTTGATACCGAATTGAAACGGCGCTACGATCTCATCCCGAACCTTGTCGCCACGGTGAAGGGCTATGCGACGCACGAGCAAGCGCTCTTTGCCGCGGTGACGCAGGCGCGAGCGCACGCAATCGGATCCACCGGGCGACCCGCCATCCAGGCCGCCGATGAAAACCGCCTTGTGGACACTCTCAATCGCCTCTTCGCCGTCGCTGAGGCCTATCCGAAGCTTCTTGCGGCCGGAAATTTTCTGCAACTACAGAATGAATTGTCGATGACGGAGGACCGCATCCAGGCCGCGCGGCGATTCTACAACGCCAACGTGCGCGACTATCGTAACCAGATCCGCCAATTCCCCGGCGTCATGTTTGCCGGCATGTTCGGCATGGGCGAGATTGACTTTTTCGAGATCGCGTCACCGCATTTCCGCACGGCCCCGCCCGTTTCGTTCCCGCGCAAGGGGAATGTGGTCTAACGATGTCCGGTTTCGCTGGCGCCGGAATCATGTTGATTGTGGCCGCATTCGTATTCTTTGCGCTCATCGTGGGCCTTATCATTTGGGCCGTACGCGCCGCCATCGCCCGCGCCAAACGCATCCGGGCGGCGTTTCTAGCGCTCGCACAGGCGCAGGGATTGGCGTTTCTGGAGGCAGACCCGGGGGACCGACCCAACCGTTACCTCGGCTTCGCCCCTTTCGGGCAAGGGCATGGCCGCTGCGCCAACAACGTGCTGTACGGAACGCGCGATGGGGTTGCCGTGGAACTTTTTACTTATCGCTACACGGTCACCACGGGAAGCGGCAAGAATCGCAGTGACCATACGTACTTCACGAGTGTCGCGGCTATTGCGATGCCGGCGTCGGCACCAAACCTTGCGATTTCAAAGGAGACCCTGGGCAAGAAGATTTTCGATGCGCTGGGCGGCCAGGACATCGATTTCGAGTCGGACGAATTCTCGCGCAAGTTCTGGATCAAATGCGACGACCGCAAATTCGCCTACGACGTCATCACGCCGCGCATGATGGAGTGGCTGGAGCCCTTCGCCGAGAGCCACCACGCGTGGCAGTGGCGGGGGGGAATCCTGCTTGTGACCGTGCCCGGTGTGCTTCGGCCAGAGGAGGCAATGAACTTGCTCTCCTATGCCGAGGGATTCCGGCAAAAGGTACCACCAATGGTGGCCCGCGGCTCCCGCACGCTTGATAGCGGACACGGCCTGCGTGCTGCGTGAAGGAGTCCTACGACGTCATCGTGGTCGGCGCCGGCCCCACGGGCTCGAACACCGCCCGCCTGCTTGCCCTGCGGGGTTGGTCGATTCTCCTCGTGGAAGAGCACCCGCAGGTCGGCCTACCCGTGCAATGCGCCGGCCTCGTGACACCGCGAACCTTTGACCATACGCCATTTCCCATCGGCGACTTGTGGCAGAACGACCTCACCGGGGCCCGCATCTATTCTCCAGATGGAAACTTCGTCGAGTTCGATGCCGGAAAACCGCACGCACAGGCCATGGACCGCGCCCGCTTCGACCAGAAGATGGCGCAGGCCGCCGTAGCCGCCGGCGTCGAACTCATGGTCGCAACCAAAGCCATCGCCGCAACCCGCGACGCAACCGGCGTGGCCGTCTCGTTTCTTACAACATCCGGCCCGGCCCACGCCCGAGCCAGTCTCCTCGTCGGCGCCGACGGCATCCGCGGCAGCGTTGCTCGCTGGTTCGATTTCCCGGCCGTCGAAGAAATCGTGAGCTGCTATGAGGCCGAACTCTGCGACGTCCACATCGCGCCTGACAAGCCGCACATCATCCCAATGTTCGCAGGCGCCGCGCAGGCTCCGGGTTTCTTCTCCTGGATTATCCCTGTTGGCGGCAACCGAGCGCGGGCCGGCCTCGCCGTTGCTCCCGGCATGAACCCCGAATCGGCTAAATCTTACTACGAACGGATGTTCAAGGACCCACTCTCGGCGCCCTACCTTGCAGGCGCCACACCGAGTTACCTCATAATCGGCGGCATCCCCCTTGGGCTGCGGCGCCACCTCGTGGACGACCGCGTGATGCTCGTGGGCGACGCGGCCGGCATGGCCAAGCCGACATCGGGCGGCGGCATTTACTACGGTTTGCTGGCGTCTGAGTTTCTTGTGCCAGTCGCTGATGCCGGGTTGCGCGGAGACCGCCTCGACCGCGGCAGTCTGCTTCCATACGAACGCCGAGTCCGCCGCACCATCGGCCGCGACCTGCGCAAGGGACGAGCCTTACGGGCAATCTACAAGCGCTTCACCGACGCCGACTTCAACCGACTGGCGCGCCTGCTGTCGTCGCCCAAGGCGAAGGCGGTCATCGAACGAGTCGGCGACATCGACTACCCAAGCCGCCTCGTACTGCCTCTGCTGCGAGCAGAGCCACGCCTCATCCCGTTCTTCGCGAAGGTTGTTCTGCGGCCTGGACCTCCGGGGGATTCAAGATGACCCGGCGCGAGAACCTGGACGGAAGCGCACCCACGCGCACCACCTCCGGCATGAAGGGCACCGTGGACGTCGTCGTCTACCACACGAGCCAAGATGACCCGCGCAAGAACACGGCGCTGCGCCTTGCAAAGATGGGCAAGGCTCGCCTCGTCGACAAACTCGACAAATGCCCAAAACACGCAGTCCTTCTGAACCCGTTTGCAAAGAAGGCCGTGAGCCGCGAAGATTTGGAAGACATGCGCCGCCATGGACTTCTCGCGCTGGATTGCTCGTGGGCGCAAGCCGAAGCGGCGTTCCCGCTCCTTCTTGGAAAAACGCGCAGCCGGGCGCTGCCCTACCTCGTTGCAGCAAATCCCGTAAATTACGGCAAGCCATTCGTGCTCTCGACGGCCGAAGCCATCGGCGCGGCACTGTGGATTGTCGGCGAGGAACGCCGCGCCCGCGACGTGTTGTCCGCCGTCGCCTTTGGTTCACAGTTCCTGGAACTGAACCGCCTGCCGCTTGTCGACTACGCCTTGTGCGCGACATCGACCGAGGTTGTTGCCGCGCAAAACCTGTACATGCCGGACCCCGACCCGGAGACGCCAGGGCGCTAGCCAACCCGCACGTAGGCCGGCCCAAAAGTCGAGGCGGAACTAGGATTTGTTGAAACGAGCCAGCAGTTTGCGCACTCGGTCTTGCAACTCCCGCGTGATCTCGACGACGACGACGCCCTTGCCCGCCAAGCCGTAGAGTACCTTCGAGCCCACGGGCGCCTCGAGAAAACAGGGAATTCCAAGAAGATCTTCTTCGCCTTCCACAACGATGCGTACGGGCTCATCGTCGGCGCCTTCCTCACGGTCAAGTCCGATGCGAATGGCATCCCAAGCCTGCCGCGTGATGGAGCCTGCCGGATTCTGCACATGGATCGCTACGTTGCCCCAACTGCCCAATTCCTGTTCATAGATGGGACTTGGTTCCCCGCGCTGCGTCTGGAAATCGCAGACAAAAAGACGCGGATTGAACCCGAACTGCTTCAACGTGAGACTCACGACGTCACCGACGGCGATGACGACGTCGCCAGGATGCAGGGCCGCCGCAAGTTCATCCGTTGACAGAACGGGGCCAAACGGTTTGCCCAGTTCACCGCGCAAGGCTTCATGGAGGCGGTAAGCCACCCTCGGCCGAAGATCCTCGGCCAATCCGACTACTCCTTTGGCGCGTGCTCGGGCCATCGTGCGGCGACGGCCGACCAAGCGGCCTTCTCGGCGTGCCCCTCGCTGCAGCGCCAGCCAAAGTCGGCGTTGTACGCGTCGAGGAAAACCGTCTGGACATCCGCCGGCAGGGCACGAGCGGCCTTGGGAATGGTTTCCAGGGTCAGGGTCATCATGGCTCGGAGGTCAAAGGTTGGTTTTAGGGATTCGGGTCAGGTCACCCGTGGGTTCCCCTTTTGCAGCCGCAGATTTCACCGAGATTTCGCCCACCCCTGGCAAAGTTGCTTAGTCCGTCGCGTCCGTTTGCACGTGCACGCACGTGCTAGCACGGCCATGGCCGGCCATGGCCGGCAAATCGCGCCCGTTGGCGCCCCTGCAGCGCGGACGTCCCCGCCTCGGGCGCCGTCCATCCTTATCGATTGATCAAGATGTAGCCCTGCACGGCTGCTCCCGCGCCGAGCGCTAGTGCCGCAACGGCCCAGCCCTTGCCGCGCGCCGTAGGGACGCGCGCGACGCCCCACAGCGCCGCAATGGCCAGGACCGCCGCCCCGCAGCCGGCCGCGAAGCCTAGCATGGCGACGCCGAAGCCCTGCAGGAGTACTCCCATGAGCGCGAGGGAAATGGAAGCCCACGCAACCGACAGGGAGGGGAAACTCGACGCGGACGGACGCCGCACAGGATGTTGCCGCGTCGCTGCCCGGAATCGACAGAGAGGACACGTCGTGCCGTCAAGCAACGCCCCGCACTGAGGGCAATCCGCCATCCTTCTACCGCACTTTGAGAGCGTACACGCCTGGTTTCTCAATATTCATCGACTTGGCCAACTCGCTTGTTGCCGGGTCTAGGATGGTGAGCATTCCGGACCAGTTCTTGGATGTCTGCTGGCCACAGCTTGGGCATTGCAGTTCCTCGGAGATGAGGTGGCACGCTTTGCAGGCTTTGGACATGCGTTTTCCTCCTTAAGCCGCGCCGGCGCCTTCCTTGTCGGCCTTCTTCACGGCGCGCTTGGTCGTGGGCTTCTCGCTGCGGGGCGCTTCTGCGTCGGCGGCCGGGGCGGCATCGCCGCTGCGCGCCTTGCGGCGGTCCTCGTCAATCCAGTCGAACTTGCCAAGGCCGGGTTGGCGCATGGTGAGGCCGATCTTGGATTCGCGGGGGGAAAGTTCGTTGAGGCTCGCGGTGACGATGCGGGCGCGGACGTTTTCGCCGACCTCAAGGGTGCGGCCGGTTTCCTTGCCGACAAGGCGCTCATTGTGGACGTCGGCGGTCATGAAGTCGTTCATGACCTGGCTCATGTGCACGAGGGCGTCGAGCGGGCCGATGTGGACGAAGGCGCCGAACTCGACGATTTCGGCCACGATGCCGTCGACGACCTCCTGGTTGTCCGGCTTGAACACGAGCGCGTCGAAGGCCACCTTCTGGTAGATGGCGCCGTCGCCGTGGATGACCTGGCCCTCGCCAGCCGGTTGGACGTTGGTCGTAAGGACAGTGATGCCGTGCGTCTTGTTGAGGCGGCCCTCGAAGGATTTCTGCACGAGGTTGGAAATGGTGTGGGCGAGGTTTTCCGTCATTTGTTCCGGCGGGATGCGGACGGTGTCGCTCATGGGGATGACGCGGTACATGGAGGGCCCCCTGGAGCTTCTGGCAGCCAGGACGATGCTTCGGACGGGAAGATGCTCTTAAGCCTTATGTGACGGCGGGGGCCGCGTTTGGGTGCCCGCGCGTGGGCTTGACATGTTGGCGGCCCCTGGGGCGTCATATGGAGTTCGTATGTACCGACCATGATGAGCATCACAACGAGCTGGGGCATGGCGTGCAACGAATGTGGCTGGAAGATTTACCGCTCCGAACTCAGTCCTGAAACGACGCTGGACCAGAAGCTTCTCGTCCACCAAACGATGGGATGCATGGGTGGCGCAATCCCCGAATGGCGTTTTGGCCAAGTGGAAACGCCTACCGCCATTCTCGTTGCCGCGTAAGCGTCGCACGGGGCCATGAATCACCTGCAGGGCACAGCCGTTGCGCTGCGTCAAGGCGCCGGCGCGCCGACGGGGCGCACATCGTTGCCGTACCCATATTTTCCGCACAGCGGCGTCTGGATTCGGTGATGGCTTTCGCGTTGCTCTTCCCAGGAGTCGTAGTAGTCCACGAAGGTCGAGAGTGAGACGCCCGATTCCACGGCGCTGCCGGTCAACGTGATTGTCCAGTTGCCCTGCGGCATGGCAAGCGACTCCTCCGTCAGCAGGCGCTGGACTTCCTGGTACCCGAGAATCGTGTTCGGCGCCGACGTGCTTGATGGCTCCTTGCCAAGATTGCCTTCGAAGTGACTGACACCTGCCGGGTTGGCGCTCGTGACACGCGAATCGCGCAGCGAGACATGGATGTTGCTCGACATTGCGGCCGCCGCATTGCCGTCAAAGCGGGCGACGAACTCAATCCGCTTGACCGCGCAAGCCATCTCAATTTCAAACGTCCGCTTGGCGTTGACGCCGGCCACCGGGGGCGGCGGGGGTGGCGCACCGGGCACCGCGGGAACGGCAGACACCGATGTACTCACCAAGACCGTGTCGGAAAAGGTGCGGTCACCGGGAGGGTAGAGGGGTACGGCGTACGGCATGCCGCCGGGGAGTTCTGCGGCGTACTGGTGCATCTGGTCTTCGAAGCCGTCGTAGACAAGCATCGTGTGCATGCCGCCAGGGAACTGCAGGTCGTTCGTCTCGCTTTGGGCGACGTGCGTGTGCAGCAGCCAGACGCCGGGGTTTGTGCCTTCGATGACAAAGTCGAACCGCTGCGCCGGGCCGATGGGCAACGTGTCGACAAAGTACGGGACGGCAAGGCGTACGCCGTCCTGGGCGATGACTTTCATGTCGTGGCCATGAAGATGGATTTGTTCCTGCGTATTGCCGGCATTGAGCAGTCGCACGCGCACCGACTTGCCTTCGGCAATGTGGACCATAGATTGCCTCTGGTCTTCCGTATAGGGATAACTATGCCCGTTCACCATGAACACATCAGGGGTCAGGTCCTGCGGCGGGTTCTGGCAGTTCTTCGTCCCCGAGATGGCACAGCTTCCGGGTGGGTGATTGTGCCGGCTCGTGCCGGGGACGGCTTCGACGTTGGCGCGGCGCGCGGTGCTGAGAACCAGCGTCTCCTCGTGGTCGATGTCGGCGGGTTCATTTTCCTGGTTGCGGGGTTCGACAATGAACATCCCGTAAAGGCCCTGCATGACGTGGAAACCGGCATCGACATGGCAGTGATACCACAGCGTGCCCGCCCGCTTGGCGATGAAATCGTACGTGTAGGAGCCGCTCTTGGGCACCGCCTCCTGGCTTACGCCCTGCGCCCCGTCCGCGTCGGGATCGACGTATTGGCCGTGCCAATGGACCGTGTGCGGATGGATGTGTGAGTTGGCGAATTCGACGATGACGTGGTCGCCCTGCCGCACGCGGATGGTTGGGCCGGGAACCCCGCAGTGGTCACGCAGCGGCCCCTGCTGGTTCGTGCCATCGCCAGGGAGGCGATCCATGTACTCGATGACGGATGCGGAGACTTCGTCGTTCGGGTCGAACGGTTCAACGCAAAAGGCCCACAGCCACGTCGGCAGGCCCGGGTAAAGTTCCTGATCGTAGTCAATGACCTGCATCTTGAGGTGGATGGTCCGGCCGGATTCGTAATCTGAATCCTCGAGCGGATCGACGACGTTCGGTCCAGAACCGGTGGTCGAGCATCCGGCAAGGCCGAGGCTGGCCAAGGTCAGCAGCGTGGCCCAGGCGGCGGCAGGCTTCATGGGCACTCCCAGCGCCGGCGCGGAAAAAGCGTTCCGCCTTCACTCAGTAGTACTTGTACGGGTCCAAATCCATCTTGGACTGCATGGCGATTGTGAACCCGAACCCGCCGCCCTGTTCGGCCGTCACTTTGAGAACATACGCGGAAGCGTCCGTCGTGAGCGAGCCCGCGATGGGCGTCGACCCTTGCGCCGGGCCGCCGCTGGCCTTGATCTGACCGCCCTGCAGCAGGTACCACTTTGCCTGGTTCTGCCCCTCCGCCGGCACTTGGCCGGTCTCGGTGGGGTCCGCTTCGTACGTGAAATTGACCCAGGAGGCAGTCGCACCCAGGGGCATGTCGACATTGCCCTCGAAGACGTCGCAGACCTGGCCCCGCTCCGCAAGGTCGCACGTTTCCTGCAGATTGGCCGTGTCGCCCGCAGTGCCAACTGCGAAGTCGCCGGAAAACGACCAAGTGAGAAGAGGGTTCGGCCGGTCGGCGGCAGGGGTGACAACGACCTCGAACTGGCCCGACCGGCTGGGGTGGGCCGGATCGGCTGCAAAGAGGAACAACGTGTACTTGCCTTGCTGCAAAAAGGCGCCCTCGATTGTGACGTCGGCCGTGGACAATCGCTGTGTCCCGACCGGGCCCAAGGCTGCGCACAGGTCGGTGCCAGGGGCAAAGGTGCGCGTCGGTGCCGGCAGTGTCCGGTTGGCAATCCAACTCGTGACCGAACCCGGCGGCGGCGTCTTGATGGGGGCAACTGAAACGCCGTGCGTGTGTGTAGGGAGGCGGACCGCGTCGCCCGTGCGTTGGCATGACCATGAGAAGCGTAGCGCGTCGCCGTCGGGGTCGATGCTTGATGTTCCTGAGAAGCGGACCGGCTCGCCCACGATTACCCAGTTGGTCTGCGCCTCGAGAACAAAGGCGGCCCTCTGGTTGAGGCCCGTTCCTCGGACGATTGTCTCCTTGTAGACTGTGGTCGTGTCGCCATTCTTGGCATAGAGACTGATTGTCAGGTTGGCGTTTACCACGTCGTACGTGTGCTGGACCTCGTTGCCGTACACCAGGCCTAGGTTGTCGCCGAGGTCCCACGTGTAGTTGTCGGCGGAAACCGTCGCCGTGAAGGTGTAGGGTTGGGTCGGGTCGTCCGGCTGCGCGATGCTGAACGCGGATTGTTCGGAACCCGTGCCGGCGCAACCAGCCAACGTCGCAAGAAGCAACAGGAGGGGGAGGGCCACGCCTTTCGCATGGTGCATGACGCGCCCATGTTGGGGATTTTCGTATAAGGCTTATGGAGGCGTGACAGAAGCGACCGTAAACGATTGGATTGGGGGCCCGAGGCCGGTTCGTGCAGACGTTGCCCACGACGGGAAATTCCGACGTCAGCCCGGATAAGGTTGTTGCGCGTGTGGCGGAAACGTCGCGGCCTCGTCACCGGACGGCTCCGACTCAAGCCACCTCATCCGAACGGTGATAAACAGCTGCCCCCTGGTCGCGCTTGTGCGGGTCGTGACGCCATGAGGGTCGTCTTCTTGGGCCGGAGCCGGGTCATCTGGCGCCAGGTCGTCCTCCAACTGGTGACCCTCGGCATTTACCGCCGCGTCTGGCTGTATCGCATCAACAAGGAAATGGACGGTCACCAAGCCCTCGGCCTCAACCACCGCCTGCACGAAGCAATGCTCTGGTCCGCCGCCGCCGGGCTGGCGCTCGCCTTCGTCCTGCCGTCGATTATGGGCGTGGCCGGCTACGTTGTGGCCGCACTATGCCTCATCCCAACCGCCATCGTCCAATTCTGGACGGCAAAACGGACGGCTGCAATGACCGCCGGCTCTGATGTGCGGTACGGCGCCGCCGCCTGGATTTGGGCTGCGTCCCTCGTGCCACTCGTCGGGAATTTGTTCTTCCTCCTGTGGGAACAAAGTCGGCTCAACCGGTTCTGGGCCTATGAGCGCGCCCACCCCGGCCGCGGCAGGGAAATCGACGTCGAACTCGGCTCGGACGCGCGCTTTCTCGTCGAACTCGACCAAGCCCGCCGCGAGTCCTACTATGCCGGCTCCCGTTTCGAGCGCCACAAGACGGCCCGCCGCGCGCGCTGGCTTGCCCGCCTGGACTGGTGGTCGCGTCTGCGCGCTGAACGCCGCGCTGTGCGCGAAGCCGGCGGTTCGACTCCCGTTCTGCCGTTCCTGCGCCCGCAGCGTCCCCGCCACCTCCGTCTTGCAGTAACCTGCGGTCGGTGCTCGACGCACTTTGAACTCGAGCGCGACCCTGCCGCGGAAACGCCCATCGTCTGCCCTAAATGCAGTCTCGCGGAAGTGATTCCTGCACTCTGGGAGAATCCGCTTGCCGGCTCCGAGGAGGCCGCCGTCCCGACCGTGCAGGCACGCTGTCCCAAATGCCGCACGGAGTTCAACGCGGTGCGCAACCTCTTCGGCCCGACGCAACTCGTTTGCCCAAAATGCGGGCAGCGCGAAGCCGTATCCTTCGATCCGGCAGGCGTTCCTGCGCGCCGCCGGACCACACGGGTCTAGAATTCAATTCATGACCTCGTAAACAATTGTGGGAAAGGTCTCGTTGCCAAGCTGCTTTTTGCGGCCCGACAATCCACAAACTTTCGCGGCGGTAGGATTGCGTTCACTCGGACGGCGCCACCAATCTCGTTAAGTATGGTTGCCAGCCGCTTTGGTGATTGGGCAGGAGTGGACTCACCATGAAACCGTACCTCCTCGCAGCAATCCTGACCGGACTCCTAGTCAGCTCCGGCGCCGCAGTCGTCGTCGTGAAAATCGCACCGACGGCCTTTGCCGATGACAAAACGAATCATGCGGGCGCCAACATGGCCGCCATGAACGGCGGCATGGCCGGCGACGGTCCGCACGCCCAGCTCGGTATGGAACGGCCCGCTTTCCACAAGGCAGCGGGCTCCGTTCCCACCGCCGCTCAGGCGGAGAAACTTGAGCAACTGTCCCACGTAGACATCTCGAACGACACCATGTTCAACCCGTCGCATGCCGTCCGCTCCGGCACCGGAACGCTAGAGGACCCGTACATCATTTCGGGCTACGACGTCACGGGCGACTTGTGGATTAGCGACACGACGGCCTGCTTCGAAATCCTGAACAACTGGATTGACGGCCAACTGCAACTCAACTGGAACGGCCAGTGCGTCTTCGTGCACCACAACTACATTCGCGACTTGCGCGTGAACGAGAACATCAAGCGCACCGGAACGGATACGGGCGGGCTAATTGAGCTCAACAAGATTGGTTACGTCGGCCAGATTCGCCACTACGACGGCGAATTCCGCAACAACCTGGTTGGGCCCCGCGAGGACGCGAGCCTTCCCAACGGCGTCTTCCAAGATCCCGAGAATGTCTTGCCGTTTGCCAAGGACACGCGCGTCCTCAACATCGACGGCTGGAACGAGGCGCTGTTCCACCACAACACAATTGTTGGGTCCACGGACCTGAAGTTGCACGGACACCACCACTCGACAGGCTTCTTGGCCTCGCACAGCCACTACCATGGCGCCGGTTCGTCACCCTACGAACACAAGGAGGACCACACGATGCGCTGGAGTTCGGTCAGTTTCACGGATAACCAGATCACGGACCCCACAGGTTACGGACTGCGGTATACGGACGAGCAGCACGCCGGCGACGACCAAACGGCCCCGTCGGAGACAAACGAGATGCTAGAGAAGCCCCACCAACACTTCACGGATGTCAAGATTGCTCGCAACACGCTGACTGGCGCCGGCATCCTCGTCGATGTCTTCAACGCCGACGACGAACTGCACTACACCGCGAACCCCGGCTGGTTCGAAATCACGGACAACACGGTGAACATCAAGGAGCGCCAACGCGACATCCTCGGTGACTTCGTGTTCTTCGGCCCGCAATACGCACCCAACACGGGAATCCGCGTCTGGGCCGCAAAAGAGATGCAGATGAGCATCACGGGCAACAAGTTGAGCTTCGAGAAGACCTCGAACAGCGACCCGCTTGTCCTACTCGATGATCTAACCCCGTGGCTGCACGCGGACCAAACTCCTATGGGCATCCAACTGGCCGAGGTCGCAAACGCGACGGTCACGGTCGCCAACAACAAGGCGACGGGCTTCGAGTATGGCGTCTCTGCATCCTTCATGGACGAGGACACGTTCTGGGCCGTCTACGACAACGGCTTCACCGGCATGGCACACGACGTGTACTACGACGACTCGGTCGCGAACAAGCCGCAAAGCGAACCCTTCCCCGAAGAGGCAAGTCCGCAAGAGCAGGCGCCGCCCCCGGCCGAGGAGCCACACCACGGGCACTAGAGAATTACAAAGTTGAGTACCCCCCAACACACCTTTTCCATCTTTTCCCAAGCTTTTCTTGCGAGGTCGAGGCCGTGTCGTCAGGGAACCACGCCAGGCAGCCCCTTGAACGCCCTGTCGCCCGTGGCGAACGGGATGCGGCGGCGCTGCGCCATGGCGTAGCCGAGAGCATCTGCGAAAGAGATGTTCTTTCGACCGTTGGCCCGTTTGAAACGGCTCGCCTCAAGCACATCCTCCAGTTCGGTCGCAATTGCCTTCGAACGCAATCGCCCGAATGCCGCGTCAGCCGCGTCCGCGTCGCGCAGGCGGCAGGCGTGGACGTGGAATTCCAGGAGGTTGAAGTGGGTCGTGACGCCGTTGCGAAGGAAGGGGGCAAAATCGGCGTTTCCCTGCATAATCTCCAGCATCGCGTAGGTGTCCAGGAATGCCTTCACAGCGGAACGCCCCACTTGCGTCGATGCGCGAGATCCTCTTCACGTCGAATCTCGTCCTTCACGGCTTGCGAATCGATGCGCTTCCCGAGGCCTTTCCACGCCCCGAACAAGTCACTAAAGTCGTCGGCGGCGTGCACATCGAATACGACCTCGTCGCCTTCCTTGATGTTCTCGGCCTTGACGACTGCAGCCGGAACGACGACGGCGAGGGAGGAGCCCCACTTGCGGACAATCGCGGTGGTCGATGCCATATGAGATGATATGTGAGATGAGATATTTGGAGGATGCGGTTGGACGGGTGAATGCCGCCGCGCGGGATTGCCATGCAGAGTCGGCCATGGCCGGCACGGGCTAGCACGTGCGTGCAAGTGCAACACGGGCCACCCAGCGGATGAAGTGGATAGGACAGGCCTTGGCCTGTGCTACGCCCGCCGGCCAAACCACTGAGCGCACTGAGAACACTGAGACGCCGCCGGCGTCGTTCAGTGCGCTCAGTGAATTCAGTGGTTCGTCAGGTCGTCGGCGGGGTGGCGGGCGATTCCTTGGCGGCTTGCCAGAGGCGGCGGGCTTCGGCGAGGAAGGCGTCAGCGGCGGGGGAGGGGGCGGGGCGCGCCAATCGTGCGACGTTCAGACCACGGTACGGGGAACTTCGACCGGCCGCCTAACCCCGGGCCGGGCCTCAGATGGTGCCTTCAGCAACAGGTCCCGATGCCATGGCGGCGCCAACGCACTTTTCGAAAGCAGCGCAAAGTCGAGCCATATCTCGATCGACCGCCGATAGGCACGCGGGGGTCGCCATGGGCCAGTCGTTCTGGCTTTCCCAACCACGGCAGAAATCCTCTGGAACGAGCTCTTCGACCACTTCCAATTCTTGTTCCCCGCCTTCGATGTCTTCCTGTCGCAGCTCCATTGATACGCCCGCATTTATCTTCGGCGTGCTTGACAAGTGACACAAGGAGACGGCAATCGAACACCCGTCACCGACGCCGGCGACGTGGGCGGGGAAGATGCAATCCAGCACCAAGCTGAAGCCCTGATACGAAGTCAACGACCCTACCGAATGCTCGTACACCTGAAGCCTCATTCTTGGAAAACGGGCACCTAACACCTGGCTAAGCGATTCCAGCCGTGGCCGGAACATCATTGCGACTTGCCGGGCTAGCGAATGCTGTTCAAGTGCTTCAGAATCCAATGAACTCCCTCGTTAGCCACGAGCCCGAATTCTGGCGTTTCACGACTTGGCATGGCCGCGCGGGCTTGAGGTTTATTGCCCGGCGGCCTCACGGCCGAGCGTCCGCGGTGCGGCCGCTCGGGGATTCAATCGTGGCCCGCGGCGTCGCTGCAGCTCCGCCGCTCAAACCGCCCGGCCATCTGACGATGGCCGGCCGGTTCGCATCGCTTACACCTCGCTTGCGCTCGGTGCTTCGCGCGCTGTCGAACGGCTCGGAAGCGACGCCAGAAGCGCCGCTTCGCGGCGGCTTAACGCGCGCTCTTCGCCACGCGCTCGACTTCGCGCTCGCGCCGCGAAGCGGTGCGAGTGCGCCGAGGCCGCGCCGAGCTGCAGCGATGGCGCGGCCGATGGAATGGTTGAGTGCGTGGCGTCAAGTCGCGCGCATCAGCGCGCAGACTTGGCCACGCGCTCAACCTCATCCCTCTTGCCCACCGCGAACGACTGTGGGTCGTTCTTGTAGGCCTTCAGGATTTCGTCGGCGATGCATTGGTCGATCGGCTTGGTCGACTTGAAGCTGGCCTGCGTGGCACCCATGGCGATGTAGCGCAGGGCGACGTTCAGGCGGCGCAGCGGCGCGACGTCGACGGACTTTGGAACATTGATGCCGCCGTAGCGCAGGCGCGTGACTTCCTCACGGGGGGCTGCGTTGTGGATGGCTGTCACCAGGACTTGGACTGGGTTCTCCTTGGTCTTCTCGGCAACGCGCACGAAGGCGTTCTCGACGGCCTTGTACGCCTTCGACTTCTTGCCCTGGTACGTCTCGCTGCGCATGAGGTCGTTGATGAGGCGCTCGACGACGTGCACCTTGGTCTTGCCGAAGTGCTTGTTGGCGTGGCGGGCGCTGTGGTGCATGACACCGATGGCTTCGAGGCTGATATAGCGGGCAAGGCCGGCGTCCGGGCACTCGATGCCGCGGCTCGTGTACTTGCCGAAGACCGGAGTCTCGGGGAGGTCCACTTTCTTGGCCGGCGTAGGTGTTGCGGCGGTGGCGATGGCAGCCAATTCGTCTTGGCTGGACTCTTCTGCGGTGGGGGTAGTTTCGTCGTCCATGGCAATCACCGCATCGGCTTCTCGACTTTGCCCTTGACGAGCATGTCCAGGCTCACGTTGTTGACCTTGATGACTTTGTAGCGAACACCCGGGATGTCACCGTAGGAACGGCCCATGCGGCCGCCGATGCCTTCGACCAGGACTTCGTCGTGTTCGTCGATGTAGTTGATGGCGCCGTCGCCGACCGCGAACGCGGTGATCTGGCGGCCGTTGCGGATGAGCTGAACCTTGACGCACTTGCGGATGGCGGAGTTCGGCTGCTTGGCCTCGATGCCGACCTTCTCGATGACGATGCCGCGGGCTTGCGGGATGCCACCAAGGGGGTCCGACTTCTGCTTGAGGCGCAGGGTGCGGCGGGAGTAGTAACGGTCGGCCCAGCGGAATTGCTGGCGCGACTTCTGGAGTTTGCGGGCTGCGTTGATGCCTGTCGGGATGGGAATCACCTGTGGAGACGGATTCCATCAAAAAGACGGATTCCGCCAATTCTGTGTTCGTCGTCCCAGACGGAATCGGCGCCAGCCGCCAAGCGAGGCCGACTCAGGCCAGGGGGACACCCTGGGCCAGGACGTGAGCAAGTCGCCGACAGGCAGGGGGTATAAATGGCTGACGCGGCCAACGGCGCGGCCAATAACCGTGCGAAACCGTGCGAAACAGGAGGGGTCCGACGCCGTCCCGAAGTGGAGGAGAGCCCCGTTTGAGTCACTGCAACCCGGCGCGATAGTTCCGCCGCGTTGCGACCTTCGGAGCCCCGTCGGCCGCTTCACGCATCGGGCTTGATGCTGGCCTTGTACAGATTGATTTTCGACATGCCGACATGGATGTGGAACTGCACGAACTCGTTCATCTGGTGTGACTTGCCGGAATACTCGTAAGAGCCGTCGCCGTTGATTGGGAAGGATTCCGCCGCGTTGGCAAGCACGTTGCCGTCGGGTCCGTTCAGGTAGAGGTTGCCCATGTAAGTGCCGTTTACCGGAAGGCCGCTTACTTGCACTTTCAGTGTGTTGCCGGTGAATGTGCCAGTTACGGTGACGCCGTTTGCGCCGGGGGCCAAAGTGAAGGCTCCGCCAACTCCTGCGGCCGTCGAAGCGACACCGTAGACGAAGTCGTTGAGGCGAAGTTCGACCTTGTCGTACTGGCCGGAAAGGTCGCGGGTCTCGTTCTTGGCGACCGTATAGTTGGAGCCGGTAAGCACAAGGGCACCCACGGCGAAGGGGACCTTGCCGGCGCCGGTGAGGAACGCCGCGTAGGTGCCATCGGCGGGGTCGGGGGGGCTATTGGCCGAGACTCGGATGGTCGTGTAGGGTCCCTTGCATGGCCGGATGGTTCCGGTTGGATCGGCCGGGAGGCTTGGAGTGTTCTGCGCGCACGTCGCATTGGCGGGAAGGGTGGGCGGCGCCGGGTTGCCGCCGTTGTCGAAGGGTTGGTAAAAAATGTCCACTTTGGCGTCTATCAGGGTCACGAAGTTCATGTTCTCGAGCTTGCCCGCGGGTTCGGCGCTGCTGCAGCCGGCCAGGACGAACAGGAAGATTGCCGCGCTGGCAACGAGCTTCGCTTGCATGAAAGCCGGCGAGTTTGCTGAGTGATATCAAGTTTCTGTGCAGGCCGCTTAATCCTGTGCCGTCGTCTGCCGCTTGAACGCCCGCAGCCTAAGGCCGCCTCTGCGGCCTCAGGCATTCCTCGGCTTCGCCTCGGCCGGGCCTTCCGTCTGGCGCCGGAAAGCCCGGAGTGTATTCTCCAGCAGGACGGCGATCGTCATCGGCCCGACGCCGCCCGGAACCGGAGTCACCCACGCCGCCTTTTCCCACACGTCGGGGGCCACGTCGCCAACGACTTTGCCGCCCACGCGGGCGATGCCGACGTCCACGACGACTGCGCCAGCACGAATCTTGTCGGCGGTGATGAGGCCGGGAACTCCGGTAGCGGAGACAATGACGTCGGCGCGTCGCGTGTGGGCCACGAGGTCCCGCGTATGCTTGTGGCAGACCGTCACCGTCGCATCGCGGTTGATAAGAAGCGCCGCGAGCGGCTTGCCGATGAGGTTGGAGTGATTGACGATGCAGACTTCCACGCCGGGCAGCTTGATTCCCGCTTCGTCGAGAAGCAGCAGGATTCCTTGCGGCGTGCACGGCGCCATGGCCTCGTCGCCGATTAGCGCATGCCCCATGGACTCGGCGTGGAATGCGTCCACGTCCTTCAGGGGGTTGATGGATTGCAGGACCGCCTTCTTGTGGACGTGGTCGGGAAGGGGCAACTGCACGAGGATGCCATGCACGGCGGGGTCGCGATTGAGTTGGTGAATCAGGGCGACGACTTCAGCCTCAGATTTGCTGCTCGGCAGGATATGTTCGAAGGATTGCATGCCGGCGCGGCGGCACGCCTCCGCCTTGCGCTTGACGTAGATGCTGCTTGCCGAATCGTCTCCAATCAGCACGACTGCAAGGCCGGGAACTTTGCCGGTCCTTGCCCGCAGGGCCGCCACTTCCGCGGTGAGCCGCGTTTCCATGCGGGCGGCAAGCGCCTTGCCGTCCAGGATGCGAGCGCGCGCCACAAGCGACCGACGCCGCGGCCCTTCAAATGCCCTTGCGGAGTGGCCCGCCCGTGGTACGAGACGAGACATCCCGGGGCCCGATTGCGGTCTTGTTCGACCTGGACGGAACCCTCCTGGACTCGAACCTGTCCATCAGGTCGACCATGAACGCCGTGCTGGCCGAGCGCGGCCTTCCGACCTTTGCGAAAGCGGAACTCGACGCCCTGATTGGCACGGGGTTACGCGACATTCTGGCCCGCAAGATGCCTGCCCCGGACGGCGCGGCACTGCACGCCATGACCATACGCTACCGCGACCTCTACACCGAATCCGGCTGGGTCACGGTGAGCCTGTACCCCGGCATCGAGAGGCTCATAGTGGAGCTGCGGCGCGCCGGTCATCCCATCGGCATCGTGACAAGCAAAGGCCAACAGGAGACTGAAGCGCTGCTGGGCGACTTGGGCGTTGCCGGCTTATTCGACGCCGTCGTCGGCGACGATGACGCACGCCCCCTCAAGCCCCATCCTGCCCCAGTCCTTGAGGCCTGCCGCCAATTGAGCTGCGACCCGAGTCGCGCGGTCATGGTAGGCGACACGCGGTTTGACATCCTGTCTGCCCGGGAGGCCGGCGCAAAATCCATCGGGGTCCTGTGGGGGAACGGCTTGCGCTCGAGCCTCGTTGCAGCGGGGGCCGACGTCCTAGTCGATACAGTTCCCAAGTTGGCGAAAGTTCTGCGGCGCCTGTGACTCTCTAGAATTTCCAGAAGATGCGCATCACGATGGCGCCGACACCGATGATAGCAGCAAATAGGACCACGATGGAGGGCCGAATCTTGATGGCCGAATCTTCCTCCGCGTCGAAGTAGCGGATAAGGCCGGCTGCCGACTGGATGCCAGGTCCCTTCTGCTTCTGTGCCACGACAGTTCCTAGTCTCCCGTGGTTGATGAACTCTTCGACGGAGGTCGATGCGCCGGGGATGCACACGCAGTGCCGGTCAGGGAAGGGCGGGCGCCTTGACCAGCTGCTTGACATCGCGCGTCAACTGCCCGGCGGAATCGAGCAGGCTGACGAGATCCTCCTGCGCCTCGGGGCATGCAGGGTCGGCGCCGCGCATGCATCCTACCAGTTTGTCGGCTGTCGTCGTCGTGTCCTGGAAGACTGCCTGGATGGTGTTGTGCAGCTGCTTGAATTGTTCCGGCGGCTGGACCCGGAGGTTCTCGCTGAGTCCGTGTTGCGCGGCATCCTTGGCCTCGAGGAGCCGGTCGACGACGCCGTCGTGGTCTTGCCCGACTGCCTCGCAGGCGACCCCGGTGAAGGAGGCGCTGATGGATAGCAGTACGGGGCGGACCGAGAGGTTGAGGTAACTGTAGTAATTGTCGATATTCACGATGATGATGCGACCCGTGCCGGGATAGTAGTGGCCGCCCGTGAAGACGTACTCAGGCTCGGCGGCCTCGGCCGGCGCCCTGGCGATAAGCAGACCAGCTAGGAAGGCTGCGGCCATGGCCAAGGCCAGAATCACGGCGAGGTACGCTCGCTTGTTGTTGCGGGGGTCTGGATCTGCGCCGGAGGGAGGCCTGGGTGGTCCGAGGGGCGCTGACGGGGGTCGCGGCGTCCTCGTGGTTGACAGAGGGTGGGGTCCCGGTCGAGGCCCAGCAAACGAGGGCGTCCGGTCGATGGCAGAGGGTGCGGCGCGGTTATGGGTGGCGGCAGCCATGACGAGCTACAATGCGCCGCCTTTCCTAACCATACGCACGAGGTTCGCTCGCGACCAAACTCCGGGACGCATTGGATTGTACCTTGGCGGTTTAGGGGAGGGTGGAAGTTGCAAAATCGTCCGGGCCAAGGCAACAACAATACCACCTCTTGCAAGTTGTTTGTGCGAACAAGGGCTATCTGCGCCGCGGTGTTGCTCGGGCCATGCAGAGCGCCGGCGTGCTTGAACTCGTCCGCCCGAAATGGCCACCACTTCGACACGTCGAACACGGGTGGGAGCAACTCACGACTGCAGAACGCGACATCGTGCGCCAGCGCGTAGACGAAGTCCTGGCAGACCACGTATGGGGGCCCCATTCACGCGACGCCCTGCTGCATTTCTTCACCTTCCTCGCTCAGGTAGAGACAATCGCCATCGAGATTCCGCTGCGCTTCCTGCCGCATGCGCCCGAGGCGCTGAGGCCCCTCTTGCGCCGGCAACTGGTGGACGAGGTCTTCCACAGCACCATTTTCGCGCGCCTCGCGCACGAGCTTGCGCTGCCCGAAAGCCAGCCGCCGCCGCCCCTGGCCTCCGCCGAACGTCTCCTGCAACGTATCCGGGAGGAACCGGACTTGGCGGTCACGGCGACACTACTGAACCTGGTTGCCGAGGGCTGGATTGAAACGCTATTCAAACACGCTCTACGCTGGAAGATTGCGCCGGCCGTGTTCAAGGCCGTTCTTGCGGACGAGGCTCGCCACGTCAATGAGGCGCAAGCGTACATGCACGACCTCGATGCTGAGAAGGCTCAGGCCGCCGTCGAAGCCTTCGAGCAAGGCATGGTGGGTGTGAGCGCGGAGCCGACGGTCGCCCTTGCCATACGAGACCTCGCCGGCGAGAAGGGCCAGCGAGCCCTGGCCGGCGCATTGCACCGCCAACACATCCGCCACCTGCGCGAGGCGGGCCTTACACCGTCCGAGGCGTGGATGGAGACGGCCAAGCACGCCGAAGAGGCCGCGACCAAGGTGGAGCCGTTGCCCGTGCCCGAGGAGGTCGAGGACACCCATTGGCGCCGCATGGCCCGCCAATTGTGGCAGACGCCTCGCGACCCGACGATGCAGGGCGATTTTGACGTGCGCGTCGGCCACATTCCGCGCAAGATCCTCACGCCCGTGCTCATCGCAGCCATCGGCCGTGCCTGGGCAGCACACCCGGAACTCAACCGCATCGTGCTTCGCGATAAGGTCTGGCAGTTGCCGTACGCAAACGTCGGTGTCCGCGTCCTGCTTGACGACAACGAACTTGCGACAGTCCTGATTCCCGAAGCGGATCGGCGAAGCGTGCGCGACATCCAACGCATGCTCCGGGATGGTATTGCCCAGTTGCAGGCCGCCCGCAAGCGCGCCGCCGCAGGACCGCAACCGGCCATCCCAGACCCGGCGGTGGCATCCCTCATGCCGCCACTTCCCCACATGTTCGCCGTCGCCGTCTCCAACGCGGGAAAATGGGGCGTCATCTCGGGCGCCGGGTGCTTTAGCGGATGGGTGAGTCCGACGACGGATATCACGATTGGACTTCGTCGTCGCCTGCCCCTCTGGCGCGGCGTGGCGTACGTGCCTTCCTGGCACGTCAATGTCGCAGCCGTGCAGGACCACCGGGTCTTCGACGGCCGCGCCTCGGCTACTACGGTCACGGGACTCCAGGCGGCGCTTTCCCCAGCCTCCGTACGCGCGATCGTCCGCACCGTGGACACGTTGCCAAGCGACGCCGAGTTGGCCGAGAAGTTCCCCGGCTTTTCGTGGGCCAATTCACCAGAAAGGAACGGCATGCCGCCGGCTGCAGCCGCCATGGGCGCCCTCTGGCTTCCGAAGTACACGCCGTTTGTCATCGGCGGCCTCGGCCTCGGCGCCCTGGTCGGAATCGGAGGCTACCTTCTGTACCAACAATACGCGACGCCGGCTGCCGCGGCGGCGCTTGCGCAAGGCACGACGTCGGCCGACGGGGTGCCGTCCGGCCAGGCCCCGTCGCCAACCGGACTCGGTGGGCGCGAGCCCCCCGGCGGGCCGCCGGCTGCCAGCGAAGCGACGCGGAACGTCAAGTCCGGGGCGAAGGGACAGATGCCTGCTCCACCGGTTACGGCGACGAGCCCGAAGCGGGCGCCGCCGCCACCTCCCAAAACGCAACCGCGCAAGCCGGCAAGACCACCGGGGCCGCATCCCGTGCGCCGGCCTCCTACGCAGCCGCCGGCGAAGAAACGGGGTGGAAAATGAGGGCGGGTGAGCGCAGCCCGGCGTCGGTGCTGGTGCTTGGCATTGTGACCTTTGGCTTCTACTTCGCCGTGTATTACTTCAAGGCGTTTCGGGAAATCGACTTCGCCGCCGGCCGACGCCACAGCGGAATGTTGATCCTCGGCCTCATCCCGTTTGTTGGATTCGGCTTCATCATCGCCTACCTGGTTGTGGAAATCGGGAATTTGTCCTCCGACCGGTCGCGGGTCGGGTTAGACCCGCCGCTCTCTCCTATCGAGCACACCGGCCTGCATGCCGTGGCCCTGGTTCCGGCCGTCGTGACAGGCTTGTTGTGGTACGACACGCAATGGCTCGTCCTCGTACCAATCGTTCTCTTGCTGTGGAGCCCCGCCGTCCCCGCGCCGTTTCTCGCTCGCGATATTCGGGCGTACTGGGCCCGATGGCACCGGAGGGCTGCGGCCCCGCCGCCGGTCGCCAGCGCGACAAAGCCAGCCGCTTAGAACGCTAAATGCGGGGCCAGCCGCCCTACGATCGCGTCGTCCTGAACAATCGCTGCGAACTCGGCCAGCGACGCGGGACGCTTGACTTTAATGTCCATGGCGCGTTTGCGGCCGATTCCGGGAATCGCTTCGAGAGCCTTCATGCTGGCGGATGGCACATGGAATGGGACGGGGATGCCGGTGAGGCTGCGGTAGCCGTGGTCGGTCACCATGATGTCGACGAAGCGGTTGATTGGGAGTTCGTAGGGGATGCCGACGAGCAGGGCGTAGGTCGCAATTTGGCGGCCGTACGTAATGCCGGGTTCCGTCTTCTCGAGATATACGTCCTTCATGACGGTTCCAACGGGCGCGACTTGCTGCAGAACGTGCCTGTCGAATTGTTCGCGCACGGCCTTCTTGTGCTTGATGAAGGTCGATTTGAGTTTCGGGTTGATGGTTTCCTTTTGGCCTCGGATTGGCAGGAGTTGCCGGATGTTCAAACGGCGAATGTTGAGGCCCGACTTCTTCAGGTCCATGAGGAATTTCCAGTTCAACTCGTACGTGAGTGCCGTCTCTCCGGGCAGGCCGTAAAGGAGGTTCAAGCCGGGCAGACAGAAAGGCAAACCTTTGGGCCCGCGGTGGCCGGACTCCTCGTTCAGGATGCGGATTGCCGTCATGGTCTGCTCCGGCGTGGCGTTCAAATTGTTGGCAGCAAAGACGGCGGGGTCGGCGGATTCCAAGCCGAAGGCCGCGATGTTGCCGTCTGTTCCATGTTCCACCAGGAGGCGGGCGATGGCGCGACTCTCCTCGGGGTGCGTTGCAAGAATGGCCGGGTTGGCGTTGTCGATATGCAGCACCTTGCGGTCGGGGGCGACAGCGTCTATGCCGACGAGCAGCTTCTCAGTCGCACGGACATTCGGTTTCGGCTCATCGGTCAAACCGACGCCGATTGCCTTGTACGTCCAGAAGCAGGATTGGCCGCCGAGGCGGAAGTGCCGGACGCCCTTGGCATACAGCGTTTCGACCTCCGAGATGATGTCTTCCTCCTCGCGGTACCAGGGCTTAGTTTTGGCGTCCTTGCAGAAGCCGCAGCCGCCTGAGAGGTAGTGGACGCAGCCGAGGAAGGTGTCGATCTCCGCCATGAGGATGCCTGCATCCATGTCCGGGTGCTGGGTCACGATATCGGCGCCGGCGTTGGCGTGCCGCGACCATTCATCCGTGGTGCGGAAACGGTTCATGACGATCTTGCCGGCGAAGTGGTCGGCGATGGCGGCGTCGCCGTCGCGAGTGATGAAGTGGTCGACGTGTTCGGTAAGCGGATTGATGCGCGTCGTGGCGTGGCCGCCGCCGCCATCCGCGAAGCCGAAGGCTGCGTTGGCGCCAAACAGAAGGGTGTCGCCGGAAAAATCGCGAAACAGCGATACGGCTTCGTCGTGCGTCATGGGTGTGCCGCGCAGATACTTGCCGGGCACGACGCAGGAGGCGAGGACAGCAAGCATGTCGCCCTTGAGTTCGCGCGGTTTGGCACGAAGAGAGTCGATGGTATGATACTCCACTTCGACGCCTTGGGCAAGGGCGGCGCCGGCGGCGTAGCGGGCATGCGGCGAAATGTAGGGCGGAACGCCGAATGCGGATGGTTCGTCAACGTAGCCGTCAACGAGGACCAGCTTGGCCACGGCAGGCCGTCGCCATGCCTGGCATATGAGGGTTGCCGTGTTGGCCGATGCGTTATTGGGTCAGGCTACGGTCTCTGCCGCGTGCAGGACCGTCCCGCCGCGCAGCGCCGGCCTGTATCGTATGCGATTGCATGTGCGCTCGCCTGGGCATTGGCCGTCCTCGTACTCGTCTTGTCGTTGTCGCTTGTCTCGACCGGTCTTGGTCCGACGATTGCCTGCTGGCCGGGCACGCCGACTTGCCCTGACGTCCGGGGGAAGTATCTCGCAACCGGGCTGCCAGGCATCGCGATGGCTTGCCTAGCTTTCGTGGGCGCCGCCGGACTCACGACGCGCCGCCGCTGGGGGCCTCACGTGAGCGGGTTGGCGGCATGCTCCGGAATCTTTTGGGGCATGTCATTGATTTTGGTGCCCACGCGTGTCGGCATGGCGCAAATTGGGCTTGGCATCGTGGTACTTGGGCTTGCCTCCTTGGCCCTCGCCATGATGCCGCGTGTCCGTGCGCAGATGGGTGCGCGGGCTTCGCCGAACGAGCCTGCACCGTAGTTCTGGCATTGGGCCGTCGTCCCGGCGGCCCTTCAGAACCCGACTATCTGTTCCTTCGCCAGTCCGACCTTGAGGAAGTCCTTGGGGTTCTTCGTCCACAGCACATCGTCGGGTCCGACGTGGCCAGCGATGAGGGCGTCGCGGGCGTGGCGGTCCCACACGGATTGCGGTAGTTTCGCCGCGCGGCGCATTCCGTGCTCGATGCCGAAGTCCTCGACCACGATCTTGTTGGCCCGCAAAACGGCCCACAGTTCCGCGACGTCGCGGCCGGCCGCAATGACCTGCCGCGCCCTTTCGGTGAGCGCAATGGAGGGAAGTATCGCCGAACCCTGCCCCAAGCCTGCTCGCCGGGTCACGGCCGGATCCCAGAGGATGCTCGTATCGAGGACGATGCGTTCCATGCCTATTGCATCGTGAAGCGCGTCGGGCGGTCTGGTCCAGGGATCTCCTCGGCCATCTTGACGAGCAAGTGCCAGTTCTTGCGGCGCGCCTCCAGCCGGCGCCGTCCGGCGTCGGCCTCATCCATCCCCATGCGGAGGATCTCGCTCTCGCTCATCCCGAGGGCGGACGCCAACCGCTCAAGCCGCCGGGCCTCCGTTGGCGTCAGCCGGACTTCCTTTCGGACGGAACGCTCCACCATGGTCTGCATGACCGATTGCACGTCCGTACAAATTAAGGGTTTGTACGTACAGGCCTGGGCCTGTCCTAGTGGGCCGTGGTGACGGCCGCTGCAGGTGTGGGTGCTTTTGCTCTCCCAATGATCTGGAGAATCTGGCCCACCGCATCCGTCGGGTTTGCCGGGTCGGCGCGTAGGATGGTGTGCGGCACGCGGGCGCCCTCCACGTGGGCCTCGGCCAGCTGCAGCGCCTCGCTCCATTTGCGTCCGGGGCTCCACGGGGCAACGTGCACGAACTGGTTGACAAGTTCGCGCTCCGCCGCGTACCTGGTGTAGAGGGTGCCGCGCTCGATGTGGATGGCGTGTGCCCTCGCGTCCTTGCCGGGCTCATCCAGACTCGCGCAATGCACTATGGCCTGGCATTCGCAGGCGACGGGCTCGATCGAGCCGCCGAGGCCGACGGCGCCGGGGTAGCACTCGACGTTGGCCAGGCCGTGGAATGGGTCGGTGCCCGGCGCGACGCCGAAGGCACGCACCTGATGTCCAGCGGCCGCGAGGGCGGACACGACGGCGCGGCCGAAGGTGTTTTCGGAACCGGTCACAAGCACTCGCATGGCTGCGCCGATGACGGCTGGGACAAAGGGTTTTGGGACGCCTCTGGGCCGGCCTTGCACGCCCCCGGCGGCCCCCGCCTGCGCTCGCTTCGCATCGCGCACGGCGTGCCAAGCCCTCGCGCCGCCGCGCTTCGCGTCGGCGCGCTCGCCGTCCGCCGGCCCTTCCGGGCCGCCATCAGCGCCGTCTCGCTCTTCGAGCTCGACGGCTCGGCCGGGGGCGTATTCCAAGTTTTCTTGCGCGTGCGATTCCATTATGAGGGCCTGGCCGTGGTTGTCGCCGTCGTCGGTTTGGCAAGGCCCTGTCATTGGTCTTTGGAACGCAGGAATTGCGTTTTCCCCGTGCCTTCCGTTGGCGCCCAGGTGGCGATTCGCGTGAGCAAGATTGTCACTCAAGCCGTCGCGCTAGTCTCCTTAAGTGCCTCCGGGCGCGGTTTCTGGTTTGAGGTCTGTGCCATGCGCCCGACATTCCGCAACGCAAGCATCGCAACCGCCGCCATCTTCCTGATGGTGTGCTGCCCTGCCGCGGCCCAGCCTCCTCCCGGCCCCGTACCTGGCAACGAGCCTATCCCGTACGCCCTCGGCTATGCGCAACAGGAAGCAGCCCAGGCCGCCGCATCTCCCGCCGCGTACGTCCAAGAACACGCAACACCCGCCGCCGTCGGCAACGAAACGGCGCACGCAGGTTTCATCGCCTGCTGGGAGGCCTACGAGGTCGCAGGCAACGCGTTGAATCCCGTCTGCAGCCGATTCTTCACGGCGCCAGGCAATGTCCAAGCGCCCGCCGAGCCGGCCGAAAACTCGACCGCCACGCAGGCGTTGGACAATGTGACGGCCGGCGCCCAGGACCTTGCGAACACGACGGTCGATGCCGCCCAGCAAATCGTCGCGGACCCAACCAGCGCCCCATCGCAGGTCGAGCGCATCGTCCAAGCCATCCAGGACTTCCTTGGCGTCGTCGCATCGACCGTCGTGGACGCCATCACAGGCATTCTCGGCGGCCTCGCAAGCGCCGTCACTGGGATTGTCATGGGCGCCGTCAAGGTCGTCCTCGGACTCCTGGCCGGGCTCGGTCTCGGCATCGGCAAGGGCGCCGAGCTTGGCCTTGACAGCCTCGTCGCTGCCGCGCGCGGCCTTGCTGACTTGTCGGTCGCAGCCGCAAACGGCCTCGGCGCGGCCGGCAAAGCCGTCGCCGACGCCGTCGCAGCGCTTGGCGGCGCCATCGGCGGCGCCGCGGGCGCGCTAGGGCAGGCC
>CAZVJB010000022.1:0-39992 GCA_964627625.1 uncultured Halobacteriales archaeon
GGCCCTTCGCCGGGAGGACGCCGGCCGCGTGCGGTTGATGGCCCGACACATCGTGCCCCAAGGCGGCCCATGCCTGCGGCCGCGTCGCTGCGCGTGCGGCGCGCTTGAGCCACCCCCACTCACGGGCGGCGCTGCGGCGGCCGCGTTCGCCCCCTCGCCGGGGGGACTTGGTGTTGCAGGGTCACGACCTTGGCTTTCCCAAAAATCGCCATGCACTCCCTGAAATCCCCGTTTCCGGCGGCCGGCGTCCTCTCGGCGGCCCGCGCCGTCCTCGCGCTCCGCCTGCGCGTTGGGCTACCGCCAAGCCCGACTCACCTACCCGCCGGCCGTCGCTTCGCGTGGCGGCGGCTGTTCGGCCCCTCGCCCGGGGGACGCCGGGCGCCCTATGAGCCGTCTTCCTTGGACTGCATCATGCCATGGAATGCCCGGATGGCGCCGGAATACCTGCCCTGGCCCGGTCGGACCCAGGGCAACCGAACCCGCACTACTCGAGCCGGATGCCGGCGTCTTCGAGTGCCTGGCCCAATTCGCCCCTCTGCATCATGACATTGATGGCGGCCACGTCGTCGCTCAGGATGCGGTCGCCTTCCAGCTTCGCGACCACTTTGCGAATCGCCTTGTGCGCCGCCGCGGAGCCTTTTCCGGGTTTGAGAGGCGCCTTGAAATCCAGCGCCTGCGCCGCGCACAAGGCCTCGATGGCAACGACATGGCGGGCGTTTTCGAGGACTTGTCCGAGTTTGAGCGCCGAGATGGAGCCCATCGAGACGTGGTCCTCCTGGTTCGCCGACGTCGGGATGGAATCGACGCTGGCGGGATGACACAGCACCTTGTTCTCCGACACGAGGGCCGCTGCGACGTACTGCGCAATCATGAAGCCGGAGTTGAGGCCGCCGGAATCGACCAGGAACGGCTTCAGGCCCTCGGACAAGTCAGGATTCACAAGGCGCTCCGTGCGGCGCTCAGAGATGCTTGCCACTTCCGCGAGGGCGATAGCGAGGAAGTCCAGGTGGAATGCCAGGACCTCGCCGTGGAAGTTGCCTTGGCTCACGATGTCGCCGTCCGCGAACACGAGCGGGTTGTCGGTGGCGGAGTTGATCTCGATTGCTAGCGCGGCGGCGGCATTTTCGATGACGTCGCGGCACGCGCCGAGCACCTGCGGGATGCAGCGCAGCGAGTAAGCATCCTGCACGCGGTCGCAGCCGGCATGGCTCTTCACGATTCCCGAGGCAGCCGTCAGCTTGCGCAGGTTGGCTGCCACCATGCCCTGCCCGACATGCGGGCGCATAGCATGTACGCGCGCATCCAGGGGTGCCACCGAGCCCATCAAGGCCTCCAGGCTCATGCCGGCGACAGCCTGCGTGTCCGCCAAGACCGCGCGCGCGTCATGCACGGCCAAGGCCCCGATGGCGGACATCATTTGCGTGCCGTTGATGAGCGCGAGGCCTTCTTTCGCTTCAAGGACGAGGGGCTTGAGTCGCGCGGCCTTGAGCGCGGCGGCCGCGGCCACTTTCGCGCCCGCGGCATCCGTCACGTGGCCCAACCCAATTACAGGCAAGGCCATGTGGGCGAGCGGGGCAAGGTCGCCCGATGCGCCGACGGAGCCGCGGCTGGGGACTACCGGAATCAGGTCGCGGTTGAGAAGTTCCACGAGGAGATCAACGAGAACTCTGCGCACGCCGGAGACGCCCTTGACGAGCGTGTTAATGCGAATCAGCAGCATGGCGCGCACGACGTCGCGAGGAAGCGGCGCGCCGACGCCTACGGCGTGGCTCATGAGGAGGTTGCGCTGCAGCTGCCGCACCTGGCTTGCGTCGATGCGCACGTGTGCGAATTCGCCGAAGCCGGTCGTGATGCCATAGGCAACCTCGCCTTTGGCAACGATTCGATTGACGACGGCCCGGCTTGCGGCAACCGCCCTCCACGCCGCCGGGGCCACGGAAACCGCGGTCTTGTCACGGGCCACCCGCACGACGTTGGCGATGGACAGGGATGAGCCGTCGAGGGCGATATTGCGCGAAGGCACAGGTCGGCGACGCGGCGGACCTGTGTTAAGCCTGTGCAATCCTGGGCACGGTTGGGCAATCCTTGGCTTGTCTGGGCAAACCATGGCCACCCATGGCTTCCTCCAGGAGCCTGGAGGAACCTGCAGGAAACTTGGGCAAGCTTGGTCGAGGCCGGGCGTCTCCCAACGACCTTTAGCCGATGGCCCCGTGCGCCCGGCCGTGCAGGAAGTTCCAATCTATTTCACCTACCCGTCGCCGTTTTCCTACCTGGCTTGGCACCGCATCACATCGCATCCAGAGCGGTATCCTGGAATCCGCTTTCGCTGGACGCCCGTGATGTTCCGGCGACTCATGGCGCTGCAGGATGGGCCAGTCGCCGGCTCCCCGCCCCTTCTTTTGGAATACAACTACGATGACGCCCGTCGTTGGGCAAGGGCGTACGGCATCCCAATGGAGACCCCCGAACGGCGCGACCCGACGAATCAGGCGACCCACAAGGTGCATCTGCTGGCCCAGGACGCAGGCGGCACGTGGGAGCAGCGTTGGATGAAGGCGGTCTACAAGATGATTCGCGAGCAGGGGCGTGATCCAACCGATGTAACCCGCGTGCATGAGCTGGCACAGGCCGTCGGCGTTCCGGGACTCGCAAATTTGGCTGACGTCGCCCTGGATGAACGGATGGAGGCCAACACGCAGCAAGCCTTGTGCGACGGCGCGGTGGGCGTTCCCTTCGTGCGGTTCCAGGGCGAATCCTACTGGGGCAACGACCGTCTTGCATGGCTGGAAGCAAGAGTGGGTGGGCAGTCGGCGCCAGCCGCGCTGTAAGGGCAACGTGCAATGGTGTTGGCCGGAGCTACGAAAAACGCATGTGGATTCTTTTTTGGGTGCAAGATGTGGGAAAACCGCGCGCCAGTCAGCCCATGGTGAGAGGAGCAGAACAAGGCGACGCCGCAAAAGTTCTAATATCTTGACTTTGTCGTAGAGGTTGCCCCCGTGGTTGGTGGGCGGATTTGTTGCATGAAAACGCAAAACACGCAGCGCGCGATTCAGATCCTCGCCCCTATTTTGGCCGGTTTGCTACTTGTCCCCGTCGTGGCCGGCGTCGCCGGCGGCGGAACGGTTAGTAACAAGGATCCTACCGTACCGACCTTCGCCGGAGCTGGCACGTTCAACAACCCGACAACCGTCATCTTGACTGGCACAATCAGGGACAGCAACAAGGAAGGCGACCTCGCGACCGTCAAGGTTGCCACCACGAGCGGACCTGTCGCCATTGACGAGTCCTACACAATCCTAGCCGCGGATCGGACCGACACGACGACGGGAGCCTTCAGCGGGACGCCCGGCTTTGACGTGTACAATTCGGGCGCAAGCGATGGCGTCCTGGAGTTCAGGTTCCAGTTCGCCTTCACCGTGGCCGGAACCTACGTTATCCGCGCCTACGCCAAGGACGAAGGAGCCTCGTTCTTCAACGGCCCCGCGGGAGATCTGACCGTCATCATTGTTGACAAAATCACAATCGCGGCCGACCCGGTCAGCATCGCCGGCGCGGCCCAGGTTGGTGCTGCGTGGGGCGCTTGGACGGCGCTGCCAGCCGCAGGCAACGTTGCATCCGTCAACTACCTGAAAATCACGAACTCTGGCGCGACGGCAACGCAACAGTTCACCGTCGACATGGCTTCGGCCTTCAGCGGCGGCGGCGACTCCATCGCCATCGACAGCAACGTGCAGTTCGCGTGCACAGAGACAACCACCTTCCAGACCCCGTCGGCGATGACCTTCACGTTCGGCTCGACGAGCGCTAGCGGCTCGGTCGCCCCGTCGTTCTCGGCTGTTAACGCCGTCATTTACTGCACCTACCGTTTGGTCGCCCTGCCCGACCCACTTACGGACACGACCTACGGCGCGGCGTTCACAACCATCCCGGCGTAAGCATGCGCTTGGCGGTTCTCGCCATCGGCTTCGTATTCCTTTGGATTACTCCGGCCTGGGCTGCGGAGTCGCCGATCCGGTCGTTTGGGGGACCTATCCTTGCGGCGGAAGCGCGGCAAGGGGCCGCCAACGTTTCCCTTGAGTACCGGTACGCTTTCTACGTGATTGGCAGCGCCGATATGTACCTCAAGAACAACCCTTGCGACTGCAATGCGGCGTACCGGGACGGTTGGCAAACGCGGGTCGGTTTGCGGGGCCCGACGGGTGAAGCCGAGCTTGGCACACTGGTTCTTGACCATCCACTTGAGCTTGGCCGGCTGCAGGCGAACACGACGTACGGCTTGGTGCTGCACGTTTATGTCCCGGCGTCCGGCCTCGTGAATACGACGACTCTTGGCCTCACCTACGTCCTTGCCGTGCACAGCGGATCCCTGCAAGGGAACTCGAGCGGCGCTTTCATGGACACGAGTGTTGCCATCACGTTACAGACCCTCGTGACACCCGGAGCCAACTCGCAGTCGCTCGGCGCGTGGGATCTGCCAACCATCGCGGGCCCGGGCCACCCCATTATCCAGACGGGCACGCGCGGCCCCGACGACGTACCCGTCGATGCCACGCCCTCGGGCGGCGTCGACCTGCGCCTTGTTGCCAGCGCCGTTGCCCTCATCGCCATTCTTGGGTTGGTCCTTGTCGTAGGGCGCAAACGCCGCGGCACGCAAGTGGCCGGCACCTCCCTCATGGTAGAGCCCGCTCCAGTCGTCGCAGAGCCGCAGCGCGCCCCCCAAGCCGTGGATGCGCAAGCGGGTACGACCATAACGACCGAGCCGGGTACCGTGCAACCGGTCGCTGAGCAGGCGCCCGCCGCCTCCCATCCAGAACCCCAGCCCGAGGCAGCCGCCGAGGAGCCCATCCCGCCCTCCACCCCCGACGACGCCGCCGCATTGGCACGGGCGTTGGAAGCGCGCATGAAGAAGGAGAGTGGCAAGGCATGACGCGCCTGCACGTGGTGGCCCTAGCCATCCTCGTCGTCGGCGCCGGCTTGACCGGACTCGTCACCGTTTCGACGCCAGCTGGCGCGCTTTTGACCCTGCGCGGTACGGCCACATCGGACCCGGGGGGCGCCGTGACCACGCTCGTCGTCAATGTTCCTTCCGGTGTTCTAAGCGGCGAGCTGCTCGTCGCCCAAGTCACCGTGAAGACAACGGCCGTCACCGTCACGGCACCGGCTTGCTCATGCTGGACCTTCATTCGTTCTGACAACTCGGCCGGCGCAAACCCGGTCAAGCAGGCCCTTTACTACCGCGTTGCCGGGGCTTCGGAGCCGACCACGTACACATGGACGCTTGGTACGTCGGTCAAGGCGACGGCCGGCATGTATGCATTGCAAGGTGTCGACCAGGCGTCGCCGATTGACGCACAAGGCTCCAATGCCGTGGCGAGTGCGACAAGCGGCGCCGCTTCGGCAGTCACCTCGACCGTCACCAACACCTTGGTTCTATACTTCGGGGGCCTTGAGCGCGATGCGACCTGCGCCTTGTCGGGCGGGCCGACCAAGGACTATTCGGTTCTCGTTTCTAGCGGCGGCGCAGCCACCACCAAAACGACATCCTGCGCGGGCCAGAAAGCCGTCGCGTCTGTCGGCGCGACCGGTGCCGCGACCTTCACGTGGGGCAACGCGGCCGCGATGGTCTTCCAGACGGTTGCCTTCCGCATGCCGCGCGCTGCGTTCACTTCTGTTTCGTCATCCGGCACCGAAGCGACCGCAGCGGTAAGCGCCCCGGTCACTCTTACCGGTGCCTCCACCAAGACCGCTACCGTTGTTTTTGCCCCCTCCGGCACGGCCACCAGCGGCGCTTCCTGCACGGGAACCACAGACTACACAATCTCCCCGGCAAGCCCGCTGTCGTTTGCGCCCGGCGTGACGGCCGGCAACATCGCCATCACGGTCTGCAACGACACGCTCGGCGAATCCTCCGAGACAATCATCCTCACCCTCTCGGCGCCCGCGGAAGCTGCCCTCGGCGCCACCACCGTCTTTACATATACCATCACTGACGACGACCTCTTCGTAACGCCGGCAGCCGACCCGGTCCGCGCCGACGGCACGGCTGACACTGGCGTGGCCTGGGGTGGCTGGGCGGCCGACCCGGCGGCCGCGAACGTGGCCAGCACGAACTACCTCAAAATCACGAACACGGGCGACCAGCCGACTCGTGCCTATACCGTGGACTTTACGCCAACGACGTTTGCCGGCGTGACCGACGCGACCCAAACCATCGTGCTGGACACCAACATCCAGTTCGCCTGTTGGGAAGACGCCACTCCTGGAACCACCACGCCGACGGAGGCGGGCTCGTTCTACACCTTTGGCGCTGCGTCGGGGACAGGCTCCGTCACGGGCTCGTTTAGCGGTTTGGGCAACATTGTCTACTGCAAATACCAAATTGTGAGCCTTCCCGCCCTCCTGGTCGACCAGGCATACACTGCGACCTATACGGTGACCTGATGCGCGGGGGCGGACTTGTGCTACTGGCGGCCCTTGTCTGGCTTGCGCCGATGGTGCTTGCAGCCGGCAGCGGGGGCTCGGTCAACAATGCCGTACCGACCATCGAATCTTTCACGAACTCCGCCGGCGCAGGGCCCGCGCAGGGAGCCAGTGACATCTTTAGCGGCATCCTGCGCGACCAAAACGGGGAAGCCGATTTGCAGGAAATCCAGATTAGCATGTCGGGCGCCGACGTCCTCGTTGCAAGCAGGCCACTTGTACCAACCGACCTCAGTGAGCTGGTGGAGCCCGCGACGTTTGCTGATGGCTGGAAAATCTGGAATACAGTGCCCGGCGACGGCCGGCTGAACTTCCAGTACGAGTACACGTACGCGGCTCTTGGATCATACCGCTTCGAGGCCGCAGGTAAAGACGAGGCCCCCTGGCCGAGCGGTTCTGAGCTCGCCGTTTTTGCGGGCGCCATCGCGGCCACCCTTGTCCCTTCGGACCCGCTTTTCCCGGCGGTCCTGCTCGCCTTCGAGGCGGCACTGCCAGACCCGGTGCCCGGCGTCGATATGGCCGTGACGTTCCCAGATCCGGCGCCGGGCGACGTGGCGGCCTTGAGTCTCGCAACCGTGACCTTTGACGCTGCCAGCGACCCAGGCGAAGCCGTGACCTTGAATGTCGTCGTTGTCAATGCGCTCGGAACCGTGCCACCCCCGCCGCTAGGCACCGTGCCAGGAATCTACCTGGAGGTGAGCCTCAGTTTGGCGAGTGACGGGACCATCGCCGTCGTTCCGGCATCGGTGACCATTCAATACACGGTTTCCCAAGCGTGGATTGCCGCCAATTGTCTGGATCCTGAGTGCACCGTGAATTTGTTCCATTTCAAGGCAAGTCCCGCGCCCGGCGCCTGGGAAGTCCTCGCCGCAAACGTCCTGGGCGATCCGGCAGCGGACCCCGTCACGTTTGAATCCACCTTCACGTCGCTTAGCCCCTTCATTATCGGCGGCGCCGGACCGGCCCCGGCTCCCGCGGGCGGCGGTGGCGGAGGTGGCGGCGGAGGTGGCGGGGGCGAAGCCACCACGGCGCCGGCGGCGCCTACTGTTACAACGGAGTCGTCCCCGCCGGGGCCCGAAAATCCGGATCCAACCGCAGAACAAACCGGACAGCCGCTGGTCGTACCGGACCCCGCCACCGAAGGCGCTCGCCCAATTGACCCACAAGCCCCGACCCAGGGTCGGGCGTTCCCGTACGCCACCATCTTCGGTGTCGTCCTGCTGCTAAGCGTCGGCATCGCCGTGATTGCTGGGCGCCAACCCCTGCGGCGGGCCGGCGCGGCCACGCAACGACAGGCCCTGCGCGCCGTCGGGTTAGGCGCACAATCTTCCAGGCGGATGGTCGGCGCCGCCTTCCGAGCGGCTCGGCTTTCCTTGCATCACAGGCCTCGAATGCGACGGTTTTTGGGCAGTAAAGCTAAGGGCGCAAACCTCGCCGTCCCACCCTTGGAACTCGGCCAACTAGAGGCGCCGCTCGACGCACCCGCGCCGCCATCGCTACCCGTGCCCCCCGCCCCGCCGCAGCCGCCGGCACTTCCTTCACTGCCCGAGTCACGAGCGGCATCCGTACGGCCGTCGCTACCGTCGTCGCCTGCCCCTCCGGCGCCGCCGATGCTGGCTGCACTACCCTCGTCACCGACGGCGCCCCTTCTGCCAGCGCAACCTGCGCAGCCTACCATCCCGACGCCCCCTACCATTGCGTTACCGTGGGCGCCATACGAGGCATCCGCGGTGCCTGCGCCACTGCCACTGCTTGAATCGTCGCCGCAAGAGGCCCATGAAGTCGCGGCAAGCGTCCCAGCGCCCGGTGCGCCGGGTCCCGAGATCGTCATGGTCCCACCTGTGCCCTTTGATGAACGGCTAGTCACTCCGGCACTGCGCGAAATCACCGAAGCATTCCAAGAAAACCTGGATAAGGAATTGGACGAGGCCACCGTGCAAACATCCGGCGGCGGCACGTGGAACGGTTTGGGCCCCGCACCGGCCAGCAGCCGCCACCGCCCGAAGTAGTCGCGGGCCTTGCCCGGCAAGCCGTTTTCTCCATGCCACACGCCGTGGGCGACCACTCCCGGGCCCACCCATCGCGAGATTTACACAAGCGGCGTTCTTACCTTGGTCCGCTTTGCCACCAGCTTGGCCTCGTAGTATCCGGCATCGACGTGCCGCACAATGCCCATTCCCGGGTCCGCCCGGAATACGCGTTTGGCCTTCTCGGCCGCAAGTTTGGAGCCATCGAGCACGACGACCATGCCGGCGTGCGTCGAGTAGCCGATGCCAACACCGCCGCCGTTATGCAAGTGGACTGAGTCGGCGCCAGCCGCGATGTTGAGCATGGCGTTGAGGATTGGCCAGTCTGCGATGGCGTCGCTTCCGTCCTTCATGCTCTCCGTTTCGCGGTAGGGGCTTGCAACACTGCCGCAGTCGAGGTGGTCGCGGGTGACGGCGATTGGCCCAATTTCTCCGTTGCGAACGAGGTCGTTCATGGCGAGGGCAAAGCGGTCGCGTTCGCCCATGCCGAGCCAGCAGACACGGGCAGCAAGGCCTTCCCACGGCAGGTGTTTTTCCGCGAGGCTCAACCAGTTGGTAAGCGTGCGGTTCTTGGGGAACAGTTTGCGCACAAGCGCCTCGGTGCGGCGGATGTCGTCGGGTTGGTTTTTCAGGCTAAGCCAACGGAAGGGCCCGCGGCCTTCGCAGAACATGGGGCGAATGTAGGCGGGGACAAAACCCGGAATGGAGAAAGCCCGCTCCCGTGGCATCCCACCAAGTCGTGCGCCTTCGCGCAGATTGTTGCCGTAGTCGAACACGTGGGCGCCGGCCTTGGCAAATCCAAGGATGGCTTCGACGTGCTGGGCCATGGATTCGTGGGCTCTTTTCACGTAGTCTGTGGCGTCATTCGTGCGCAAGAGAGCCGCCTCCTTTAGGGTCAATCCGGCGGGAATGTAGCCGTGCAGCGGGTCATGCGCCGATGTCTGGTCCGTGACGAGGTCCGGCTGGAATCCATCGGCAAGAAGTGCCGGGAGAACCTCAGCGCAATTCCCGATGAGGCCGATGCTGAGAGGCTTCTTCGCGGCGGCGGCGCGTTCGGCAAGGTCGCGCGCGAGGTCCATGTCTTCCACCACCATGTCGAGGAACTTCGCGTCGAGACGGCGGCCGGCCCGGACGGGGTCGACCTCGACGGTGAGCGATACGCCGTTGTTCATGGTGACTGCCATCGGCTGCGCTCCACCCATTCCTCCGAGCCCGCCCGTCAGGACGATGCGCCCCTTGAGGTCAGACTTGAAGTGCTGGCGCGCGGCCGCGGCGAACGTCTCGTAGGTTCCCTGGATGATACCCTGCGTGCCGATGTAGCACCAGGACCCCGCCGTCATTTGGCCGTACATCGTGAGCCCCGCGGCCTCGAGTTTGTTGAACTCCTCCCAATTGGACCACTTCGGCACGAGATGCGAGTTGGCGATGAGGACTCGCGGCGCTTGCGGCCACGTCGGAAAGATGGCGACCGGCTTGCCGGATTGGACAAGCAGGGTCTCGTCGTCTTCCAGGGCAATGAGGGCCTTCTTGATGGCCGCAAGCGCTTTGGGGTTGCGTGCCGCCTTCCCAGTTCCGCCATAGACCACAAGATGTGCGGGGTCCTCGGCGTTGTGCAGGTTGTTCTCCAGCATGCGCAGAATCGCTTCGGTGCGCCAGGATTTACAGCGCAGAGGGGTGCGCGCACCAGCAACGGCCGGACGAGCAGTTGGCGTGGCCAATCGCACATTTGGCGTGACATTGGGTACTTTGGCCATGTCGAGGTGACCTTGGGGCGGGAAAAAGCGGTTCCGGCTCGCGCTAGGCAACGAACGCACTTTATAGGTGGGCGGCCACCTTCCACCCGCCGCGCATGAAAACCCTCATCCTCTGCGTCGACCGCGACGACGACCTCGGCGCCAAGGCAGGTGTAGCGACGCCCATCATCGGTCGCCGCCGCAGTCTTGACGCAGCTGTTGCCCTTGGCCTTGCGGACCCCGAGGACTCGGACACGAACGCGCTGTTTGCGGCCATTCACCTGTACGACCAGGAATTGGCGGCCGCCGAGCGCGGCGGCAATCCCGTCGAAGTCGCAGCAGTGGCCGGGCACCGCAGCATGGGCCTGAAAGCCGACCGCAAGATTTCCGCGGAACTCGACGAGGTCCTAAACGCGGTGCGCCCGGACGAGGTCATTCTGGTGTCCGATGGCGCCGAGGACGAACAAATTCTCCCGCTGCTCCAGAGCCGAGCCAAAGTCGTGCACGTCCACCGCAGCGTCGTGAAGCAGGCGCCCCGACTGGAGGGTTTCTACTACGTTCTTACCCGGCTTCTGGACGACGAGAAGCAAGCGAAACGCTTCGTGCTGCCGTTTGCCATTGTGTTGCTGGTGTGGGGCCTTGCCTATCTGTTTAGTCTGCAAAGCTACGCTGCCGGTGCGACCCTGGCCATTTTGGGCGCCTGGCTGATTGTGCACGCGATGAAGTGGCAGGCGCATCTTGCGCGCTTCGTCCACGACCTGGGGGAAGGCGCCCGCGCGGGCTGGCTCAGCCTCTTTTCGATTGCGTTCATGATTGTGATACTACTCTTCGGTCTGGTCCAGGGTTTCATCGCCGTGGAGGAATACAAACCCCCCGCTGGCTCCCACGTCGTGCGGCCAAGTCTCCTCGAAGGGGCCGTCTTCATGCAGGAGTTCTGGTGGTACCTCGTAAGCGGCCTGCTTGTCAAGACCGCCGGCGGCATCATGAATGCCCTCATGCGCCAAGGTCGTATGGGCATGGGCCACGGCTTTGCGGCGTTCACGCTAATCGCGCTCGGATTTCTGGGTTCCGTCGCTTGTGATGTATCGGTGGGCGTCTTGGAAGGCTCGTCGGTCCTGCGCGTCATGAACCCGCCCCGCACGGTGCAACTCGTCGCGGGCCTGCTCTTGTCGGCCGGGCTCATCCTTGTCTACCGCTACGTGCGCAACTTTCAGCGCCCCGCTCAGTCGGTCCGGTGAGGCATGCACTGGGAGGCGTGGCAACCCTTCGACGCGGCCATCCGGCAGGAATTCGGCTATGCCCTTGCGGCGGATCAAGCCGCCGCCCAAGAATTGCACGCAATCGTTCCGGCAACGTGCCGATTTCGCGACCTCGGCGTTGCGCTGCGCAACCGCCGCAACGTGGCCGTCGTCGGCGCCGGCCCCAGTCTGGAACGCACGGCGCCATCGATTCTGGACGGCAAGGTCGTCGTCGCCGCCGACGGCGCCGTAAGCTGGCTGCGCCCGAACCACGTCGTCCCACACATCGTCGTCACGGACTTGGACGGTGATCCCGACGATTTGCAATGGGCGGCCATGCAGGGTGCGGCCATGGTCGTGCATGCGCACGGCGACAACCGCGCCGCAATCGCAAGCCTTGCCGCACGGCTGCTTCCTCTCGTGTATGGAACCTATCAGGGACCGCCGAACGAGGCCATACGGCCCATGCAGAACGTGGGCGGTTTTACGGATGGCGACCGTGCTGTCATGCTGTGCGAAGAGCTTGGGGCGCGCGCTGTGACGCTCGTGGGTTTTGACTACGATTTGCCGCCAAGCCAGTACTCGTACAAGTGGGACCCGCAGACGAAACCCGCGAAGTTGGCGTGGGCCGAGCGCATCGTCATGGATGTTTCGGCGCGGGGCAAGATGGCCGTGCAGCAGTATGTCCCTTAGGATTGCACGAAGTGCGCAAAACCTGCTTTACGAAGGCCATTGAACCATTCCCACGTTGCCCCGACGTCGGCGTCCACTTCTGGACGGAATGGAATGCGCCATTGCCCCCGGTCGGGGCGAGCGAATGCCGATGCGCAGTGAGGCAGAGCGAGGGCTTGGCAGGCCCACCTGCGATGCGAAGCGAGCGCGGAAGGCAGGGCCGCCGGGGGCACGCCGAAAACAAAGGGGGAACACTTGCGCATGAAAGGCCGGGCGTTTGCCTTACCCATCGACGTTTTGCACGAGCCGGAAATCGGTTGCCCGCAACGTCTGGGAGAGACTCGGGTCGATGCCCTTTGCGGCCTCCCACAACTGCAGCAAGGCCGCGCCGACGCCCGCCAGCGCCGCCGTCTCCAAGGACGAGCGTGCAAAGCCGACGACGGTGACGGTTGCCACCCAGCCGTTCTCCCAGTCGAGGTCGCAAAATGTCTCCGTGAGCGAGAAGGGCGGCGCCGACGGCAGCAACCGGCCGGCGTCTTTGACGGCAAAGACCGCGGCGGTGCGCGCCGATGCCAACAGGTCAGGCGGCAGGTTCCGGGGCGCCCCGTGCAGCGTGCCACGGGCAACACTCAGGCGGCGCATCGGGGCCTCCTCGGTGACGCCCGTCATGCGCACCATGTGGTCACCGGCTGAGTTGCGTGTGCATACAGCTGGCTGCTTTGCGCGCCTGCGCGATGGCCTCGATGATACTTGATGGGCCAAGCGCGATGTCACCTGCGGCGTAGACTTGCGGGTGGCTGGTGCGGCAATCGGCATCGACCACTACGTCGCCCCACTTGGAGAGTGCGACCCTGCCCTTCACGGCGTCGGCAATCGGACTCGGGTTCTGACCCACGGCGAGAATGACTTGGTCCGCAGCAAGCAGGAATTCGGAGCCTTCAATAGGTTCGGGGGCGCGCCGGCCGGAGGCATCGGGGCGGCCCAGGTCCATCTGGACGCATTCGACGGCCTTGACTTGACCTTGCTTGGGGCCATCCACATACGGCATGATTTGTATCGGATTCGCCAGCATGAGGAACTTGATGTTCTCGTCCCTTGCCTGCACGACTTCCTCGGGGCTTGCCGTCATCTCGCGGCGGCCGCGGCGGTACACGATGTGGACGGAACGGGCGCCAAGGCGCAGTGAATTGCGGGCAACGTCCATCGCCGTCGAGCCGCCGCCGATTATCACGATGCGTTGATTGGACAGATCGTACACTTCGCCAAGTTCGAGCCGGCGCAGCCAATCGACCGCATGCGTGACACCCTTTGTGTCCTCGCCCGGCACACGGCTGGCTTTTGCGCTGTGGCAGCCGACGCCGAGGAAGACGAGGTCGTTTGCGGCAAGCAGTGCGTCGAGCGTATGCCCGCCCTCGCCCAGGCGCCACTCTTTCTCGAAGCGGACGCCCCATTCCTCCATCTTGGCGACCTCGTGGTCGATTACGTCGCGCGGCAGCCGGTACTCGGGGATGCCGACCGTGAGCATGCCGCCAAGTTTGGGGAGGGCCTCGTACACCGTCGCCTCGTGCCCCTTGCGGGCAAGGTCATAGGCGACTTGGAGGCCCGCGGGGCCAGAGCCGATGACGGCGACTTTCTTTCCCGTCGGCGGCGGCCGCTGGATTTCGGGCCATTGGCCGTAGTCGAAGGCGGCGCGCTTCAGGCTGCAGATGGCGACGGGCTCGCCCTTGAAGCCGACGACACAGGAGTCTTCGCACGGGTGGAAGCAGGTGCGGCCAAGCGTCCCCGGGATGGGGTAGGTCTCAAGGGCGATGGCGAGGGACTTGTCGAAGTCGCCCGCCGCAATCGCCTGGATGTATTCGGGCGCCTTGGTGAGGGCTGGGCACGCGTAGGTGCACGGCTTGGTTTTGCAGTCGATGCAGCGTTCGGCCTCGGCAATCGCAAGCTTTCGCGTGTAGCCGAGGACCGCCTCGTCGTAGGACTTGACGCGGACCTCCGGGTGCAGTTCCGGGATCTTGACGCGCTCCAGGGAAACCGCCATGGCTGTGGTCACTAGGTCAGGACTGCATCGATAAGAGGGCTTCGTTCAGGCCGTCAGACCCTACCGAAGGGCGTTCATGAGGTGCGGCCAGCCGATTTGGATGATGAATGCGGCAAGCATTGTGAGACTGACGGCGCCGACGGTCAGGTTAACGAGGCGTTCGCGCCGTTCCGTTGCGAGACCGGGGCGCAACTTCTGGTAGACACCACCCGCGGCGTCGCGGAAGATGTGGCCGCCATCGAGGGGCAGCATGGGCAGGATGTTTGTGATGCCGACTGCGAGGTTTATCCAGAAAATCCAAAACAGGATATTGGCCGCGACCCAAAATATGTCGGGCGCAAATGGCTCCGCGTAGAATGCTGGAATGTACACGTTAAGGAAAGAGGCACCGCCGCGAATCTCGGCAAGCGGGAGTGAGAACATGACTAGCATGTTGATGCCGTTGCGGCCTAGGGGGTTCGCAAGGGGCGCAAACGATGCGTCCTGGAAGGGGCTGATGCCCATGCGGGACGCCCCGCTAAACCGCGCGAAGCACTCGGCGCCGGTTTTTGGCGCGGGCTGCAAACGCGCCTCGCAGAACGCGAGACCTTCCGTCTGGTTGGAGCTGATGGATTCCTGAGTCTTGACGGGGATTGCAGACCATTGACTTTCCAGGGCAATCTTCCGCTCGGTTCCGTCGAAGAAGAAGAAATGGACGGTGTCGCCGGGACTCGTGGTGTTGATGAAGCGCAGCAGGGAATCCCAGTCCGCGATGCGCTGCCAGGCGCCCTCATCCGTTCGTACGTCCACAATGGTTTGGCCAACCTGAACGCCCGCGTCTTGCGCCGGCCCCCCTTCACTCAGGGCGGCCACGTGGACGCCCGGAATGGGCGCCAAGGAACCCATCATCAAAGCGAAGGCCGCCAGTGCGATGGCTGCGAAGCCGAAATTGACGGCGGGCCCCGCGCCGTAGACGCGCAGCCGCTGGCGGCGCGAGGCCACTTTGATGTCGAGGTCGTCGGGTTCGACAAAAGCGCCAATTGGGACGATTGCGACGAGGAGGCCGATGGACTTGAGTTTCATGCCGTTGGCACGGGCCAATACACCGTGGCCCCCTTCATGGACAACGAGTGTCACGATGAGGCCGATGAGGCCGTAGACCAGCGGGACAAACGGCGTGACACCGGGAATGACGAGGATTTCCGTTGCGCCCAACGCAGGAAACTCTGAGTCGGGCTGCATGACCAGCCAGACAGTCCACAAGAGTACGAGGGTAATCAAGACCATGCCGGTCAAGGTAAGGAAGATGCCGAAGTCGCCAATCGCGTTCCACAAACGTTTCGGCCGGGCGATGAAATCAATTGTGCGCGTGCCCCGCTGCGTTCGGATCATGAGGATGATGCCAAGAAGCAGGCTGAGGTTCCACTTCTCTAGGCGTTTGGTCTGGACGAGCCAAAACACGAACACGACGTACAGGGCAAGCAGCCCGAGGAAAATGATGAGGCCGGTCTGCAAGCACGCTTTCCAGCCCCGACTTTGGCATAAGGCTTCTTCTTAGGGTTGCCATAGCGCAGCCGATGCCCGCCCGGCAACCCCGCCTTGTCATCGTTCGCACGACTGTCGCAACCGAACGCCAAGCGGCACGGATGGCATCAAGGCTCGTCGACGCCGGCGCCGCCTGTGTGCACCTACAAGCTGTGCGCTCATTCTACGATTGGCAGGGCAAGCGGATGGACGAAGAGGAATGGCTTGTGGAGGCGCGGGTGGCGCGCAAGGGTGAGGCGAATGTCCGACTCGTGATGCTCGAAGGCCACCCGTACGAGTTGCCGCTCGTCGAATCCTGGACCACCCGAGTCAACGCGCCGTACGTGCGTTGGGCGCGGCAACGAATCACGCGAAAATGACCTCGGTGGCTCGGCCTCGGATGAACCCGATGCCGACCATGAACGCGGTGGTGACGATGCATCGCATGCCTGGGCAAAACCCCTCGGGTTCATGGGGCAAAATTGGGTTCATGCGTGTTTCCCCAACGGCGGCCGGTGCCCCCGGCGGCCCTGCCCTCCACGCTCGCTTCGCATCGCGCGTAGGCCTGCCAAATCCTCGCCTCGCCTTGCCTCGCTTCGCGTCGGCGGCTCGCCCCGACCGGGGGCATTCGTGTTCAACCCGCATAATGGCGTCTTGAGGGCCTGGTCGTTGCAGTCGCCGTCGTCGGAACGATTGAGGCCCCCCCGATGGACGTTGCACCAACACGTTTTCCGTGATTTCCGTGGTTTCCGTGGTTCGGTCGGCGGCAGGGGAAAGGTTTCGCGCAGTTCGTGGCATTCGCGGTTGGTCTCATTTGGGCGGTTGCATTCGACGGCGGGACTCCCCAATCGGCATTTGCCGACAGTTCCTTCGCCACGCTTTTAATGCGCCTCCTAGTCGAAACATCGCCATGCCTGTAGGCATCACCAGTTACGGGGCGTATGTCCCGCGGTACCGCATCGCGGCCGAGGAAATTGCCCGAGTCTGGGGCGACGACGCGAACATTGGGCGGGCCCTCAACGTGCTTGAAAAATCGGTGCCAGCCATTGACGAAGATGTTGCAACGATGAGCGTCGAAGCGGCCCGCCAAGCCATGCGCAGGGCACCCACGACGCCAGCGGACATCGGCGCACTTTACGTCGGCAGCGAATCCCATCCCTACGCGGTGAAGCCCACGGGCACAATCGTCCAAGCCGCCCTCGACGCCAACGCCTACATGACGATGGCCGATTACGAATTTGCCTGCAAGGCCGGAACCGCCGCCATCCAATCCGGCATGGGCCTTGTTGCGTCGGGAATGTGCAAAACCGTTCTGGCAATTGGTGCCGACACGAGCCAAGGTGCCCCGCGCAATGCGCTGGAATATTCCGCCTCAGCAGGCGCCGCGGCGATCCTGATTGGCGGCGATAAGCGCCACATCCTCGCGGCAATCGAGCACACGGTGTCCTTCACCACCGATACGCCTGACTTCTGGCGTCGCGAGGGGCAAAAGTATCCCAGCCACGGCGAGCGTTTCACAGGCGAACCCGCCTACTTCCGCCACGTGCGGCTCTGCGCCGAGCGGCTCTTTGCTGACACGGACACTCTGGCTAAGGACTACACGCACGCGGTGTTCCACCAACCCAACGGGAAGTTTCCCGTCGCCGCCGCGCAGAAACTCGGCTTCACTCCGGAACAAACCGAGGCCGGGCTTCTCGCGCCGCGCATCGGCAACACGTATTCGGCGGCCGTTCTTTTGGGGCTCGTGAACATCCTCGACCAGGCGTCGGCCGGCGACACGATTTTCGTCTGTGGGTACGGGTCCGGTGCCGGGTCCGACGCCTTCTCGCTTACGGTCACGAAGAACATCGATAATTACGACCGTGGCGAGGCGGATCGTCTGGAGACACGGCTTGGGTCCACGACGCGCATTGATTACGCCACGTACGCAAAGTTCCGTGGCAAACTCGTCATGGGGGCGGCCGAATAATGGCACGCGCACCGCCGGCAAAGCGCCGTCTCGAACGGCCAGACGCCTATGTGATTGGTGTGGGCCATACGCGTTTTGGTGAGCAGTGGGAGAAATCGTATCGCGACCTTATGACGGAGGCGGGGCTGCTTGCCATCCAAGACGCCGGCATCCAGGGCGCCGCCATCGACGCGGTCTACGTTGGCACGATGAGTACAGGAAAACTTGTCGGTCAGGAGCACGTTGCCCCACTGCTCCTGGATGGGGCTGGCCTCGCGGACAAACACATCCCGGCAACCCGCGTCGAAGCGGCCGGCGCATCGGGCGCCGTGGCGTTTCGGCAGGCCGTCCACCTCATTCGCAGCGGGTCGGCAGACCTCGTCGTTGTTGGTGGCATTGAGAAGATGACTGATGTGTCCGACGCCGACGCGCAAGCCATCGCATCGGCCGGCATCGATCAGGAATGGGAACACTTCTTTGGCGCAACCGACGCGGCCTTGCATGCCCTCATGGCAAAGCGCCACATGCACGAATTCGGCACGACCCGCGACCAACTGGCGCAGGTAGCCGTCAAGAACCACGCCCATGGCGCCAAGAATCCGCTTGCGCAGTTTCGCAAGGCCATCGACCTCCAAACGGTTCTCAAGGCGCCTTTCGTGGCGGACCCTCTCACGGTCTTCGATTGCGCCCCCATTTCGGACGGCGCAGCCTGTATCATCTTGGCAAGCGGCGCCGTTGCACCGTCGTATCGAAAGGCCCCAATCCTGGTGGCTGGTTCCGGTCAGGCAAGTGACACGCTGGCTTTGCATTCCCGTTCCAGTTTGACGACTCTGCGCGCCACCGAACAAGCGGCAAGGCGTGCTTACACCGAAGCCGGCGTTTCCGCCGCCGACATCCAGTTGGCCGAGGTATCGGACGGATACACGATTGCCGAAATCATGGCGATTGAGGACCTCGGTTTCGTGAAAAAGGGACAGGGAGGACCCGCCACCGAGGAGGGTCGAACCACGTTTGGCGGCGACCTGCCGGTCGTGAACCCGTCTGGCGGGCTGAAGGCGCGCGGCCACCCCGCGGGGGCGACCGGCATTGCCCAAGTCTGCGAAGCGACATGGCAACTCCGTGGCACGGCCGATGGCAGGCAAGTCAAGGACGCGCGCATCGCCCTTGCGCACAACGTTGGTGGCACGGGCGCCACCGCCGTCGTGCACGTCTTGGAGGTGGCAAGGTGAGCGTTCCCCGGACCCTGCGGTCGTCTGCGGGACAACCGCAGGCATTCCTCGCCTCCGGCTTGGCCTCGGTACACTCCGCCGGCCACGGGGAGGTGGCGGCGTGAGCGTCCCGAGGTTTTGGCGCGAAATCCCCGAACGCTACACCCTGCAAGCGAGTCGCTGCGGGTCTTGCCAAGCCATCCACTTCCCCGCCCGTGAAGTCTGCCCGAAGTGCCGCCGCACCTCGATCGGCAAGATGACTCCCGTCAAATTGTCGGGCCGCGGCCACATCCTGGAATGGACGCGCGTGCACCGCCCCGCTCCTGGCTACGAGTTTCAGGTGCCTTACGCTTTGGCGCTCGTGCAGACCGAAGAAGGTCCGCTTGTCACCGGCCAAGTGGTGGATTCGGACCCGGCAGATGTGCGCTGCGGCGCCGCGGTGCACTCCGTTTTCCGTCGCCTCGGCGCCGACGGTGACTCTGGCGTCATCTATTATGGCACCAAATGGCAAATCGCCCCCGGCGCTCCGGCAGCAAAAGAGCTCGCAGAACCCAAGCCCACGAAGAAACGCAGACTCGGGCGCAAGAAGTAGGGCAACGGCTTGGCTGTGGCCACCCACCGAACCACGGAAATCACGGAAAACGTGTTGGTGCAACGTCCATCGGGGGGGCCTCAATCGTTCCGACGACGGCGACGTCCACGACCTGGCCCTCAAGACGCATTTCCTGCGATTGCAACACGAACGCCCCCGGTCGGGCACGCTGGCACGCGAAGCGATGCCGTGCGCGGGTTTGGCAGCCGAGCCGCGAAGCAGGCGATGGCGGGGCCGCCGGGGGCCGCCAACGCGCTGCTCGACCAACCGATGAAGCCGTCAAACTTGGAAAAGGTCGGGCGGCGCCCTCCCGGCGGCCCACGCAGTTCCGCGGCGCTTTGCGCACGCGTCGCCTGCTATCGCCACGCCCGACTCACGGGCGGCGCTTCGCGGCCGCGTTCGGCCCCTCGCCGGGAGGACGCCGCCGACTTGTCAGAGATGGGCTAGCGGGGCGGGGTCGGGCGAGCCACGAAGCAGGCGACGGGGCGCGCCGGCGGGGGCGCGTGCCACCGTTGGGGTAACCCATGAACCCAATTTCGTCCCATGAACCCGATGAGGCCTGCCGGGGCATGCGATGCATCGTCGCCAACCCCCTCACCTTGCAGGCCGCCGCAGCGCTGGGCCCGAAGTCTGCGGCTTTGCGCGCGTGCAACCGGGCGCCCCGCAACATAAACTTGCACAATTCCACAAGAGGTTATGAAATGATTTCTAGGTCGCTTTCCGGCGTCTTGCGACGACGAAAATGAGTGCGGCTAGCAGGGCGGCTCCCGCAAGACCAAGCCAGGGGATCGCCTGCGTGCCGGCGGGCGGCGTTTCGGCAAGTGCAGCGGTTGCTAGGGCCGACGGGCCGGCACCGTCATCAGAATCGCCGCCGGGTAGAGTCCGCGAACCACCGCCCGAGGTGGCAGGCTTGCCCAATGCGGCGACCGTGATGGTCTGGACGGCCGAGCTAGTTGCGGTGCCGTCACTCACCTCAAGCACGAACCGGTAGGTGACGCCTTCGCCCGCCGGTACGGCAAACGTCGTCACGGCCGAACTCGGCGCGGGCAGGACGACAGCCGGGCCTTGCCACTGAGTCCATTTGTAGGTCAAGGGCCCGGCATCGTCGTCCGTCGAGGCGGCGCCGTCAAGCGTCACAACGTCGCCCGGCCGCGCCGCTGAATCGGGTGATACGATGGCAAGCGGACCACCATTTGCAAGCACGGTCACAATGACGCCGTCGTATGCAACGCGTGTGCCGTCGGTTGCCGCTACTTCGAAGTAGAACACAGATGTACCCGGAAGGTGAGGAGCAAGGAAGAAGGGCTCATCCGAGTCGGCGGCCAACAGGTCAACGTGTGGCCCGCGCGTTTGCACCCAGCGGAACGCGGCAACGCCGGTGGCCACGGCTTGCAGGCGGACGATTTGGCCCGGCTGCGACTGCTTCCCCTGGCCCGCGTCGACAAAGAGTTCGTCGCCGTCGTCGTTCTCGCCGTCACCGTGGAAGCAGTGGAACCCTGGACCAGAGCATCCGCCACCACCACCGCCATCGCCTCCGCCACCGCCCCCACCGCCATGTCCTCCTGGCGGGGCGAGAACCGTGATGGCGGTGCAGAACGGCGCCCCGGTTACGCCGTCGTTATCGGTTGCAAAGAGACACGCACTGTAGGAGCCGACGATGCCGTAGATATGGGACGGGTGCGAACCGACCGCAGTGTAGCCGTCGCCGAAATCCCACAGCCAACTGGCAATGTAGTCGGCGTCCGTCGTCGTCGAATAGTCGGCAAACGTGACGGGTTCCCCAACATATACTGGCACAGGACTTGCCGTGAAGTGGGCCAGAACCGGGCCGGGCGGGGGCGGCGGCGGGGGCGGGGGCGGCGGAGGAGGCGGGGGCGGTGTCGGGAGAATCGTGATGTTCACGAAGCCCCACCAGGTGACGGACTTACAGCAGCCACCCATCCAGTCGCCATCGCGGCGCGTATGGTGGTCGTAGATGCGGAACGTGAGCTGCGCTGTGCCGTGGAAATCGGGCCCGAAGGTAATCTCCGCGTCTTCATGATGGGGCAGGAATTGCGGCGGTGCCATGAACCAGTTGACCCAATACCCGGAGGATTGGCCCGTGCACAACGTCAAGGTGCTGACGGTCGAGGTGGACGCCGCTCCAGAACCGGAGCCAAGGGTTAGGGACACGCCGGCAAGCTGCACGTCGAGGTCGCCCAGAGGATCGACATCGGTGGCCATCGGCGTCACGTCACACTTGTACGAGGGGAAGTAGTGGACGCTTTCCCCCTGCATGATCGTGTGGTTGAAGTGCACAGGTTCAGGGTAGTGGTCGAGGTCGATTGTGACAAGCGCCTCGGAGAATTCTCCGATGTTGTTTTGGATGCGGTAGGTCAAGGCGTCCGTGCCTGTTTGGGCGTCGATTGGATCGTAAAGGATGTGCAGCCCATCCGCCGCGATGCTGGCCGTTCCCTTGGTGGGCGGACTCACGATGGTGGTGATTTGCAGCGGCCGCAGGAAGGGATTGCGGTCATTCTTGGCCACGTGCAGATTAAAAGACCCGAGTTCGACCGTCGCCACATAGTAGTCGTTGATGGCTGTGAGAGGATTGATTGGCCCGGATGTGTAATTGAGGAAGCGATTCTCGTGGCCGACGTTCCAATGGGAGCCCAGCCACGTCGAGGCCAGAGGCGGGCCGGGGTGGAAATACGTGTCGTGGCCGCAGTCGAAGTGCGCGGCATCCGTGCATTGGTCATCGTCATACGCCGGCGTCGGCCCATAACACATGACGTCTACGCCATCAAGGCAGTGGCCGGCTCCGTCGGCGCCGGGCGCCGTCGTTACCACGGCACCCATGTTGTGGCCATTCTCATGCATCATCGTGCCGGGACCCACAGCGTAGGAAATCCCCATGCCCCAAGCCGTGTTCACAGCGTTCAGGAAGCCGGGCTGCGGGTCGCCAGGGTTCGTGCCGAACCCCGCGCAGCCGCACGCGATGTCGGGCCCGTAGGTCAGCCAGAAGCTGACGTCCTTGTCCGTGCCGTCGTCTTCGTAGAAGTAGGAATAGCGATCGAAGGCGACCCAATATTGGACGGCGGGCCGGCCGAGGCCCAACGACTTGAGTTCGGCCATGACGTTCGCGGTGGACATGCCTTCCAGCGTCGTGTCCATCGTGATGTTGAGAACGCTGAGGCGAATCGGCAGCGGGCTTACCGGGGGTCCCGATTGGTCTTCGGGAAGCGGCGTCTCGCAGGCTATCCTGTAGTCGGTGACGACGCCGGCGCCCACCCACTTGGATTCCGTCTCCAGGCGCTGGTTGACGAACTGCATGTAGTTCCGAATGCGCGGCGCCTCGAGCTCAAAGCGCTCCATTGCGTTGCTGGCGCGAGCATAAACCAGCTGGCCATAGTTGATCTCGCCAACCGGGGGCTCGTTGCCTCCGACGTCGGGCAGCGCCATGACGCAGAAAGGCATGTTGAGGGCCATGTTGTAGTCCTGGCCGACATCATTGAACTCTTCACCGGTGCGGTAGCCGTCGAGTGACTGGTGGCTGGCAAGCAGGTCGACGTCTGGCCCGTGCGACAGACCCATGGGCGCGCCCGCGGCGTCACGCAGCTCCCAGGCTCCGTCGGGCCGCAGGCAGGCCGGCCCGATTCCGGGCATGCTTGCAAGGCTCGGGCAGGCCGGCGGCCGAACGGTTGCGGCTGCTTGCGTTACTTCAGGTACCGGCAAACCGTCGGTCAAGGCCATTGGGGCCACCGGGTCGCCGAAATGGGCAGCGGCGGCCACCGCCAGCACGCTCGCTAAGGCGAGGAGCGCTGCGCCATGCCACCACCGAAGGATACGCACCGAGCGGTGAATCGGGGAAGTCCCCCATAAGCCTGTTGGGCCGACCCTTGACCAACAGAAACAACGGCCAAATCCCGTCTTTTGCCTCGAGACGGGCAGAATTCGCCTGCAAACGAGCCCCCAGTCACCCCAACAGCGTGACGGGCCCTTGGTCAACCAGCCGCGGCCCCCCCGTCGTGAGGATGCGCATCCGACCCTGGTCGTCGACGCCGTCGGCGGTTCCCTGGATGTCGTGACCGCCCAATGGCGCGCTTACGCGTTGACCCTTGAGCGCGTCGCGTAACCGGAAGGCTGCAACGATGGATGCGGCCTCGCCTCGCCGTAGTTTTTCGAGCCACCGGGCCACGTTTTGCAAGAGCAGGGCCTCGAGGTCAGGGATGCACGATTCGCAGGCGAGTTTTTCCTCAAGGGTCGTCGCCGTTTGTGCCAAACCGTTGGGGAATTTGGCGGCGGGGCCGTTGACGTTGATGCCGATGCCGACGACGAGGAAGTCCAGTTTAGCGCCGGTCGATTCGCCCTCGACGAGGATGCCGGCGATTTTGCGCCCGTCGACGAGGACGTCGTTGACCCACTTGAGGCGCGGTTCCACGCCGGCGACTTCAAGCGCCTCGGCTGCGGCGTTGCCCATGGCGATTGTCACAAGGCGCAAGTCGGACAGGTCGCGCACGACGAATGAGAGGTACAGCCCGCCCTTAGGCGCAAACCAGGTGTGGCCGCGCGTGCCGCGGCCCGCACTCTGTTCTTCGGCGACGATGACTGTGCCGTCCGGCGCTCCGGCGCGAGCGCGAACGCGAGCAGCATCCATCGTGGAGGGCAGGCTGGCGTGGCGTTCAATCGTCCACTGCATCAGCGGGCTCCTGTTAGCGGCTTTTCTTGCCCGGACCGCGTTGCACCGTGCCCCGGCACGGCCTGACACAACTCAATCAAGACCCCGCCGGTCTCTTTGGGATGGATGAATGCGATGCGTTTGCCTTGCGCCCCGAGGCGCGGTGTTTCATCGATGAGGCGCACCCCCAAAACTTTGAGGCGGGCAAGTTCCGCGTCTAGGTCATCGACGCGAAACGCGATGTGGTGCACGCCCGGGCCCCGCTTGGCAAGGAATCTGCCAACGGGTGTATCGGGTCCCGTGGGCAAGAGTGCCTCGACCACGGAGTCCGAACCACCCACGGGAAAGAACCTGGTTGTCACTCCTTGGTCTGCAATGGTCTCGTCATGGCCGCGCCGGCGCAGCCCCAGGATGCGCTCGTAGATGCGGCTTGCATCGTCTAGGGATTCGACTGCGACGGAGACCTGGTCGACGCCAAGGATGGCCACGATTTGGCCACCATGAGCCGCCTCATGGCTGTTGCGCCTATCGAACGCGAGGCCTCGGCTCCGTCTACGCGGCGGCCGGAATTCTCGGCCAGCGCAATACGTCCTCTGGACGGGGCGCCTCATCGCGCACAACCGGCAAGCGGCGCACCGGCAGCCGGTCACGGTCCGGAGTCATCGAATTCCCCCAGTACAAGGATGCGGCCGTCGCCTCCTATAATCGACTCGAAGTCGAACCCGGTTCCGTCGTTCTTCAGTGTCATTGCAGGGATTTCTTGGCAGGGCTTGGGCTGGTTCATCATGGGACGCACCTCACAACGCCACAAGCGCGAGAGATGCTTCAGTCGCACTTGCAGCAGGGTGTGGGCGCGACCTTGCTGCCGCCCCACACGCGCATAGGCATGGGGTGGTCGCAGGTTGCGCTCACGAAGGAACAAGGGACAAGGACCACTACAAGAAAGTTCCTGGACAGTTGTGGCGAATTACGCAATTCAGGGCACCGCGATTACGGATTTCGGAGCAAACGACGCCTGGCGGAATCTCCGCGCACCGAACGCGAAGACGAAACCGCGAATTGCACGAATTACGCGAAACCTGCTTGATGAAGACCATCGACCCAATCCCGCAGTCCTCCGACGGCGGCGCCGTGTTGAGGGAATGGAATGATGGCACGGGCGTGGCGGCGCCGGCGAGCGCGGCGAGCCCCGCGTCTGGTCCCGCCAACCCCGGACAATCCACAGAGTTCACAGAGCCCCACAGAGGGCACTCTGTGGTCTCTGTGCGCTCTGTGGTTCGTCACGAATGCGACCGGCATCCTCAATGAACGCTGCCCGGCGGCCCACCGCATCGCGCCGCGCTTCGCGCGGGCTCGCTTCGCCACACCCGGCTCACACGTGGCGCCTGCGGCCGCCGCGTTCGGCCCACGCCGGGCAGAATCGCACGATGTACGGCATTCCGTATTGGGTTCCGAGCGATTGCTCATGCAACAGCACGCCGCCGTCGGGGCAACGACGGAATCGCCACAGGACTTGGCCAAGCAGGTGAGCCTGGATTTTCCCTACACGAAATGCGGGTGCTTGCTCAGTGCTTCTTGGATGTGCGGCACCATCTGGTTCCAATCCGCTTCCGGCTTCTTGCTGATGGTGACGAAATCGTTTAGGAAAAATAGGCTCGTGACCCCATCAACGCCGAGGAGCGCTTTGGCCAGCGGGCTTTGCGTCTGCGTAGCGCTCGAAATAATCTTGGAGCCGTTGCAGAATGGGCTTGGCGCCGTGACCTTGAGGGCGTTCGGGTTGGGGGTCGCCTCGATCCGGAGCCGTGCCATCTTGGTGCGCTCATGGGCCGGCTGCTTATCTCGCTGTCGGCCGAGCGAAAGCTCGCTCGATTCGCTGGGCGGCGAAACGGAAGTGGCTTGAATCGGCAACGCCTGCAAAGGTCTGCATGTCCTTCGGTCCCGGCGGCTCCAGCCCGCTGCAGGAGTTCACGACGGGCCTGCGGCAGATCCAGCACCATCGTTTCCTGCAATCGATGGTCTATCTTGTCCTCTTCGTATACGGGAATGCACTTTTTTTCACTCAGGGGGAACGCGCGGGCCGGTCGGTCGCTTGGGGTTTCGTGGGTCTCTCGGCGTTGTTTTTGACTATTGAGGTGTTTCGCGCCTACGGCCAAACCCGCTTGCAGCCGCGGTTGCAAAACTTCGAGGAGACCATCGTGTCGCTCGGGGCAAGCGGCCTGTACGGCGGCGGCTGCGTTTACTGGATTCTACAGGCCCTGCTTGGCTGACCGGCGGGAGGCGCGAGGCACCAATTACCACGTCTGCGGGTCGCAAGCGCGGTCAGAGCGCCGCGCTCGGCGTGTACTCGCCCCACTCTTTGCGCAGCACACCGCAGATTTCACCGAGCGTCGCGTATGCCTTTACGGCGGCGAGGATGAAGGGCACGATGTTCGTCTCGGATTGCGTTGCCGCGCCGGCCAAGGCTTGCAGCGTCGCCTGCACAGCAGAAGGATCACGCGACGCCTTCACTTCCTTCAGTTTGCGTAACTGCGCCTTCTCGGCGGCATCGTCCAGCCGCAGCGTGTCCATGGGCGCCTCGTCCTGGAGTGCGAAATCGTTTACCCCAACCACGACGCGTTCTTTGTCTTCGACTTCGCGCTGGAACCGATACGCGGCCTCCTGGATCTGCGCCTGCACCCAGCCTTTCTCGATGGCGCGCAGCATGCCCCCCATCTTGTCGATATCTGCGATCAGCTGGATGGCTTCGGCTTCGAGGTCATTGGTGAGTTTCTCTATGGCGTAACTGCCGGCCACGGGGTCGACCGTGTTTACCACGCCGGACTCGTGGGCAATGATTTGCTGGGTCCGCAGCGCGATGCGGGCGGCTTTTTCCGTCGGCAGACCGAGCGCCTCGTCCATGGAATTCGTGTGCAGGCTCTGGGTACCGCCAAGCACGGCAGCCAGGGCTTGGATTGCGACGCGCACGACGTTGTTCTCCGGCTGCTGGGCCGTCAGAGTGCTGCCTGCCGTCTGCGTGTGGAACCGCAACATCGCGGAGCGCGGATCCTTGGCGTGGAATCGTTCGGTCATGATGCGATGCCACATGCGGCGCGCCGCCCGGAATTTGGCGACCTCTTCCAGGAGATCATTGTGCCCATTGAAGAAGAACGCGATGCGCGGTGCAAAGTCGTCAACCCGCAGGCCGGCCGTAACGGCGGCTTGCACGTAGGCGATACCGTCGGCCAGGGTGAAGGCGAGTTCCTGCGCGGCCGTCGAACCCGCCTCGCGGATGTGGTAGCCCGAGATGCTGATGGTGTTCCATTCGGGCACTTCCTTGGCGCAGTAGGAAAAAATGTCCGTGATGAGCCGCATCGAAGGCGCGGGCGGGAAAATGTAGGTGCCGCGCGCGATGTATTCCTTCAGGATGTCGTTTTGGATTGTGCCCGACACTTTGCGCAGGTCCGCGCCTTGTTTCTCGGCCACGGCAAGGTACATGCACAGCAGCACGGCGGCCGGGGCGTTGATGGTCATCGAAGTAGTGACTTTGTCGAGGGGGATGCCGTCGAAGAGAATCTCCATGTCGCGCAGTGTATCGATTGCGACGCCGACCTTGCCGACCTCGCCCAGCGCACGTTCGTCGTCAGAATCCATGCCAATCTGGGTTGGTAAATCGAAGGCGACGCTCAGCCCTGTGCTGCCCTGAGCCAGGAGAATTTTGTAGCGCTTGTTCGACTCCTCTGGCGTTGAGAATCCGGCATATTGCCGCATCGTCCAGAGGCGGCCGCGATAGAGCGTCGGTTGCACGCCGCGCGTGTACGGCGCCGTGCCGGGGTAGCCGAGAGCCGCGTCCGGGTCGAAGCCGGCCAAATCGTCGGAAGTGTAGAGCGGTTCCACGGCGCGGCCGCTTGCAGTCGTAAACGCATCGCCGCGCTCTTTGGCCTTGGAGTAAGTCTCGCGGTTCCAGTCCGCCTTTGAGCGGCGCCCCGCATTCACAACCCTGCGACGAGCCCGAGGCTTAGAAACGTGTGGGGATACGAACCGTTGAGCACTCAGCGGCCGATTGGCATCTCTTCAACGATGTCCTTTGCCGCAGCGCGGACCTTGCGGGCGCTTGTCACCGCGACCTCGGTTGCCTGATCTTTCTGCTTGTCCGAGAGGACGTAACGCCAGACGAGATAACCCGCGCCAACAGCGGCAAGGGCGCCGAGAGTCAGGTACAAGCCGGTATGGGAACTCTTGTCAGCCATACTCATCCATTCGTGCGCCGACCAATGAACATGATGCTCGCGGCAGCATTCGTGGGTCGAGCGGTTGTTCGCATGGAGCGCATGCGACGCCTCGACGCGAACCGGCTACCCTTTGGGTTTCCGCTGACCCGGAGCCGTCCTTGCGGCTATTGCCCGCTGTTGGCGGCGCGGCCGAATGTGACGCAAGTACACGTACATCATGGCAACCACCGATACCGCAGCCGCTCCAAAGAGCAGCCAGTCATACCAGGCGAGGCCCGCGGCTTCGGTGTGGCCATGTTGCGCTGGAATCAAGTGGGGCGAGCCGGGATCGAACCGGCGGCATCCAGATCTTCAGTCTGGCACTCTCCCAACTGAGTTACCGCCCCAGGAGACAGGACGCGCGACAAGTCAAACGTATTTGAAATGCGAGGTGCAACATCGTGCATCCAGCCGTGCGTCGCGACATCGCCATGGCCGGACTCAGCCGAAGTCGATGCCAAGCATACGGCCCATGTCGGCGTAAGGGTCGTTCGGGAAAGCGAGCCCCTCGTCACGCGGGAGGCGGCCAAACCACTTCGCCTCGGCGATGGCGGGGTCCGGCTTGTGGCCCTCGACCGCAACGCCCCAAGCGCCGGTGAAGACAAAGCAGGTGCCATTGTCTTTCTTGAGTTTCGTGACAAAGTGCGGCGCCGCAAGCAGGTGGCCGGTCTCCTCGCGAAACTCGCGCAGCGCGCAATGGACAGGACCTTCGCCCGGTCGGAACTTCCCGCCCGGCAATTCCCAGCCGCGCTCGTGATGCCGCACCATGAGGAATTCCTTGCCCGATGGACCATTGCGGATGGCCACGATGACGGTGTACTCGGCTTCGGCACCCGGCGTCGTCACAGCATCACTCTCCGCCGTCGTCTTCGGCCGCGTCGCCTTTGCCCTGGTCGCGGAGGTACGTGCCAAGGTCATGGACGGGACGAACCGATTCGCGGCCTCCCTTGAAGCTGCCGACCACGACACCGATGCCGACGGCCTCGCCACGGGGGTTGGTGACGATGCAAGCCGCGCCGGTTTCCAGGCTCGTGTCATGCCATTCGACGGAATCGCCCAAAATGTTGCGCCCGTAAAGAAACAGTCGAGCCGCATGCTCGGTGACACGCACGGTTTGCCCTTTCGTGTGGCGTGCCATCAAGACGGCGCCCTGCAGGTCGAGGCGGAATTCGCCATCCTCCAGTGTTCCCACCGGCAGCCCGGCGGCCCCAGCGCCTTCCTGGAGGTCCTGTGGCAGGCTCAAGACGTCGGGGCTGACAAGGCAGGCAAAGGCGACGCCGTCCCGGTCGCAAACGGCGAATCGGGTGACGCCCATGACCTTGGCTGCAAGTCCTTCCTCGACGGATTCGAAGAACGCGACGGCCGCGGCCCCTTCGGCCTCGGTCGCGGCCCTCATGCCCCACCTTTACGGAGCCGTGCCACAAAAAAGCCGAGCGTAGGGTGGATGCCGGGAAGGAACCGCCGCGCCTTCGCCAGGCTTGCGTCAAGGGTGAAGCCCGGCCACTCGGTCACACCGGGGACAAGGGGGACGCCGCCACAGCGCTCGAACGGCAGGCTCTCCATCTTGTAGCCGCGATCAAGCAGGCGTTGCAGTTGCACCTCGTTCTCTTCCGGGCCAAAGGTGCACGTCGCGTATACGAGGCGGCCGCCGGGCTTGAGGATGCGATCGGCTGCGTCCACGAGTTCAGATTGCAGCGCGCAGAGCGCCGGAATCTCCTCGGGGCGTGCCTTGCGCCGATTCGCATCCTTCGGCATGGTCCCTTCGCCGGTGCACGGCGCATCCAGCAGAACCTTGGCCGCCCATGCGGCGCCGGGAAGCTGCTGGGCGGTGTGGGAGCGCAGCACGGCGGTTGTGACGCCGCCGCGCTCCAGGTTGAAGCGCAGGGCACGCATCCGGTCGGCCGCGGGCTCGACGGCCACGATGGCGCCACGCTGTCGGATGTGGTGGGCCGCTTTCTCGCCAAGATCGCCCGCGATGTGCAAGGTCTTCACCCCTGGCGCCGCCGCCAGGTCGGCTACGATGTCGCCGGGCCGCGCCTCGAGGGCAAGGGGCGCGCTGGCCGACGCAAGGTCCTGCAACGTCGTCATGCCAAGCAGGTGCTCGACGGTGGCGCCGGCACTGATTGGTGATTGGCGCAAGCGCAGGATGTTGTCGTCAAGGTCGCTGCGCGAGAGTTCGAAGCCGCGGGCCTCGAGGCGCTGTTTGGCCTCTTGGAGTGTTGCACGAAGCGGGTTGACGCGCAGGTACCGTGGCGGCGCGCGCTTGAGGCCGTCAAGAAGCGTTCCTGCGTCATCGGTAAGGCGAACGATGCGGGCGATCATCCAGTCGGAGAAGCCATGGGTGTTGGCCCATTCGCGGATTTTTGGTCCGGCGGCAAAGCGCGCAACTGCAACAGGCGGCGCCGAATTAACCATGCGTCACCAAATTGTAGAGGAGGCCGCTTGCGTCGCGCGCCTGCCCAATCGAGCCGCTCGGGTCGCCCACCATTTTGTTCCACGTCCGCAGGTCGCTCTGCGGCGAGCAGGGCCCCAGAATCGGACATTGCAGATGCGATGCAAGAGTGGCCGTGCCGATTGCCGCAACGGCGGTGGAGCTCAAACCATCATAGCCGACTTCCACAATCATTCCGACGGTGTCGTCCTGGTCGAAGAGGCCATTCGGGTCCGGATGCGTCCAGGTTCCCTGGTTGACAAACCATTGGGTGGCCAAGCCGTTACGCAGCACGCGTTCGCCGTCGGCGCTCTTGGCCACATCCAGGGTCATGTTGTCGCGGGCGGCGGCATGCAGGAATTCTTGGGCCAAGGCGCGCAACTCTGCGCTGGAGAAGCCGCCCGCCTGCCGCAAACTAATCACGAGAAGGCTGCCGGAAAATGGCGGCGAATCGCTCTCGTGCGTGTACTCGGTGTCCACCTTGTTGGGCCCGAACAAACCGTTGTCCTCCTGGGGACCCTTTGTGACCCTCCACGCGATGCCGCCGCCGAGGGCGGTGGAATCAACGTGGGCGCGAAACGGCTCCATGCATCCTGCTAGGGCAAGGGCCGCGACGGCAGCGATGCACAGCAGCGCCCTCTTCACGACGCGGCCAGGGCCGAAGCCATCATTATGTTGCGCATGCCTTGCGCGGACGGTGACGTTCGAGGTGGAGGCCAAGTTGCACGTGGCCGACGCCGCTGCGTTGCGGGCGCGGCTGCGGACCGCCGGAGTGCGGCTGGGCCCCCCAGTCGAGCAGGTCGACACGTTTTTCGGGCACCCGGGTCGCGACCTGCGCGCCGACGACGAGGCGCTGCGACTACGCCGCGCCGGCGGCCAGTTCGAGCTCACGTACAAGGGCCCGCGACGGCCGGGCGACGTCAAGGCGCGCCTTGAGGAAAACGTGGTCATGACCAAAGATCCAACGGCACTTCTTCGCCACCTTGGTTTCACGCCGGCGGCGCACCTCACGAAATGGCGCGAGTCAGGGACCCTCGGCCTCGTGGGGGTGGCTTTGGACCATGTCGACGGCCTCGGCTGGTTCGTCGAACTGGAAGTCCTTGCCGAAGCAGCCGAGACGGAGACTGCAGCTGCGGCCATCACCGACGCGGCCGACAAACTTGGGCTCGGGAATGCACCTCGCATTCGCACGTCCTACGTGGAGATGCTCAGCCGCGCGTGAACCGGACCACGACCGGGACCCGCAGAGCCCGACTTATCGTGCAAGTCTTCTCGGTGAGCCGCAGGATGGTCTCGATTGCCACGTCAGTCGTACCCGCCGTGCCCTGGGCGAGGCTGAAAGCGACGTCGATGTTGGCAATGTCGCCGGCGGAATCGAAGTGCATGGCGCCTTCGACTTTGCTTACGACCCACGGGGTGCGCCGCTTTGCCGCAATCTTGACCGACGTGGAGTGCTGGCAGGCCAACAGCGAGGCGAGCAGGAATTCGCTTGCCATGGGGCCTTCGTCCTTCCCGCCGGCATCCGCGAGTTTGTCCTGGACCAGCGCATGACCCCGCACTTGAATGGCAACGGAAACTGGGCTGCGGGGGACGGCGGTTGCGGTCTCGATGCTCATGCGCGCCGTGACGATGACCATGCGGAAAAGCGCGTTGCCTGCAACACCTGCGCATGAAGACGGTTGCACGATTCCTCACGTTGCCGCCGGCGGCGACTTTCCACAACGGAGTAGAATGCTTGGATGTGGCCTGCGCGCAGGGCGAGTGCTGCGCGTTGGTTTCAACCTGGGCGGTCTGCGCTTTGCCCGCCTCGAGGCGTTGGCGGTCTCACCGACTCAGAACCTTCAAGAACGAGCCGCCCCCGTGGGCATTCGTGGATGACCCGACGACCCCCGTGGACGGCGGCGCGGTCACGGCCAACAGGCCAGCGCTGGCGCGTGGCCGCCGCCTCCGGCGCGGGGCTGTCCACGGTGCGCTCTTTGTCGTCAGCCTCCTTCTCATCTGGTTCGCCTTGCGCAAAGTCGATTTCGCCCAAGTTCCGACTTACCTTGGCCGGCTGGATGCGATCACCCTCACCCTTGCCCTTGCCGCCTACGTGGTCGCGTGGGGCTTGCGCGTCGCGCGACTGCATTTCCTGGCGCACATGGTCGCGATTCCAATCGCCTTGCCGCAAGCCGCCTTGACGGCCTTCGGTGCCAATGCGCTAAACATTGTCGCGCCGGCCCGCCTCGGCGACGTTGCGGCCTTCATGCACCTGCGCGCCTTGTACGGGCGTGGCGCTGCGGCAGCCGCCGCAATCATGACGTGGCGCGTCGGCGACCTTGGGGCCCTCCTTGTGCTGGGCCTCTTGGCCGGGCCCGCTGTCCTCCTTCTGGTTCCCGTGGGCAATGCGTCCACCGGGCTGCTTTGGCTCATGGCTGGCGGCCTGGTTTTTCTGGTCTTGGCGGGCGCCGCCATCTACCTGGCAAAGCACCACCAGTTCCGCGCCTTATTGGACCGCATCACGAAGCGCCTGCTCGGGACACGCGCACCAACGGGAGCTGACTTCGGCCGCGCGACGGCGACGTTGTGGACGCCCCGAGTCTTCATCGTTGGACTCATCCTGGCCTCGGGGGCCTGGCTGGCCGACGTGGCACTTGCAGGCATCATCCTTGATGCACTCTGGCTGGAACCGCTGCGCGGCGGGCGCAATCCTTACCTGTTGGTTCTCATCCCAGTGATTCTGGCAAACGCCGCCAAAGCGTTGCCAACGACGCCAGGCTCAATTGGCGTCTACGAAGTCGTGTTCGCCGTGGCCCTAAACCAATACGTTGGCGACGCCGCCTCCGCGGCAATCTTCGGCTTCACCGCTGTTGCCGTCCACCTCTTCGTGAATGCCTTGACGCTTGCCCTGGGTCTGCCGGGCGCCGTCGCAATCGGGCGCTCGACGTCCCGCCTCGTCGCAAGGTGATGGGTTTAGGCCGGCGCGGGTGGCTGGACAATGTAGATATCGAATTGCTCCTCCAGCGAACCGACCACGCCCGCGCCGATGGTAGTAAGCCATGTCAAGCGGGTGGTCCCATCGACCCAGCCAGGTGGCGAAGTGCCGTCGTAGTTGATGATGAGCACGACGCGGTCATAGCCGATGGCCGCGGCGTCGACGCGCGCCAGCACCTCGTTAATGGACAAATGGGTCGACGCCTGCCACTGGGCCGACCACGGCGTAAAGGTTCCAGACCGATTCAACTCGACCAGGAAGAATTGGCGGTCCGGGTCACGCAGTTGGGCAAGAATTCCCGTCGCGGCGAAACTGTGGTAGGCGGCAACGAAGGTGTCCTCACCGACGAGGCCATGGTCCTCGAGGAAACGGGCGGCCTCGCCAGAAGCCGAGAACTGGCCGCGCGCATCCCGTTCGATAGCCATTCCAGCGGCGACCACTTGCAGGGCAAGAATGACGGGCACGAAAAACGTCAGGGCCTTCTGCCCACGGACGCGCCAATCCGGAGCCCGCTCGGATCGGCCTGCCCCACCGGGCGGGATGGCGGCCTCCGGCCCGCGCGCGCGAACGATCCAAAGGCAGTAAAGATACACGAAGAAAAGCAGGCCCGCGTGGTGCGCGCCGCCGTAATACTTGAACACGAACAGGCTCTGCATGACGAGCATGATGGCCGCGTATGTCCAGAGGATGTCGCGCTGATGTCGCAACGTCCAGAAGGAGGCCGCAAGAATGCCGGCAGCAAGCAGGGTCATGACGGAGGCCGGCAGGGCTTGGAAGATGGAGGAATTCCAGAAGTCCTGCTGCGTGGTGGGAATCGGCACGAAGCCCTCCAGAATCGACTTGACCACGTCGTAGACGCGCGGCGGGTCGTCCGGCGGCATGACGTGCCAGTGCGCAAGCCAAGGCGCCAAATCGGCGGGCGGACGCATCTGCCACGCGGCCAAGGCGAAGCCCGCGACCGCGAGGCCCGCCCCAACGGTGACCGTCCGCGTCCAAGCCCGATTGCGAAGCAACCCAAGCCCGTACCCTGCCGCGACGATTGCTGCAATCAGCAGGCCATGCAGCGTGGTATTGGCAAGAGCCGCGAGGGCAAGGGCGTAGAGGATGGGGCGCGCGCGGCGTTCGCGATCCAACCGGGCCACGACGAACAGCAGGAGGACAAAGAGGGCGTAGCTGCGGGTGATGGCACTGAATTCGTACGCCGTGTAGTAGCCGAACGCCAGGAGCCATTTCTCGCGGCGCGAAAACGGCGACAAGAACCAGATGGCTGATACGCCGGCCACGGCAACGGCCACATGCAGGATGCGCGCCGACATGAACGGCAACCCGAGTTTGGCAAGCGGCATCATGAGCATGTGCCACAAGGAAGGCGTGCCCTCGTACCGCAGGGCTTCGAAGAAGGCACCCATCGTCGGCGTGTCACGGACCAGCAGCCAATGTTCGGCCTCGTCGCGCCATGGCTCGTGCAGGAACAACAACCAGACCGACAGGGCGGCAAAGTAAGGCAAAGGCGATCGGGCCAAACCGAAGGCTAGGTCTTGCAGCCGCCTTGGTTCCATCCTGGGCCGCACATGGAATCGGCGTTGATGAACGTGACCGCGCCTGCTGCAAACCCTTTTCCCGTGCCAAGGGTCGGCCGCGGCGTCGTATGATGAATGGGAAGCGGGTCTGTGTTGTGATGCCCGGCTACAACGCCGAGGGCACCTTGGAAAAAACCTGGCGGGAAATCCCGATGGACGTGGTGGATGACGTCATCCTCGTGGACGACGCCTCATCTGATCGGACGATGGAGGTCGCCCGACGGCTTGGCATCCATGCCGTACTTCACCCCAAGAATCGCGGTTACGGCGGCAACCAGAAAACCTGCTACCGCGAGGCGTTGTCGCGCGGCGCCGACGTCGTAGTCATGCTCCATCCGGACTACCAATACACGCCGCGGCTCGTTCCGGCCCTGGTCTGGTGCGTCGCAAGCGGGCTGTACGACATTTCCTTGGGGTCCCGCATCCTGGGCGGCGGCGCGCGCAAGGGCGGCATGCCGCTCTACAAGTACTTCTTCAATCGCTGCCTCACGCTCGCGGAAAACCTACTGATTGGCCAGAAACTCAGCGAATACCACACTGGTTTCCGTTGCTTCTCGCGCAAGGTTCTGGAAACGTTGCCGCTGGAAGAAAACAGCGACAACTTCGTCTTCGACAACCAGATGCTGGTGCAGGCCGTCGACGCGGGTTATGGCATTGCCGAAGTCACGTGCCCGACCCGGTACGAGTCGGAATCCTCCTCCATCCGGCTGCTGGCAAGCCTGCGCTACGGCGCCGGCGTCATGAAGACGGCTCTGCAATTCCGCCTCAAGCGCATGCACCTGGCAAAGCCGAAGTTCCTGTCGTCGACGGGCCGCCGCATTCAGCCTTGACGCAGGCGCGCCGCCTCGCTCGGCTCATAAAGCCCGTTCCCGTGGCCCCGCCCATGAAGCCCCTGCAAGCCGCCGACGCCGTGCGCGACGCGGCGCGTCGCAGCACCCGCATCTTCGGCCAGGGGCTGCCGATGATTGCTTCCGAGAACATCGTAAGCCCACGCGTTGCCGAGATGCTGGTCACGGACCTGCATGGCCGCTACGCTGAGGGGCTGCCGGGCAAGCGCTACTACCAGGGTTGTGGGCCTTTCGACGAGATTGAGGCGCTCGGCATGGAGTTGGCACGCGCCGTCTTCCGTTGCCGTTTTGCCAACATCCAGAGCACCTCGGGGACGAACTCCAACCTCGCGGCCCTCAAGTCCCTGACCAAGCCGGGCGACGCCATCACGGCGGTCTCCACGGCCGACGGCGGACACATCAGCCACGCTCCGATGGGCGCCGTCGGCATGCGCGGCCTAGAATTGCACACGTATCCTTGGAATGCCGAGCGGATGGAGCCGGATATTGACGCCAGCATCAAGCTCATTCGCCAAGTCAAGCCCAAACTCTGCCTGTTCGGCCAGAGCGTCTTTCTGTTCCCAACGCCACTCAAGGAGCTTGCCGGTGCGGCGCACGAAGTCGGCGCCACGGTGCTCTACGACGGCGCGCACGTTCTCGGCCTGATTGGCGGCGGACAATTCCAGGACCCGCTGCGCGAAGGCGCCGATGTGCTCACCGGCAGCAGTCACAAGACCTTCCCCGGCCCGCAGGGCGGCTTCGTGCTCAGTGACACCTCCGACGAGAAAATGCAGAAGCGACTGCACGCCGGCGTCTTCCCCGGCGTCGTGTCCAGTTACCACTTGCACCACGTGGCGGGAAAGGTCGTTGCCTTGGCCGAGTTCCAGGAGTTCGGAGAATCCTATGCCCGCGACACCGTTGCCTGCGCCCGGGCGCTAGGCGCGGCCCTTGCTGCCGAAGGGTTCGATGTAATTGCAAGCGAACGCGGATTTACGCGCAGCCACCAGGTCGTGACGCGCCATGGGCCGGCCGACTCGGGCGCCGGCGCCGCCGCCGCACAGAAGCTCGAAGATGCGGGCATCATCACGAACATGAACATGCTGCCGGGCGACAGCAAACCCCTGACCCCCTCGGGCCTGCGCCTCGGGGTGCAGGAGTTGGTGCGCGTCGGCATGGGCGAAAGCGACATGGTCGCGGTTGCCAGATTCTTTGCGCGCGCCCTCTTGAAAGGCGACGATGCCTCGTCCATCAAGCGCGATGTCGTCGAATACAAGTCACGATTCCAGGCCGTGCGTTACTGCTTCAACCCGGACAAACTCGGCGGCTACGAATTTCACGACCTTCTCACGCCAGCGACGGGCACGGCCGGCACCGCCGGCACGGCCCGGCGCGTGTAGGTGTTTGGTGCGCGTAGCACTCACCGGCACACCGGGCGTCGGCAAGACCAGTGTCGCTGCGGTCGCAGCGTCGAACGGCTGGCGCGTGGTTGACATCAAGGCGTGGGCGAAACAGCAAGGTGCGATTGTCGGGCGCGACGAGCACGACCAGGCCGATGTCATTGATGTCGAGCGCTTGGCGGGCGCCGTCCTGCCGGATGTGGATGGCCACAACGTGGTGTACGAAGGCCACCTAAGTCACCTGTTGCCACTTGACGCGGCATGGGTCTTGCGCTGTGACCCGCGCGTCCTTGCGGGACGCTTGACGGCGCGTGGGTACAGTCGGGCCAAAGTGGCGGAAAACCTCGAAGCCGAGGCACTCGACATCGTCCTTCAGGAGGCGCTCGACCACATCCCGCACGTCATCCAGCGTGACGGCACCCGCCGAACCCCCGCGGCGTTGTTCAAGGCATTCGCCGAAGGAACTCTCGATTCCTCTAAACGGCATGACTTGGAGCCCGTCGACTGGAGCGCGCAGTTGCCAATCCGCCTCGGAGGGCCCCGTGGTCCTTGACAATTACCGCCGCAGCAACGACTGGTGGCTTGTGCCACTTGCCAAGGTTTTTGGCGCGGTCCGGCCGGACACAATCACTTGGCTGAGCCTGGTTGCCGCCGCCGCAGGGGGCATCCTCTTCTGGCAGTCGGGGTCGGACCGCCAGGGAATCCTTGTTCTCATGCTGGCATGGATTGCCGTCGGCCTGAACTCCATCCTCGACCTTCTCGACGGCAAGGTCGCCCACATGACGGGCAGGACCACCGTGCGCGGCGACTACCTCGACCACTGCGTCGACCGGTTTAGCGACACGGCCCTGCTTGTCGGCCTCGCCTTCTCCCCTTGGGCCAACACGGGAATAGGGCTTGCAGCGGTGGTCGGCACCCTGCTTACCAGTTACATGGGCACGCAGGCCCAAGCCGTTGGATTGCGCCGCAACTACTCGGGTTTCCTCGGCCGCGCTGATCGCATGGTGCTTCTCCTTGCAACACCACTCTGGCAAGCCGTCTGGACGACATCCGAACGCGGCGATCTCGTGCTTGGCGCGTGGACTACGAACTGGCTCGAACTTTTGCTTGCGTACTTCGCGGTCGTCGGCGCAATCACGACCATCCAGCGCTTCGTCGGCGGACTGCGCGGCTTCGGGCGCGACGGCAACATCAAGTGACACACAACGCCCGCGGCCCGCGCCTACCGAACGCGCAGTGATACTGCAACGCCGTCGCGCAAGGGCAAAATCGTCGTGAGAAAATTCTTGTCCTCCAAGGCAAGCCGCGTGTATTCGCGCACGCCCCGCGTCGCCGCGTCCTTGGTGACATTGTTGGCCACTTTTCCTTGCCAAAGCGCGTTGTCGGTCAGAATCAAGCCCCCCATGCGCACACGCTTGCGCGCCAATTCCCAGGCGTCCGGGTACTGCTCTTTGTCAATGTCGATAAACACCACATCGAACGGACCGGATTCGCCGCGCAGCGCATCCCGCGCGTCGCCAGTCCGGAACTCGACGCGCGACTTGAGCCGTGCCTTGCCCAGCCATCCTTGTGCCTCGGCCGTCAACTGCGCGCTGCCGTCCGTATGCACGACGCGGCCACGCGGGCCGACGGCCTGCGCAAACCACACCGTCGAGTAGCCGAAGCCGGAACCCATTTCGAAGACCGTTTGCGCGCGTATACCGGTCGCCAGTTGCGCACAAAGCCGCCCAACGAGCGGGCCAATGATTGGAAAGCCACGATCGATTCCAGAGCGCTCCATCTCGCGCAGGACCTTGTAAGGCGCCGGTTGGATGCGGTGCAAGTAGGCCTCGATGGCGGGGTCGACGATCATGCATTGGGTAATGCGTAGGGGCTTGAACGTCTGCCGGCGAGCCGCATGTAGGATTCGGCAAACGCCCCCGCCACGGAATTCACGGAAATCGCGGAAAACGTGTTGGTACACGACCATCGACAGGACCCCCAAATCCGACGGCGGCGACTTCGACCACCAGGTCCTCAAGATGCACTTTTTGGGATTGCAACACGAAGGCCCCCGGTCGGGGCCGCGCTGGCAAGCCGACGAGCCCGGAGGGCGAGGCGGCGTGGACAACGTCGCCGCAGGCGCGTGCGGCCCCCCGCGAAGCGATGCCGTGCGCGGGTGTGGCAGCCGAGCTGAGCCGTCGAGCTCGAAGAGCGAGACGGCGCTGATGCCGGGCCGTAAAGGCCCGGCGGACCGAAGCAGGCGATGGCGGGGCCGCCGGGGGCCGCCAACGTGCCGCTCGACCAACCGATGAAGCCGTCAAACTAGGAAAAGGTCGGACGGCGTCCTGCCGGCGGCCCACGCAACCTCGCGGCGCTTTGCGCACGCGTCGCCTGCTACCGCCCCGCCCGCGACCTTCAGAAAGGTCGATCATCACGGTTGGGGCCAGCGGCTTTCCAA
>CAZVJB010000023.1:0-39681 GCA_964627625.1 uncultured Halobacteriales archaeon
CGGCCGCACATGGGCTCGCGTCGCCCGCGCAAGCCAGCGCGGCCGTCGCGGCGCCCGGGAAATTCGGTTGGCTCGCGCAGGGCAGCGCATCGGCCGGCCGAGTCGAGCCAGCCCGGCCCACCACGGCCGACCTGCTTTCCCCCGTTGCCCAGACCCCACGCTTGCAAATTACCCGCATGGGCGTTGTCACGCCGTCGGCCAGGCTCGAGGCTACCGCGGCCAATCCCGATCATGAACCAGATGGGGCGCCTATGCATTCGCACGAGGAAACGATTCAGACGCGGCGCTCCACCATCACGGAACGGGTGGGCGACGTCGCGAAGGACATCGCTGAGCGCGCGAGCGAGACGGACCGCGCGGCCCTCCTGAAGTTCGGACTCGTGGTCCTAGGCGCCGCCCTTGTCCTGTTCCTCATCATCCGGTACCTGACGTGACGGACGCTTGAGCAGGGCCATGCGGTCGAGCCCAGCCGCGGAGACTTGGCCGCTGAGTTCCTTCTGCATTTGGCCAACGGCCCAGGTGCGAAAACGGTCGGACATGGCAAAGGCCTCGCACGGCTGGACATCGGCAGGCAGGACCTCGCCGGGGGCGCGGCGCATGACCCGGTCCTCGTAACCGGCGCAGCGGGGACAATGGGCAGCCTGCACACGGCGGCCATGGCGTGTTCGCATTTGGTTGCTGGCATGCGCGAGGATTGTCCCGCAAGGGCCATCCCAGCCGACGGAGACAGGTTGGGTCGTGCAACTCCAGGTTTTCCTCGCCATTGCCATCGCCTCGATTGTCGCGGCAATTCCCCTACTATTCATGTAATCTTGCGGGGCGGCGCGGGCAAGACGCACCGGGCCATGCCCAACCACGGATGAAACGGCGGTACGAACGGGGCGCGCAATAGAGTGCCCGTGGGCGCGGGTTGGTGCCCTTCTGAGGCTGTCGGCCCGCCCAAACCACCGAGCATACCGAACCGCCCGAACGACATCGGCGGTTCGGTCGGCTCGGTCGGTTCGGTGGTTTGACACCCGACGGCCACTTTCATTACAATCCCGCCGGGTAGTTTCGCCAATCCCAAGCGAACCGCTTTCAAACCCCTGCGTCCCTGGAGGAAACGGGATGCAATGGATGCTCGGGCGATACGTCCTCAAGCGCAGGTGGACCTCCTGATGGCCAGCGCAGCGGCCGCCGGGACCAAAGGTAAGCCAAAGGTGACCTCACCGGCCGACGAGCCGAAGGCGACCAAATCCAAGGCGCCAATCGCCGAATCCCTGGCCCTCACACAGAAGGAAATCTCGGTCGCCGAGTTCTTTGAACGTAACCGGCAAATCCTCGGCTTCGACTCCCCCATCAAGGCCCTCATCACGGCCATCAAGGAAGCCGTCGACAACTCGCTTGACGCCTGCGAAGAGGCCGGAATACTGCCTGATGTCGACGTGCAGGTCCACAAGACCAACCACGTAGACGAACTCAAAATAGTGGTCGAAGACAACGGGCCCGGCATCGTGAAGCGCCAGTTACCCAACATCTTCGCACGCCTCCTGTATGGCAGCCGTTTTCATGCAATCCGGCAAAGTCGCGGCCAGCAAGGCATCGGCATCAGCGCTGTCGTGCTGTACGGTCAACTCACGGCCGGCCACCACGCCGTCGTCACCTCCAAGATTGGCGTCGGCCACCCTGCCGTTCGCATGGAGCTCGGGCTCAATACCAAAAAGAACGAGCCGGAAATCTTCGGCACCGAAATGGATGACACTTGGACGCAGCCGCATGGCACGCGTATCGAAGTGCAGATCAAGGCAAAATTTCAAGGCGGCCGGCAGAGTGCCTACGAGTTCCTGCGCAGCACGAGCATCGTGAACCCGCACGCCCGCATCACCTTCACGGACCCGAACGGCGAGAAGACGGTCTTCGAACGGGTGAGCGACGAGGTTCCCCCGAAGACGCAGGAGATCAAGCCGCACCCATACGGCACCGAACTCGGCACGTTGCTTGCGATGGCAGGCAACGCAAAGCAGCGCAAAATCACGACGTTCCTGATCGAGGAGTTCAGTTCCGTCGGCTCGGACACCGCCAAGAAAATCATCGACATGGCCGGACTTTCGAACATGGACCCCAAGGAGATGAACCGCGAGGAGGCTCGCCGGCTCCACGAGGCGCTGCCGAAAGTCAAGATCATGGCGCCCCCGACGAACTGCTTGTCCCCAATCGGCGAGCAACTTGTGCGCCGCGGGCTCAAGGTGCAGACGCAGGACGTGAGCCCCGAGTACATCACGACCGTGACACGCCCGCCGTCGGTTTGGGGGGGCCACCCGTTCCAGGTCGAGGTCGGCATCGTTTACGGGGGCACGCTGCCGGCCGAGAGCGAGGTGCGGATCCTGCGCTTTGGCAACCGGGTCCCTCTTCTGTACCAAGGCGGCGGTTGCGCCAGCACAACCGCTGTGCAGGACGTCGACTGGCGCCGCTACGGACTCGAACAACGCGGTGGCACGGGCATGCCAAACGGACCTTGCATCGTGGCGGTCCACGTGGCCAGCACGAAGATTCCGTTTACGAGCGAGGCCAAGGAAGCCATTGCGCCCATGGAGGAGATTAGCAAGGAGATCAAGCTGGCCTTGCAGGAGGCCGCGCGCGGACTTGGGCGGCACCTTGCAAAGAAAGCCAAGCGTGCCAAAGTGTCGGAGAAATTCAAGCTCGTCACCCAAATTCTCCCGCAAATCAACAAGAAGGCCGCGCTCGTGCTCGGAAAACCCGAAGTCGACCTCGCCGCAATCGTCTGCAAAATCATGGACGTGGTCTGGATTGAGGACCCGGTCGTCGAATACGAGAAGCTTGAGGGCCAAGTACTGGCCGCGGAAGCACCCAAGCCCCAGGACGAGATGACTCGGTCGGCCGAGGCGCAGGACATCCCCGATGCAGCGCCCGCCAAGAAAATCAAGGGCGGCGGCAAGGGAGAAAAGGACGGCAAGAAAGGCAAGGCCACGCTAGAGTCGTTTGAGGACTCCGCCGCATCGGGTTCATCGGATGCATTGGGTTCATCGTCCCCCCCAACGGCGGAAGCACCCAAACCACGCCAAGCTTTCCTTGGAAAAGCCTCCATCACCATGACGAACTTCATGATGGGCTCGAAGAAATTCCGCTTCTTCGTCGTCCTGCCCGACCGCTCCGTCTTCGTCTCGGCAGACCCCAAGCCCAAGCATATCAAAGAGCGGTACATTGAATGGGAAATTCCGCCCCTCAAGCCAACCGAAAAGACGGTTCTCAAGTTCCAAATCGGCGGCGTCGAAAAAGGCGCGCTGGACGATGTTGAGACGTTTGCTCAAGGCATCCACGAAACACACATCGTCGGCGCGGACCCTTGGCACGGCGATGAAGGAGGCACTGCATGAGCACCGGAAAGAGCAGCCCAACACCCGGCAAGCGTGACACCAAGGCGCAACGCGAAGCCACCGCCACGAAGGCCCTGGACGGCATCGCCGGGACCATCTACACGCACCTCAAATCAGCCGCAATTCCGGAAGTCCAGGTCTCAAGCCGCAACAAGGGCAACATCGTCTTCGACGAGCGCCACCGGGTCTGGAAGTACGGTCGCGAGATGACGACGCGCAGTGCTAAGTCCCTCGACGGCGCCTACATGCTTCTGCGGACGATGTACCTCACCGATTTCATTAAACAAATGATTGGCGAGAACAAGTCCTCAACGCTGCGTGAGATGTACTACATTTCCGAAGGCTGGGACCTTGCGAAATTCCACAGCCAGGACGAGTCGGACCTGCTGGCCGAGGACCTGGAGGTCATGACCGGATCGATGCGTGAAGACTTCAAGCTCCGGCCGGAAGAAAACGGTGCCGCGATGATGGGCGACCTGCGCGTCGTCGAAACCACCCGCAACGGCGAGAAGCGCAACATGCACTGTCAAAATGACGTGGGTGACTCGGGCTACAACATCCCTTACAACGTTGAGCCCGACCGCTTGAGCTTCAAGGACGTCAAGACCGACTTCGTCGTGGCAATTGAGACCGGCGGCATGTTTGCACGCCTGGTCGAAAACGGCTTCGACACGAAGTACAACTGCACGCTTGTCCACCTCAAGGGTCAACCTGCCCGCAGCACGCGTCGCCTCATCAAACGCCTCAACGAGGAGTGCGGCCAACCTGTCGTCGTCTTTACCGACGGCGACCCATGGTCATTCCGCATCTTCGCAAGTGTTGCCTACGGTGCGATCAAGACGGCGCACATCTCGGAGTACCTTGCGACGCCGACGGCGCAATTCCTCGGCGTCACCCCGTCTGACATCATCAACTACGATTTGCCGACCGACAAGCTGAGCGATCAGGACATCGACGCGCTCAAGTCCGAGTTGGATGATCCCCGCTTCGATGATGATTACTGGAAGGGCGAAATCAACTTGCAACTGGAGATGGGCAAGAAATCGGAACAGCAGGCGCTCGCCAAGTACGGCTTGAACTTCGTCACAGACAAGTATCTGCCCGAAAAGTTGCAGGCGATGGGGATTCTGAAGTGAACACGGACGAGGCCTTGCCAGATCGCGATGGGAGGGTCCCATTGCATTACGCTGCCCTGGAAAACAATTTGTCGGAAATGCGGAGGCGCCTGGCGGCGGGGGATGACCCGAATCACCATGACAAGCGCGGCATGACCCCGCTTCATTTTGCGTGCCAGGAGCGCGCGTATGAAGCCGCGGTTCTCCTCCTTGAACATGGGGTCACGGTGGATGCGGTCGACCGATTTGGAAACACGCCGCTCTCCACGGCCGTCTTCCATTCTCGCGGCGAAGGCAATCTGATTGCCCTCCTCCGTGGCAAAGGCGCCGACCCGTATCGCATGAACAACCACGGTCAAACGCCTGTCGGCCTGGCGCGCCTTATCGCGAATTACCCCATCGCGCAATTCTTCGCCGACTTGCCCGCCTAGTTCTTCCGGCCAGGGTTGGAAAAAATGCGAGCGCCTCAGCGCGAGCAATCAGGGGGTCGCGGCGGCACTAGCGCCTCCCGCCGCGCGGCTGCAAGCCGCGCAGGCAATCGACCGAACTTTCGGTCGTAGACGAGGGGTTCCCGAAGTTAACGAGGCAGCGACCACCAACCGGTGCCCGAATTCACCCAGGTTACGAAAGTAACCTTCCGTACCTTTCGTACCTCCGCGACCATGGCCCATAAGCCAGAACTCCTTACGACCGGCACCGTCGGCCGAGCCCTCAAGATGCACGTCCCGAAATCGGTGGCCTCCCGCCTGCGCATCCCTCGCGGCGGCGGCATCGGGTTCCTCCTCAACGACGACGGCGACGTCGTCCTGCGCAGGCTCCCCGACGTGCGGCCTCGGCGCCATCCCTGACGAGCTTGATTGAAGTGACTTCAAGCATAGTAGCCGTCCCCGAGGAGTTGCAAAAGTAACTTTCGTAGTCCAAGCAGGTTTCCGTCAGGCCTCGTGGCGCGGCCTTCGCGTATCCTATGCCGTCTCGGTGCACGCCGGGCACCGCATTGTGCCTTCTTCGTCCGCCGGGCGCCATTGGACGCCGCAGGATGAACAATCCCGTAGCTGCTGTCCAGCGGGCGTAAACGGCCGCCAGCCGTTGAGGAAGGGCCACGCCGCGAGGAGGCCCAGCATGACGGCGGCGGGTGCATACATGCCCAGCGGAATGCCGCCCTGGGCTGCTTCGAAGGCGGTGAGGCCCACGACGGTGGCGGCCAGGAGAATCAGGAACCAGGTCGCCTCCCGCATCGTGATGTGCTGCACACCTGGGGCTGGGCGGCCGTGATTAAGCCCTTTATGGTAGCGACCCGGACACACCCGAACGGGTCAGGCCGCGTTGGGAACCTTGGGGAAGGCGCCGCAACGAATGCAAAACACAATCCGGGGCGTCGGCAGAAGGAGCGAGCCGCAGCCGTAGCAGGTGACGACGTTTTGGATGCCTTTTGCACCCACCCGCAGGCCACCGAGGAACGGCCATAGAACCAAAAACGAGGTGAACATTAGCGCGGGCGCCACGGTCATGACCGAAATGTGGCCCAAAAAGTGGTATTCGCCCAGGACGGTACCCCACGACGCCACCGCAAGCAACAACAGAAGAGTCACCCAGAGCCCAGGGGAAAGTTTGCGGCCTTTCGTCATACCGTCGCCCATGTCCAACTCTTGTTCTCCTGGCCATGTAGTTAAGCCGATTCGGGCAAAAGTTGAATTATTGAACATGCCGGCCCTGCGTTCGGCAGGTTGGCCGGCAGCCGCCCCCGTGGTAAGGATGGTTTGGACGCCTTCAGATGGCTGAAAGGTCAACGCTTTTGTAGAAGCATAAACAATCGAGTTCCGAGATGACGGCGACCCGCGCGGAACTTATCGAGTCCGTGCGCCAGATTCTCGCCCGTGCCGGGTTCGGCGTAAGCGAGCGCTGCGATTTGCGGCCCGTCAGTTTCGACCTTGTGGCCCGACGTGACAAAGACCTCCTCATGGTCAAGGTGCTGGCCAACGTCGACGCACTCTTGGATCCCATCGCGCACGAAGTCAAGCTCCTGTGCAAATTCCTGAAAGCCCGCCCCCTGCTCGTCGGTCTGCGCGCTGGCACGGGGCCCCTCGAACGCGGCGTCATCTATTGCCGGCACGATATTCCCATCATGACGCCGGAGACCCTGCAGGAATATCTGCATGACACGGCGCCCATGGTTTTTGCTGCACCTGGCGGCTTCTACGTCCGCCTCGACGCGCATGCACTGAGGGCGCACCGGGAAGCGGCGCACCTCAGCCTCGGCATGATGGCGCAAATTGCCGGCGTTAGCCGGCGCGCCATCCAGATGTACGAGGAAGGAATGAGCGCGTCGATTGATGCCGCCGTAAGACTCGAGGAATTCCTGCACGCCGACCTCATCCGTCCTCTCGACCCGTTCGAGAGTTTTGACCCGGCAACTTTTACGCCGCCCAATCCAGAACCGGACAACACCGACCCCATGGAACGGCTCGTGAAGGCGATGCTGCAGGGCATGGGCTACGATGTCCGTTCGACGCGCCGCAGCCCCTTCAACGCAATCTCGACGCCCGCGGGCCCCGGCCACGCGGACGAGACGTTGCTTACTGGCATCGGTGCCGATTCGCCGCAGTTGCGTCGCCGCGCCCGCGTAGTTACAAGTGTCAGTCGCATTACCCAGCGGCCCGGATTCTTCATCGTCGAGCGCACAACGCGCACGACCATCGAGGGCATGCCCGTCGTCTCGCGGACCGAACTCAAGGACCTCAGCGACCCGCAGAAAATTCTCGACCTCATCCTTGAGCGGCAGGCGCGCGAGTCGTCGTCGTAACCGCAGATTGTGCCCGCCATGAAATCTGTGGGCTACAAAACGTGCCGCGCCAGAATCACAGGGCGATTTGGCCTTCAATCGTGCGCTTGTGCAGATCGCGCAGCACCCAGGCGCCAAACGGGATGGCAAAGATGCCAAACGCGCCAAGCAGGAGGAACCAACCCGCCGATTTGCCGGGGTATTTCTTGAATCCTACCGATGAGGATGGCTCGTAGGCCTTGGCAAGCAGGTGCCCGCCGACGAAGGCAAAGGGCGCCAAGAACAGGCCAGTCACGCCAGGCGTCACGAACCACCGGAAGAACTGGTCACGCTGCGCATTGAATTCCTCCTGGTTCGCAAAAGCGGCCGGGCCGGCCTCGGCGACGGGCACCTGGCCCAGAATCCCGTGTGAGTCAGGCGAACGATACTCGATTTCCATTGGCACGAACGGACTGTTGCACCGGGCTTCCGTGTCGCGTTCGCATGGCCGGTCGTCGCCCTGCGCCGGAATCGCTTGCGTGACCGTGGTTGCGTCGAGGGCCTGGAGCAGTAGCGCGCGTGCCTCCTCGTCACGATGCTCCTCAAGCAATGGCTCCATGCGCAGCCAGAGCAAATGGTTCGGCGTAAGTTGGCGAATCTTGACTTGGGCGTCGTGCAAGTCCTTGCGCGCGGCTGCGAGGCCCTCAATGCCGGCCGTCAGGTTTTCCTGCTCGAGAATCGGATTTGCCTGACTCGTGCCTGCGGCAATTGCGGCCAGCGTTTGATTCGCCACGGCAATCTTCTGCTCATTAGTGCCGATTGCGGTGGGCTTGGAGGCAGCGACCTTCACGGCCTCGAGGTAGTCCCCCTCGCCGATTGTGAGGTTGAGCTTCTTGACCATTGTGTCATGCGTCTTTTCGCGCGCGCCTGCCTCGAAATCGTTGAAGAGGTAGAAACCGCCAAAGCCGAGAGCGAGCGAAGCCACGATGGCGACCAAGACCTTGGTTTTGCCGTGCGAATCTGCCTCGTGGTGCTTCGCCTGCAAACGCCACAAGACGCGCCAGGCGACCAGGACGAGGAGAACGGTTCCCAACAGGACGAACCAGGGCCACAGCCGGTCCACGACCGTCACAGCCGTGTCCAGGAGAGAACTCATTGGGCCGCCGAAGTTGCCGGCCCTTAAAACCTGTGGGCAAACACTCCAGGAGAAAGCCGACTCGCGTCGCCGGCGTCGCCGTCGCCGTTAAGCGGTGTTCCCATGTCGGGCCATCGTGCAGGAACCGGCCGAAGGGGAGGGCACGTTTTCGTTGCGGCAGCGCGTCCTTCTAGCAGCCGAGGCCATCATCGACTTTGCCCAGCCGTGCTACGGCCCGCGTGGCATGAGCAAAGCAATCATGCAGCCAGACGGCTCCATTCGCATCCTGTCGTCGGGTGCAAGCGCGCTACGCGATGTCGGCGTCGTCGACCCCGATATCCAACCATACGTCGACCTCGCAGGCGCCGTGCAAGAGCACGCAGGCGATCAGGCAACCGGCGCCCTGCTTCTGGCCGCGCGCCTCATCCGCAACGGCTGCAACGAAATTGCGGCCGGAGTTCCAGCCGCCGCTTTCCTCGATGGTTACGCCTTGGCGCAGCGGCAAGCCCGCGCAGCAATCGGAGCCGCGGCGACTCCAGACCCGCAGGCACGGGGCCTCGCTTCGGTCGTGCCCGGCGAGGCCGCGCTGGCGCCCCTCGTCGTCGAAGGCCTGCGCACGCTCGGTGAAGGCCGCGCTGCATTGCCCCTCGACGCAATTGAAATCACGACCGAAGGCACTGTCGCAGAGTGGCTGCCCGGCGTCATCGTGCGGCCCCAACACGAACCCCGCAAACCAGCGCAAGGTACGACTGGCATCCTGCTTGTTACCGACGACTGGAAACCTGGCCCGTGGAAAGAGGGCCTGTCCTACAAGATGACGGCCAAGCACGCGCTTGGCGCATGGAGCGCCAGCGAGGACGCGCTGCGCCAACGTGCTCTTGAGCACCTAGTCACCCTCAAGGTCGGCCTGCTCGTTTGCCACCGCGAAATCGAGGAGGGCCTGGCCCAAATGTGCATCCGCCGGGGAATCACCGTGTGGAACGATGCCCCCGAGTCTGCCATGCAGCGCATCGAACGCGCCACCGGCGCTCGGCCGGTTGGGCGCCTTATGCACGCGCAGGCCGCCGACATTGGCCGTGGCACGCTGTCGGCTCGCCCGCGGCGCAGCGCAGGGTGGCTCCTGGCCGGCGCCGGCCCATCCGCAACTCTTTGCCTACCAGGCCTCAACGCACTTTCTCAGGCGGAATCGCGCGACCATGGCGAGCGGCTGCTGCGCGCTGCCGGCTCGTGGCTGCGCGAGCCAGAGCGGGTCCCGGGCGGCGGCCGCTGGCAGCGCGACGTGGCGCGTTCAATCCGGCAAGCCGCTGATGCAGCTCCGGGCAAGACGCCGCTGGCCTTGCGGGCAGCTGCCGAGGCGCTTGACGGCCTCGCGGATGCGCTTGTGCGTAGTTTTGGCAAGGACCCGCTTTCCTTGCGGCTTCCCGGCGACGCGGCGCAAATCTTCGACCTCGCCTTGCCGGTGCGCGTCGCGGTGGTCGGAGCATTCGAGATGGCCATTCAGGTTCTCGGCGTCGACGACCGGTATGCCAAGAAGCCGACGAGCACGGCGGGCCTGCGCGGCGGCGAAGGCAAGCCGCTTAGCGTGCGCGAGATGGCCGGCGACGTTCCGCCGCTGATGTGACCGCCGCACTGGATTTCTGCCGCCGCGCCGGAGCCGTCGTGCGGTTCTTGATTGCAGGAGCCTTGGCCTTGCGTGGCGCCGAGGCCTTCGCGCCGGCATCGCTTGCGGCGTCGTAGGCCGCACGGATGGCCGGCAGGAGTCGCTCCAAGTCCCCTTCATCGGCGTACGGAATCTGCAGCCACTTGGCCATCACCATGTCGCCTTTCGGTGACGGGTACGTGAAGGGGCTTCCGCCGAGTGTTTTCGACCACCGGACCCTCTGTTCGGGCGGGAGCATGAGGACAAGGGCGTCATCCCGCAGGAAAGCAAACAGCACCCCGCCGCGCCGGTAGCCTGGGCAACCGAACATTTTCTTGACCGCCACATCCGGCCACCCCAGAATGTCGGCCTCGAGGATTTCTCGCAGGCCCCCCATGGCATCATCCGAATAGATCTTGGCCACGCGGCGGCAATCGTGCCTTCCGCATTAGCCTTGGCGCGGGCCGTCGCGGCGCGTTATGCTCACGTTGGGGCCAGCGGGCATGGTCTTGCTGGGGGTTGCCCGAATTGGTCCAGGTTTCTGCGCCGTTGGCGGGCGGCGCAGGTCGCGAAAATGCAGGAATAGAAAGAGCACGGCGACGAATTCCAGTACGATGCCGCCTATCCAGAGGAACATGATGTTGGTGAGGATTTTGTTTGAGTCCCACCCGGGGCACGCGTCGGTCTTGCATGGTGGCTCGGCGACAAACGCCCACACTACGCCCGACAAGAAGAGGACCAAGCCGACGCCACCGAGGGCAAAGGCCACCCCCTTCATCGACACCATTGCTGGCCGATGATGGGCGTCGGTCAAAGGGTTGCCGCTATCGTAGGCCGGAAAGGCTAAGGTCTGGCAAAGGCACGACGTTGTCGCAACGGGAGGGGCGGCGCCGGAAAACGTCTCGTGCTTACGCCGGCCCGTTCTTGCGCACGTTCACCACTTTTTCGACGGTCGCGTGTACCTGCCCGTCCGCATCGACCAAGTCCACGATGTACTTCCTGTCCATTTTTTCCGCCAATTCAAGCAACCGCTTCACCTCGGTGATTTCCGCATCCGGCATGCGGCAAACGGCGTAAAGTGTGCCGCGTCCTGGCCGGCGAAAGCGGACCTCCGCCCCCTTGTCCCAAACCGTGTACGCTGGGCCGAGGCGGTGGATTAGCATGAACATGAACATCGGGTCGATGCAGCCATAGATTGAGCCGCCAAAGATAGTCCCGACGTAGTTGCGCGTGCGCCAATTCAAGCGCAGTTTGACGCGCATTTGGGACCAGTCATTCGCGATGAAGGTGACGCGCCCGCCAGTCCCGCGGTACGCCGGGTAGAGATTGAGGATGTGGCGAAAGCCGCGCGGATGGGTGTGGGCCCAACGACCGAGGCGCGAAGTCGCAATGCCGCCGTGCTGTGTCCCTGTGCGCTTCATGGCAGGGGCCGCAGCAGCGGTTTCCACTTGATGTTGCAGCCCATGCTTGGCCTCTGCGTGGTGACCGGCGGTTTGCCTGCGACAAGCGACTCGACGGCAAGCGTCAGGTCCAGTCCGGTGATGGCCTTGCCATTTCCTGGTCGCGAATCGTCAAACTGGCCACGATAGACGAGCTTGCGGTCCTTGCCGTAGAGGAAGAAGTCCGGCGTGCACGCGGCGCCGTAAGCACGGGCGACATCCTGCGTTTCATCGAAGAGGTAGGGGAAAGCGTAGGCGCGGTTGCGCTTCTCGACCCGCATGTTGGGCAGGGAGTCCTCGGGATAATTTGCCACGTCGTTGGAACTGATGCCAACCACGGCGACGCCCTTTTGCAGGTACTTGGCGGTGATTTGCGACAGGTCGTTTGCGATGTGCTTCACGTATGGGCAATGGTTGCAAAGGAACATCACCAGGATGGGCCTGCCGTCGAAGTCGGATAGGCGGACCGTCTTTCCGTCGGTGTCCGGCAAGGCGAAGTCGTGCGCCGCAGAATCCAGGGCGACCATCGTGGAAGGCGTCAAGGCCACGGTCGGGCATTCGCGCGGGTTGAAGAAACATTTGGCAGGCTGCGGGATTCCACAGATTGCCCGGGGTTCCACAGGGGTGGATTAGACAGAAATCCGGATTCCACGGATTGACACGGTTGGCATCCTGCGTCCCACCAGTTCGTCGCGCGCCCGATTCGTCCCGTTGCTCCGACGACGACTTCCACGACTGAATCGCACGATGCGAATGCCGGGGCGGGAGGCACGGCGAAGCCGGCGCTGAGCCGCCCAAGGCAGCCGCAGATTGCACAGATTTCGCAGATGCCAACGACAACGTCACGAACCTTGCGCCAGGGTACGTGAAAGTTTTGGGGCCCCCCGGCGTGGGCGAGCCGGAATCGTTGCCATTGACCTACGTCGGTCGCCAGATTCCAGTGTACAGCAGTGCGAAGACCAGGTTGACCGCTAGGAACGTAAGGCTGCACAGCAGGATGCCCCGCACGCGCTCGGCCTCACTGGCGGCGCGCCCGATGAAGAGGTGGTATTCCCACAACAGGAGCGGCGTGAAGACCAGAAGGATCACCAGCATGGCTCGAGGCAGTACGAGGTCTAGGGCGCTTAGCGTGACGGCACCTACATTGGCGGCCACCCACAACCACCAGCCGACCCTGTATGCGCGCCGGGTTCCCAGGTGCGTGGCGAGGGTGAGGTACCCGGCGCGGCGGTCGCTTTCCGCGTCGACCAGAGTCGTCGGGACGTAGATAGCACTCGCCACCAGCAGGCCTTGGACCGCAAACGGCCAAGGAAACGCCGCGGCAGGCTGGGCGAGGCTCCAACCGCCGAGGGCGGACAGTCCGCCGATGCCGATGGCGTTGGTAATCACGTCGAAGCCCGGCCGCGTCTTGAGGCGGACCGGCGGCACGCTGTAGGCCCAAGCGAGAACGAGGTTGCCCAGGACGGCAAGCCGCATGCCCCACCCGAGCGGCCACGCACCCGCAAGGCAGGCCAAGGCGAACAGGTACGCCGCGCCGTGGGCCCATCCCCGCGACACGACGCCCTGCACGAGTGGACTTCGAGCCTTTCGGACGTTTAGGCGGTCGCCGGGCAGGTCGTGCACGTCATTGATCAGAAGTGTGGCGGTCCACAAGAGGGGACCCATCACGACGGCGCCGAGCAGGACGCCACGCCCGTGCACGAGTGCGTCCGACAGCACGGACCAGATGCCGACGTGGCCGTGGAAGAGTGAACGAAAGGCGTCCTGGCCGGGCACGATCTGGTGGGAGGCCAAGACCCAGCCGACGTAGAACGGCAAGATGGAGACCATCCAGATCTCGGGGCGAGACAGACGCCACAGGGCTAAGGACGTGGCCGCAAACCCGCCTTGCTTGGGGCCCTCCACGTGGGACGACTCGGCGGGAAGGCTATGACCCTTGGGGGCCAGAAGAACCTGTCAAGAAAACGGAGGAGGAAAGGAGGAGAGGCGTGGTTTCGGGCGAGCCCGGCCTTCGGCCAAGGCCACGCAGCAAAGCGTTTCGCCAGGCTTTGCGGCTTACTTGCCGCCCTTGTGGACCTGGTACGCCTGCGTCCAGCCGACGTGCCGGTTGACGCGGCCGAGGCCGACCATGTTGCGCTGGCACTTGGCGCGGTCGAAGTGCAGTACCGTGCCGTCGCGCTTGACGTACATTTTGCCGGTGCCGGCCTCGATGGCCGAGCCGCAGAAGGTGCAGTTCGTCATGTCTTCTTCCTCCCGCCAGCGCCCATTGTGCGGGCCTCGCGCTCCGTCTCGCGCAGCATGAGCGTGTCGCCGAGTTGGACCGGGCCCATGACGTTGCGGGCGATGATGCGGCCCTTGTCGCGGCCCGCCAGAACCCGGACCTTGCAGAGCGTCACTTCGCCTGTCATGCCGCCGCGCGACACGACTTCGACGACTTCACTGGGGAATGCGTCATTGTCGGCCGGATCCGGCGGGCTTGCAGGCTTGGACGGCGCCGCGGACTCGCCGGCTTCGCCCTTGCCGCCCTTCTCGGACTTCTCGCCCTTGTCGGTCTTGAAGCCCTTCTCGTCCCTGTCGACTTTCTCGGATTTCTCGCCCCGGGTCGGCTTATCGCCCTTGGGCGGCTTGCCTTTCGGCTTTGCGTCGTCAGCCATGATTTTGGCCTCCTTAGGCCGCCTTGAGGGCGCTCGTCTTCTTCGCGACGTCCTCGACGGACTCGCCAGCGGTGCCGGCGTCGACGATCGCGACTGCGGCGGTGCCGACTGCGAGGCCGGCTGCGTTGCCGAGTTCAGCCTTGGACGGGACGTAGCCGTACGGGATGCCCTTCTCTTCGCACAGGAGCGGGATGTGGGCGAGGATTTCCTCGGGCGTCACATCCTCGGCCATGACAACGAATTTGGCGACACCGCGTTCGACTTGCTTCGTGACCTCGTTGGCGCCCTTCGCGACACGACCGGTGCTGCGGGCCTTCTCGATGGTCTCGTAAATCTGCGTCCCAAGCTCCTTGGGGGTTTCAAAGCGTACAAAGATTGCCATAAGTGTGGTCTCCATTCATCCCGGCCTTGCGGCCAAGACTTCATTTTTCAACGACCGTTGCTCCTGGCCGCTGTGAGGCGGCCCGGGGCTGGCGTCTGATTCGGTGAGCCCGTCGTGTAGATAAGCGTTGGGCGCTGGGCTTGGGCTGGCGGGGCGCGCTCTTCAGTGCTGCGGCCGAGCTACGACTTGTTGCGCCTGCGGCCAAGCACGATGGCAAGAAGGCCTAGCCCAGCGACGAGCGCGGTCGGGGCTGCGAGCATCATGAGTTTTGCGCCGACCGGAACTGCGTCGTCCCCGGAGCCCGTCGATTGTCCGGCCGCGGTGCCTGTTGCCAGTGCTGCGGCGGCCGCCAGGCGTTTCTGGCAGGCATTTCCGATGCCGTCTTGGTCCAGGTCGGCTTGGTCGGCGTTGGGCGTCACGGGGCAGTTGTCGAGGTAGGCGTCGGGGTCGCCGAGTTGCGCGATGCCGTCGCCGTCCAAGTCAGGGTCGCAGGCGTCGCCCACGTGGTCGCGGTCGATGTCTGCCTGGTCGTGGTCGGGGATGTCAGGGCAAACGTCCGCGCCGTCGCCAACGCCGTCCAGGTCGCGATCGGGCGTTCCGGGAAGGATTTGTGGATTTGCTGCGCCCTCGTCGATGCGCGCAGCGATGGGGTCAAGGTCGCAGTGGTCGCCCACCCCGTCGCGATCGGCATCTTCCTGATCATGGTTGGCAACGCTTGCGCAGTTGTCGGCCAAGTCCTGGATGCCGTCGAGGTCGGTGTCACGCTCGTCCGGCGGGATGGGCGGCGGCAAGATCTCGATTGTGAGCGTGGCTGCGACGGTGCACGAGCCGTCACTAGCCGTCAAGTGAATCTCGTAGTCGCCGGCGTCGCCCGGCCCCGTCTGCCAGGTCCACATCCCGGTAGGCCCGAAGTAGGAGCCGTAGGGGACGGGGCTCGTGGCGGTGTAAACGATGGTTGTGCCCTCGAAGTCGGCGGCACGTGCCTGGAACGCCGCGAATTGCCCTTCCATGGCAACGACGTGGTGCGAAGGATCGAGGACCGGGCAGCAGTCTGGGTCGCCGATTGATTCGAAGGTGATTGGTCCGTCGCCTACGGCGGGGTGGACGGAATCGCTCACCGTAAGGCTCACGCTGTACTCGCCCGCCAGCATGAGGCGGCCGAAAGCGGCGAGGTTGCTGGTGTAGCCGTCGCTGAACACCCAGGCGTAGGTGAGCGTGTCGCCATCTGGGTCGGCCGCGCCGGCCGAAAACAGGACGCGGGAGTCTTCACAGGTGGCGCGGCGGCTGTCGACTGTCATGTCGACCTCGGGCGGCCCATTTGGCGGAGGCGGTGGGGGCGGAGGCGGCGGGGGAGGCGGTGGCGGCGGGCCTGGTGGCGGTGGCGGAGGCGGCGGAGGCGGTGGAGGCGGTGGAGGCGGTGGCGGAGGCGGCGGAGGAGGCGGAGGGGGAGGCGGCGTGATGCCGGACGTGCACTGGCCGCCGGCTTCCGTTCCAGTGCGCAACTTGTCGACGAACACCGCGGAATCGAGGATGTTGTCGCCCATGTCGAAAATTGAAAGGTACAAGGCGTGCGCTCCCGGTGTGATGGCCGTCTTCGCGACGTATTTCTGTGATCCGCCTCCGTACGCGCTGCCCGCCGCGTTGCTTGCACTCATCGGGACGTTGTTGACGGTGATTGGTTGATTGCTCGGCGTGAAGGCGAAATTGTTCGGCGCTGTAATCGTGTTTTGTGATACTGACCAGTCGTTCACGTCCAGTTCCGCGATGAATGCGTCGTTGAATTTCGGATCATCGACCCATTGCGGATACTCCGACGACAGGAACTGCACCTCGAAGGATAGGCAGTTGTCGGGAGACGGGACCGCAAAATCGAGTCGCAGCACGACAACGTCGTGGGCACCCTTGTAGTTGTCCGCGTGGTTGGTGCTCGGGTTGGCGTTTCCCGTGGCGTCCTGGGCTTTGCCCGTCGTCAGTATGGCGAACAAGCCGCCGTCCGGGATGCCAAAGACGCCGGAAATGGCCGCATTGCTGATTCCCGCCGGCTTGCCGGTATCGGGGTAGTGGGCCCACGATGCGCCGGTGACTTGGACATTAGGCACGGGAGCCTCGCCGTAGATGGCCGCCTGGCCAATCGTCGGTGGCCCTTCGGCTGCCCCCTTGTTGTAGGCCTGGATGCCGGCGTCGGCTGGCGGGATCCACAAGAGCGCCGCCAAGGCCACGACCAGCAATGCAGTGAGGGTGAGGTAGCCCACCGGCCGTACAGCGCGAATGGGAACCACCAGTAGCGTGACCGCGCCGGCAGGACATGGACCTTTGGGTGATTCGGGCGGGGACCTCGGGTGCCGCTTGGGTGGTTGCCTGCGCCCCCTGACAAGCGTTGCCGACGCCGCCGCGGTCGCGCCGGGCGCGCACAAGACCAACAGTGCAAGGACGCCGGCCGCAAACCCGAGATTGGGGGCAACGCCGCTTGGCAAATGGCGCCACAGACAGACCCGAAAAGCGTGTTCAAGCAAAGTGACCCTGACGCAGCCCTGCAGCGAACGGGGAGGACTTGAGGTTTCTGGCCTGGGTCCTGAGAATTCGGATTCGGCCTTGCGCCTATTGGCGGCGCCTGACGCCCCAAACGATGGTTCCGACCGCAAGGATCACTGCGACGGCGGCGACGACCGAGTAGAAAACAATCTGGCTCCGGTTGGGCGGGCTGCCGTAGGAATCGCCCGCGACGACTCCTGGGTCCGCCGCGTCGGTTTCGCTACCGGATTGTAACGGGTCCGTGCGGCAGGCGTTTCCCTTCCCGACATCGCCGTCATCCTTCTGGTCCTGGTTGGGCACCAGCGGGCAGTTGTCGAGTTTGGAACCAGCGGGTGCGGATTGGGCGATGCCATCGCCGTCGAGGTCTGCGTCGCAGACGTTGCCGATGCGGTCGAGGTCGAAGTCTGCTTGGTCGCTGTTGGCGATGCCGGGACAGTTGTCGAGGTCGTCGGCAAAACTGTCGCCATCGCGGTCGATTGGGGACGGCTTTCCGATTGGAGCGGGCGGCGTCGGAATTGTCGCGGCGGCGGCACCTTGGCACGCATCGCCGATGCCGTCACGGTCAGCGTCCGCTTGGCTTGGGTTCGGGATGCCGGGGCAATTGTCGCCGGAATCGTCGATTCCATCCAAGTCAGAATCGATTGTGGGCGTCCCGGGCATCTTGGGGTTGACTTTCAGGGTGACGGGCTGCGTGTCCGCGCATGGGGCCGGCTCAGCGGAGTGGTCCTTGTTGTCTGTGACCTTGATTACGAGCGAGTAGGCGCCGGCGTCGCCCTCGAGGGTGCGCCAGATGAAGTACCCTGAGGCCGCGTCGAAGGTGGCACCTGACGGGAGGGCCGGGGTCAGGCTGAAGACCAACGGGTCGGCCTCCGGGTCCTGCGCCTTGGGATAGAAGCGGATGTACTGGCCCTCCGTGGCCTCCCTGTCGCCGAGGGGGTTCATGCTTGGGCAACAATTGGTGTCGTCGACGGCTGTCACCGTCGCCGTTGCGACGGCCGTTGCCATCTGGTTGTCCGTCACCGTGACCGTCACGGGGTAGGTGCCCTCGAATTCATAGGTGTGCTGGGCGGCTGCATCGTCGTAGGTCGAGCCGTCGCCGAACTCCCAGTGCACGGAGAAGATGCTGCCGTCGGGGTCATTGAAGACACCGCTGAAGAAGATGCGCGAGTCCTGGCACGTCGGAGGCGGCTGGGTGACGACGATGGATGCCGTCGGGGGTTGGTTCGGGGGCGCGCCGGGCGACATCTGAAGTATCGAGACGAAGGTCTTTGATTCGTTCGGCTGGAGTTGCAAATCCCAACTGATGCCCATGCCGTTGTCCTCTATTCGGCAGGGAGGGTTTGGCGGCGGCGCGGGGGGTTTCGTGCAGGGAGGCTTGCCGTATTCGTGTACGGTGTTCGGGAAGGCCGTATGGGTGCTGACATGCTTCCAGACCTCACTGAACTCGCCCTCCATGTAGGACGTTCCTGGAGTCACCGGGATGAACATCTGGTAGCGGCCGGCCGGCTGGTTGTTCGGGTATTCGGTGCACGCGACTCTGGCGAAGTTGCCCGGCGGGTCGGCCCAACCGTAGCCGGCATCCTTGTCGCCTAGGAAGCAGTCCACGGCGCGCCACAGGCGATAATTGTGAACACCGCTGTCCTCGTTCGTGATTGTGATGGTCGTCATGAAGGATTCCTGGCCGATGACGTATGTGTCGTCCTGGACAATCAGAGTCTTGGCGCCCGCGTGGACGGTCGTCGTGACCTTGAACGGGGAACTGACCGAGCCGGAACCGGTGACGAGTGACTGACTGTCGTAAGTATAGACGGTAAATGGCCCAAGATAGGAAGCCGCGGCGGTGCCGCCGTGGTTATTGATATCGGGCGCGTAGAAAACGCCTGGCGCGAGCGGCGGGTCGACCATGAGGAAGGTTCCACAATCGCCGGGGTACGCGTTTGGTGGGAAGAACTGGGCCTCTGCATCGCCGAGATAATTGGCCTGGCACGAGAGGTCTTCCCCAAGCGTAATCTTGGTGAGCGGGCCTGACGGGTTAGTGATGGATTCGGTTGCGACGAGCCCGTCCGCGCGGGGCGCAAACAGTAAGAGAATCATGGCCAAAGCGATGACGGCGGCGACGGCGACCAGCAACAGTTTGGCCGACCGGGAATGGAAAACGGCTTGCACGTGCTCAGTCATACGAACCTGGACCCATCCTTGGGAACCTTGGGGGCACACAAAAGGTTTCTGGCCACATCCTTCAGTCGGTTAGATGGACGAAAATCACCGACAACTTCTAATCCTGTGGGGATGTCATGCAATCATGAAATTGTGCTGGGCGGTTGCACTTGCAGGTGTTGTTGTTGGCGGGGTGACGGTGAGTCCCGTTGCGACGGCTACCTTTAACTCTCACTGCCTCACAGCTGCAGGCCAATCTGTGGAATGTGTCAATGCGTGGGATAACGGGGGCTTCATTTCCTGCACGACTGCGACGACAGCGCGTGTATGCAGCTACTCTATCAATTGGGATTGCGTCCTCTACACCGTTGCAGTGCCCGATACAATGTCTTGTACGAGGTATTCGCCCGACGCTGCCACCGTCGTGGTTTCGTGCACCCCCCCCACGGGCGGCATCGGGGGATGCAAGGCCAGCTGGTCTGCAACTACCAACGAAGTTCTGTCGTTCTCGCCAGGGACGTGCTCCGCGGGAACGCACTCAAGCGGCTCGGTCGTTGCCCGGGCCGGGTCTGCCGCCCTTACGGGTGTAGTTACGACCGCTATGGGTGACACGATAAGTTTTCCCGCTTGCTAAACGCTGGGCCTTCGGTCGGTTTTTTCATCCCGCCCCCTGTACGGTAGGCCGTGGACAATCCCGTCCTTGTCGCTGGCGCCCGGACGCCAATCGGCCGGTTTCAAGGCGGCCTGTCGTCGATGTCGGCAACCGAACTCGGCGCAATCGTGGTTCGCGAGGCCGTCGCCCGTTCAAGGATAAGCCCCGGCGATGTCCAAGAGGCCATCCTCGGCAATGTCCTGCAAGCCGGGTTGGGCCAGAATCCCGCCCGCGCTGCCGCCCTGGGCGCCGGCATTCCCGACACCGTCCCAGCGTTTACCGTCAACAAAGTGTGCGGTTCCGCCCTCAAGGCCGTCATGCTGGCCGCGCAGGCCGTGAAGGCTGGCGACCTCGACCTTGTCGTCGCAGGCGGCATGGAGTCCATGTCCAACGCGCCACACATGCTCCTCCAATCGCGCTCCGGCATCCGCCTCGGCGACGGCAAACTGGTGGACCACATGATCCACGACGGCTTGTGGGACCACTACAATAAGTTCCACATGGGCGAAACCGGCGAGATTGTGGCCGCGCGCTTTCACGTGCGGCGCGCCGACGCGGACCACCTGGCTGCCCGCAGCCACGCCCGCGCCCTGGCCGCACAAAAGGCCGGCCGTTTCGACGCCGAAATCGTGCCAGTCATGGTCCCGCAACGCAAAGGCGATCCCATCGCGGTCCGCCTCGACGAAGGCATCCGGGCAGAGACGAATGAGGCCGGCCTGGCAAAACTGCGGCCAAGTTTCCGCGCTGATGGCCAAGTGACGGCGGGAAACTCCAGCCAGATTTCCGACGGCGCGGCGGCCGTCATCGTCGCCTCCGCCGAGTATGCCCGCAAGCACAAACTTCCCGTCCTGGCAGAGATCGAAGGGTACGATGCGTCGGGAACGAAGCCTGAATGGGTCATGGAAGCGCCAATCGCAAGTGTGCGCAACCTGCTTGCCCGAACGGGGCGGACCATCGCCGACATCGACCTGTTTGAGCACAACGAGGCATTCGCGTCGGCAAGCTGCGCCGTGCAGAAAGAATTGCAAGTGCCTGACGACAAGTTCAACGTGAACGGCGGCGCCGTGGCACTCGGCCACCCCATCGGGGCGTCAGGCACCCGCGTTCTTCTCACGCTGGCCCATGAACTAGGGCGTCGGGGCGGCGGACGCGGCATTGCGACCTTGTGCCTTGGCGGCGGCAACGCAGTGTCCATGATGGTGCGCGTCCCAAAGTGATTTGTCGCAGCCATTCCCCTTTTCAAGCGCAAAGCCTTGTCGAATCCGAGAAGGACTATGCCGTTTGCCGTGATGCGCCGCAAGTACCCGCTTCTGAAATTCACGATTCCGCTTGCCTTGCTCGTTGCAGCAGTCGGCTTGTTCCTGTTTTTCAGCCAATCGCAGCCACTGCGGGCAGGTTGCACGCCCTCCGCGGACGACTCGTGCAAGGACGGCCTCGACCCGATGGTCCTGCTGCCGTGGCTCATTGCGGCCGCGGTCGTTGCCTTCGTCGGCGTCCTTGTCCGCAGCAAGCAAGCAATCGAGGTGCCGCTCCCGAGCGACCACATCAAGCAGGCGTCACGGTCCGAAGTAGACGGCATCCTCGCGACGCTCGATGAGGCCCGCGCCCGGGGCGACATGAGTGAGACGCGGTACAACAAGGCCAAGGCCAAGGTCCTCGCCCAGGCCAAGGCCAAGAAGTAGGTCCCGCGCGCCCGCCGCATCATCGACGCCGGCCGCGAACACCGCGCCCTTTTCAACCGACGGCGGCGTGTGCCACGCATGGCTGTGAAGACGGTGGGCGTCGTGGGCGCTGGACAGATGGGCGCCGGCATCGCCCAGGTCGCGGCTCAGGCCGGCTACGATGTCGTGCTCGTCGATATCAAGCCGGAATTCGTCCAGAAGGGCCTGGCAGGCATCGACAAGAGTTTGGCGAAATTTGTCGAAAAGAAGACCCTTGCCGACGCCGACGCCAAGGCCGCGCGAGGTCGCATCTCGAGCGGAACCGACAACAACCTGCTTACCCATTGCGACCTCGTTGTCGAGGCCATCGTCGAGAACGTCGACGTGAAGCGCAAGTTGTTTGCCGCCCTCGACGGCATCGTCGGGAACGACTGCATTCTCGCATCCAACACCTCGAGCATTCCCATCACTCTACTTGCGGCCGCAACAAAACGCCCGGATCGTTTCATCGGCATGCACTTCATGAATCCCGTGCCGCTTATGAAACTCGTCGAGGTCATCCGCGGGGCTGAAACATCAGATGCAACCCTCGCCGCCGTCGTCGCAGCCGGACGCAAGATGGGCAAGGAAGTCCACAGTTGCCGCGACTTTCCCGGCTTCATTTCGAACCGCGTCCTTATGCCAATGATCAATGAGGCCATTTTCTGCCTGAACGAAGGTGTGGCAAGCCCGGAAGACATTGACGCCATCATGAAACTCGGCATGAACCACCCGATGGGCCCGCTTGCCCTTGCGGATTTCATCGGCCTCGACACCTGCCTTGCCATCCTGAAGGTTCTCCAGGACGGATTTGGCGACCCCAAATACAGGCCTTGCCCGCTCTTGGTGCAGAAGGTCCAAGCCGGACATCTGGGGCGCAAAACGGGCCGCGGCTTCTACACCTACCCATGACCGACACGCCCGACGGCCACGAGGAAGGCAAGGCCGCCGCCGAGGGTGCAGCAACTGCCGTGCCCGAACCAGGTCCTGACAATTCGGCGGCATCGCTCACGGTTTCCCTACCCCCCGCCGCCCCCGTTCCCGACGTGCCCGACGAGGCGCACCGTTGGCGCGACGACATCCATGCTTCGACACTCGCCGTGCGCAAACGCATCACGAGCGCCCACGCCTTCCGCGACCGCAACGTCGCGGTCCTTTTCTTCGTCGGCATTCCCGTACTCACGCTACTTGCCATGCTACCCCTGGCCACGCAGGACCCGGTCACCCGAGCGCAGGTCGCAAGCATCACCGAGCGGCTCACGACGGTCGGCGCCCTATCGTTTCTCATCGCAGCGCCCGGATATTGGCTAGGGCTCGGCCACCGGTCACTTGCCATTGCCGGCGCAATCGTGGTCGCCCTCTACGCGGCAACCGCCTGGCTGGGAGGAACCGGCGGCGTCAACGACGTCTTCGTCGTCGCCCGCGTGCTGGCTTTCCTGATTTTCGGCCTCGCCGGCTTCAACCTCGTCTTCGTCTTGGAAGAAATGATCTACGACGGGCACCGTCTGTTGCCGCATCGCCGCCGCGGTTGGCTCGCCCTCCCGTTTTTCCTCGACGCAGCGCTCTGCCTCTTCCTCCCCTGGTGGTGGGGCAACGGCGGCCTCTTCCTTCCAACGTTCTGGATCGCAGCCATGATTACGACGGCGATGCTGGGATCGTGGTGGTTCATCCGCCTAGTAAACCAAATTGATTTGCGGCAAATCGTCATCCGCGAACTGCATCTCTTTGCCGCCGGCATCCTCGCCGCCGGTCTGCTTGCCGACGCCGTGCAATACCTCGTCGATGTCGAAGGCCTCATGCCGAGTCTGCTGGCCTATGGCGCACTTCTTGCGACCTGGGTCTACGTCTCGTACACGACGCTACAGCGCACGCACCTCCTGCTGCGCGGCCGCAACGCCGCGCCGTGGGCTGCAATTCTTCTTGCCGCCACATTCGCCATTGTCGCCCACGGGCAGGAATTGTTTCTCAAGCAGGGAACCGTCGCCGTCCAGGACCTCTTCACGCAGCGCATGGACTTCATGATTTACGGCGTCTGGATTGCCATCGCCTTCTACGCTGTGCGAGGGGTCTGGCGGGCCCTGCGCCTTGTCACGGCGCTGCGCACCCTGACGCCACGGGGCCGGCATGTCGCGCAACAGGCGGCCCGCGTCGCCCGCGGCGTGCTTGGCACCGAACGCGTCGTTGAGCAAGCGACGCGCGGCCTGTTTATGGGCCTTGACCGGGCGCTGCCTGGCCACGCGCGCGGCCGGCCGATGCCCGCGGCGCCGCGCGACGGCTGGGAGTTGGACGCGGATGCGCCGGTGGCGCCCGTGCCCAATGGCGAGGCGCCAGAGGAAGGCGCCGACGAACGGCCGCCTCCCTGAGGGGATGTCCGGCGCTCCCCTAAAAGCGGCGCACCTGTCGTCAAGATTCAACGCACGAGTCGTTAATCCCAATCCCCGGCTTGGGCGGGGCCGATGAACCCAATGGCCGGAATGAACCCAATTCTAACTCGCGCACAACGCGATTTGGTTCATCGGCGCCGATTGGGTCCATAGGCCTGCCCAGGGACTGGCCATGAGAGGAAAACGCCCACCGAAAATCAGGCTATCTGCGTCGGCGGAACGCGCTGCGCCCTGATGCGACCATGACGATAGCGGTCATCTGCAACGCCAAGAGAAGGACGATGCCGATGTAGAAGACGCCGACAAGAAGTGTCCAGACGAACAGGAGGCTCGTAAGGACGATGGCGGGAACCGGTGCGCCGACCGCCAAGTTGGGCAGTCGCAACGCCAAGGCCGCGCCGCCGCCGACGGCCATGAGCAAGAAGGTTGCCCCGCTCAGGATGAGCCCGACGACGGCGAGTTGGTTGAATTCCTGCAAGCCCAGCCACTCGGTCGAGCGTGCGGGATCGCGCGCGACGTCGAGCAGCACTTCTTCACTTGCGGGCCACACGACGAAGGCGCGCCGCTCGAGGGTCACGTTGCCGGCGTGGATGGTGATGTTCACGGCGGCTTGGCGTTCTAGGCTCGCGTTGTACCAGCCGGCATGGTTTGTGGCACCCGACTTGAATGGCAACCCTGACGGAAGTGCAAGCACGACGGTCGCGTTCTCGATGGCGACACCGTCGCGAACGACGCGGATATGCAATTCGCCCGCGGGAATGGGCGACGATCCCGTGAGCCCAACGAAGCCGTCGATGCTGCCCTCCGGATGGAAGCCAGCGCTCACGAGGCCGTAGCCCCAGATGGCAAAGAACGCCAAGCCCATGAACAACAGGATGGCGCCGCCCATCTGGGCCCGGCGCCGTCGCGGATCGTTGGCTAGCACCGGGACGCGAACTTCCGGATCCTTGCCGTGGATGGTGGAGCCGCAGCGCGGGCAAAACGTGGTGGTGTCGGCATCGTAGCGGCTGCCGCATTCAGCGCACGGGACCCAGCGGGGCACGGACGATGCGACAGGGCGCGCGGCAAAAAGGTCGTGCATGCGGGACAAGGGGCGCCGGCGAAGTGTTGAAATCACGGCCAACCTCCCCGTAGCCATGGCCCTTCGCATCCGTTGTCCACAATGCCGCACCGTCCAGCGCGTCCCGTCCGGCGTGCGACCGGTCTGCCCGCAGTGCGGCTTCTCCGGCACCACAGCTGCAAACGCCGAGGCCCCGGCGGCCGAAGCAGCGACGTGGGGGCAACCGGACGCCCAGAACGTCAGCTGGGAAGCAACGCCCGCGCTTGGGGCGTCAGGCGCAGCTGGCGCGGCCGCGCCCAGCGCCACGTGGACGGAGCCGACATGGGCGGAAGCCGACCCGCCCGCCGATGCCCAAAAGAAGAAGGGCTGGTTCGGCCGTTCGAAGTAAGTTGCTTCTATGGGGGTCCAGGTTCACCGCAGCCGGCCGCCCGGCAAAGTCGCAGGTGCTACACAATCAAACTGGACGTCGTTAGACCGGTTTTTCTACGACCTGAAATGTTCCAGGGTTCTTGCGCACCGTGATGAGGGCCCAGATGCCCATGCCGGCAAACGCAACCCCTAGGAGCAGGTCGCCCGCCGACATGACAAGCGCGCCAAATGCCGCGCTCGCAATGCAGCCGATAAGCACAAGGATGCGCCAGCGCCGCAAAATGAGGGCGATGCCGGCGACTGCGACCAAAACGAGGGCCAGGTCAACGAGTCCGACCGTAATCAAGGTCCCGAGGGGCAAGGTCGGCTCGCCACCAAACCATTCCTGTGAGCCTTGGGCGCTGTCGATGACAAGGGCCGTCGTCGTGCGCGGCGGTGCAAACACAGCGCCTTGGATGGTTACATTCATGTGCGTCGCGACAAGCGTTGCAAGGGCATGGTCAACGTCGGCGAAGTGAACGGCCCCCGCAGAGTTCGTCGTGGCAGAGGCAAACCTCGTATGGTTTCCGTCATACGTTTGCAGGGTCACGTTCCACAGACCGTCGCCCGGAAGGAACTGCAAGTCAAGATTTCCGCCTTCGATGCCGGGGCTGCCTTGCTTCACGAGTTCCGGGTATGAAGTGATAACCGCGACATGCACGGGCAGAGTGTTGGCAAGCAGAAACACGCCGAGCGCGATAAAGGCGAAACCGAAGGCCTTCAGGCGGCCGCGAATCCGCTGCTCCGGCGTCGAGGGGGCGGCGGGTCCAAAGAAGCCCCGTCGCCGCGGCGCGTCTGGCGTCGCCGCTGCGGCGGTCGGTTCGGCTTCCGTGGCGGTGGCCGGCGCGACAGGCGTGCCAGTCGGAGGCGGCGTCGAGGGTGGCGTTGCTGGCGTCGGCTCGGGCGTCGGCTCGGGCGTTGGCCCCGGGGAATCCATGGCCGGGCCACCGCGAGGCCTGCAAAAAGTCTCCGTCTTGGCAACGGCGGGCCTGCGGTGTCAACGGTTATGAGAACCAGCTGTCTCGCGCGGTCCATGCCCGGCGTCACGGCCGCAATCATCGGAAACCTCGACGCCCGCAACAACTTCGGCAAGGTCGGGACGCAGAGCGACATCCACCTGCACGAATTCAAGGAAGGGAACATCCAGGCCATATGTGTGGTGCCGGCCACCTACCCGGCGTCGGTCAAGCCGTTGTCGTACGCGCTTCTGAACGTCGATGGCGCCGCTCTCATTGTGGACAAGCTCACTCCGCAAGTCGGAGAGCAGATCCTGGCCGCCGACGCCGCGGGCATCAAGCATGGCGTCATCATCCTGCAGAACTACTTGCAGCCGGACCAGCTCAAGCCCATCCTCAAGAACACCGCGCTGGAAGGGTGGCTCATGCTGACCGAGGAAGACTGGGGCAAGGCCCGCGCCCACCTGCTGGCCGCCAAGCCGGCCGGCGACCCCAACGCCCCGGTGCAAGTCCCCATCGACCACCACTTCAACGTCAAGGGTGTGGGCGCCGTCGTCCTCGGCGTCGTCAAGCAAGGCACGCTGAAGAAAGGCGAGACGCTCCATGCGTTCCCGGAGAAGGTCATCTGCCCTGTCCGCAGCATCCAGATTCACGACGTCGACCACAACACGGCCGTCCCCGGAGACCGCGTCGGCCTGGCGCTTCGCAACACGCCGCCCGAGATGCTTGACCGCGGCATGGTCCTGGCCCCCGCGGATTCGCCCCTCGTCGTGAACCTCAAGGACGCGGCCGTCACTTTCAAGGTCAAGCGCAACGCCTTCAGCAAGCAACCCCTCAAGGCAGGCGCCGTCCTGCAAATCGGCGTCGGCATGCAGTTCGTCCCCATTCGGCTCACCGCCGACTTGTGCGGGCCAGGCCAGGAAGGGGAATTGCAGGGCACTCTCGAGAAGGCGATGGTCCATTCCAAGGGTGAGCGAGCGATTCTGTGGAACGCCGATGCAACGCCGCAGCGGGTCGTTGGATCGTTGACTTTGACCTAGCCCAGCAGAACGAACGCAATGGTTCGGTGAAATCGGTGGAATCGGTGGTTGGGCCGGCGCGCCGGTGACCAAACCACCGATTGCACCGATGACACCGAATCATGAGGCCGTCGCCGCCTTCATCAACCACTTCGTCCTGGACAATCCGTGCGGTTCGAGCTCACCGACAACCAGCGCGCCATCCGCGACATGGTGCGGGAGTTTGCGGCCCGCGAGATCATGCCCGTGGCGGGCAAGCACGACAAAGAACACACGTTCCCCATGACGACGGCCAAGCGCATGGGCGAACTCGGCCTCCTCGGCGTCACGGTCCCTGAGCAGTACGGCGGCCCCGGCGCCGACTACGTCTCCTTTGCCCTCGTCGCCGAAGAACTGGCGCGGGCCTGCGCAAGCCACAGTGTCATCTTCGGGGCCAACGCCAGCCTGAGCGTCGGCCCAATCCTTAACTTCGGCACCGAACAGCAGAAGCAGCGCTACTTGCCGAAACTCGCCTCAGGGGAGTACCTCGGCTGCTACGCCTTGACCGAGCCCGAAGCCGGCAGCGACGCAGGCAGCCTCAAGACCGCGGCCAGGCGCGACGGCGACGACTACGTGATCGATGGTCAGAAGATCTTCATTTCAAACGGCGCCGTTGCGGACGTCTGTATTCTTTTTGCGCGCACGGACCCGAAGACGACGGATGCCCGCGGCGTCTCGGCCTTCATCGTCGACACCAAGACAAAGGGCTTCAACGTGGGCCGTAACGAGAAGAAACTCGGCCTCAACGCGAGCTACACCAACCAACTTTTCTTCGAAGGCATGCGCGTGCCCGTCGAGAATCGCCTGGGTGCTGAAGGTGAAGGTTTCAAGATTGCTATGGCGACGCTTGACACGGGCCGCATCATGGCCGCCGCCGGTTCTACAGGGATTGCGCGCGCCGCGTACGAAGACTCGGTCGCGTACGCAAAGGAGCGCAAACAATTCGGCAAACCAATCGCCAGCAACCAGGCAATCCAGTGGAAGCTCGCGGACATGGACGTCGCAATCGAAGCCGGCCGCAACCTCTACCTCAAAGCAGCCTGGCTGAAGGACCAGGGCGAGCCGTATACGCACGCCGCAAGCCGCGCCAAACTCTTCTGCAGCGAGATGGCGATGAAGGCCACAATCGATGGCGTGCAGATCCACGGCGGCAACGGCTACACCAAGGACTACAACGTCGAGCGCTACATGCGGGATATCAAAATCTTCGAGATCTTCGAGGGCACGAGCGAAATTCAGCGTCTTGTCATTGCACGGCACATCCTGGGCGCATAGCTATATGAGGCCGTAACGCCGCTTGCAAGCGGGTAGGCGAGCGTGGCCAACCCTTAGAAGCCGCTCCCCCTCGCCGTCGCCATGGCCGAACCGCAACTGACCCCCGCTCTCCAGCAACAATTGGCGAACCTGCAGGCGTTGAACCAGCAGTATCAGATGGCGGCACAGCAGCGCGCGCAGTTCGAGTCAATGAAGGCCGAATCCGAGCAAGCCCTCGAAGCTCTCACGGCGCTCCCGGACGATGCGCCAGTTTACCGCAGCGTCGGCTCACTTCTCGTGAAGGAGGCCTCCAAGAAGGTCGCCGCAGACCGGCTCAAGGATGATCTTGAAACCGTCGAAGTCCGCCTCGGCCGCATGCAGAAGCAGGAAAGCCAAATCAAGCAGCAGATGACCGATTTGCAGGCCAAACTCCAGGCCGCGTTGCAACCCAAGGCTCCCGGGAAGTGATTGCCTTGCCTGCCGCCTCGGTGCACGGCGAGCGGGCCGTCGTCCCCGACGAGCGCTTCATCCTGCTGGAACCCGACACCGGTTACTCGTACCTCGTCCATGCAGATGGCAAGGGGGCCCGCAAGCACAAGGGCCTCGGCGTCTTCGACCCCGACCGCCTTGTTGGCACGCCTTACGGCACGGTTCTCAAGGTCGGCGCAAAGGATGTCGCCGTCCTTCGTCCCACCGCCTCCGACCTGGCATCGACCATTGCCCGCAAAGCGCAAATCATCACGCCGAAGGACGCAAGCCGCATCGTCTTCGAACTCGGCATCGGCCCGGGCGACCGCGTCTTCGAATCCGGCATCGGCTCGGGCGCGGCGACGGTTTCTCTATGCTGGGCCGTCGGCCCGTCCGGCAAAGTGGTCGCGCAGGAATTGCGCCCGGAATTCGCCGATTGGGCCGCGGACAACCTCGGCCGCGCCGGACTTGGCCAACGGCTTACCGTGACAATCGGGGATCTGTCCGCCGGCCTGGCAGCCGGCGTTGTCGGTCCTTTCAAGGGTGTGCTGCTTGATCTGCCGGAACCCTGGATGGCTATCGGGCATGTGAGGCCACAACTGGCACCAGGTGCTACCATTGCGTGCTACACTCCGCAAGTTTCCCAGATGGAAGAGACCGTCCGCACGCTGCGCGCCGCCGGCTTCATCCAGGTCCGCGCCTTGGAACTCATTGAACGGGGCTGGGAAGTCAAAGAACGGGGGTCGCGGCCCTCTTTTGACGGACTCGGGCATACGGGCTTCCTGGTCTTCGGCCGCTGGTTAGGCCACCCCTATGCTGCGCCAGCGCCCCCCACCTAGAGCCGGGCCTTCATCCAAAGGGAAAACCGGCTGGAGGGCCTGCCGAGGTCCCCCGAGTCAAACCGGCCGATTCAAGACAGGCCGACCGCTCTTCAATTCGTGCCAACAGGAGTGGCGAGCCACTTCCTCAATATCCTGGCGGCGGACCAGCGTTCTGCCCGCACCAAGGTGGTCGTCGCCATCGTCCTTGGCCTTGGCCTTTTCGGCCTGGCATACGTCTTGCTGCCGGGCTGGGAAGGACCCGCGGTCCATGCCGGCGCGCTTCTAGCGGGCCTGCTGGGCGGCATCCTGGCTGGCCGCGCCCGCATCCAGCGGTACGAGCAATCCATTCGCGGCACGTGGACCCAATGGATGCGATACGCCGTGGCGGCCGAGACAGTCCCCGAGGTCTTCCGCAAGGTGCATGGCCGTTCGGGCCGAAACCTACCATTCGTGTACGCCGCACTCCTCACCATTGTCTGGGGCGCCGAAGTTGGCCTCCTGGTCCTTGCACTTGCCGGCGGCCAACATGCCGACCTTGCCGTGGCCGGCCCCATCCTTGCATTCAACGGCGTCCTTGCCGGCGGGCTTCTCGGGTACTACCTTGTCCTCGGCCGCTGGATGGGCACGTTTGCGAACTCTGTATCGGAATTGGTGGAGTCCGGAGAAATCAACGTGTGGGGGCTCGTCTAGATGCCGCCCGCCGCCAAGAAGGCGCGACCCAAATCCAAGTCAAGCAAGCCGAAGTCCCCGCGGCCAAAAAGCAAGAACCCGCCAAAGGCTCAGGCGAAGTCCAGGAAGCCCAAGCGGCCAGCCAAAGCCAAGGCAAACGTCAAACCCGCCAAGGTCAAGCCGTCCAAGGCCGCCAAGCCCGCGCGCGCCGACCCCGATGCCGACCTGTCCGTCTCCGGCCAAATCTACCAGCGCGGCAAACTCACGCCTGCGGTTTTGCACATCGACACCGCGACGGGCCGAATCGTGCGGGTCGCCAAGTCCACTCAACTTGCCAACCACATCGACTTCGGCAACCGGGCGATTCTTCCTGGCGGCATCGACCTGCACGTCCACTTCCGCGACCCCGGCCACACGCACAAGGAAGACCTGCTCTCCGGCTCGACGTCTGCGGCCTTCGGCGGCGTCACGGCCTTCGCGGACATGCCGAATACCATTCCCGCCACCATCTCGGTTCGAGCCCTGCGCGAAAAACTAGCGCTCATGGCCCAAAAAAGCGTGATTGACTATGGTGCCTGGGCCGGCGGTTCATGGTACACAGGCGACCTGCCGGAGATGCTGAAGTACGCCGTCGGGGTGAAGACATACCTGGGGGCCACGACGGGCGATCTTTTACTCGAGGACACCGCCAAGTTCCAGGAAATCCTTGCCGCCGCCGGTCAAGCGGGCCGGCCCGTCGTCCTCCATGCCGAAGCCAACCGCGTTCTCAATGCCCTGCGCCGCACCGAATCTGGCATGGAGGACCACGACACATTGCGTCCGCCGTTATCTGAAGTCGAAGCCATTTACGATGCCATGAAGGCGATGGCCGGACTCAAGCGCCCGCCGCCCGTCCATATCGCGCACATCGCAAGCCCGGACGCCATTCAGGCGGCCTCGACCGCGAAATTCTCCATGGGCGTCTGCCCGCACCATCTCCTGCTTGACACCGGGTCGTCCCTGACGCACGCGTATGGCAAAATGAATCCGCCCCTACGCAGCCCTGTCGTGCGCAAGGCCATCTTCGACCTCTTTGCAAAAGGCAAGATTCCAATCCTAGAATCCGACCACGCGCCACACACCTCGGTGGAGAAGGAAGACAACTTCCACGCGGCCCCGAGTGGCGTCCCCGGCGTCGAGACCATGATTCCCCTCATGCTTGCCGCCGCCAAATCCGGCAAGGTCGACCTCAGTATCGTGGTCGACGCTGCAACGAAGAATCCGGCCGCGCTAATCGGCGCAACCGACCGGGGTGCCCTCGACCCCGGCATGCGAGCCGACTTCGCCGTCTACGACATGAAGGCCGTGTCCAAAATCGACGAAGGCAAATTGCACTCCAAATGCAACTGGTCCCCCTTCGATGGCATGAACGCCATTTTCCCCACACATACGTTCCTGGCCGGCAAACCCGTGGTTGATGACGGCGACCTCGTGGCCGCGCCGGGAACGGGAAGAAGCCTCAGGCCGCTGCCGAAGGAACTCTAGTCCCGCGCCGGCCCACGCCACGCTTCGCCAGCCGCTTTCTCCATGAGACGGGCCTCGTCCTGCCACGTTGGCACCATCTTCGGACCGTCGATGCGGCCTTCCGGGTCAGCGTCCTCGACCGCCCCGATGAGGCTCGCCGTCGGTAACTGCGCGATGGCTTCAATGCCGGTGACACCGCGCTTTTCCAGGCGCTTCGCATTCTCCAAGTCCATTCCTGGCATCAGCAGGAGTTCGGCCATGCTTCGGATGCGGCGTGTGCGCTGCCACGGAATGTTGGCGGCGGCGCCAAGAACGCGAGCGTCAATCTCCAAGCAATCGCCACGCCGCTGCATCCCGAGCCCCGCAAGAGACGCGTTCCACAGACGATCTGGCACCGGCCAACCCAGAAGCAACTGATGCGAGGTCCGCCACTGCCCAATCGTCGAGTACAGGGCCAAAATCATGACAACGGCGATGACGGCAAACGGGATGTTGGTCCACCACCCTTCCGTCGGAATGAATTGGGCGACCCCGCCAAGAATCAGGGCCCACGACAGGCTCACAAAGAGTGCCGAAGCTCCAAGCACGGGGATGAGCCGGGTCAACGGAATGCGGGCCATGACGCCAATCGCGCAGATGGCAAACGCTCCCGTTCCAAACCCCGGAAGCCAATAGAACAACGCGAGACCCGCAAGGCCCCAGCGGCGCGTCCATTTGCGTTGCCGCAGGGCCGTCTTCTCAAGACCGCCCAAGAAACGGTCTGGCCCCGGCACGCGCGCAAGCACGGCAAACAAATACCAGACAAAGACGAGCGCGAAGAAGAAATGTGCAAGATCCGTAAGCGGGCCAAGCACAAGCATCCACGCCAAGGGGACCGGGGTCGGCGGCGTGTAGGCGGCAAGCATGGCCGCCTCCCGACCCGCAACGAGGGTCAGGCCGTAGAGCTGAAATGCATCGTAATACAGAGCCTTGTTCGTAAAATAGAACAAGACAAGAAGCGCCGCATAGGCCGCGACCATCGCAATGCCAATCCACATGGCAAGCCGCATGGCCGGCGGCAGACTCGGCCGACTCCGCCCAAGAAACGCCCGAATGTCACGATTCGTCGCCGCAACACTCTCATCGTGGACCGTCATGCTTTCACGCCGTCCGGCCACAAAACAAGGATCCAGGTATCCCCGCGCGTCTTAGGCGCGTGCCGCGAGCCCGGCTTCATCCAAACAATTGTCCCGGCGGGATACGTGCCCGCATCGTCGTACGTCTCACCCTCAAGTACCAGGTACATTTCGCCGCCGACGTGGGTGTGCGCACCGAAGACCGAGTCCGGCGCGCCGTCCATGATGTGGTAAACGACGAGGCCCACGTTACCGTCGCGACCAAGGCGCCCCATGCGCGAACCGTTCCCGAAGTCCTTCCATGCCACATTCTTCTCCAGCCACGGCTTGTCGAAGGCGCAGTGCAGCCACGGGGCAAGGTCGACGGCAAAGTTGGGCATTAGGCCGGGGACGAAGCCCCCGAAGAAAAGGCTAGGCAACGCACCGGAAAGGCTTGATCGGCGTTGGTTTGCTAGGGGTTTTCAGGGTTTCTTGGGCCGCACGGGGAAGGGGGGGCGAGCGGTGACGGGCGGCGGCGGGCCGGCCATGGAGGGGCGGAGACGTGCTTCCCCGGCCGTGGCCGGCCATGGCCGGCCCGAAGCATCCATCCACCTTGGCCAGAGGTAAGTAAACATGCTATCGCTCATCCGAATGGCTCTAACGTCGATGCTGCGTCGCTACCGCATGTCGAGGGAACGTCGGCTGCGCTACCCGCTGCTGTGGCTTGCGTTTATCGCGGTCATGATTGTGGGCGCCGCACTGGTCTCGTTCCCCGACGGCGGGCGTCAGGCAATCGGGCTAGCTCTACTTCTGGGCCCCGTCGTCATTCTCGCTACCGTCACCATCGCCTACTACCTCGTCGAACGTTTTCGCGCGTCTAGAGGTCCTTGAGCCCAAGCGCCGCCGCAGTCTTCTCCATGGTTTTCTTCGCTTGGCGCATTGTGCGGCGTATCTCGGCGTAGAGTTCCGGGTTGTCCGCCGCGGCCTTTGCAAGACCTTTGTCGAGTTCGTAGCGTGTTTCCTCGGCGGCCTTCTCAAAAGCAACCTTGAGGTCTCGGCCAACTTGGGCAAGCGAAGCCTCGAGTTCCTTCGCCATGGCCTTGAAATCGGGTGGCGGGGCTGCGGGTTGGGCGGACGGGAGTGCTTTCTTGCGCATGGAGGTGCCCATGGACAGTCAAGCCCGCCGCAGGGAAGAATCCGTCGGCCGCCGGAGAGCCCGCACAACGAGCGGCCGCTCAGTAGTCGAGTTGGAACTGGAAGTGGCCGCGACTGTTTTGGTTCCACACGTAGGCCACGACCTGGTTGACGCCTGCCTCAAGAGGCGGCAATTGATAGGTGTGCACGGTAGTGTAGCAGCCGGATTCGTCCTCGATTGATGTCGCACTCGCTTGGTAGGTGCCAGAGCCGCAGACGCCGACGAAGCGGCCGTTCACGAAGACAATGTACGTGTTGTCGGCAGTGACGGCAAGGGTTGCGGAACCAGCAGGAGCCTGCTGACAGGCAATGAAAGTGCGTTCAAACATGACGGGCAGGACGGTCGTCGGGTCATCACCGGGGCTTTCCTGGTTCCAGATCCATTGCGCCTTGTCGATGGGCAACCAGACGTTGCGCGGCGCCACGGGGACAGACGCTTGGCGGAAGCCCATCGCACCACCGCTCGGGGCGGACCAGGTCTCATTGTACGCGTAGGTCCACAAGGTCTTCTCGTCACTGGCGACAGTAGCATCGCACGTCGGTGCCGGAACTTGCGGCTCGTGCGCGTCGGCCGTGACCGTCGTCGTCGCGGTCGTGGTCGTGGTCGACGTCACAACCTTCGTTTCCGTACGGACCTGGTCTACGGATGAATTCCCGTTGCAGCCCGCCGACGCAAGAGCCAAGAGGAGGAGGCCGGCAAGCACCACGGCGCGAAACGCGACATGCATGGCGGCAGGAAGCCCTGCCCAGCCTTTGACCATTCGTTCCGGGTTCGGCATCGACCGTCCTGCCGCCTCGGGAATCCCGATGGTCCCGGCCGTGGCGCGCGGCAGCGGCGGCGCTTGGCAGCGGGCCCATCGAGATTCGACCCCAAGCGGCTGCGCCGCTCGGGGATACCTCGGCCGCAGGGCGGCCATCGGCGAACTCGATGCGCCGTGGCGGACTTGCTGCGCATCGTTCCGCACGGGCCCATCGAGATTCGACCCCAAGCGGCTGCGCCGCTCGGGGATACCTCGGCCGCAGGGCGGCCATCGGCGAACTCGATGCGCCGTGGCGGACATGCTGCGCATCGTTCCGCACGGGCCCATCGAGATTCGAACTCGAGTCTGAAGCTCCGGAGGCTTCTGTGCTATCCAAGCTACACTATAGGCCCTAGTGGATTCTCTTTGGTGTAGAAGTCTCCGAAGAGGCCTCCGCCAGCAGAGCAAGCCGTGCGACTGGGGCGGACCATAAAAGGGGTGGCCCCTTGCTACGTTGGCTCGCGGGGAGATTCGTCGTCGGTTTCCTTGCGGCTGTCGGATTTGGGCCGCGGGCCGATGCGGGCGAAGAGCGACGCGGTGCCATGCCGGCACGCCGCAAGGACCGCGGCCGTTGCGAGAAGGGCAAGAAGGACGAGGGCGGGGCCGATTGCGGGGGTACCGGAGGTTCGCAACCCCTTGTAGGCGGCGGGGATGGCGACAAGGATGGCGCTCAGCCCGAGGCCGACGAGCAGGGCGACGACCAGGAAGCCGCTCGTGCCGCGGGGCATGTGCAAGCGGTAGTGGCGCTGGACGTGGGCTCGCTGGCGCCAGGCCAGGATGGCGACCAACAAGAGGACGGTAAGGACGATGGCGAACCAAACGGCATGTTCACCGACGAAGGCGCTAGCGGCGGTGTAGAAGCGCGCCGGCGGGCTTGCGGGGACGCGATTTGTGAGGTAGGTCGTTCCGGCTAGCGCGATATTGAAGCAGAGCGCGCCAACGGTGGAGAGCGTGAAGTACAGCCAGCCGTTCATGCGTGCCAGGCCGGCCGGGATGCTGACAAAGCCGCGCAGGAACGGAACGAGGCGGCAGGCGAAGACGAGGGCGGCGCCGGAGCGCGTCTCGAAGCGGCGGTCGAGGCGGTCCAGTCGGGCCTCGGTCATGCGGAAGACTCGCGGGTAGCGCAGGATGAAGGGCCGCCCGCCGTAGTAGGCCGCCCAGTAGACGGTCTGCGAACCAAGAGTGGCGCCCGCGGTGCCGACTAGGACTACCATGGCCAGGTCGGCCGGGGAGTGCATGACCTGCAGCGCGCCGAGGGTCATGATGAACTCCGTCGGGACGCCGTGCAGGATGAGGGCGGTCTCGAGGAACATCAGGATGAAGATGGCCCACAGCCCGTAATCGGCCATGAATTGGGTCCCCCAGCCCAGCACGTCGCCAAAGAAGTCCCACATGGCGCTCTACTTCACCTGGGGGAAGGGCAGGACCTGCTTGATGGAGTCGATGCCGAGAATGGTCATGACGAGGCGGTCGACGCCGACGCCGAGGCCGCCGGCCGGAGGCATGCCGTGTTTCAGGGCCTGGATGAAATCCGTGTCAGTCGGTTGCGCTTCGTCGTCGCCGCCGGCGCGCCGCGCTTCCTGCTCGGCAAACTGCTTGGCCTGAAGGTACGGGTCGTTGAGTTCCGAGTAGGAGTTTGCGTGCTCCCGTCCGTTGATGAACAATTCGAAGCGCTCAACGAGGGCCGGGTCCTTGCGGTGCGCTTTGCAAAGGGGCGTTGTCTCGCGCGGGTGGTCAATCACGAAAGTCGGCTGGATGAGTTTGGCTTCGGCAAAGACCTCGAACAATTTGGCGATGGCAAGTCCGCGGTTGTAGCCGCCGCGAATCACGACATGGTGCGACGCGAGAACCTGCTGAATCTCGTCGTCTGTCGCTTTGTCCGGGTCGGGGCCGCCGTGCGCACGGATTGCGTCCTTCATGGTCACGACGGCAAACGGCTTGGAGAAGTCGAGAGTTTCGGCGCCTTCGCGGGGCACCACGAGCTCGCCGTGGACCGCTGCGGCGGCTTTGCGCACGAGCTTTTCGGTAAGCCGCATCATGTCGTGGTAGTCCCAGTAGGCCGCGTAGCACTCCAGCAGCGTGAATTCTGGATTGTGGGTTGTGTCGATGTCCTCGTTGCGAAACGCCGGGCCGATGTGGTAGACGCGCTCGAGGCCTCCGACCAGGAGTTTCTTCAGCGCAAGTTCATGGCTGATGCGCAGGAACATGGCGGCGTTCTTGGCGTTGGAATGGGTCACGAAGGGCTTCGCGTTTGCGCCGCCATACACTTTCTCGAGGACGGGGATAGCGGCCTCCACGAAGGCCTCCTTCTCCAGGGTCGCACGGAGCGACGACGTGATGCGGGCCCGGTTGAGGAAGACGGCGCGCTCCTTCGGCCCCTGCATGAGGTTCAGGTAGGGGCGGCCGAAGCGCAATTCCGGGTTGTCGGATTTTCCCAGATCGGCAAATGGAACCAGCGCCTTGGCAAGGAGCACGACCTTTTCGACCCCGATGGAGGGTTCGCCGCGCTTGGAGCGCATAGGGTATCCTTTGACGCCGACGAAGTCGCCTTCATTCAGCAGGTGCATGGTTTCGTCGAAGGCCGCGTCGCCCATCTCGGATTTGTCGAGAATAGCCTGGATCTTTCCTGACTGGCCCTCAATGTCCAGGAAGGCTATGCCGCCGGAGCCGCGCTTGGCCCGCAGCCGACCTGCCACCTTGTGCCGTTTCTTTGCCGCGTTGCCTTTCTCGCCCGGTTGGTACGCCACCTCGATCTTGGCGCGCAACTTGGCGAGGTCGGTTTCGGCGGAAAATGAGTACGGCCAGGCCTTCTTGCCGAGGGCTAGGACCTTCTTGACCTGCTCCGGGTCGACGTCGGGGAGTAGCGCCACGACTTCTTCCACGGTTGCCGGGGCGGGTCTTGCCATTGCTGTGCGCGACGGGAGGATTCTATATGAAGCCGGGTCCCGGACGCGACGATGCTCCCCTGCGGATGCTGTAGCGGGCCGGCCGCCGCGAGCGGGCAACCGAAGAAATCAAAGGCCCTGGATTTGCCCGCCCATACGAAGACCCGCGAAAGCCCCATATGGAGGAGAACGGCGAAGCCACCGGGCGCAGCCCGTGAAGGCTTGTCGGCGCGTGTTTGCCATCTTCGAGCCTCTCTTGGTCGTCAAAGAAGCCGGGCCTGGGCTGTTGTATTGACTGAAACACCCAAGCCCCCGGCAACCCAATCCACGGCGAGGTTGAGCGGCATTAGATGCTCGTCAGCGTGACCTCAATGCCGCCTTGGTAGCCGTTGGCGACCTCGAAGCCGAGCTTCCAGGTGCCTGGCGGCCCGAGTTGGGTGGATGCGGGCTTACCTTTGTCGCCGAGGAGGTGCTGATGTTTTTCGCCTGACCCACTATTCCGAATGTTCAGGGTGACGCCGCCATGGGTGCCCGGGGCGGGAGTGAGGACCCACCCGATTTGGGCGCCGTATTCACCGTCCGTCTTCCAAGTGAAGTTCCTTGACCCGGCGAATGGTTGGCTGAAGATCTCCCGCCACACGAACTCCTGCGGCGTGTTGACGGCACCGTTGTTGCCACCCGAAGCGCCTCGCCGGGACGCCGGGTCGTAGCGCAGGAGGGCTTCAATCTTGCCGGCCAAGTCGCCGGGACTCATTTTCTTGGCGAGGAACTCATCCACGACCGCCTCCAGGACGGCGCGTTGGGCCAGGTCGTTGTCGCCGAAGGCCGTAATCATGATGCGGGGCACTTGGGGGCGCATGCGGCGAGCTTGAAACAGAAACTCGAGGCCGTCCATGCCGGGCATCCTGAAATCGGACATGACGAGGTCCACGCGTTCCGCATCAAGAATCTCAAGGCCCTCACGCCCATTGGAGGCGGTGAGGACCTGGGTGCCCGGGAGGGATTGCTCGACGAGGTCCTTCAAAGTGTCCAGCACGTCTGGCTCATCATCGACAATCAGGACGACCCATGGATGGGGAGGCGGCCCACCGGGATTCTTCATAGCGGCCTTCGAGAGAGACGGGAAATGGCATTCACTTTGGACCGCATGTCACATAAAGGAGAACCTACATTTAGGCGTTCCTCTGAGCAGGTTCATACGCGACAAGGCATCCCCGGATTATGCCTAAGAGGACGGATTCCTCCCTGAAGCCGAGGCTGATTGACACTCAGAACAGAATCATCCTGCCCCCAGAAGCGATGTCGTATCTGAAGGCAAAGGCGGGCGATTACCTAGCCGTCACGACCGACGCGGCAGGCGTTCACCTGCGCAAGGTCGAATGGGTCGTGAAGTAGCTTGCAGGCCGAACGAGTGTCAGGTTTGTCCTGTCTAGCCGGACGGCGCCCATGGCGCGTTGCCTGAAGCGGCCGTTGCCGGCAATCGTGCTAGTGCAGGCAACCGGAAGGGCGGCGGTCAATGCGCCATGCAGTGAGCGACGCCTGCCAGGGCCGCCGTGGCGACGCTTTAGGCTCCAAGGATGAGGCGGGTCA
>CAZVJB010000024.1:0-29837 GCA_964627625.1 uncultured Halobacteriales archaeon
CGTGGCGGTAGCAGGCGACGCGTGCGCAAAGCGCCGCGAGGTTGCGTGGGCCGCCGGGAGGACGCCGTCCGACCTTTTCCTCGTTTGACGGCTTTGTCGGTTGGTCGAGCGGCACGTTGGCGGCCTCCCGGTGGCCCAAGCATGGCTTCGCGAACAGCCGCGGCCCTAACCGCCCCGCCGGCCCATCAACCGATGAAACCGATGCGGCCCGCGGTCATCTGTTACATCTGCTTCATCTGTTGATTGTCGGGCGGGTGGGCGTTGTGGCTCGCCTGCTTGAGGCGGGGCGTAGCAAGTGGGCGTCGGTATCGGTTCAATCGGTTTCATCGGTTGACCGGTAGGGCGCGGCGTCGGCGGCCCCCGGCGGCCCCGCCATCGCGCAATTTGTGGTTCATCCCGCGCGGCCGCGCTCCAACTTCCCGCGTCTGTTTCCCCCCTAGTCCACCACGTCCAAATGCGTCGGCGTGCCCGTGTGGTCGTAGCAGCGCCAGTCGTCGGGGCCGTAGGGTTGGCCGTAGATGATGTGGATTGTGCCGTATTTCTCGAAGAGGGCAAAGTCATCGTCGCTCGGGTACGGGTGAGGGTCCGGGTGGCTGTGGAGAGTCCCGTTGATGGTGCGGTCCACGGGGAGCATGTGCATTTGGAAGATGGCGTGGCTGTCGCCTTGGATGGTGCCTGGCAGCAAAATGAGTTCCGTAATCGTGCCGTCCTTGAGCCGTAGCATGCAGCCGAATTCCTGGGGGAAACTTGCTTTGGCGCATTCCGCCGCCATCTGCAGCACGGAGCGCTTCACGGCCTTCACTTTCGGATGGGGCGCCGTCTCTCGGCTCCAATCCTCCCAGTAGGCCCAATACTCATCTTCGCTGAGTCCGCTCATCCAGTGGTCGAACTCGTCGTCCGTCCATTCGGCTTCAGGCCGAAGGCGGTAGTCCGCGCGGATGGTGCGCTCGCGTAGTTTCGGCTTGCGTCCGAAGAGGCCCATGCGTCACCGCGTCAGTTTGGTGCGCACGCGTTCGTAGAAGCCCGAGCCGAGGCGAATGAAGCGGGCCTTGCGCGGCGACGGCGCTATGCGCACCGTTGTCCCCGGAGCAATGTCAAAGCCGTGCTGGCCGTCGACGACGACGCGCGCCTGCTGCTCGCCCTGGGCGGAATCGCGGTCCATCATGAGGACCTCCACGACGGCGTCGGCAGGTACGACCCACGGCCGTGCCGAAAGGCGGAAGGGCGCGATGGGTGCAAGGACGGTGCCGTGGACAAGCGGATGGACGAGGGGGCCGCCGACAGACATGGCGTAGCCGGTCGAACCAGTCGCCGTCGAGACGATGATGCCGTCGCCGCGAAGGGTATCGAGGACTTCGCCTGCGACTGTGATGCGGAAGCGGATGAGCTTGGCAATACGGCTCGTCTGTAGCGTCACTTCATTCGTGGCGTCGGGCAGCTTTTTTCCATCCAGCCATGCGGAGAGCTTGTCGCGTTCTTCGATGCGGTAGTCGCCGCGGATGACTTGGTCAAGCGCTTGGGCGGCCTGGGGCGGCTCGACTTCCGCCATGAAACCGATTGCGCCCGCGTTGACGCCGAAGATGGGCTTGTCGGTGTTCGACAGCGCGAGCAGGATTGTGCCGTCTCCCCCAACGGTGAGGAAAATGTCGGCTTCGCGGTCGAGTTCCTCAAACGAATGCGGCGCATCGTCCAGCGCCAAAGCCAGGTCACGCTCCACAAGGACCGTCTGGCCGCGTTTGCGCAAGTGGTCGCGCAGCCAAAGCGCCTCCTTGCGGATGTGCGCGATGCCGGCCTTCCCTACGAGAGCCCAGGTCAGCACGCCTTCGTCTGCAGCCGCAAGCGGGCCGGTCATTTGCCCTGCCGGAGTGCGCACCGGAAGTCGCGTGCCGGTGACGGCCTGACGCGCTTCCGGGCTATGCGCCGCTCGCACACCCGTGCGGGCCGACATGTCGAAAGGCGTGTCAAGGTCGAGGCCGGTAAGCGGGTCGTGCACGGACCCGCCCGCCTCGCGCACGAACAGGGTCGCGGCGGCGATATCCACGACGCGCAGCCACGGCTTGCGCACGATGAAGGCATCCATCGCCCCCGTGCCGACGAGGCACATCTCAAGTGCCGCGGAGCCGAGGTCACGGATGTGGTGGTCGCGGCTTGCATGCGCCTCGGCAATCTCGGTATCCGAGTAGTCGGCGATGATGCCCACCATGACTTCGTCGCGGCGAAATGGCGTCTGCGCGACGGGCTTGCCGTTCGCCCAGGAGCCTTGGCCTTTGACGGCCGTGTAGGTGTCCAGCGTGACGAGGTTGCGAACGACGCCCGCCACGAGCGACTTGAGGCCGGCGCCCACCTCGCCGATGCCGATGCTCGTGCAATGGAACGGAATGCCGCGACCGGCGTTGCGTGACCCGTCGAGTGGATCCACGACGGCAATCAACCGGGAACCGTGGTCCACGAGGCCAGCTTCCTCCGACAAGACGGTTAGCCGCAACTCGGCGGCCTTGGCCAGAATCGCCTTCTCGAGTTCGTCATCGGCCTTTGAGGTGAGGTTGCCGCCGGCTCCCAGCCCGATTTTGTCGTGCCGGTCGCTGCGATCCGCAATGCGCGCCCACGCGGCTGTCGCGGCGTCCGCCAGCGCGAGCGCAAGTTGCAGCGGGTCCTGCGCCTTGGCGGTGGCCACGACGCTGCCACGGCGAGGAGGGGGTTTAGGTCTTCGGCTGCCTGCCCGGGCTTGTGCCCCCGCACACGGCCCCCGGCACGCGCCAGCGCGGCGCCCACTATTTGTCGACGCGGGGCAAGGCCGTTGCACGCATTGTGGAGGCCGCAGCTTTGCGCCCCGGCGAAACCGTGCTGGATGCCGGCTCCGGGACGGGCTCGATTGCCCGCCACCTTGCTGCGGCCGTCGCTCCGGGCGGGCGCGTTGTGGCCATCGACTACGACCCAGGGCTTGCCGATTTCCTTGCATCATTGGACCTTCCTGGCATGACGACGGTTGCGGGCGACGCACTCAAGGTTCGCTTGCCGTCGCCGCTGCACGCCGTCGTCTCGAATCCGCCCTTCCGCATCCTTCCTGGGCTGTTGCGACGCCTGCTTGACCACGGCTTCGGCCGGGCCGTCCTCGTCATGCCGGTGGAATTGGCCGAGCGGCTCCTGGCTAAACCAAAGTCGCCAGAATATGGCAAACTCACGGTCCAGATTGGTCTGCGGGCTAAGTGCACCGTCCTGTTCCCGCTACGGCGCAGCGATTTCGAGCCCCCTCCAGATGTCGAGACTTGCGTTGTCCAAGTCGTTCCAAAACCTATGGACTCCGCCCTTGATGTGGCCGTCTTGGATTCAATCCTAGACGCCGCTTGGTCGGTGAAAGTTCACCGCCTGCGTACGACCCTCGCGCCCTTGGCTGCGCTGCATGGTGTGTCAACCGAGACGATTGGACTCATGATGCAAACCGCCAACATCGGTAGCCGCAAAGCGGGCGAGGTTTCGCCTTGGGAATATTCCGTCATGGCAAAGTTCCTTGCCGCCCAGATTCCGGCAAAGCGGCTTGCGACGCCAGCCGACGACGTGCGGCCTTAATCCTGAAGCACGGGCGAGACGCCACCGTAACGGTGACGGAAGTAGTAAAACAGAGGGATGCCGGCTGCAACGATCAGCAGGCCGGCGATGAGGTACCCCGAGTTCTCGAAGTCAGTCACAGCACGCCATAGTTGGTAACTCGCAAAGAGTACGGTGGCAGCGATGTACAGGATGGGAACGAACGGGTAACCGGGAACCTTGTACGGCCGCGGCAGGTCGGGGCGGCGCCGGCGCAGAACCAAGAGGCTCACGGCTGCAAGTGCGTAGAAAAAGAACGAGACGAAGACGACGTTGCCGATGAGTTGGTTGAAATTGAAAAAGAGCAAGAAAATGATTGCGAGCGCCGCCTGCACCCAAATCGAATGGCCTGGCACGCGGTGCTTGTTCACCTGTCCGAAGATTTTTGGGAACAAACCGTCGCGTGCCATGGCGTAATAGAAACGCGGGCCGGCGATGGTGATGCCGTTCAGGCTGCCGAAGACGGAGACCAAAATCACGGCCGCCACAAGGCTTGCCCCGCCGTTGCCGTAGATGACGCGGGCCGCGTCGCTGGCCACCGTCTGCTCTGAGCCGGCAAAGCCCTCGAACCCGAGCACATGCAGGTAGCCGAAGGAAACGAGGGAATAGAGGACGGTGACGCCCAGGACCCCGATGAACATGGCTCGGGGGAGGTTGCGGGCGGGGTTCTTGATTTCCGAACCAACGGTCACAACGTTGGTCCACCCATCGTAGGCGAAGAACACCTGCACCATCGCGACGCCGAGGAACGCGGCGAAACTGAAGCCGGTCGCCGTGTCGGCTCCCGACCGGGCTGCGTTCTCGAAGAAACCCACGCCGGCAGTAAGGCTTGGCCCGGCGTAGAGCAGGGCCGCCAATGCCAGGAAAACCATGAGCGAGCCCTTGAGGACCGTGAACGACTTTTGGACGGACGCGCCGAGCCGCAAGCCGAACCAGTTGAGCGTCGCCACGAACAAGATGAGGCAGACGGCCGTGAGTTTGACCGACCCGAAGGCGAAGTTGAAGCCCGAAGCCGTCAGGCATTCCGTGTCGCCAGCGCAGCCGTTGCCAAAGAAGATGGTCTGGTTGAAGTTGTCCGGTTTGAGCGCGTTCAACTGCGTCGCGAAGATGACTGCGAGCGCCGCAGCCGACCCGGCCAGGTTCACCGTGAACGCTGTCCACCCCAAGAGGAACGCCGGCATCTGGCCCAAACTTTCTCGGATGAAGACGTAGGCGCCGCCGGCGCGGGGGTACATGACCCCGAGTTCAGCGTAGGTGAGCGCGCCCATCAGGGTAACTGCCCCGCCAAGCAGCCAAGCCAAGGCGATAAGCCACGGCGCGCCGGCCCCGGAGGCCACGTTGTTCACGCCAAGGAAAATACCCGATCCAATCACGATGCCGACAATCATCGACACCGCGCCGAAGAGGTTGAGTTCGCGGCGCAGGCCGTCGCCGGCCGGAGTCGCCTCGGCACGCTCTTGCGTTTGCCCCGCGGAAACGTTCGGCAAGGGCATGGCCGCCAGTCCACACCCTTTGCGGCGTTTCACCGTTGCGGAGCGACACGGCCAGCGCAACCTCCGGCTGGCGCCCGCTTGACAACTCTTTAGCGGCCACGCGCACACCCGGGGGCATGGAGGCATGCCACGCCTGCGGGGTCGCCGTCAGCCTGGGCGACGCGCTATGCGTCGATTGCCAGATGGCCGCAGCCGGAACCGTCCGCGCTCTGCCGGGCATCGGGCCCGTGCGCGAAGCGCGGCTGCGCGAGGCAGGAATTGCGACGGTCGGAGCGTTATGGACCGCGCCGCTTGGCGATGTGGCCGCAGCGGCGGGCGTGTCCATCGGCGTGGCACAGGCCTGGCGAGAACAGGCTCGCACCGCCATCGCCGGCGAAACGGCGCCCGCCGAGCCGGGCGACGTGCCGTTCGAATCGGCGCCGCCCGAAGCCGACTGGGAGGCCGCCCCCGTCGCTTTCGCGGGCGAGTTTCCTGGTGAGCAGCCTCAGTCCAGCGACATCCCGGCGGCACCTGCCCCGCGGCGGCCGAGACACATCCGGCCGCTTGTTGCCACCGCCGTCGTGCTTTCTGTAGGCCTCCTCCTCGTTGGCGGGGCCTGGCTGCTGCTCGACCTCGACCGCGACGGCTTGTCGTCTTGGCGGGAATTGCAGCTTGGAACGAGCGCGTGGCAGGCCGATTCGGACCAGGATGGTCTGTTCGATGGAGACGAGTTGGTCCTCCTTACCGATCCGCGCCAGCCGGATTCCGACGGCGACCACCTCGGCGACGGCATTGAAACACGCCTGGGCCTGTCGCCCACCACCGTCGACACCGATGGCGACGCGATTCCAGACGACCTGGAACTTGCTTGGGGCTCCGACCCGCGGCAAACCGATTCGGATGCCGATGGCCTCGGCGATGTGACGGAACTGTCCTGCGAGCTGGACCCTCCGTTTGCGTCCGATGTGGCGCGCTCGGCCTGCACTCCCGACATCGACTGCGACGCCGACGGCAGTTTTGCCATGGTCGATCCAGATGATGACGCGGACCAACGCAACGACGGGCTCGAGCAGGCATCTGAACGATGCCAATCGGACACCGACGGCGACGGCGTCTTGGATGGCGCCGAACGCAACCGTTCCTGTGTCGTGCGCAGGGATTGCGACGGCGACGGCGTTGCTGACGGAGCAGAAGCCGCGAGCCGGTTTAGTGCCCTCGATTCGGACACCTTTGATTCCGGCCTATCCGATCTTGTGACCTACAACTTCGAACAGGCAGGCCAAGCGTTTACCGACGACGCGGACGGCGACGCGATTCCCGACGGCTGGGAAACGAGTTCCGGCGTTCTGGATTGGGGCGGCTTCACCCCCCTGCCAGGCCGCAAAGACCTCTTGGTGGAATTCATCCGGGTCGAGGGGCCTGTTTCGGGCGGCCGCGTCGGAGCGATGGCATTCACGACGGCGTACCAAGCTGTGCGTGACACGATGGAGCGGGAGGGTAACATCGCGATGCAATTCCAGGAAACACGCGTCCGGCTGGACCCAGAACCGGCGGTCGACGTTCTCTTGGCGTGGCAGGACCCGACCTACCAGGACATCATCAAGCAGGGCCGCCACGTGGGCAACCCCTACGTCACCACGATTGTCCTCATCCCGGCCGTCCTGCAGCCGGCGGAAGGTCCGCTCTTTTCCGGCGTCGCCGACGGGTTCATGAGCCTGCTTTCGGCCGTCGACTACGGCGGTTTCGTCAAGCACTCCTTCGCTGGTACCCGCGCCGATGGTACGCACGCCTCCTTTGACCTCTATCCGGCCGATGAGGAAATCATCATGGCCGGCCGCGCCGAACCGGCCTTCTGGGCCACGACCGGCCAAATCGTCGTGCCGCAGTCCTACGGAACCTACACCTGGACGCCACGCTGGTTCCTGACACCGCCGCTTCTGACGCTTAACGACGGCTCCATGTTGCAACTCGCAACGATTCTCGTCGTCATCGACCAGCAGGCGCTGGCCAGCACAATTCTGCACGAGATCGGCCACAACCTTGGGCTGTGCCATTCCCAGCTTGCCGACTGCAACGCCGCCTTCACCGCCGCCGACCAGGCGGCGCAAGCCTCAAGTTCGATGAGCTACGACGCGGCGCCGGGCACATTGCATTTTCTGGCAAGCGAATGGACGCAAGTGCAAGCCGACATACGCTGCCCAGTTGGCTCGACGCTGCAACTGCTTGCCACGGGGGCAACCCTCGACAACGTCACGGCCGACAAGTACAGCGGCGGCGGCCTGCGGCGTTGCGAACACAAGGTGCAGAAGGTCCTTGCCGACCAGTTTGCCCCGGATACGACGATGGTGGCGTACGCCCAGCCGGCGCTGTACAAAGACCTGTCCTCGCCACCATGGGTAAGTTCGTCGCTGCCGACGGTTCTGTTTGGCGCAGCAGGCTTGTTCGTCGTGCTTGCCGCGGCCTCCTTGGCGTTTGTCTTGCGGCGGCGGGCGCTGGCGCGGCGTGAAAACGCGCATCTCTAGACGCGTCCACAACGCCTTCTGCGGTGGTGGTTTTCTGCGGGGCCTTGCGGGGGCAAACACAGATGTCACAGGCTTTCCCGTGCTTCGCAGATGTCGCAGGTGAAGACGGTTGATGCGGCAAGGGAATTCATGGAAATGCACGGGAACGTGCTTGAAGTTGGCTGGAGGCCGATTCCCGACGTCCGCCGACGGCGCGGCGCGTACGCCTGGGGGGAATGGCAAGATTGGAAGGGCGCCAAGCGCCGGCGCGAGGATTCACGGCACGAGTCGTTCCAATGGCCGGCTTGGGCGGGGACGATGAACCCAATGGCCGGGATGAACCCAATTCGACCCGCGCACGCCGAGATTTGGTTCATCGGCACCGATTGGGTTCATAGGCCTGCCCGGGGTCTTGCCATGAGGGGAAAACGCCGAAGGGGCGCAGCTGCGAGCCACGGCGGAACACAGATGCCGCCCATTGCAGGTCCTTCGCAGATTTCGCAGATGACGGGCCTGCCCGCGGTCCGCGCCATGGACCTACATGTTGCGACGTATAGGTGCCCATAGTCACATGCAATGACATGCCGCTTGCGTACGGCGCACGCCGGGCAGAAGCACAGGCGGTATTGGATGCCGGAATGGGTTCCTAGCGATTGGTCGTGGAACAGGACGCCGCCGTCGGGGCAACGTCGGAATCGCCCCAGGACTTGGCCAAGCAGGTATTCTGTCGCGTGGTATCCGTTTTCATCCGGTCCATCTGGTTCATCAGCCTATTCCGAGCCACCGAGGTCGCCATTTTCACCAAGGGCAGCCAAGAATCTGCGTCATCTGCGTAATTTGTGGCTCGGCCGTCGCCTACAAGGGGCCTTCAACCGCGGGCGTTTTAACACGACTTCTAGCCCGAATCACCCAACAGACGAACGACCGGGTCCTGCCATCCGATGTCCCGCTGCAGGTCCACAAAATGGATGCCGTCGAGGGCAATGTGCAAGACCGTAAACGCCACAGCCAAGATGGCGCAAGTGTAGTGCACGACGCGCCAAGGAGTGTAGTGCCAGCGCCGGATGAGGGGCAGTTGCCAGGCGCCTGTGATGCCGAGCGCTGTAAGGGCTAGGATGCCCAAGCCGCCCCACAGCAGCCCCACTGTCCACGGGAATTCTGCTTCATCGATGAAAAGCCAAGTGTGGGCGGCCGCGGCAAGCAGGATGAGGTAACTTGTGAGGTTATGAAACGCGATGCGGCGTTGCGCGCTCGTAAGGACGCGGTTAAGCCAGCGCCGGCTGGCGCCGCCAAGGACGCCGCCCGTTACGAGGCTGACAAGCATCACGAAGGCCGTGAAGTAGCCGACAATCTCGCCAAGCGAAACCTCAGTCAGGACCCTGGCCGACGTGGTATCGACGACGGGCTTGGCGGGCGTCGTGTTAAGTTTGATGGTGGTCAAGGGCGGAGGGCCAGGCCCGCCTGACGTCGCCGGCAGCGGAGCCCGGATGGGAACCCGCAAGATCTGCGTGTACGCCCAGTCGTCCACGGCGTTGAACTGCGGTGCGTGCACGAACGAAGCAACAAGGTTGACGGTAAACACCAATTCCTCGCCGGCTTGCGGCTGGGCGCGCACGAAGAGGTTCCATTGCAGGACCGCCGTTCTTGCGCCGGCCTCATCGCCGCCGTCAAGACGCATGACCGACCCGACAAGTTGCGTGCGCTCTCCAGTCAAGTTGAACCAACTGTCCACCACCACGGTGAAACCCTGCGCCTGGAGGGCCGCGGCGTCGGGCTTGGTTGCGAAACCGTCTTGCACCGCGGCGACGGACCACGAGCCGTACCCGAGCGCTGCGACGCCGTCTGCCGACGCGCGGCGGAAGACTTCACTGGCCCCCTTGCCCGCCGTTTCCGTCTCGACGGCGCGCTCTGGCTTCGCGAGGACCCCCTCGCCCCAAACGCGCATTTTCAGATCCGGTGCGTCAGGCCCGTTTGCTCGGTCAGGAGTTAGCGTCACCCGCACGGCGGTGGCACCGGCAGGAATCGGAACGATGACGATTGCAGAACGCTCCGGGTCGTTCAATTGCCCCGCCTCAAATGTTAGCGTCCCTGTGCGGCGAACATTTAGTTCCGGCTCCGGCGGCGGCTGGAAGCCGAGCGACGGCGCCCGCGACAGGTCCAACGTGCCGGCGATGTTGTGCAGTTCTGCAACCCAGTCGTTACGCACGTCGAGGCGCAGCGGCGTCGGCTTACCCGCCTCCAGCACAATGCTGCTGGGCGGATGGAGAGAGTACATCACCTTGACCGGCGAGCCTTGGACCGGGCCACCTACCTTGTGGCAGGTCCAACAGCGGGACGACTGGAGGTCGGTGGGAGCCCCCGTTTGGGCCTGGGCAAGGACGGCGATGCAGAGGGCGGCAAGAGCAAGCGCCGCAAATCCACGCAAACCCCCCTTCGCCACGCGGGACGACCTCGCGGCTGAAGGATAAGCATTCTTGGAATGGATTGCAAGCGAATTCCTGCCAAACCACTCCGCTATCGCGCAGTCGTAAATTCTATCCGGCACCCAAAAAAAGCTGCGCGATACATCGGCCCCGGTGGCATCGAACCGCCAACCGTTCCTATGGGGCACCACCTTCACCCCCGCCGCCGGCGGCGTCCAACCTGAATAAGCCTCGAAACCCTTTATCAACCCCTTTCCGTGCCCGACCCGAGGCGTCGTGTGAAGGAACAGGTGGAGATCCGGGAACTGAAGGAAGGACGCTTCGTGCTCGTTGACGAAGAGCCGTGCAAGATTGACTCCATCGAGAAGTCCAAGCCCGGCAAGCACGGCGCCTCCAAGGCCCGCATCGAGTGCCGCAGCATCTTCACCAACGCCAAACGCACCCTCATGGGCACCGTCTCCGACAAGTGCTGGGTCCCCATAGTCGACCGCCGCCAGGCACAACTTTTGTCCTTCCATGCCGGCCACGCGCAACTCATGGACAAGGAGACCTTCGAAACCTTCGAGATGGACGTCCCGGAGGAGTTCCAGGAAGGCCTCATAGCCGGCGCCGACGTCAGCTACATCGTCGCCATGGGGCGGCAAATGATTACCAAGATATGATCCGGGTTGGCTCATCGGAAGCGATGCGGGAACCACCAATTGCACGAAGACGTGCTTCAACCTGCGGCACTCCTTACCGATCCGCCGAACGCGCCGAACTCGCCGAATCACACGGTGAACCGCGGAACTCGCGGAAACCGCGGAACTTGGCTTTGGACGAAACCGCGAAACGCGCGAAAACGTTTGGTTCCAGACCACCGACCCATTCCTCCTCGTTCTCCGACGGCGGCGTCGCCTTGAAGCAGGAATGGAAGTGGGAATCGCCCCGGTCGGGCAAGCTCGCGCAAGCGAAGCGCGCGGTGCGAGGGCTTGGCAAGCTCGCGCAAGCGAAGCGCGCGGCGAGGGCCGCCGGGGCGCCGGCAACGGGGTCCAACCCTTACCGAATCGTTGCTTGCCCCTGACGGACCTCAGGCCAACAACGTCAGCCCGGCCAGATTCTCGTCAATCTTCGCCAGCAGCATTGGCAGCAACGCGTCCGCCTGCGCTTGCGTCCACTGGTGTTCGTCGATGCCGACTTCCGCGCCCGGGTTCACGAGGTCACCCATCACGCCGTTATCCTCCTCCTCGAAGGACGTGAGTGTCAGCTGCGTCGGCTTGAGCCAATGGGGGACCATGGCGGGCAGGTCGTACGTCGTGCCGGCGGTCTGCACGCTCGTGTGCCTGGTAAGCGTGTATGGCTCGCCGTTGTGGAAGCGGTCGCCGCCGGCGTCCCGCGTAGCCTCGTAGATGGAGTGTTCGAACTCGCCCAAGAGGACGGTCCCTCGGATGGCGCCACCGTGGTAGTGGATGGTGCCGCGGAATTGGTCGCTGAAACTGCACCAATCCGGGTGGTAGACGTGGATGCTGCGGCACTTGCCATCGCGCCTTGGAAGGCCCCACTTCAGCATGTCCCCGTACTCCTCCATGTCCGCCATCCCGCGATCGAGGAGGACTGCCTTGGCCTCGAGGAGGAGCTCCGCCAGGCGTGTGGGGGCGGCCTGGTGTTCCCGCAGCGGATGGAACGCCAAGTCCATGGGTGTTTCCAGGCCAGCGGGGGAAATAATCCTGCCCCCGAACCGCGGAACTCACGGAATTCGCGGAAAACGTGCTGGTACAAAGGCCGACGACGGGGCCCCAATCGTTCCGACGGCGGCGACTTCCACGCCCAGGCCCTCAAGATGCAATGCTTGCGAGTGCAACACGAACGCCCCCGGCCGGGGCCAAGCGGGCACGCGAAGCGAAGCCGTGCGCGGGTATGGCAGCCGAGCCGCGAAGCGTGCGATGGCGGGGCCGCCGGGGGCCACCGACGCGGCACAGGATCAAACGATGAAACCGTCAAACCAGGAAAACGTCGGACGGCGTCCCCCCGGCGGCCCACGCCGCCTCCGCGCTTCGCTCGCGTCCTAGGCTACCGCCACGCCCGACTCACAAGCGGCGCTTCGCGGCCGCGTTCGGCCCCTCGCCGGGAGGACGGCCGACGTGTGCGCGTTTCGCGGCGTGCCTTCCAGTTTCCTCCCGGCGGCGCCTTCGGCCGGCCGTTCGGCGCCTCGCCGGGCGGACGCCCGCTACCTATCCAGGCCAAACCCTTAGTCCAAGTACGCCATCCATTGGCGCGTGCCGACCTTCCGCGACCGCCTCCTCGCTTCGGCGCAGCGGTCGGGCTCGTGGCTATGCGTCGGATTGGACCCGGACCCCGAACACTACCCCGAAGGCATGAACGAGGAGGACACGCTCGAGTTCTGCCAAGCCGTCGTCGAGGCCGTGCATGACGTGGCCTGCTGTGTGAAACCCAACGCCGCCTTCTTCGAGGCCTTGGGCGACATCGGCCACGACGCGCTGCACAGCCTGGTCGAATCAATGCCCCCCGATTTGCCGGTCATCTTGGATGGCAAGCGCAACGACATCGGCAACACGGCAAAGAAGTACGCCGAGGCAGCCTTCGACGGATTGGGGGCCGACGCGGTCACCGTCACGCCCTACCTCGGTCGCGACACGGTGGAGCCCTTTGCCAGATACAAGGAGAAAGGCGTCTTCATTCTTGCCCGCACGTCCAATGCCTCCGCCGGCGACTTCCAGGACCTCAAGATCGATGGCAAGCCCCTCTACCAAGCCGTCGCCCGTAAATCGATGGAGTGGAACACGGAGTTCGGCAACCTCGGCCTTGTCGCCGGCGCAACTTATCCCGCGGAGCTGGCCGAGCTGCGCGCCATCTGCGGTCCCGGCGTGCCTCTGCTGATTCCCGGCGTTGGCGCGCAAGGCGGCGATGCGGCAACCAGCCTCAAGAATGGCGGCGACGCAGGCGGCCGCTTCGCCGTCGTCAACGTCGGCCGCGCCATCCTGCAGGCCGGCAAGGGCGACGGCTGGACCAAGCAAGTGCAAGGTGCCGCGCACAAATTCGCGAAGGAATTGCCGTTCCGCTAAGAGGAAGTGCTACGCTCGTGTCCGCCGGTCCTCGCGGACCGCCGCCCGCGCCGCCGCGCCACAGGCGCGTCGGCTCGGCGCTGCCGCGCCCTCGCAATCTTGCCATTCCGTCAAGGAGTACGCGCCGACGCCGTCGGAGGACTACGGGGATGGGTCGTGGGTCAACTTCAAGCAGGTTTTCGCACGCGCCCATCCTGCGCGACGGGCTTCAGGGGCTGTTCGCGAGCACGGCGCCGGGGTGCGGGGTGGCCGCGCCCGCAGGCGCGGTCACCCGTCTATGGCCTGGCGGCGCGCCGCGCGAGCGGCGTGTCGCCAGTCCGCTAGGGGGGTCCGGGGGAGCGCAGCGTCCCCCGGAGGCTGGATTTGCCTACGACGTGGAGGGTTCCGAGCGAAGCGATGGAACCCTCTACGTCGCCGCACTGGTGATGTTGAAGCTCTTCTTCGGGATGGCCTTCATGCCGATCCACACCCAGGCGCCGACCCAGAACATCATCCAGGCGATTGCGAAGTAGGCGTTGGCGTCGCTGGAGGTCAGGTGACCGATCGTCGGGTCGGGGGCGGCGAGGATAGACTTGCCCCAGAAGGTGATGGTGAGGTAGCTGGAGGCGCCGCCGAGGCCACCGAAGGGCAGTTCCCACGCCACGAAGATGAGGAGGTTGGCGAGGAAGTGGAAGCGCGTCGTAAGGAGGCTCACGAAGCCGAAGAGGGCCGCAAACACGGCCCCCGTCAAGGCAGCGGCAATCATGGCCACGGGAATCACTTGCAGCACCAAGATGGGCGCCATCGTGAAGGGGGCGACTTCCCCGACGGGCAGCGGCGTATCTAGGATGTGTTTGACCTGTGTGTCGGCACCGAAGCTCAGGGCGGCCGCGAGGCGGCATAGGCCGAAAAGCAGGGCTTGCAGCGCGCCCATGGCTGCCGCGATGAGCACTACGGGCAGGGCCTTGGAGGCGTACAGGACGCGGCGCTTGACCGGGCGCACTAGGAGGTAAGTGAGGGTGCGGTCCTCCACTTCGTCCGCCAGCATCCCGCCCGCCAAGAGGAGCGCGACGAAGGGCACCGTCCCCGTCAGGATGAGGCTGGCCACGAGTGACGTGTAGTTCGCGTTGAACCGCGATCCGGGCTGGTTCTGCGTCGCGACGTCGTTGAAGAACATGATGATGCCGACCACGAGGGGCAGCAGGCTCGCCAGGAGGGCATACTGGACCTTGCGGTTGCGCCGCAGGGCGTGGAAGCTGAAACGGACGAGTTCCCGGTTGAACAGCTCCATTCAGGTCCCCTCCGCGAGGTAGCCGAACAGGCTGTCCAAGTCGGCGTCCATCGTCTCGATGCCCTGCAGAGCCCAGGCCTTGCCGCGTTCGCCGTGCAGGCGCTCAAGGGTCGCGCGGAGCCGCGATGTCTCCAGTTCGACGGCGCCGCGGGTGATGCGCACCGATTGCACCTCGTCCCAAGCTGACAGGTCCGCCGCCACCGTGCGCGGAGCCCCTGTCTGGATGCGGATGCGGCTGGGGATCTGCGTGAGCGCATCGCGCACCTGGCCGGCGTCGCCCTGTGCCACGAGGCGGCCGGCGGACAGCACGGCGATGCGGCGCGTGAGGCGCTCGACTTCCGGCAGGATGTGGCTTGCCATGAGAACGGTGCAGCCCTCGTTGGCAAGACTTTGGACGCGGTCCTGGATGCGGCGGCGCGCGATGGGGTCGCAGCCGAGCAACGGCTCGTCCAGAAAGAGGAGGTCCGGTCGGTGCACCAGGGCCTGCGCGAGCTTGACGCGTTGCCGCATGCCCTTGGAGTACGTCTTGATGGGGCGCTCCCACGCCTCGACGAGCCCGAGGGCGGTCAGTTCCGCCTCGGCGGCTTGGCGGGCCTGCGCTGCGGGGAGTCCAGACAGGATGGCAAGGGCCGTCACGAAATCGATGCCGTGCATCGTTTCGTAGAAGGCGTCCTGTTCCGGCACGAAGCCGATGCGGGCCATCGCGGCCGGGTTGTCCCACACGGGCATGCCGAACGCTTCGATGGTGCCCATCACGGGTCGGACGTGCCCCGTGGCCGCCTTCATCACGCTCGACTTGCCGGCGCCGTTGGGGCCGACGAGGGCCGTGACGCCGGGGTCGAGTTCGAGGGTGACGCGGTTCAAGGCGACGACGTCGCCGAAGCGGCAGGTGACGTCACGGAAGACGAGGGCGCGCGTCATAGTAGGGCCTCGACGCGGCGCAGGCGGCGCACCGTCGCGCCGAGCGCGAGGAAGGTCGTGCCGATAAGGAAGAGGTAAGCAATGGGAATCGCCCATTCATGTCCCCGCAGGTAGAGGGGGAGTGCCTCGGACTGGTCGCGGAAGTGGACGGCCATCGGTTGCTGGAGCACGAGGGTCATCCAGCCGAACGGCCCGAACAGCATCGAGTAGGCGCCCTTCGCGCCAAGGGTTGCGCTGGCGCCGATTAGTCCCCAACCGCCGATGACGGCGAGCGCGGCCATGCCCGCGTGCCAGCCGCGGCGCGTGTACGCGGATGCGCACAGGGTCACGGCCAGCAGGAACGCCATGACGACGGTGACGCCCGCAAGCAGCACGGCGCCGGCGTAGAGCCACTGGGCGAACCCGAGGACGTGGGATTCATGGAAGTCGGCCAGCTGCGAGGCGGTAAGCGGGATACCGGCTGGGCCTGTCGGTGTTCCTGCCGCGGACCCCAGCGTGAGGCCGAGGACGATGAAAATGACCAGGGGAAGAATCGTGACCGCGAGGATGACGCTTGCGACCTGCAGGGCCTTGCCGCGCAGGTAGTCGTCGGGACGCAAGGGGCGGCTGAAGTAGAACAGGGGGGCATTGAAGCGCAGGTCGTCCGCAAACAGGGGCGCCCCGATTAGGACCAGGGCGACGACGCCCATGGCGACGAGGCCGAACACGGCGGCCGTGAGTTCGCCGGGGCCGGGGGCGCTGTCGGCGCTGGCGATGCCCCGTGCCATGCCGGCGATGGTGAGAAGTTCCACGACCGCGATAATGATGCCGAGCGAAACGAGGTACCCGTTGCGCGACATGCGTAGGTAGCCGAACTTCAGGATGATACGCCACGGGCGTTGCGGAATGTGGCCCTCGTCGTGGGCCCACGTGCGCAGGCGCCGCGTCTCGACTTCCGTCCTCATGACTTCGCCTCCATGGGGGCGTGTCCATCCTCGAGGCGCTCCAGGACCGCCTCCTCGACGCCGACGGTGGCGGGGACCACGCGGCTCATCACGACGGATGCCTTGCGGGCAAGCTGGAGAAGTTGGATGGCGTCTTTGGCTGCCACTTGCGGGCCGGCCCGGCCGGTCCGTACCTGGAGCCGCTCCTTCGCGCATGCGGCAAGGAACTGCTCCGAGCCGCCAAGGACCTGCACATCGAACCACGTGCGGTCGGCGTGGCGCTCGACGAGGCGGGCCTGCACGGGCTCGATGGCCACGAGGAGGCCTTCCCGTAGGACGACGGCGTCCTGGCAAACGGCTTGGACATCAGGCAGGATGTGGGTGGACAGGAGGACGGAGATGTCCTTCTCGCGGGAGATCTCCGTGATGAGCTCGAGCATGGTGCGGCGCGCGCGGGCGTCCAGGCCGTTGGTGGGCTCGTCCAGGATGAGAAGTCGCGGGGCGTGCACAAGCGCTGCGGCGAGCTTGGCTTGCTGGCGCTGGCCCGTCGAGAGGCGGTTCGGGGAGTGCAGGCGCTCCTCCCCCATGCCGACGGCATGCAGGGCTTCCGCCGCGGCCTCGTGGGCGCGGGCGGAGGAGAAACCGCACAGTTCCGCGGCGAGCCGGACGGTCTGCGCGGCGTTTAGTCCTGGCACCACGACGTCGTTTTCGGCCATGTAACCGACCATGCGGCGGATCTGCATGGACCCCGTCAGGATGTCGTGACCGAGCGCCTTGCCCCTGCCGCCGGACGGCGGAAGGAACCCCATGATGGTCTTGATGAGCGTCGTCTTGCCGGAGCCGTTGGGGCCCAAGAGTCCGTGGATTCCTGGCTCGAGGTCAAGGTCGATTGGCCCGACACCCCGCGCCTCGCCGTAGTGCCGCGACAGTGCACGCAGTTCCAGAAGCGGTCCACCAGCCATCAGGCGGGACGCGGCCTCGGGCTATACATACGCGCTGGTTGACCTGTTGAACCGTTGCTTGCCATCCGGTTTTTCTCCGGCGCCCGCGTCCCATCGGTGTGCCGCATCCCCGCGTCGAAGTCCGCCACAGCCGCGGGCCGCGCAACAGCCTGCTGTATTCCTTCAAGGACGTGAGTCGCTGGCGTGCAACGTGGAACTGGTGCTGGCTGCGCCTTGCCAACCGGATGCCGTGGTACGCCGCCCGCCGGGGGCTTGCCCGCATGACGGGGGCGCACATCGGTCGCCATGTAAGTCTCGGTCTCGATGTGCAACTCGATGTCCTGTTTCCTGGCCGCATCACAATTGAGGACGATGCTCTCATCGGCTACAACACGACGATCTTGTGTCACGGCTACATGCACGACAATTACCAACTCGGCAAGGTGCAAATCGGCGCGGGTGCTTCCATCGGTGCGAACTGCACCATTCTTGCCGGCGTGACGATTGGCGCCGGGGCAGTCGTCGGGGCCATGAGTCTCGTCAACCGCGACGTGCCTGCCGGGGAATTCTGGGCGGGCGTGCCGGCACGCTGCATCCGTAAAGCCTACTGAAGGCGGCCTTCTCCAAGCCAGCGCAGGACTCAAGTCCTCCATGCAGCCTGCCGTGTCGGTGCCCCGATGCCTTCCGTGACTGTTCCGCCCACGCCCCGCTTCTCCGCCGTCCTTGAGACCCCCGCCGCCGACCCCGCCGTCGCCGCGGCCCACTTCAACGCGCGCCTTACATTCGAGACGGACCCGAGCGACGTGCACGCCGACCTCACGAAGGGTGTCGCCGGAATCGTCGTCGTGGACACGCGCCGCGCCGAATCCTACGCCAAGGCGCATGTGCCGGGCGCCCGCAACGTCCCCTACCGCACTATCACCGCCGAATCGACGGCGACGTGGGACCGCAAGGCGACGTACGTGACGTACTGCGCCGGCGTCGCCTGCAACGCATCCACGAAGGGCGCAGCGCGCCTTGCCTCCCTCGGCTTCCGCGTGAAGGAAATGCTCAACGGCATCGAAGGTTGGAAGCAGGAAGGCTTCGCTGTTGCGACGGGTATGGAGCCGGGGCGTCTGGCCTAGAGTCTGTTTCATAACTCCTTCTGGTTGGCCCGGGTTTTTCTGGGCCGAGTCGGCGACGGGCAGCCGCAGATTTCGCAGATTCCCCCTCGGGTACATCTGTGAAATCTGCGTCATCTGCGGCTGCCATGCGGGAGGCCACGCGCGCCCCTCACCAACGCGGACCGACTGCGGCAAAAGCACCTCGACTAGCCAGAGTGACGCAGACCGACGAACCCCGTGCGACCGTTTCTATTTGCGTCTGATGCGAACATCGCCCGTGTCGAGCCCCCACGCCCCCGACGCAGCCGTCCTTGCGTACGGTTGCAATTGCAGCATGAGGTCAGCAACGTCGATGCCCCACTTGGTCGGGGCGTGCGGTGGCAGGCGATACTGGACGTTTGCCCAATGGCTCGCGACGCCTCCCGGAATGCGCTTGCCATACTGAACCAGCATCGCGGCCGCCATGATGATGCCCTGCACGAACAACTTGTCATCCGCCTCCAGGCCCATCCAGAGAGGCTCAAGCGCCTCGTGTGCATGCCAGTGCTGCCCTTCATTGAACAGCCGGATTCCTTCGTCCAAACGGGGGTCGGCCCAAGGTTCGGCCACGGCCTCCGCCTTGGGGTGGCGCCGGAGGTTCAAGGGACCCGTCACGTTGGCGCGATGCCGCCGCCTCCTCTTGGGCGTTGGGGGAAACGGGTTTCATGGGGGAAGCGCTGCCGTGAGCCGTGTCTGCGATTGACGAAAATGCTCTGCAAGTCCTCATGGACGACATGGGCGGCGACCACGGGGTCGTGAAGGAGCTCATCCAGGCGTTTCTCGACGAGGTGCCAAAGCAGCTTGCTGAAGGCCGCGCGGCCACGGCAGCCAAAGATGTCAAGACGGCCCAACGTAGTTACCACACTATCAAATCCACGGCGGCGACGTTCGGGGCGATGCCTCTGTCCGAGATGTGCAAGACCCTGGAGCAAAACGCAAAAACCGGGACCATGCCGACCCTTGAGCAAATCGCCAGCATCGAGCAGATGTTCGAGGCGGCGCGCAAGGAATTGGTAACTCGTCTCGCTGCGCTGTGATTCGGCTTGCCCGCGCAGACCATTGCGTGGTCGGCTCGGTGAACGTCGGGGATTGGCCGGCGCGACGAGGCACCAACCCTTAACGCCAAACAGCGGCTACGTGCCAGGTGGCCGAATCCTGGGAGCCCTTCGTCGCCGCGGCTTTCGCGCCAATCGTGGTCTGGCTCCTCTGGCGGTCGCAAATCTATTCCGTCGAATTGCTGCGTTGGCGCCTCGTCAAACTTGTGCGTTGGCGCGGCACGAAATGGCTGTACTCCATTGTGTCCTGGTTCGGCGTCTTCCTGCATGAGGTCAGCCACGCAACCGTCCTCATCCTTTCCGGCCACGGCGTCAAGCAATTTCGCGCCGGCGTTGAGCAGGGGCACGTCATCCCCGGCCGGATGCGTACCGGGCCCGTCGCGTTCCTGTCGTTTCTGGTCGCGGCACTTGCGCCGCTTTTCATTCCGCCGCTTCTCGCCCTGCTCGGGCTGATTTTCCTCGTAAACGGCCAGCTGCTACCGTTCCACGACGGCGGTGCCGGTCTGCAAGGAGCCGTCGATGTCCTGCGCCGTGAATTCATCGAGTTCCCTCTAGCACTCGCGCATGCGGTTGCCGGCCTTGACCTTGCGCAGTGGCCGCACGCCATCGTCTTCCTCCTGGTTCTTCTCGGCATGCCGGCGTCGCGTCCGAGCCACGTGAAGGGAAGCCGATTCCATGGGACGAAGGACGAAGGCGATGTGGCCGTCCTGCGCCAGCGCATTCGCCAGAATCCCATCGTCTTCGTCGTCTTCCTACTTCTCCTCTATGGCGCCTACTTCGCCACGACACTCGCCCCCGAAGCGAGCAAAGGCTATTGGTACGCCTTCGAAGCCCTGTGGGGCGTCGCCATCACGGGCATCCTACTTGCCGTCTTCGGCGCCATCTGGTGGACCCTGACGGCCCTGACGGCGCAGACCAAGGCCGTTCTTGCGTGGCTCGGCCCGCTTGCCTTCATCGCCTGCGAAGTCGGCCTGCGCTGGCCCACGCCATCAGGCCTGGTCTCGGAACAAATCAACGCCCTGAGTCTTGCAGCCTGGGCCGTCGTCGCTATCGGGCTGGCCCTCGTAATCCCGCGCCGCCGCGGCATCTTGTAGGCAAGCTACAGCCGCGAAGCGGTTGCAAGGCCTTATTCCGGTCACGAGGATGGACAAGATGATGGCGACGCTCCCACTCTTGCCTGGAGAGCACGAGGAGTTGCGCCTTCGCCCCGCTCCCGCGGGGTTTCTTGGGGCGTACGGACGGGCCCTCGTTCCGGCCGTGCTCGGGCTGTTTTTTTGGCTGCTTGCGGCTTGGCAACCCGTCTGGCAAAACGCCAACAGCAGCGCTCCGGACTGGCAATTCTGGAATCACCTTTGGGGCGACGATCAGGCACTCGCGTTCTACGTTGTCGCGGCCATCGTCGTAGCGGCACTCGTCGATTTCGCCCTCCGGCGCCGCGCCCGCGCCTTCCTCGTCGCGACGACCGCCCTCGTCGTGCTCATGATTGGTGCTGCGGCGTTTCGCTCGATTCGCATGCCGACGGCCACAGCGCTGCCAATCCTCGTCGCGAGCCTGGCAGTTCCGGCGGCGGCATGGGTGGAGCTTCGGCGCCGTCGCACGACCTACATCTTCACGAATCTTCGGCTCATTCGTCGCCAGTCGGTCCTCCAGATGCGGGAATCGGCCGTCCGCCACCAAGACCTCGTCGACCTGCAAGGGGGTCGCGTCTTGGGCGATGTCGGCACGATTGTCCCGGTCGTCGGCAAAGCGGCCGTCGAGGCAGGTGGCCACGCACCGCTGCGTTTCGGCGGCATCCGGCCTTACGTTCGCGTGCGTGCGTTCGTTGAATTGTTGGTCCAGCGCGCGACGGCCGGCGACTACCTGCGCGCGGACCAGCGCCTCGACCAGCGCATCGCCGAAGCGCGGGCGTCCCTACAGCGCACTTGACGTGAATTGCAGGGGAAGAAGACTCTAAGTGCAGCGCCGGCGTCGAGAGCCTTGTGCCGTTCTGCCCCAACTGCAAGAAGTTGGTCTATCCGCAGGGCGGCAAGTTGCAATGCAAGAATGCGGCGTGCGGTTGGACGTCTGAGGGGCCGGGCGCAAGCAACATCCATCGCACCGAGTCGAACGAAGGCAAGAAGCGGGTCGTGCTGGAGGAGAAGCAGGAGGCGCGGCCGGAGCAGGTCACGACTTGCCCCAAATGCCAGCACGACAAGGCGTACTTCCACCTCATGCAGACGCGGCGCTCTGACGAACCGCCAACGCAGATTAACGAGTGTACCAAGTGTGGACACTCCTGGCGCGACTACGGATAATCCAAAACGAACATGCGCTGCCGTCGCCCCATGCACCGGGCACACCTGTCATTGACGCGAGAGGCGGGCGCGCAGACGGTCGCATAGTCATGGCGTCTTTCCCGTGTTTCGTTGGGTTTCGAGTGGCCGTCCGCCGCTGGACGGAAAGCTCCGGTACCGAAGAAATCGCCAGCGTCAGCGCGTCCGCTTCGTGACCACCGTCTTGGAGCGGCTCTTGTGCGTCCGTGTCGCGGCACCCACGCCGCGCGCGGGGCGCCGGCGCGTGACTGTCTCCGTCTTCTTGGCGTAGGAGCGGCGGCCCGTTGATGTGTTGCGGACGCTGCGCTGGGTGCGGACGGTGTCTTCGACCAGGGTTCCGTCAGGTTCGAGGCTTTCCGAGTGCGCGACTGCCGTGTAGTCCACGTTGGATGGGTGAACCGATTCGTTGACAGTCCTGGCCAACGGGGCGGACCGCGGCGCGGGGCCGGCGGCGGTGAAGATTATGGCGCAAAGCAGGAGAATCGCGCCAAGCCCCATGACGCCGTAAGGCGCCCAGGTGGGCAAGCCCATTGGATAGTACAGTAATGCGACGCCGCCTCCAACGAGAAGGAAGCCGAAACACCAGGTCAAGACGCGTAGAACGCTCATGCCATTCCCTTGGTCGCGGCGGTATAATGGGTTTGCCCGACCGGCTTTGTCCCTGCTGTGCCGGCCGTCGCGCGCTGTGTCCACTTTCCAAGTGAAACTTACCCTTTCCCCTTGCTTACGCTTAAGACCGAACCTCCTTTGGGTCGGCCAAGTCCGGTGCGTCCATGTTCAAGGCCAAGGTGAAGTCGGAGGTCCTCAAGACCATGCTCGATGCAGTCGCGACCCTCGTCGATGAGGCCAAGATCCAGGTGACCCCGGAGGGTCTGAACCTCAAGGCGGTGGACCCGGCGCACGTCGCAATGGTGGACCTTTCGCTCGGCAAGAAGGCCTTCGTCGAGTACAAGGCGACGGACATGGACCTCGGCGTGGACTTGGACAAACTCAAGGATATCCTCAAACTCGCAAGCGGCCAGGATGTTATTGATATCGAGTACAAGGAGGACGCGCATAAACTCGTCTTCAAAATTGGCCACGTAACGCGCCGCATGGCGCTCGTCGATACCGCCAACATCAACGACCCGAAGGTCCCGAACCTCAACCTGCCGAACCAGGTGACTGTTCTTGCCCGCGATCTCAAGAAGGGGATTCAGGCGTCCGAAGCGGTCTCCGACCACATTGCCCTCGTGGCACACGGCAAGTCCTTCGAGCTCATTGCCGAGGGCGACACCGATCAGGTCCACTTGCATCTTGACGGTGAGGAGATAATCAAGATTCAGGCGCCCGAGAAATCGCGCAGCCTGTTTTCCCTGGATTATTTCAGCAACATGGCAAAGATTGTTGGCGACGCAAGTGCCATCACTCTCCACCTGGGCTCTGATTATCCGGTGCGCATCGAGTTCGACATCGCTGACGGGAACGGGCACATCGTCTATTTGCTGGCGCCACGCATTGAATCGGAGTGAGACCCGTGCGGGCAACGGCCATCGCCCTGGCGTTTGTTGCGCTTTCCCTCGCCGGCTGCGCCGCGGACGGGAAGGAATCCACGTGGGCCAGTTTCACGAGCGGCTCCGACCATTTCTGGCTCGCGGGCAACGCGGAGGGCAAGACAGAGTTCTCCACCTACAATTGGACGAATGCCCACGAGAGTGTGCAGCTGGAATGGCGTGCGGAACTGGCCTCAGGGCAAGTCAGCATCACGGTTTGGGATTCCACGCACAACGTCGTCTACGCCAGGCACTTCACGCGCCTGTCCGACCCATCGGCCATCGACTCTGTCCGTGGCGTACCGGGCAAGTGGGTCGTTGGCGTCGGATGGGGCGGAATCACGGGCGAGTACTCCTTCGAGGGAAGAGCGGCGCCGGTTCTTCCTTGAAGTCTTGGCGGACGACTCCCAAACAGGGATTGCAGGGAGCGGCGGTTTCCAAGAACTCCCCGAAATCCCTGTTTCGCCGACCGGTGGCCAACCTTGAAGCGGCCCCATGGGCTCCAACAGGTGTGGCGGACTTGGTCCGGCTAGCGTACTACCCCTTCCTGCCGGAGGTACGGGAGGCCGTTCGCGAGGCGGGGCCCGACTTGGCAACCGTTCTTGCATCCCCGCTTTACCAGGCTGTTCGTAACCGTGCGATGCAACGCGTGGAGGGTTCGCTGTCCGACGGTTTCGCCCCAGCACAGGTCGTCGACGAACGGACTGGCCTCTTGGAACTCCTTTCCATCCCCGTCGCCCGCATGATGCTGGTCCTGCTTGGCGAAAAGGCCGTGGTGCCCCGGTACGCGGCCGCGGAAGCCCGCCTCGTCTACGACCACCTCTTGGCCGACGCCGACGACGAAGCCGTGACCCTTGCAGCCTCGGCGCTTGGCATTCCGGCCGAGGAGGGCGAAGGATTGTGGAAACTACACTTCTCATCCTACATTCGCCTGGCGCCGACGCATCAACCAGAATGGAAACTCATCCGCAGACCGGTTTCAGCCGGCAACGTCTGGTTGGACAAGTCCGACATGGCACGCCTGGTCGAGGAGGCGCTCAAGCGCCGCATCGCGGACGACCTCGAAGCGGAACGAGCCAAAACTTTGCCTGACGAAGTGAAGGCAGCGTTAGCCCCCATGCTGGCCGCCCTGCAACCCAAACTCGAGGAAGCCCGTGACGCTTGGTCACAAGGCGACTTTGGTCCTGTCAAGCCGGAGTTGTTCCCGCCGTGCATCAAGGATATTTTCGAGGCCCTCAAGCGCAGCGAAAACGTGCCCCACCACGGCCGCTTCGCCTTCGCAACGTTCCTGCACACCGTCGGTTGGAACTCCGAGCAGATTCTCGATTACTTGTCGACGACGCCGAATTTTGATCGCGAAAGGTCGCGCTACCAGATTGAGCATGTCACCGGGGGCAAGTCTGTGCAGGCATACACGCCGCCGGGATGCGCCACCATGCAGACGAACGGCGTGTGTCCCTTGGCCAAGCGCGACGGGTTGTGCTTCAAAATCAAACACCCGTTGTCGTACTACAGGGCGCAGCTGAAGTTCCGGGCAAAGGACGAAGAAAAAGCGGCGGCACTGTTGGCAACGCAGCCGACGCCTGCCAAACCACCGATTGCACCGATGGCACCGAAAACGACGACGGAGGTGCCGCGTGAGTAGCGCCGGACGAACCACTGAAACCACTGAACGCCGCCCGAGCGGTTCAGTGAGCTCAGTGAGTTCAGTGGTTGGGCAAGGCGTGGCCCCGGGACAAACCACCGAGACCACAGAGAGCACAGAGGACGAAGTCTCTGTGGGCTCTGTGCGCTCTGTGGTTAGGTGGTCGCGGTCGGCCACGACGCCCCGGCCGCAGATTACGCAGATTTCGCAGAGGAGTGGACTACTTTGAGGGGCTCCAGGATGTCGATGGGCGACCTGGTGCGTGTTCCAACTACGGCGGATCAATGGTGTGCGGGCCAGGCCGTCTTGCAATACGGCCCCAAAAATGCCTGGTCGTACGTTGTCATCTTCGAGCCAGAGTACGGTACAAAGGATGTGCCGTCCGCCGGGGACATCCTGTCGTCCGGGGCCGTTTTGCTCGTGCCCGTGCTTACCACGATCTATCCCGCTCACCGCTGGTCGACGTTGGCGAATGCCAAGCCCATCGCCTTGGCCCATTGGCCCCGCTTCAAGATTGGAGACGGCCGGTCGTTCCAAATGACCGACCATTTGGGGAACATCCTCGGGCCCGTATCAGGGGACGAAGCGGCAAGGTTGAACTTCCGGAGCAACCCCTCCTTCGCCCTTGTAGAACACATGGCCGGTGCCTTGCACGGGCATGGGCCGTGGCGGGCTGAATATTACGATACCTATCGTTATGCGAGGGATTGAGGATGGCGGAGGAATCTGCGTCATCTGCGCAACCGACGCCGGCCAAACCACCGATTGCACCGCTTGCACCGAACCAGGTGCAGGAGGCCGGCCCATGAGGAGCTTGGTTGGCGAGCGGGAGGGATTGCTTGGCTGAAGATTCGGTGGCATCGGTGAAATCGGTGGTTCCCCCGTCGGCGCCGGCCAATGCCGCACAACCCGCCCCCAAACCGCCGCAGCCAACCTCCTTCCCCCCCGCCGTGGCGAAAACCATCGACTGGCTGCAAGGGCAATACGCTGACTGGTATCGCGACAACCCGCCGCCGATGCCGGACCGCTTCACGCGCCGCGAGTTTGGCTATATTCTGTGGCCGGACAAGCCGGGCCCGCCGCCTTTCGTGCGTCACCGTGCGTACGATAACGCGGATCGTTTCCATTACTATCTGCAAAAGCAAGGCCCGCACTCCGTGTACTACTCGACTGCGTACTACCGCCGGCCCGGCGAAATGAAAATGCTGGACAAACAGTGGCTCGGTGCAGAGCTCATTTTCGACTTGGATGCGGACCATCTCGCGGAGGCCGAGAAGGCGAAGGCGGAGGGCCACGAGATGCCGCTTGCCGACCAACTCGCTTTGGTGAAGACCCAATTCAAGCGGCTCTTGGACGAATTCCTGTTCGGTGACTTTGGCCTCGGGGAGGACGACGTTTGGATTACCTTCTCCGGCGGCCGCGGCTACCACGCCCACGTAGTCGAAGAACGCTTGCTGCAGTTGGACTCGAAAGCGCGCCGCGAAGTGGTGGATTATATTACCGGCAAGGTGCCGATGGAAAAGGGCACGGAGAAGCCCGACCTCTCGATGTTCATCACGGAAACGACGGTTGGCGCCGACAGTTTCGGCAAACACGTTAGCAAGATTACGCAAGAGCGCATGGCACCAGCAACGACGCCTGGCTGGCCGGGCCGAATTACCCGCACTCTCGTGGCCGAATTGCGCAAAAATGTCCTCGAGGCCGACCCGAAGGCGGCGCGCAAGTGGCTCACATCGCTCGACGGTGTGGGCGACACGCGGGCCAAATCATTCGTGGCGAAGTTCAATTCCGCCACGCTCGACCGCATCGCAAGCGGCTACATCGACCAGGGCCGAACCGTTCGCTCAATCATCCACCACGTGCTTCGCCAAGAAACGATTCCCATGGCCAAGGGCGAAACCGACGAGCCAGTCACCGCCGACACGAAGCGCCTCATCCGTTTACCCGGAAGCCTGCACGGCAAGTCCGGCCTCAAGGTCGTGACCCTGCGCCGCGACGAATTGGATGGGTTCGAGCCGCTACGCGACGCCGTTGCATTCGGGATGGAGCCGACGATGATTGTGCCGCGCAACGACCAGGAAATGACCCTCGGCGGCGAACGGGTGGTCGTGAAGAAAGGCGAAGAAGTCGAAGTACCCAAGGCCCACGCCGTGTTCTGGTTGGCCCGGCAAGGTGGGACAGTCGTCCCATCCGATAGTCGGTAGGCTGTATCCGGTCCGTCGCCACGCCCAAGGGACCCACCGATGACACCGATTCCACCGAACGTATGGTTATTCGGTGCCATCGGTGCAACCGGTGGTTACGCAAGTGGGCCGCCGGCCGCCAACCGTTAAACCCCAGGCGGCGCTCAAAGGCTTGTGGCAGAGACAGGAACCCCCGAGCCGCGGGCTCCCCCTGCCGATGCTGGCCGGCCAGGGACGCATTCTGCCGCGCGGCCAGCTCCGAGCTCCGACGACAAGGAAACAGTCTCCTACGAAATGCTCCAGGACCTCCTGCGGGCGGAACGCCGCAGCAACAAACTCATGTCGGTCACGGCCCGATTCTGGTTCCTTGTCCGCGAATTCCTGGAAGCAATCACGAACGAGTTCCGAGCAGAGCAAGCGAAGGACCCGTTTAGCCGCAAAGTCATGTTGCTGACGGACGAGGTCAAGAACGCCCGTCACGCCGCCGAATCTCTCTGGGCCTTGCGCGAGCGGAAACTTGCCATGTTGGCCTTGGCTGCGACGAAGGACCGCAAGCGGCCCGACGGGCTCACGCCGGACGAGGCTGAACTGTACGAAAGTTTCGCCAAGACCCTAAATGCGGCCCGCGCCAAACAATTCGAGGGGCTACTGCCGCCGCCAAGTCTGCTGCCCCCGCCGCTACCAGTCCCAAGCGCGGCCCCCGCCCCGACCACGGCGCCTCCCGTCCAGATGCCAATCCAGGAACCGCCAAAACCCGAAGCAAAGGCGCCCATCATGTCGGCCCCCGTCGCCCCGTCCCCGCCATCCACGTCAAGCGGCGGCCAGGGCGTCCACGTGGTGCCTCACGACACGACCCAGGCCGTCCAAATGGTTACCATCCGGGCGCTTGGTGACATTCCGCCGTTTGTGGGTCCAGACATGCAGACCTACCTCCTGAAGCAAGGCGATTTGGCCACAGTGCCGCCGAGCATCGCGAATCTCTTGGTGAGAAGAAACAAGGCCGCTATCGTCAACGTCGGCTAACGGGTTTTCCGCTTTCCCTCCGCCTTGCCACGGCGGCCCTCGCCGCGCGCTTCGCTTGGGCGAGCATGCCACACCGTAGCCGTCGAAGCGCGGCAGCGCTGAGACGGCGTGGCCTACGGGGCCGAAGGCCCGTCGTGGCCTCGCTCCGCGCGCTTCGCGGCGCGTGCTCGCCCTACTGGCGCAATCCTCCAGTCCATTCCATGTGCAAAGCGACGCCGCCGTCGGAGGACGAGGAGGAATGGGTCGTCCGTCATTGTACCAACGTGCTGCGAGGCAGGCCGGCGGCACACCGCTCGGACATCGGATACCATCGGCGTGTGATGACATGTAGCGACATGTTGCGACCTATAGGTCCCTCGGACGGCATGTCGGGTCATGTGAACGTTCACGTCGCCTCCGGGCCCCGAAGTGGACAAATACTGCCCGCCGGTGGAACGTCCCGTGCCCAATCGCGCCCCCTTCCGCAAGACGGAGCTGACTGACGAGGATGCGGCCAAAATGTTCCACAACGCGCACGACCTGCGCGAAATGTACACGCGCGAAAACACGGAACGTCGCCGCGCCGGCGCCCACACGCTGAGGAAATATCTCACGACGGCCCAGGACAAGCTTCTGACGGCGCAGATGACGAAGATCCGCGACGAATACGAGACCGCCAACAACGACGACGTCGTAGTCGTGTTCGTGCAGAAAGCAATCGAGGCCGGAAAGGTAGCCGAGTTTGCTGCGCCGCTTGTGGAATATGCAAAAAAGGCCGTCGTGGCCAAGCGGACGACGCCGTTGTACTGAAGCGGCCTCATGCGAAAGAGGGAAAATTGGAGATTCCTGGGAAGGCCGAGGATACTAGAGTATACTCGAGTAAGCCATGGCGGGCCATGGCCGCCCTCTCCCCCCGCCATCCAGGCTAAATACCACCCGTTAGTCGCCAATCTGTCTTCCGCATATTTCCCCGCCACCGTATCCCTTGGGAACGGACGTCGGGACAGCGCTCGTCGTTGGAAGGCCGGCGAGTTTGGTGAACGTATGAAACTCCCCCGTACAGTGAAGCGGTACTGCCCTTCGGCCAAGTGCCAGAAGCATCAGGACCACGATGTTGAACGTGTCAAGAAACGCCGCGCCTCAGAACTCTCCTGGGGTCAGCGCCGTTTCCGTAAGGTGACTTCGGGTTACACGGGTTTCCCGCGTCCGAAGCCTGAGGGCCGTGAGAAGCCGACGAAGCGCATTTTCCTGAAGTACGTCTGCAAGGTGTGCAAGAAGGCGCACCAGCCGAACGCCTTCCGTGCCAAGAAGTTCGAACTCATTGAGGTGAAAGGCAAATGACCGCAACCCGCGCCCAATTCGTGAAAGTCAAATGCGGCGACTGCGGCAATGAGCAGATCGCCTTCAACCGTGCCGCGACGAAAGTCAATTGCCTCGTTTGTGGGGCAACGCTTGCGACCCCGACGGGTGGCGCAGCGAAGTTCAAGGCCGAGATTACGTCCACGTTGGACTGATTCCCGGCTGCGGCGACAACCGCGATTGACAAATTGCACGAAGCGTGTTGGTACAACGACCTACGACAGGGCCATCAAATCCGACGGCGGCGACTTCCACCACCAAGCCCTCAAGCTGCAATTCTTGCGGATGGAACACGAAGGCCCCCGGTCGGGCACGCTGGCACGCGAAGCGATGCCATGAGCGGGTATGGCGGCCGAGCGCGATGGCGGGGCCGCCGGGGGCGGCCGACGCCCGGCACAACCGATGAAACAGATACGGCGATGCGCGCCGCAGGTGACGCCGTCGCCGCCCGTCAAACCAGGAAAACCGCCGACGGCGTCCTCCCGGCGGCCCACGCAACCTCGCGGCGC
>CAZVJB010000025.1:0-28960 GCA_964627625.1 uncultured Halobacteriales archaeon
ATTCGAACCCCCGGCCTCTGCCTTGCGAAGGCAGCGATCTACCGACTGATCTACTTGCCCAGATGTTCCAGCGTGCGCGCGACAGGGGGTTGCATGAAAAGGGTTTGGACCCAGCCGCACGGGCCGGCAGACGAGTTGGGAGCGTTGGCTTTGGGGGTCGAACCGCTTATAATGCGCACCCAAGTCGCCGGCCAAGCGGGCTCGTAGCTTAGACTGGTAGAGCACCCGGCTGATAACCGGGAGGTCCTCGGTTCGAATCCGAGCGAGCCCATCGCGTTGACGGAGGAAAGGGCAGAGCGATTTCGTGGGCGCCGCGCGTCGAGTTGGCGGAATTCGCTCCTTGACAACGCCTTGCAATCGGAGCTGGCGACGGGCGCTCGGTTCGGGCCGTCGCCCACTTTGCGGCCCGTGACTGTGCCGGAACGGCTTTGGCCGTCTTCGGTATGGGCCGCCTGACGCGATGGCCAGTCTCGAACGTTTCCTTATTGTGGACGATGCCCCGGCCGTGCGTCTCCTTTTGCGGCGCCTCTTGAACAAGTACGGCGTAAACGACGGCCAGATTGCGGAGCTTGGGGACGGCAAGGAGGTGGAGGCCTCGATGAAGAAGTTTCGGCCGACCGTCGTCCTCTTGGACATGGAAATGCCCGGAATGGGCGGCGAAGAGGCTGGAACCAGGATTCTGGCGCTCGGCGAAAACGTTCGGGTCGTCATCGTAAGTGGATACGACAAGCAGGATCCGCGCGTCCGCCGTCTCGTGCAGATGGGCGCTTTTGATGTCCTTACGAAACCCGTTCATGCAACCGATGTCGAGCATCTGCTTGCACAACTGGCGCGCGACGAGCCGGGCCTCGGCCGCATCGCCTGATTCAACCTAACGTTCACCGAGGTGCTTTAGCCGGCCGGCTTGCTGCCGGCGCCGGCCTCTCCGCCCGCAGCACTCATCGCGTTCTGGCGCGCCGTAATCATGGCGGCGAGGGCTTCGATGCGAACCGGCTTGGCGATGTAGTCGTCCATCCCGGCATCGATGCAGCGCTCCCTGTCGCCCGGCATGACGTCGGCGGTCATGGCAACGATGAATGGTCCGGGGTCCGCCGCCCGGCGAATGGCTCGCGTCGCCTCGAGCCCATCCATGACTGGCATCTGGATATCCATGAAGACGAGGTCGTAGCCCTTCGCGGCAACAGCCGCCACGGCTTGTTGCCCGTTTGCGGCCACATCGGCGCGGCATCCCAGTTTTTCCAGCATCCGCAAGGCGACCTTCTGGTTCACGAGGTTGTCCTCGGCGACCAAGATGCGCAGGCCGGATGCGACCGCGGTCTTTGTTGTTGCCGTGACCGGGGCCGCGGCAGTCGGGTGGCGCAGGATGGCGGCCTTGACGGTTTGCAGCAGGGCGGAGCGCTTGATTGGTTTGGTGAGGAAGGCCTGCAGGAGGTTGCCCAGCATCGGCTTTGCCTCTGGCTGCGTGCCCATGGAACTGGCCATGAGTATGGGCAGCTCCTCCTTGCCGCGCATCTTGCGCATCGCCTCAGCAAGTTGCATCCCGTCCATGCCGGGCATTTGGTGGTCGATGATTGCGACATCGAAGGGCTGCCCCGCCTTCATCCACTCCAAGGCCTGGCGGGGGTCGTCTGTCTCGTGCACATTCATTCCCCAGCCTTCCAGTTGGAGCCGGAAAATGCGGCGGTTGGTTGCGTTGTCGTCCACGATGATGGCGTGGCGTCCAACCAGGTCGCGATGATCTTGGCCGGCGTCCTCTTGCTTCGGCAGTGGTGCCGCGGTGGTGGGCAACGTGAAATGGAACGCGGATCCCTTGCCCTCTTCGGATTCGGCCCAGATACGGCCACCCATGAGGTCCACCAAGCGCTTGCTAATCGCGAGGCCGAGGCCGGTGCCGCCATGCGTGCGCGTTGTTGACGCATCGACTTGGCTAAACGACTTGAAGAGGCGTTCGAACGCTGCCTTTGGTATGCCCATGCCGGAGTCGCGGACGGTGAATTTCAGTTCGGTGCCGCCAGGCTCAAGGCCAATTGCCGACACCAAGACGATGACTTCGCCCTTGACTGTGAATTTCACGGCATTGGACAAGAGGTTGAGGAGGATTTGCCGCAGGCGCGACGGATCACCAAAGACGGCGGCGGGGACATTGTCCTCGATGATGTTGCCAAGGTCCAATCCCTTGTCGGTTGCACGGGAGGCCACGAGGTCGAGCGATTCCTCCAACAGGAGCCGGACGTCGAATGCGATGTGCTCGAGTTCAAGTTTGCCCGACTCGATTTTGGAGAAATCAAGGATGTCGTTGATGACGGTAAGAAGGTGCTCGCCGCTCGTGCGGATGGTGTTGGCAAAGTCGCGTTGTTCGGCGCTAAGCGGCGTGTCCATGAGTAACCCGGTCATGCCGATGACTGCATTCATGGGCGTGCGTATTTCATGGCTCATATTAGCGAGAAACTCGGATTTGGCGCGCGCCGCCTCCTCGGCTGCCTGCAAGGCCCGTATGCGTGCTGTGACGTCGCGGAAGCTCCAGACACGGCCCACGACTGCGTCGCCGATGCGTTGCGGGCGCGAGTGGCGTTCAATGACGCGCCCATCGATGAATTCAATGACTTCAAACGACTCCTCTTCGGGATTTGCGTAGAGTTGCTTGACGCGCGCCAGGAACGCGTCCGGATCCTTCACCTGGTCAAGCACGAAGGCCAGCATCTTCTGGTCGTCACGCGTGCCGAGCACGGCGACTGGGATGCCCCACAGCCGGGCGAATTGCGCGTTGACTTGCGTTGTATGCCCCGATAGATCGACCACGAGGATGCCGTCTTGCGTGGCCTCCAGCGTCGCGTTGATCAGGGACACCGAGCCTTCGAGTTCGCGCGTCCGGTCCTCGACCCGCAGCGTGAGTTGGCGCTCGTTGAGCATGAGCCCGGTGACAAGCGCGCTAAAGGACGCTTCGAGGTCACGGACCTCGTCTTTGTACCGCTTGGTCGGAAGCGGCGTTCCGGTCTGCTTCGCGATGGTGTGCGCTTGCGTGGTCAACTCGCGCAGCGGCTTGGTGACAGTCCGGCTTGCAAGCACGCCGGCAAGCAGGCCGGCTGCGAGCACCACGGCGGCCATCGTCATGATGGTGGCCCGGATGGTGTCAACCGGCGCCAGGGCTTCTGATGTATCCATCTTGGCAACGAGGCCCCAGTTTGGTCCGTCCACGTGGCGGGTCGTTGCGATGACCGATTCACCATGGTAGTCGACGGCATCCTCCACGGGTCCGTCACGTCCGGCGATTGCGTGGGTGGCAGGCAGCCGATCGGCGCTCGGCACCACGCACAGGGCTGGCTTGCCGTCCGCACGGGTTTCGACGGGGCGCTTGCCGCATGCGTCGGCGCGCACGGGGAAAAGGAAGCCGACGGAGCCGTCCGGCTCGGCCTCGGCAAGAAGGGTCTCGCCCGTTGTGCCGAGGCCAGTCCGGTCCGTCACGGTGGTCTCCAGGTCCTTGGCCGACATTCCCATGATGAGGACGCCGATCGTGCGGTGTCCAGAAAGAACGGGGCCCGATAAACGAATGTTGGGGTCGCCATCGCCGTCCGGATACAGGGCGTGCATTTTCTTGACGAAGCGGCCGACTTCAAAGTCGGTGCTTCCGGTGCGGTCTTGGCCTTCGCTTGCCGGCTCGGTCGAGGCGACAACGGTGCCGTCAAGTGCCACGACTTCCGCGTAGTCCAGGTCCAGAAGCGCGGTTGCGGCGTCGTGCAGGACACCGCGGGCGCGTGTTGCCGCGCTTTCTCGGGCCGCCGCACTAGTAGTGGCCGCGGACCAGTCGGCAACGGCGAGGCCAAGGGCTGCATCGGTGGCTACAAGGTCGAGGACCTGGAGGTGGTTGGCAAGGATGCCTTCGATGCGCGTCTGCTGGATTTCCACGACGGACTCGAGGTGGTCACGAACGCCTGCCTCCAATTGCTGGGAGGCGATGCGGTCCACGGCGAAACCCAAGGCACCAATGGATAGGGGTGCAAGCACCACGACCAAGATGATGACCTTCGTCTGGATGCGCATGAGGAACGTTCGCCTTGCACCACGGCATCCAGACGAAGGTCATGGATGCGTTTGGGACAGCAGGGCAAAGCCGTCGCGGCCAGAAGAAGCCGTCGCCCCGGACGCCGGTATGTCCGTACGTCGGCCCGTCACACGAATGGGCAGACCGTTTGCTCGCGTCGGCTGCGCAGGTGGAGCAGCGCCAATCCAAGAGTATGCAGGGCCCAGATGGCAAACAGGGCGCCCCAGAAGACCCAGTCGGAGAGCTCCGTTGTGAGTCCCTTGGCGGCAAGGGCAAGCAGGGCGATAAGGATGACAAGGCCAACGAGCCGCATGATTAGGCCGCGGGCGTCTGGTGCGACCTGGTGGCGGCGCACGCCGACAAGAATGACGATGCCACCCAGGATGTGAACGGCGATGAGAATCACAAGGTAGGCCTGGGCGGCCATGACGTCTTTGTAGAGTAGGACTGGGATGAGCGCGATCGTCGTCAGGGCGAGAACGATGGTTTTCCAGAGAAATTGGCGGCGGCCGAAAAAGACCCAGGATTCGGCTGGGGCGGCCTCCTGCGCCGACCTCGGCTCCACGTTCGTCCCTGCCACGTCGACCGCTTGGGGGCCTGCTTATTTCACGGCTTTCCCTGGTGGGCATTGACATGTCGGCGAGTAGGGTTGCCGGGCCTTGGCGTGGCGCAAAGCCAACCCCTTTACGGCGGCGACCGTTCCTCCTACTGGATACGGCGCGCCGTCTCCCCTATGGCGCAACGGTTGCCTTCTTATAGAAGTGCTGACCAATGCGTCCCCCGGGGAGCCAGCAGCCCCTCTACCTGGAGTCACCACATGGTGAAGACCGAAGCCACCTTGCGTGTCGTTGAAGCCCTGCAACAGGATGTCTCGTTCGGGCGTGCACGCCTTGACGGGCAAACGCGCGTCGAGTTGAACCTCAGCCCCGGCGACATCATCGAGATCAAGGGCCACAAGACCACGGCCGCCGTCGTCTGGCGCTCGCACCCCGGCGACGAGGGCAAGGGCATCATCCATATCGACAATCTGACCCGCAAGAACGCCGGGGTCTCCATCGGCGACAAGGTTGCCATCAAGAAGGCCGAAGTCAAGGCCGCAAAGCAAGTCACACTCGCACCTGCAATTTCGCAGGACCAACAAATCCAATTCGGCGACGGCATCGACCAACTCGCCAAGCGCGGCCTCCTCAAGCGGCCCTGCGTGCAGGGCGACGTCGTCGTTGTGCCCAACATCGCACTCTTTGGCAACGCGCTGCCCTTCAGCATCATCAGCACCAATCCCAAGGGCATCGTGCTCATCAACGAAGAGACGCAAATTAAGGTCAACGAGGAAGCAGCGGCGCAGGCCGGTCAGGCGGTTTCCCAAATCAGCTACGAGGACATCGGAGGACTTCGCGAAGCCCTGACCAACGTCCGCGAGATGATTGAACTGCCGCTCAAGCACCCCGAATTGTTCGAGCGCCTAGGCATCGACCCGCCCAAAGGCGTCTTGTTGCATGGCCCGCCGGGCACGGGCAAGACCATGATTGCAAAGGCCGTCGCCAATGAATCTGGCGCGCAGTTCTACACCATCAACGGCCCCGAAATCATGAGCAAGTTCTACGGCCAGTCCGAAGAGAACCTGCGCAAGACCTTCGAGGAGGCCGAGAAAAACGCGCCGAGCATCGTCTTCATCGACGAGATGGACGCGATCGCCCCGAAGCGCGATGAAGTGCAAGGCGAAGTCGAGCGCCGCGTCGTGTCACAGATGTTGACGCTCATGGACGGCCTCAAGGGCCGCGGCAAGATCATCGTGATCGGCGCAACCAACCGGCCCGACTCGGTGGACCCCGCCCTGCGCCGCCCAGGCCGCTTCGACCGGGAAGTAGAAATCGGCGTCCCCGACAAAACCGGCCGCCTCGAGATTCTGCAGATTCAGACGCGCAACATGCCAAAGGCCGAGGACGTCGATCTTGAGGAACTCGCCGACATGACGTACGGTTTCGTCGGCGCCGACCTAATGGCGCTGGCCCGCGAAGCCGCGATGAAGGCCCTGCGGCGCTACCTGCCCGAGATTGACCTGGAACTCCCCGTCCCGGTCGAACTATTGGAGCGCATGCAGGTCAAGGCCGAGGATTTCAAGAACGCCCTCAAGACCATCGACCCCAGCGCACTGCGCGAATTCCTGGTGGAAGTCCCCAACGTCACATGGGACACCGTCGGTGGCCTTGCCGAGGTGAAGCAACAACTGAAGGAGGCCGTCGAATGGCCCCTTGAGGACCCCGCTTCATTCGAGCGCATGGGCATCAAGCCGCCCCGCGGCATCCTGCTGTACGGCCCACCCGGAACCGGCAAGACGCTGCTTGCGAAGGCCGTGGCCAACCAATCGGGCGCCAACTTCCTTTCCGTGAAGGGACCCGAAGTGCTGTCAAAGTGGGTGGGCGAGTCTGAGAAGGCCGTCCGCGAGATTTTCAAGAAGGCCAAACAGAGCAGCCCAAGCATCGTTTTCCTTGACGAAATCGATGCAATCGCTCCGCGCCGCGGCGCCTACGAGGGCAGCCACGTCACGGAAAGCATCGTGAACCAACTGCTCACGAGCATCGATGGCATGGAAGGCATGGAAGGTGTCGTCGTCATCGCGGCCACGAACCGCCCCGACATTATCGACCCCGGTCTGCTGCGCGCCGGCCGCTTCGATCGCCTCATCAAGGTGAGCGCCCCGGACGAGGGCGCCCGTCTCATGATTCTCAAGGTGCACACCGAGAAGATGCCCCTAGGCAAGGACGTCGACATGGCCGAACTGGCAAGGCTCACGAAGGGCTACGTCGGCGCCGACATCGAAAGCCTATGCCGCGAAGCCGCCATCATTGCGCTGCGCGAAGACCGCAAGGCCCGCATCGTCAACAAAAACCACTTCGAAGAAGCCCTGCGCAGCGTTCGCAGCTCGGTGACGGAGGACGTCATCAAGTACTACGACCGCCTCGCCGAGCAACTTGGACAAACCGCCGTACGCAAGATCCAAAGCGGATCGGCGGGCGGAATGGAATTCCTCTAACGCTACCAAACGGGCTTCATCGGTCGCGCGGCCTTCGGCCAGGCGCGCTCACTCGAACCCGTTTGTCAGAAGGCTAAGGTCACTGGGGGGCGCTGCGCGCCCCCCATACCCCCCTGGCGGACGGGGCCGGTCGCAACGCGACCGCCCAGGCCTGCCGACTGCCCTCCGGGCCCCAGGCAGGACGTCCTCGAGGCCGCAAGGGCGCGCAGGCGCTTGCGGGCGCCCGTGCGGTGTCCAGCATGGACGCCGGGGGCGGCTCGTGGCCACCAGGAAGAAACGGGCCGCCTGCGCTCCGCTCTGGCCGGTTTCTTAGCCACTGAGGGCGGATCTTCTATCGGGGCGCACCGAACCCAAACGCGAACTTGATGAGCCGGACCCTCGGTTCCCCGCTCATGAGCGGCCGCGGCGTCTCCAGGTTCATGATCAACTTCTTCATCCCCGAGGGCGCCAAGCCCCGGTGGTACCACCTCGTCGCGATCGTCGGGCTGTGCGTCCTGCTCTTTGCCGGGCTCTTGGGCGGCATCGTGGACATCATGATGGAGAAGTACCTCCTGGCGGTCTTCGCCTTCGGCATCTTCGCCGTCGGCGTCGTCGGCGCCATCGCGCTGCGCCGCGCCATCGCCAGGACCGTGCCACCCTACGCCGGCCGGGGCCAGACCGCTGCGCTGCCGCAAGGCTTCGTGGCCCGGCAGGCGCCACCCGCGCGCCGCTAGAGCCGTTCTTCCGAATTCGGTAAGGATTCCGGGTCGTCGCGAGACGGGCGGCTTGGTCGTTGGCCTCCTTCGCCGCTCCCTCCGGAGATGCCTCAGTCGACCGCGCCGGGGCTGCTCATCGGCGGGTCCCTGCCCAATCGCGCACGCCGAGGCCCACACGAATCAACCGATGCAGCAGATGGAACGGATGACGCGCAGCGTATCCGTTTCATCAGTTCCATCTGTTGGTGGTGCGGCTGGCGGCGATCGCAGGCGGGCGCCGCAGGCTCATCCGTCGCTCGTCATCATCAAGTCCGGCGCCTTGTTGCACCCGTAGCCGAGAACGACCAGCCCGCCTTCGATGTGACTCACGTAGACGACGCCGTCTTTGACGAGGGCATCCCACAGGGCGCCGCCACCCTCGACGCCCCAGTGGGCTGCGGCCTGAAGTGACGCCGTTCCTGCCGCCGGCAGGCTAACGCCGCTGGTAAAGGCCGTGAGGTTGAACACGTACATGCCGTAGCCGTAATAGGCCAGGAAAAGGTTGCCGCCGGCAATGTTGAAGTTGTGCTGAGCCGCCGTCGGAGCGCCCTGGGTGTCGGCCTGCCAGACGCCAAGCAGGACCGGCGCCGTCATCACGGTGGCGTCGTAAACGCGCAGGAAGTTTGCGCCAATCTCGGCGATGGTGGCCACGATGCGCTTGCCGTTGATGGTGGCGGCTTGGACGGTGTGCGTGTACCCGCCTTCCAAAGGATTCACGAAGCCGCCAGCCGGCACGGGGGCCGCGGGATTGTCGATGTTGAACACGGTCCAGCCGTGGAAGCCGTCGGACGAGTAGAGGTACCAGTGGCCGTCAAGTGTGTCCTTCTGGACGTACAGGTCGTGCGGTCCGAGCGGTCCGCCGCCCACCGGCGTTGTCTGCGTGACGTAGGTCAGTTTGGGCGCGTCGGGTCCGCCTTCGATTTTGAGGATCCAGATGCCGGAATTGGAGTTGGGCGCCAAGAACACCCAATCGGTGTCGGCGATGCGCTTGGTGTAGAGCATGTGCGAGTTGTACATTGTGGCCGCGGCGGCGCCACCAATCGGTGTTGCCTCGGAGGCGAGCCAATCGCCGACCTGCACGGGGCGCAGCGGGTCGCGGACATCGACGAGGTGGATGGCATTGCCAACTCCTACGAGGACGGTGTTGTTGTCCGGGCTGAACTTGACGTCCAGCGCCCCGTCGTCGGGGTCGTGCGTCCAGTTGCCTAGGTGCTTTGGCGCAAGGGGGTCGGCAATGTCAAAGATCTCGAACCCGGAGGAACTGTACCGCGCATGGATGGCAAGGTTACCGCGAATGTCGAGTTCGGCGTGGACGCCGTCGTTGGCGGCCGGCATGGCGATTGCCGAGAGCAGCTTCAGGTTGGCCGAGTTGCCGGCGCCGGATGCGTCGGCCGCGCAGGGGACGCCGGCCATCGCCGCTTGGACCGCGGGCCAGGGATTGGCCAGGGCCGTGGACCCAGGTGGCGTTGTGCTGTCGTCGGTGCCGGGCGGCGTGGCGCATCCGGCGAGGGCTGCGGCGAGGAGAACAGGGACCACCAAGAGCGCTGAAACTTGCATGGCCATCGACTGTCGGCCCCGCTTAAGGGCTTTGTCGGCGCCGGCCCCGAGGTCTCGTCCAGAAGCACTACCCTTTTCTCCCCGGACCGACTCTTTCGTTCCAGAGGGATGTCTGTGAAGGTCTTCGAGTCTGAACTGCGCGGCAAGACGGTCATGTCAAGCGAGGGCGGCTACCTTGGCATCCTTCGCAACATCAGCACCAACATTGAAACCGGCGACCTCGTCGGCATCCACGTTGAGGCAGCGCAAGAACTTGACGCGAAGAATTTCACCCAGGATTCCCAGGGCCGCATCACGTTCCCCTTCGCCTCCATCAAGGCAGTCCGCGACGTCATCGTCGTGAATTTGAACTGAAGCGCCAACCGCGCGCTACAGCCGGTTCTTTGGCGAGCGACATCGCAGATTTCATCTACCCAGAGTACCCGACTTTCAGGTGCCGGCCTGCCAGGAATCACGCTGGCCGCTTGACATGCCACGGAGTGAGGCAAACGAAGCGGTGCGATTGGGCGTCCCGACCTGGAAGGCAGAATGCAAGAAATGGCAAGTCGGCCAGTCCACATCCTGACGCGAGCAGCAACAGCGCTAGGCCGCCTGGCCGTCGGCCCTCCGCCCGAGCGGGTGGCGCGCCTTCACTCCAGCGGTTCCACCGGAATGGTTTTGCCTTGCGCCCCTGGGGTGCATCCCATGGAATTCGCAAGTCCCACGCTCCGTTCGCCTACATTCCGCCAGAAACTTGCGGACGCATTGACGGGTCGGCGGCCAGCGGAGGAAGTCGGTCTGGCGAGTGCTGCTGGCCTCTTTGTTTTGGGCACCTGGGTGGGAATTGTCACGCTGCCCACCGTGATTCTTGGCGACCTCGGTGGGGGGTATTAAGTGTTCATGATTGCAAGCAGTCTTGGGCTAGGCTTGGCTGCATTCCAGCTGACGGGCGTCTGGCTACGTCGCATGCCGCGCATGCAGTAGCGCGGGCTCATTGGTCGCGCAATCCGGCGGGCCGTGCGCGACGTCATCGTCGTGAATTTGAAATGATTTCAGCCTTCGTTCGCGTGCTGCCTTCGTGTTTCGGCGGTTTCGACGCGTTCGGCGGACGGGAGATGCCGACGCCGCTGAAGCACGCCTACCGACGAGACCTATCCGCCGAACCCGCCGAAGGTGCCGAAAGACGCCCACAATCGGCAGTCCACGGGACCCGTAGTGCTCCTGGGCGCATTGCGGAGCCCACGGCGCTGCGCACCGCTGGTATCCTCGCTTTCGCGTCGGCTGCAACGCCCCGAAGGTCGCTACTCGCTCTTCTTCTTCGGCGCGCGCCGGAACCAGTTAATCATCGGGTTCATGCGTGGAATGCCGCGCGTCTTAATTGCACCTTGATCCAAGCGTGGATTCGTGTGGCTGTGCAGGAACTTGTCGTCGGGCTTCTCGGCCGTCCAGCGCGGGTCCTCGTGGGCGTGGTCCGCTTCGGCCTTGTGCCTAATGAATTCCGCCTTGGTCGCGTGATGGCCCGGAAGCGTCTCGGGTTTGGGACGGACCGCTTTGCGGGCAGGGCGCACCGGTTTCGGCCTGGCGGCCTTAGGTTTTGCCAACTTCTTCGGCGCGGCCTTTGCGGCCTTCTTGGCGGCAGGCGCGGCTTTCTTGGGTTGTTTCTTCGCCATCACGCAATGAATGGGTCGGCTTGGCTCAAGAGGCTTTCTCACGTCAACGTCAAAACATAGTTGTAGGTAAGGGCGGGGGTTGTGGCACCGGCGGGCAGGATAGTAAACGTCATTGTGAGCACTGAGCTTCCCGCCGATACCTTGGTCCCCACGACCGTGATCGAGGGGTCGGTGCCCGACGAGGTGACGGTGATGGGCAGGCCGGTGTTCTGCGTAATGGTCCCTCCTAGCGCCACGATGGCGTGCGTCTGCGTGGTAGCCCCAAGCGTCTCCTTGATGGTCGCAGAATCCAGGGCGCCAAATCCGGTGGCGGACGACAGGGTCAGGGTAACGTCCCAGTCGCCGGAGACCTTGTGGACCTTGAGGACCTGTTGGGCGGTCACGATGGAGCCCGCATGGGTCGTGGCCGCCGCGGTGGCGCTTGCGCCGAGCGTGGTGGACCCGGTCGATCCGGCAACAAGAGTGATGGGTACGATGGCGGACGGACTCACCAGCGTGTCCTGTTGGACCATGGCGGCGCCCGCGGCGATGCTCGACGAGGCCACGAGGAGCACGACGCAAATCGCGCCCAGGCGCAGGGCCGGTCCCTCCATCCTCACGGCGGGTCGCCTCCCCCGCCTCAACTGACGACGTATTGCAGTGTGAAGCTGCTGGCAAGGGCGCCAAGTGCCGTTCCGTCGGTGATGACCGGCACAATCGAGATGTCGAGAATCTGCGAGGCGGCGATGGTGAACGTCGCTGAGGCCGTGGAGGCAACGTTCCAGGTCGCGACGGTCGCGGCGGTCACGGAGTCCTTGAACGTCATGGTGAATCCCGACAGTGCTGCTGGCGGGGCGGCCGAGCGGGTCACGGTAATCGAGAACGACGAGGCAAGGTTGTTCTTGACCTGCATGACGTTTCCGAGGCTGACACTCGCTGCACCTGGAACGCCCGCGACTGCCAGCGTCGCGCTGGTCTTGCTCGTGCCCAGGGTAATCGTGGCGAATCCGGCCGCGTTGATGCTCGTGTAATCCGTCCCGAGTTCGAAGGTGATTGGGGTGGCGGCAGACGGGTTCACGATGGTGTTCTGCTGCAACGCCAAAGCTGCGCCGACGGCGGCACTCATGACGAGCAGGCCACCTACCATGGCGGCCGTGACTTGGTGGAGGCGAAGCCATCCCAGGAAACCCGATTGGCGCCTGCGTGCGGGGTGCACAGCCAGCGGGCGCGGGGGCGGCTTGCCTGCGCGGTTCGAGGGGGTCGGGATTGCGGCCATGCATGCGCTCCGGTCGGCTCCATATAACGGGATTCGCCCCAAAGGTAATATATGCATGATTTGGGAGCATTTGCCAGGGAACCGAACCGGCAGGCCACGCTGGGCCAAGCGCGGCGGGCAAAACCCGTCCAGGTCAAGCGGCAGGGTGAACAGGTTCGACTTTGGCTGACAGGAGTGGTCTCGAAGGGGTGGCTTGGTCGCAACCATTATCCCGGCGAGTCCGCTTAATAGCCTGAGTCTCCGCTATGGTCCTTTTTGTCGACCGCGCCGCCGTCCTCGGGGCGGGGGTCATGGGCGCCCGCATCGCCGAGGTCTTGGCCCTCAACAACGTCAACGTCATCCTCAAGGACGTGGATGCCGCCGGCATCGAGCGTGGCCTTGCGACCATCAACCGCGACCTGGATGAACTCATCGCGTTTCATCGCGCAAAAGCGCCCAAGATCATTGACGACTTTGAGTCGCGCACCGGCGTAAAGCTGACCGACGAGCAGAAGGACAAGGTCCGTGTGGCGCTCAAGCCAAGCTACGACGAGGAACGCAAGAAGCGCGTCCTTGCCAAAATCAAGACGACGACGGCGTTCGACGGCTTCGACAAGGTGGAATTGGTCATCGAAGCGGCCCCGGAAAGCCTTGTCATCAAGAAGGGTATTTTTGCGGAATTGGTGGGCCAGGTTCCCGACCACTGCGTCCTTGCGACGAACACGAGCACACTTCCGGTCACCGAACTGGCAGCCGCCCTGCCGCCCGCGCGCCGCGGCCGCTTCCTCGGCGTCCACTTCTTCAACCCGCCAACGACGCTGCCACTCATCGAAATCATCCCCGGCATCGAGACCCGCCCCGACATCGTCGAGGACGTGGTGAATTTCTTCGCACCAATGCGCAACCACCGATACCCGCTTCTCCCGGTCCAGGTCAAGGAGGGCCCAGGATTCCTCGTCAACCGTATCCTTGCACCCATGCTGCAGGAGGCCTTCGTCTGCTACGAAGAAGGTGTTGCAAAACCCAAAGACATCGACTTGGCCATGCAGGCCGGCGCTGGAATGCCCATGGGCCCGCTCGCCCTTGCAGACATGATCGGCCTCGACGTCGTCCTGCACGCCGGCGAATCCATCCGAATGCAGCAAGGCGGCGTCGTGCCGCAGCGCCCCATCCAGATCATCAAGCAGCTTGTCGCCGCCGGCCGCCTGGGCCAGAAATCTGGCCGCGGCTTTTACGATTACTCGAACAAGGATTGATCATCATGGCAGAACACCTCAAAGTCAAAATTGACAACAAGACCGCAATCGTTACCCTTGACCACCCGCCCGTAAACGCATTGTCGCCTGCGGTCCTGAAGGAGATTCAAGCAGAATTCGAAGCACTCGGCAAGAACGACGACGTGCGCGCCATAGTGCTTACCGGGGCCGGGAACCACGCCTTCTGCGCCGGTGCCGACTTGAAGGAATTCGCCGGCGTTGACCCCAAGCAGGCGCAAGAAATCGCAAAACTTGGCCACGCGGCGATGAATGCCATCGAGGATTGCCAGAAGCCCGTCATCGCGGCAATCAACAACCTCGCCTTGGGCGGCGGTTGCGAACTTGCCATGGCGTGCGACATCCGCATCTCGTCCGACCGCGCCCGCTACGGCCAGCCGGAAGTCTGGATTGGCCTCATTCCTGCTTGGGGCGGCTCGACGCGCCTGCCACGCCTCGTCGGCGCTGCGAAGGCGAAGGAACTCATTTTCACAGGCCAGATGGTCAATGCCCAGGAGGCGCAACGCATCGGCCTAGTCAACAAGATTGTCCCTGACGGCGAAGAGGTGCGTGCCGCCATCGACATCGCCCGCACCATCATCCAGAAATCCGCACCGCTTGCCGTGCGCGAGGCCAAGGCCGCCATCAACAAGATCAGCCGCGCCCCGACGCGGGAAGCGGCACTCGCCGTGGAAGTCGAAGCCGCAGGCCGCCTTGCGGGGACGTCCGACCTCGTCGAGGGTGTGACGGCGTTCATCGAGAAGCGCAGCCCCGAGTTCCAAGGCAAGTGAAGGTCGCATGGCCTTCCAGTTCGAGCTCACCCCGCAGCAACGGCTCCTGCGCCGCAGTTCGAGGGACTTCATGCGGCGTGAAATTGAGCCGTACCTTCCTGAAGACGACTGGACAGGACACGGTGGCCCCTCGCCCCTGCACCTCGTGAAGAAATTGCAGGGCCAAGGGTACTTCGGTTTGCCGATTCCACGGTCGCTTGGCGGCTCCGGAATGGGCGAGGTCGGCTACTGCCTGGTTGACGAGGAAATGGGCGCCGTCGATGCGAGCCTGGGCACGATTCTCGGGGCCCACACCGGCATCGGCATGATGCCCATCTACCTGTTTGGCAATGAGGAGCAACGCGAGCGGTATGTTCGCCCGCTCGCCGAGGGCAAAGACCTCGCCGCATTCGCGCTTACCGAACCGGGTGCCGGCTCGGACGCAGCCGCCATCAAGACGAAGGCGACAAAGGATGGCAACGATTACGTGCTGTCCGGAAGCAAGATTTGGTGCTCCAACGGCAATTTCGCAGACACTCTTGTCGTCTTTGCTGTGACCGATGAGAGTTTGGGCGCCCACGGCGGCGTCACGGCCTTCATCGTCGAGAAAGGCACGCCTGGTTTTAGCGTGGGCACAATTGAGGATAAACTCGGTATCCGCCAGAGCAACACGGCAGAGTTGCACTTTGACGGCTGCCGCATCCCGAAGGAGAATATCCTGGGCAACGTGGGCGAAGGATTCATCGTGGCGCTTACGGCGCTGGACGGCGGACGCGTCGGCCTCGGGGCGGCAACCCTTGGCGCAACCAAACGGATCCTAGAACTTTCGGTCGAACGCGCAAACGGACGCGAACGCTTTGGCAGGACCCTGGGCAAGAATCAGTCCATCCAGTGGATGCTAGCCGACATGGCCACGGACATCCACCTGGCCGAGTACGCCGTATACCACGCAGCAACACTCGTGGAGGACTACTACGGCCGCATTGCCGCCGATGAACCGGTCCCGCGGGCGCTGCGGGAAAAAGTCAGCCGTGCCGCGGCTGCAGTCAAGATTCACTGCAGCGAAATGTCGGGACGCGCCGGAGAACGCACCCTGCAGATTTTCGGCGGCGACGGATTGAAACAACGCTACCGGATGGACCGGCATTTCCGCGATCAAATCATCACGGAAATCTACGAAGGCACAAACGAGATTCAGCGCCTCATTATTGCACGGGAACTTCTTGCGGAGGGCCAGCCTTGACGGCCGCTACACCGGGGCGTTTGCGCATCATGGTCCCGGTTACGGGCGCGTTTCATGGCCGCTTGAGGCTCCGCCGCAGCACCGGCACGCTTGACACGGAAGGCCTCGATCGCATCGTCAGCCGCGAATCGCTGCAAGCGATTGCCTTGGCCCGCCAGCTTGTGGCCGACGGCGCCGAACTCGTCGCCGTCCATGTCGACAAGGGCGCCGGCGAAGACGTCTTGCGGGAAGCGTTGGCGCACGGCCTCGACCAAGGTATCCTCATCGACGGCGCCGAACTTGCTGAATCCGACGCCTCGACGCGCGCCGCTACATTGGCGGATGTGTACCGCGAGAACGGCCCCTTCGACGCGGTGATTGGGCCCGCCCGGAGCGAATTTGCCGGCTTCACGGGCACTCTTGCCGCGCTTGCCGGCCAATTGGAACTGCCGTGCGTGGTGGGCGTAAGCAGCATCCGCGCCGAAGCGGACCATTTGCAAATCGCGTACCAATCGTTGTTCGGCGACTACGAACTTGCCATCCCTCGCCCGTGCGTTGTTCTGGCCGGGGACATCGCGCCCAGTTATCCGACGGCGTGGGGCATCCATGACGCGTACGGTGTGCGTGGAATTCTGCGGACCAAAGCCGACCAGTTCACTGTGCAGAAGGCCATGACGAAGCGCATCCGCATCGAGCAGATGCAAACCCCCTCGCAAACGCTTGAGGCGGTCGACGGCGCGACTATGGTTCGACGTATGCGCAGCCGCGGCTTGATTGCCGACCGGGAGGCGCGCAAATGACCGACCTTGGACTTGCCGACCTATACGGGTCGCAGCCGACGCCGCAGGCCACCATGGCGCTCGAGGACATCAAGAGTTCGGATTGGCGCAACATCCTCGTCTTGGGCCGCGCAACGGTCATCGGCGTCTATCCCGAAACCCTCGCTCTGGTCGGCCGCGCCCGGTTCCTTGCGGACGAGATCGGCTGCCGCGTCGAAGTCCTCCTGATTGGTTCGCAACTCGACGCTGCAACTGCCCAGCTCAAGCGGTATCCAATCGACCACATCTATCGCGTCAACGCACCAGATTATGCGCCGATCGACCACACGGCACGCGTGCTGGAACAGGTCGTGCGTAAACGTCGCCCCGAACTGATTCTCGTGTTCCAAAGCCGGACTGGCGACGCCATCACCGCCTATGCCGCGAATCGGCTGGGCGTCGGCTTTGTCACCGGTGCCAGTAAGGTCGAAGTGGACACAAGCCGCCGCCTCGCCGTCGTGACCCATGATTCGGGTGGCGTTGCCGAGGGCGGCCGCGCGCGGCCGTTCCAAGTCGTGACGGCAATGCAGGCGGTTCCCCAATTCGTGAGCGTCCAACGTGGCCTTTTTCGCGCGCCCCTCGAAGACCCGAACACCAATGTCCGTGTCCACGACCTGGAAGTCGATGCGGGTCGTCTCGCAGGCATCCGGGTCCTGGGTCAAAAGCCCGCGCCGCCACCGGGCATCGAAACGGCTGAGCGCGTTCTGGTTGCAGGGGCACGCATCCAGACGAAGGACGAGTTGGAGCTAGCGCGAGAACTAGCCCATCGGCTCGGGGCCGTCTTCGGAGTCACGACCGGCATCGTCGAGCGCGGATTGTCGAAAACCGACCCTGTCGTGGGCGTTTACGACCGCAGCATTGCGCCCCGGCTTCTCGTGACCGTCGGCGTCCGTGGTGCCTTGGATTTGCTTGAAGCCATCGAGGGCCACCCGACCATCTGCGCGATTGGCTGCGACCCGGAAGACCCCATCGGAAAGAGGGCGGCCTACATGGTCGTAGGAAATGTCCGCGAGACGGCGCAGAGCGTGCTGGACGCGTTGTAGCGCGGCGAAACGGGTGTGCGGCACTCACTCGTTTCGCCGTGAGCGGCCTACGGCCACCCGTCCCCGCTCGGCTTCCCAAACCTCGCGGGGCGCCGGCGCATAGCGGCGCCGCACCGTCGTCGTATCGGTTTCATCAGTTTCATCAGTCGTTTCCAAGAGCTTTAACCGCAAACGTCGGCCGTCCCCGGCGAAGGGCCGAACGGCCGCCCGCATGCCGGCCGCGTGAGCCGGGTGTGGCGGTAGCAGGGCGACGCGTGCGCGAAGCGCCGCGAGGTTGCGTGGGCCGCCGGGAGGACGCCGTCCGCGGTTTTCCTCGTGATTCGCGCGACGGCGGCCCCGCCATCGCGCGCTTCGCGGCTCGGCTGCCAAACCCGCGCACGGCATCGCTTCGCGTGCCGGCTCGGCCCCAACCGGGGGCCTTCGTGGTTCAATCGCAAGAATTTCATCTTGAGGGCCTGGTGGCCGAAGTCGCCGCCGTCGGAACGATTGACGCCCTGTCGACGACCCTTATACCAACACGTGTTCCGTGAATTCCGTGCGTTCCGTGGTTCGCCACGGCGTTCGTGCAATTCGTGGTTCAAGACGATAGTTCGGTGCGCGCTCACCTTTTCTCGAACATCATTCCCGGCTTGTAGCCCGCTACGTACTCGACCTTCTGCCCCATTGCCAGATCCTTCGGCTTGGCAATCCACGGGATCCATCCCGAAACCTTGGGTCCGTCGTCTAACTGGATTAACGCGAACGCGAAGGGCGTTTCATTGAGGAACTGCTCCGACGCGACGGACTGGATGGTGAAACTCACGATGGTGCCCGTCTTGGAAAACGGCCGCGTCGTGATGTCGGCCGACTTGCACTTGGGACAACGCGTCATGGGGCTGAACCGATCATACTTGCATCCTTTGCAATGGAAGCCGATGACGTTGCCCTCCCGAAGCGCCTCTCGCTGCTCCTTCAGGCTGAGCGCCGGACGAGCCGCCTCAAATTCTTGGCCCGGCCGCTTCTGGGTCTGCGCAGTTTCGGTCGCCATTTACTTCCTCCGCGCAAGAACATTGACGACGACAGTTCCACCCGTTGCGCCGACATTGTGCGTCAAGCCGCGCTTTGCGCCCTCAATCTGCCTGCCGCCGGCTTCGCCGAGGAGTTGTTCGTACACTTCCACTATCTGGCCGACCCCTGTTGCGCCGACCGGGTGGCCTTTCGCCTTGAGTCCACCACTTGGGTTGATGGGACGCTTTCCCCCTACGCGCGTCGCGCCCGCAGCAGTTTCCTTGGCCGCCGTCCCCCGCTTGAAGATGCCGAGGTCCTCTGTGGCGACGAGTTCAGCGATGGTGAAGCAGTCGTGGACCTCGAAAAAATCCACTTGGTCCGTCGTGACCTTGGCCCGGGCCAGCGCCCGCTTTCCCGCATCGACTGCGCCAGGAATCGTTGTGAGATCGTCCCGATCGTGCAGGCTAGCAATGCTGCCAGCGCGCTCGGAGGCCTCGATGAAGACGGGTGTGTCCGTGAGTTCTTTGGCCATGTCGGTCGTGCAAAGGATGGCGGCTGCAGCACCGTCAGAAAAGGGGCAAGCATCGTACAATTTCAATGGGTCGGCTACCTTCATGGAACTCATGACGTCGTCGATGGTGATGCGCTTTTGCAGATGCGCAATCGGATTCGACAAGGCATTCTCATGATTCTTCACCGCGACTGCTGCGAGGTCTTTCTCCGTTGCACCGTGCTTGTCGAAATAGGCTCGCGCCATGGTAGCGTAGAGACCGGGAAAGCTGCAGCCCGTCCCGCCCTCGTAGGTGAAGTCGGAACCGTAAGCGAAGTACGTCGTCGCCGTCAAGGTGTCCAGCATGGAGACGCGTTCGACGCCCCCAACCAGGACAGCATCCGCAAATCCACCCGCGATGTCACGATAGCCGTGGTGAAACGCCGTGCCCCCCGATGCGCAAGCCGTCTCGACGACCGTGGCTGGCTTGGTGTCCAACCCGAGCGCCGTCATGACAAGCGGCCCCAAGTGTCCTTGTTTTTCCGCTACCCCGAACGCATTTCCGAACAGGCCTGAGGCGATCTTGTCGGGGTCGATTCCCGACGACCGGATGGCGGCTTGGCTCGCTGCCGTCATGAGTTCCCTGCCCGACAAGTCGCTCTTGCCATACTTGGTCGTCCCGACACCGACGACGCAGACATCGCGCATGCCACCTAATGCCCGGTCTTCGCCATAAGGAGTTCTCCCAAGGCAGAAGTCCCCCTGGGGCACGCAGTCGCCTAAATGGCGGCCATGGCGGTTGCCACAATCTCGTCTCCGGATGCGATCGCCACGACTTTGCCATCTGCTGCTACCACGACGGCGGCCGGCTCTTTGTCCGGCTCGGGCACGCCAAGGATCGCCGAGACCGTGCCATCCCAATCGGGACAGATGACGACGTGCTCTTTCGGGTCCAACCCAGCCTCGGTCGCCTTCGCGGCGAGTTTGGTGAAGCTGGCCTTGATTTGCGCTTCGGCCACCTTTTTCCATAGCCCCGAGAACGGCCGCAGGTCGACGACGCTCACGTAAGCGACCTTTGATGCGTCCGGTTCACGTTGCCGCAAGGCCTTCGAGACGTTCTTGGCGGCATCCGAGGACTTGGAGCCATGCACGACAAGCACGGCTTTGCGACCTGCAAGCCACCGGTTGTCTACCGTGAGCCCACTTACAGCCGAGGTCAAGGAAAAGACGGGAAGGGCATCGCCGACGCGCAGGGGCACGGGCACGCCCATCGGATTTTGGCGGAAGAAGATATGCTTGGCGATTAGCGATGTAGGGTGCCTAACCATACACGGCGCGGCCGAGGTGGCGTCCGCCATCAACGTAGATGACTTGGCCCGTCACGCTGCGGGCGCCTAGAAGAAACAGCGCAGCATCGGCGACGTCGTCGGGGCTGGGCGTGCGTTGCAAGGGCAGGTGCTTGGCCCAGCGCGCGAGCGTTCCCAAGCCCTCGCCGGCGGGGGGAAGGACAGGCCCCGGCGCTACACCATTCACGGTGATGTGCGGCGCGAATTCGACGGCCGAGAGTTGCGTGAGGTCCGCAAGCATCCGCTTGGCCAGGTGGTAGCCCACGTGGTCCCAGTCGTAGTCTGCAATGCGGGCATCAAGCAAGTTGACAACCGCGCCGACCGGCCCCATCATATCTGCGTCGGGCACACGTTCCGCCTGGGCGGCAAAGGCCCGCGTCAAGGCAAACGGCGCCCACGCGTCCACCCGCAGGCTGCGCTCAAGGTCGGTCCATTCGATATCGGCAAGCTTGGCCTTGGGGAAGTCGGCGGCGTTGTTGACGAGAAACCGTATGGGCTGGCCGGCAGCCTTGCGGGCGCGCCCGACAAGTCCGGCGGCCTGGCCCGGGTCCGACAGGTCCGCCTGCAGCGGCACCGCCTCGGCGCCCATGCGAACGAGCCTGGCGCACACATCCTCGGCCGCGTCGACGGAGGCATTGTGGTGCACGACCACGCGGGCGCCAAGCGCCCCAAGGCGCAATGCCATGGCTCGGCCGAGGCGGTGGCCCGCACCCGTTACGAGCGCCGTGGAGCCTGTGAAGGGGCGGTCATCCATCGGACGAGCAAGCCTGAGGCGGCATGAAAATCCGCCGCTTGCCACCGGGGCCAGAAACATGAGGTGGGCGGCCCGATGGCGGCGCGAAGCCGCGGTCGCTCGGACAAACCACCGAACATCCCAACCGACGGCCGGCCCAAACCACCGAGCATACCGAACCGACCGAACGACGTCGGCGGTTCGGTCGGCTCGGTCGGTTCGGTGGTTTGACACGCGACGGGCCACTTTCATGACGACCCCCCGACGGCATTCACTTCCCCCACCGGCGGCCTCTTGGCTGAATCGGGTCTGGCTGGCCCGTGGACCTGCCCGCCGACCTGCTGCATCCCGCAACCGCGCGGCGGCTCGAACGGGCACAAGCCGGATCCGACGTCGCCCGCAGACTGGCCGTTGCCGACTTGGCCCCGGGAATGGTAGGCATACTGGAGGTCGACGTGCGGCAAATCGTTCCAACCCGCCCGTACAACCGGAAGCGCGGCGGCCAGGGAACCGTGGCGCGAGTTGTTTTGGGCGACGCCACCGGCGAAATCGACTTGGTCCTCTGGGACGAAGAGACGAATCAAGTGGCCGGTGGGCCGTTCCAACCGGGCGCCACACTGCGCCTCGCGGGAGCAACCGTGAAGGCCGGTTTCCGCGGCGGTCTGGAACTTGGGCTCGGTCTTGCCCGCGTCACTCCCGGTGTGCCGCGCCCGCCGGAGGGCCTCTCGGGCGTCCTGGAATCGGTCGGCGAAACCCGCGTCGTTGGCGCGCCTCCAGAAGTGGCGTTCCAAGCGGATATAGCAGTTCGCTGCACGGACGGCTTGCAGCACATCGTCGTTTCAGGACAGGCCCTTCTTGATGTCCGGGCGCTGGCCCCTGGCGCACACATGGAAATATCGCATCTTCGGGTTAACCCGGCGCTTGAAAACTGGTGGCGGACCACGGCCGAAAGCAGGTGCACGGCCACGCCCGACCCCCGCAACCCCTAAGAGTCGGACCTCCTCCCAGCCTCCATGGCAAAGGCAGAAGGCGGCCTCCCCGTCGTGCGCATCCAGACCAACCGCGGCAACATCGACATCGAATTGTTTGCCAAGGATGCGCCCAAGACCGTCGAGAATTTCACCAAGCTCGCCAAGCAGGGCTTCTACGACGGATTGCACTGGCACCGCGTCATTGGCGACTTCATGGTCCAAGGCGGCTGCCCCCACTCCCGCCAAAAGGGCAACAACCGCGCCGGCACCGGGGACGCCGGCTACAAGTTCGCCGACGAAATCAAGGGCAACCCGCGCCGCCACGGCGCCAAGGTCCTCTCCATGGCCAACGCTGGACCGAACACGAACGGCAGCCAGTTCTTCATCACCCACAGCCCGCAACCCCACCTCGACGGCAAGCACACCGTCTTCGGCCACGTCATCGAGGGCGGCACAATCGTCGACCAGATTCGACAATGGGACGACATTGCGAAGGTCAGCCTCATCTCAGGAGCCTGAGCACGATGGCGACTTGGCGCGTCATCGTCAAGGCCGACACGGCCGAAAAAATGGACCTCTTCAAGAACGAAGTCAGCCGCTTCAAGAAACTCTACAGCCACGGCGGCACGGAAGCAATTTTTGAACTGCCGGAAAGCAACGAGAAGGGCGCAGACGAAATTGCTGCAGAAGCCGTCAAACTCGGGTTCACCGCAAAGAAAGAGAAGTTCGTGGATCCGCTGGACTCGATTGAGACGAGTGCGGACTTCTGGTAGTCGGACGCAACCACGAATTGCATGAAGCCCACGCAATCTGTTGGTACAACGTCCATCGGGAGGGCCGCAATCGTTCCGACGGCGGCGACTGCGGCCACCAGGCCCTCAAGATGAAATTCTTGCGATTGAACCACGAAGGCCCCCGGTTGGGGCCGAGCCGGCACGCGAAGCGATGCCGTGCGCGGGTTTGGCAGCCGAGCCGCGAAGCGCGCGATGGCGGGGCCGCCGGGGGCCACCGACGCGCCGCACAATCAACCGACGAAACCGATACGACTCCGGCGGGCGGCCTGCCTCACGTTGACCAGTGGAATCAGGCTGACCAGCAGGCCCGCAACGGCCAGCGGGCGAGGCGGACGGCTCATGCGCCCATCTTCAGCGGGGCGCTCGTCTCGGTGAGGTACATCGACGATGAGCCCTGCCCGCTCATGCGCGGGTTGCTGTTGATGTCGAGGACCATACCGAGCTTCGTGTCCCAATGCACTTCGTAGATGTTGTTGCCGTCCGCGCCGTCGCTCCGGGCATGCCAAGTGCGCACCGTCACGGGGTTGCCGTTGGCGTCACGGTTGGCGGTCGTCAGGAGGTCCTGCTGGTCGACGACGGTGACGGGCGAGCTGATCCAGCCTTCGCCGCACTGCTTGTACGTGAACGACGTGCTGAACATGTACGGGCGGTGCTGCGCCCCGGCCTGCGTCTTGGTCGGCAGGCTGATTGGTGCCAGACCGGAGTTGTCCGTGGTCCAGCTCTCGTGCGTCTCCTGGCCGTTCGAGTCGATGAAGTTGTTCGTGCCATAGCAGGTGTTGATCCAGCGGCCGTGGTCGTAGCGCATGCGCAGTTCGGCCTGCGAGTTCTCGCAGTTGCCGCCGCCGCACACGCCGCTCTGGAAGGCGTAGGTCGCCGTGCTTCCCTGGCGCGGCCAGTCGCCGATGGCGCAAGCCGTCGTGGGGCTGGCGCTGGTCCAAACGTAGCCGCCGGATACGTCCGATGCGAAGATGGAGGTTCGGGCCTGGAAGTCCACGACAGACCCAGGCGGAATGTGGTAGCCGTAAGCGTAACCGCCCCACGACTGCCTGGGAAGGTCGGTCCAGTCCGGCGCACAATTGACGCGGAAGGCGACACCGGTGACTGGCTGGTTGCCGGCGACGTTGACCTGCACCCACCACTCGTTGCCCTTGACCCCGGTGAAGGTCGCATCGAAGGGCGGCGGCGTGCCGCTACCGGCGCCTGGGCACGTGACGATAACAGCGTCCTGGCCCGAGGCCGGTACCCACTGTCTGCACGAGCTTAGGTCGCTCTGGCCGTCGCTGGCGGTGGCGCGCAACTGCACGATGGTGCCCTGCGTGACGTGGTAGGAACTGCCCCAGCCCCACGACTGCTTGGTGACCGGCAGGGAGTTGCTCCAGGCCCCGTTGCTATGCATGCGCGCGTCGACGGAGGCGATGGTGGGACCATTCGTGGCGACGCTGGCCTGCACCCACCACTCGTTCCCGCGCATGCCGGTGAAGGTAGCGTCGAACGTCGTGCCGCCCGGCCCGCCGCAGGCCTCCTGGCCTTGCGGGTGACTGAACCAGCACGACGAATGCATAGCGCCCCCGGCCCACGAGGCGCGGAACTTGACGGGGTCGCCGGGCGGGACGTGAATCGAGGCGGTCCACTTTGACCACTCCGGATGCCACGTCATCGGCTTCCACATCGTGGCGCTGGCCGGGTACGACGCCACTTGCATGCCGGACACCTGACCGGCGTCGTGGCCAGAGACCGCAAGCTCGACCCACCACTCGTTTCCCCCAGCGTGGTCAAACACTATGACACGTCCGGATTCCATCTGGACATGGTTGGCGGCGACCGGGGCTACACCGAGGATGGACAGGAGCGCCACGAAGGCGAGGGACAAACCTCGCGCAAGCCTGGCCGGTCTGCGCTTCGGGGAGACGAGGTCGTGGGCGGCGGGCATGGGACAACATGTGGGGTTGTGCGCTCGTGGCCATTTTGGGACAACCATGCCCCTACGGCAGCGCTGACTGTCACGGAAATGCCCTGCGCCTTCGGCCTCCTGCGGCAGATTGCGCATCGGGCATATCCGCCATCTGAGAACATCAGCCGCGTGTGGCGCGCTGTCGACGTTATCCCTAGTCCTGCACCTTGGCCCGCTCGCGCAGGCTTTTGCCGTACAGGATGACCATTCCGACGGCGGCCGCCGCCGCGAAGGCCGACAGGACAAGCAGGCCACTGCCAATCGTCGCCAGAATCGTGTCCTGAGTTTTGGATCCCGCTGGACAGTCGCGACCGCAAGCCCCTGATGCCAGCCATCCAAGCATCAGAGCGCCTCCGAGCAGGAGGGCAAGCGTCGTGCCGAAGCAGATTGCGGCGAGCCGGCCGAGCCGGGTGGTTGCCGTTTGGTGCATGTTTCCCACGAAGGCCCTGCGTGACATGGACCTTTCCGCAATAAACAACTTGCAAGAGGTTTCATTTACGCTGGGGATGTGGTCAATTTGTGAGCTCCATGAAGCAAGGCACGAACTGCAATCTGCGGAATGCTTACTCGGCGCCGAAGAAGCCGCGGAGCATGCGCTGCGGTCGCCCTGAGGCGTAGCCGCAGCGTCGCTCGGCATCGCTTCGCTCGCCATCGCTGTTCTCAAAGGCTCTCGTTCGCCTGCATGGCTCGCTTCGCTCGCCTTACTCGGCTCCGAAGAAGCCTCTGAGAACCGGGTGCATTTCCATCACCTGTTCTTTCGCGATTTGCTCGTACATGCGCATGAAGATGCCCACGCACAGCAAGACACCAGTGCCGGATGCTTGGCCTACTGTCCCGATCATGTCGGCGATGGCTGCAAGAGCGCCGACCGTGGCGCCACCGATGATGGTGAGCGTCGGAATGTAGCGTTCGAGGACCTTTTCCAGGACGCGGGGGTCGCGGCGGAAGCCGGGGATCTGCATGCCGGACTTCTCAATCTGCTTGGCCACGCTGTGCGGGCCCATGTTCGTCGTGTCGACCCAGAACTTGGCGAACATGATGGAGCCACCGATAAACAGGCTCAGGAACAAACCTATCTTGATGAGAATCTGCCACCAAGCGTGCCCGTAGGCCAGCGCGCCGTACTTTGCGGAGTCGAAGAGCGGCAGCAACCAGTCGGACAGGCCGCGGAACTGCTGCAGGTACCAGGCGCCGCCGGCGATGGGATTGGTGTTTCCACCGCTTGTCTCGTAGGTCCCAATCCACCACGCATGGCCAATCCCCGGGATATCGCTGAACGTCGGATGCTGCCACAAGAGCAAGCTGAAGATGTTGATGTTCGCAAGCAGTGCTGCCATCAGGATGACCGGGATATTGGAGGCGTAAATGAGGCGCAGCGGATACCGGCCGCGGGCACCACGGACCTTGCCGTGCGCAAGGGGCAACTCAATCCGGGTCGCTTCCGCGTACACGACAAACAGGAAGACCGCAATGGTGCCGAAGAAGGCGATAAGCGGGTTCGTGAAGTTGCCGCCGCCGATAAAGACGTTCTCGAAGCCGCCGCCATGCACCAGGCTGACGAGGTCACGATTCCAGAAGACGTACCCGGTCATCGGCAGGGCGCCGACAGGGGGGTTGTCGATCGGGTTGTAGACCTGGTTGATCTGATCGGCCGGCAACCATGACAACGTGCCCTGGAACAGCGACTGGCTCACACCGGCCGCGATGAAGAGCGAGATGCCCGAACCGATGCCCCATTTGGAAATCAGTTCATCCATCAGGAAAACGATGATGGCGCCAAGGGCGAGTTGCGCGATGATGACGGTGCGTGACCAGCCCTCTCCAGACCCCCAGCCATTCTGGTTGAACCAGGCGATGAAGTTCTCGTCCGGGTTCAGGAAGCCGTACACCTGCGGGATGGCCTCGATGAAAATGAACAGCAGGACCATGATTTTCTGGGCGCCCTGGTAAATCGCCTTGTCCTCGTCCTTCGTGAGGTCGAGCTTGATGATCTTGGCGCCCGTGAAGAGCTGCATGACGATGGAACCGGTCACGATGGGGCCGATCCCGAGGTGCATCAAGGTGCCGGCTTGCCCGGCGAGGATGGCGCGAAAGCCGGCAAACAAGTCAAGTTGCGTGCCTGCCACACCGAAGAGCGGGATGTTGGCCAGGGTGAAGTAGAGAAGCAGACAAATCGTCGTCCACATCAACTTGGTCTTGAACGAGACGTGGCCCTCGGGCTTGGTCACAGCGGGCCATCGCTTGATGAGGGGCTCAAGTGCGTAGAGGGAACTGCGCTTCTGGGTTTCTGCCATGTGGGGCTTCTCCCGGGGATTATTGCGCCCAAAGAGGGGTTCCTCTTAAGGGCTCGGACTTGGAAAAGGTGGGATGAAAGGAGAAAACTGACTAGGTCGGGCCCTAGGCGCCGGCCTTCGCATCGCCCTTCGGGGCGGGCTTGGCGTCAGCCTTGGGCGCCGCGGGCTTGTCAGCCTTGGGCGCCGCCGCGGGCTTGCCGCCTCTTGGCGACGGGGCCGCTGCGGCCCGCTTGCTCAGCATGGCCTTCCGCGTGGCGGCCTTCTCGTCAGGCGCCGCGCCGGCGGGCAACACGACGTTGCCGCCAGCCTTCGTGACCTTGGCTATGGCGCCGGCCGATGCCGACTCCACCTTGACGGTGAATTTGCCGACCACGTCGCCGGAGCCCAGCAGCTTGCCGATGCCAACAGCCGTCAGGTCGATGTCGGACTTGCCAGGGTAGAGCAAAGCCAAGTCGCCGACGTTGACGGATTCCGGCTTCGGGTTGCCGTCGCGCGTGCGGTACTTGAAACCGATGCGACCCCACGGCCGAGCCGCGGTGTGCGCGTGCTTGCCGCCGAGGACCTGCAACATGAGGTAGCGGTGCTTGTTGGCGCCGGCACGGCCACGGCCGCCCCGGAGACCTGCACCACGGCCGGCTTTCTTGCCGCGTCCGTGAGTGTGGTTGCCGCGGAAGCGCTTGGCGCGTCCACCAGATGCCATTACGCACCTCCCTTTGTGGAAGTCTTGCCGGGCGTGGCAGCCTGCTCGCCCTCGTTGTCGCTATGGATCATTTTGCCAAGCAGCTTGTTGATGGCGCTGCCGCGGTAGCCAAGTGCGCCGCCGGCCTGGATTGAGCGCTTGATGCCTTCGAGGCCATTCTTGGCCGGGTGCAGACGGAACAGCGGCTTGACGTCTGGGACGTCCTGGTAGCGGAACTTGCCATCCACGATGGCGGCGGCCAGAGCGTCGATGGTCTTGTACGGCGTGTTCTTCGCCAAGTGCGACTCGGACAGCGGAAGATCGCCGAGCATGCGGCCGCGCGACTTGATGACCGAAGCAAGGGTTGCGGCGTCGACTTCGCCCCACGTGACGTAGTCCTTCGCGACTTGGAGCATGCCAATCGTCGTTTCGTTTTGCGGCAGCACGACTGCGTGGTTCACGCGGTTGAGACGGAGGAACTTGAGGGTGTCCTTCGTCTTGGGGTTCAAGTTCTGCGTGCCGCGCAGGCGAATGATGGTGAAGGCCCCACTCGAAGAGCCGACGCGGTGGGCCAACTTGGCGCGTGCGGTGCTCATGCCTTGACCTCCGAGACGGCCGGAGCATCAACTGGGGGCTGCTCGACGACTCGGGGCACGATTGCCTTTTGGGCGCCCGCGACCATTTGGACGCGGCTGCGCTGGGCCGGCGTCATCTGGATGTCGTTGACGGCCTTGAGCGCCGCAAAGAGCGCTTTGGCGTAGTTCGTCGTCGTGCCGGTCTGGCCACGAGTGTAGATCCACGCGTCGTGGACACCAGCAAGACCGAGAACGGCGCGCGCGGTTTTGCCACCCACCAGCCCGGTGCCCTGCGGCGCCGGCTTGATTGTGACTTCCGTCGATGCGCACTTGCCGAACAGCTTGAAGGGAACGGAGTTGGCGGGGGCGCCGGCGCCGGACTGCCAAGAGCCGGAGCCGCGCTTGACCTCGATCATGTTGATCTTGGCGCGGTCGATTGCGCGCTTGATGGTCGGGCCGACTTCCTTGCCCTTGGCCATGCCGAGGCCGACGAATCCGTCCTTGTTGCCCGTGACAGCGGTGATGCTGAAGCGGACACGGCGGCCGGAATCGGTCATGCGTTGGACCATGTTGATGTTGAGGACCTCGTCGGCCAACTCGGGGAGCAGGGCGTCGACAATCTCAGGCTCGCGCAGAGGAAGTTTGGTGGCAAGCGCGGCACTCATGTCGCGTACTTCGCCGGACTTGACCATCTTGCCAAGCCGGGTCTTGGGGACCCACGGCAACTTGGGCGCGTCGTCGTCGCGGCGGCGCCCGCCGGAGCGCGGCGCGCCGCGGCCGCCGGGGC
>CAZVJB010000026.1:0-28565 GCA_964627625.1 uncultured Halobacteriales archaeon
GCCGCGGCGTGGACGGGCGGCGGCGCGGCCGTCCGCCGCCACAGGCCGGCGCCGTCGTGCCGCGGCCGTTCAACCGGCTTCGAACTGCCAAGTTGGGATAATAGTACGTCAACATCCTGCGGGTCCATGGCGGCCGGCTGCTCCGGGCGGGCCCGACCCGAGGCGGGCCACGGGTGTGCATCCAGGTCGCGGCGCAGGTCGGCCGCATTCGACATCGCGACGGTCGGTAGCGCGTCGTCGGGCTGGGCAAGCATCGCTTCGTCTACGACGACGACAGCGAATTGGGCCGCCATCCGGCGCAACTCGGCAGAAAGGTCTGGGCAGGCGATTACGGGCGTGGCCCCGATGTCGCGGGCCAGTGTTCGTACACGGCTAATTTCGATGGCGTCGACCCCGCCGGCGTCGCCGAAGGAAATGAGGAGCGCGCCCAGCGGACCCTCGGCTACCATCTCAACGGCGTAGATGGATTCGGATTGACCTCGAACACGTGGGTTCTCGCGCACCTCGTATCCTTTGGCCCGGTAGAAATCCGCGACCTGGGCCCTGAACATGCCGCGTTCACCTCGGTGTTGGGTTAAACCGGTTTCGGATTCATTCGCACTGGTCGGCACCAACCGAAACAGCCTTGGCCATCCTCGTGGGGCAACGTCGCCCGGCCCCGACGCAAAGCCTCTTTCCCCCAGGGACATTATTGGCGGACTATGCAGAAAAGCCGCAAGGTCGCTCACCCCGCCGCCAAGTTCGCCGCCCTCGTGGCGGTGCTTCTCGGCGGCGCCGTCCTACTCGTTGCCTGGGGCCAGCAACTCCAAGCGGACTGCCTGCCGCAGCGCGGTATCGCATGCGCCGAGAATGTCGTCCCCAATCAGTTGGCTTTCGCGATGACGGTCTTTGCGGTCGGCCTCGTCGTCGTCGGCTTGGCAATCGGACTGTACAAGATTGGTGTCAACGGCTTCCTCGCGGACCTCCAGGACAAAGCCGGCGAGCCGGCGGGGAAGCGTCGCAGGTAGCGCTTGCGGCCCCAACCTCTAAACCCCGCCTGCCAGTCGCCGCCTGAGAATGCAGGAAGGCGCGCCTTGGGATTTTGCAGCCATCACGGCGAAGTGGCAGGAGCGCTGGTGGAAGGCCGGCATTCACAAGGCCGATCGGCGGGGCGAACAACCTTGGATTAAGGGACCCGCCAAACCGCCAGCAGACGTGGTCGCGGCAGCGAGCAACGCCGCGACGTCCAAGCCGACGTTTTTCATTCACTTTGCCTACCCTGGCATCTCGGGCTTCCTGCACGTTGGGCACATGCGGGGCTTCACGTACACGGATGTCTTTGCGCGCTACAAGCGGATGACCGGGCACAACGTGTTGTTCCCTGCGGGCTTTCACGCATCCGGCATTCCGGCCGTGGCGTTTGCGGCGGAGGTCAAGCGCGGCGAGAAAGACGAGTACCTGCGCGCCAACGGATACACAGGTCCCATCGCAAACCTTGCCGACGCGCGGGCCGTCGTCGACTACTTCGCCCGCATCTATACCAACGACTACTGGAAAAAATTCGGCTTCCTCATCGACGAGCGGCGCAACTGCACGACGATCGATCCCGCGTACTCCAAGTTCATCCAGTGGCAATTCCGCGCCCTCAAGGCGAAGGGCTACCTCATCGAGAAGCCGCACTACGCGCCCTATTGCCCAGTGTCCGGGCCGGTGGCGGTCGACAAGTCGGAAACCGACATCAAGCAAGGCGGCAGCGCAGAAATCATGGAGTACACGGTCCTGAAATTCCTGCTGCCGCGCGGCGTCGTGCGGGAAGAGAGCATTATCCTCCCCTGCGCCACCTTGCGTCCAGAGACAGTTTACGGCTGTACGAACGTTTGGATTCATCCGGAAACGGACTACCAACTCGTACGCGTCTGGAATGACGGCGCCGTCCAAGACAAGGACCCTTCCGAACTCTGGCTCGTCTCTGCCGCCGGGCGGCGCAAGCTGGAATGGCAGTTCGAACGTGCCGAGGCGCTCGGCCAACGCATCCATGCCCGTGACCTGCTGGGCTACAACGTGCGCTCGCCGCTTGCGGCCGAAGGCGGCGGTGCCGAGGTGCCGATTCTCGGCGGCACCTTCGTCGATCCCGATATCGCAACGGGCATCGTCATGTCGGTGCCCGGCCATGCGCCGTTCGATTACGCGGCCTACCGCGACGCAGGGCTCATTGCGAAACTCGGCGAGCCGCCGCAGATTGCCACCGTCGAAGGGTACGCCGGGCTGCCGGCAAAGATTGCTTGCGACCGGCACCAGGTCAAGCACCAGACCGACCGCGACAAACTCGAAGCGGCCACCGAGGAAGTCTACTCGGACGAGTTCAACAAAGGGATTCTCAATGACTTGTGCGGCCCATACGCCGGCAAACGCATCAAGGCAGTGAAGGACACCATCAAGGCCGACTTTACGGCCCACGGCCACGCCCGCATCCTGCGACAATTCTCGCAACTTGTTATCTCGCGTGCCGGCGAGGTCGTCGACATCAAGCGCGTGCCGGACCAGGATTTCATTCACTACGCCGACAAGGAGTGGACGGAAAAAGCGAAGGCGCACGCCGCCGGCATGGCGATCCACCCGTCACGGTACAAGGATGAAATTGCCAATGTCCTCGACTGGTTTGGCGACCGCGCATGTGTACGCCGCGGGTCATGGCTTGGCACCGAGTTCCCGTTCAAGCCGGGATGGATAATCGAGCCGATTGCGGATTCGACGTTCTATCCGTGGTTCTACGTCGTGCAGCGGTACTTGCGCAGTGAATGGAACCCCGAGCCTCCCGGCGGCGGCCTCAAACAGGACGAATTGACCGACGCATTCTTCGACCATGTTTTCAACGGCAAGGGCCACGCAGCCCGGCCACTTTGGGATGACGTGCGCAAGGATGTCCTGTATTGGGGGCCCGTTGACATGAACCTCGGTGGCAAGGAACACCAAACGGTACATTTTCCGGTCTACGTCATGAACCAGGTTGCCTTGCTCGATGATACAAGGCTCTGGCCGCGCGGCATTTTTGTCAACTGGTGGGTGACCCAGAAGGCGGGCGCAAAAATCAGCAAATCCAAGGGCGGGGCCGAACCGATCCCCGGCGCCGCGCAGCGCTATGGTGTGGATGCCATGCGGTTATACTATTGCCACGTCGGCTCGCCATTCGTCGACATCGAGTGGGACCCCGACCTGGTGTTCACCTACCGCTCGCGCCTTGAGCGCCTGGCTCGCGCCTGCGACGACGCGCTTGCGGCCACCGGTAGCGAGGGGCCGATGGACGACTGGCTTCGCGTCGCGTTCGCGGACGCAATCGCGATTGCGCACGATGCGTACGGTGCCTGCGACCTGCGCACGGCCGCGACGACGCTGGCCTTCACGGTTCCGGAGACCATCAAGTGGTACGCCCGCCGTGGCGGTGCCAACAAGGCGTTGCTCCAGCAGGTGATCCGCGAATGGGCCGTGGCGTTGTGCCCCATTGTACCGCACCTTGCCGAGGAGATGTTCGAGCGGGCTCACGGCGAAGGCCTCTGCTCTGTTTCGCGATTTACCAAGCCAGAACCGGGGCCGTCGATGTTCTTGGCCCAGGAAGAGTACCTGCGCGCGGTCATCGATGATGTCCAGACGGTCCGCCGGCTGGCGGGTCTGGCCGATGCGCGGTCGCTGGTCTTCTACACGACGCCGGCTTGGAAGCGCGACCTTGCTGCCAAGGCCATCCGCATGGGTGCCGCGGCCGGAGGAAAATTCCCGATGAGCGCTTTCATGGGGGAAATCATGAAGGATCCCGCGATGCGGGCGCTCGGCAAGGACGTACAAAACTACGCGGGCAAGCTCCCGACGCAGGTCACGCAGTTCACCCTTGCCCAGCGCGCCCTGGTGTCGCTTGGGGCCGACGAGGCCGGCATCCTGCGGCAGGCCGCCGCTTTCCTTGCCGACGAACTCGCGGTCGCAACGGTCGAGGTTTTTGCGGCGGACGACCCGGCCGCGCCGCCGCATGCCAAGCGCGCGGTCGCAGCACCCCTCAAGCCGGGTATTGCGTTGGCTTGAACACACTCAAGCCGGCCGGACAGGAAATGGCATGGGACAGGTAAGGGCAGTCGCTTCTGGTGGAGAATCAACAGAAAAACCGTGGCTCGATTAAACTTGGTTTAGCTTTGCTGGCGTTTGGACACAAAGATTCTGCTCAAATAGCCAGTTACGATGAATGACGTGGTGCATTGCATGCAAGACCCTGTAACGACAGAAACCCACGAGTACCTGTACTGGTAGCCGAGCCAGCATAGACTGGAAGCAGCCCTTCAACTGGAACGCGGCGGCCCAGTTTTCTTGACCATGGCCGCTTTCTTCGCCACCGGTTGCCTCGCCACCGGCTCCTCCTCGTCGCGTATTGCGTAGGCACGTTCCGGGGGGAGCCCCAACTTCGCCGCCACGACAACCAGATGGCGCTCCTCGTCCGGTTCGATCCTTCCGTCGCGCAGTGCGATGCGCACGACCTCGCGGTAAATGTCCTCGTTTTTCCCCACCGCTTCACTCCGATGACGCAGCACGCGCTCGAGGGGACCTCCTGGAACGCCGATCACGACGGCGGCTGCGGCGCCGATGCCCAGGACGAACGGGGCGTCGAAGAAGAGTTGCAACAGTTGGGCAAGGACGAGGCCCGCAACCAGTCCCACGATGGCAAGCGCGGTGCCGAGGCGACGCGGCTTCCGGCCGGACTGGGCGGAATCTGGCCCATCGAGGAGCCCACCACGGAAGATGGCCCAGACGAGGAGGCCGACGGCGCCGAGGCGAAGAAGGCCAGTCATTACGGAGTCCACGGTAGGCCAGAGGGAGCCGTCCGGCTGCCACGCCTTGAGCGCCGCCGTGCTGGCGCCCAGGGCGACGGCGACGAGCGTTATGGCGAGCATGGCCTGTGCGGGTCGGGCCCCCGGCGACCGAAACGCCCGGACCGGCCAGAGGAAGCAAGCGAGGGAGACGTACGAGAGATAGACGGCCGTCATGTACAATGGACTTGGATCCAGCCCCAAGTCCGCCAGCGTGTGGCCGGTCGTGTTGGCGTTCGAGATCACGGCGGCAACACCGACCCACGCGAGGGCCCATCCATGCGGCGCACCTTCACGCAGCCGCTCGACGATGGACGCAAACAGCAGAAGGAGGCCGAGGTTGAAGGCGTCGTTGGCCATGGTCTGGAGTTGGTATCCCCACGCAGGGAGCGGACCTACGACGCCGGCCTCGGCCAAGATGGCGTCCGCGTTGAAGCCACGCACGGCGATGCGCACGACCATGTACGCACACACGACGGCAATGAACACCTTCCAAGCCCGCGGCCAAGACGTCTGGCGGCTGGGGAACCGCGTGAGGGCCGCCAGGGCGGCGGCGCCGGTGGCGGCGTACAACACGGTGCTTGCCGCAGTGTTTCCCCATGACAGCGACCCCGGGGCCTGGGCCGTGCCGGCGCGGCCGCCGATTACGTCCTCGATGTTGCGCGTGATAAGCGCCGCTCCTGCGACCACGAATGCGACGCCAAGCAACGCCTTGCCCGTGGCACGGGGACGCAAAAAGGCGACGAGGAGGCCGACCAGAATGTACAGCCCGGCCGAGCACACCCTTAGCCAGAAACCGAGGTCTGCTTCTGCCATGCCGCCCAACATGACGCCTGTCGCCCAATCAAGGTTGCCTATCGCTTATGGCGGCGCCCCGCCACCCCGATCACCCATCAGCTGCGTCTCCAGTCGGCGCTTTCCCAGCATCTTGGCGTAGAACGAGTTGGGGAAGCCCCGCAGCATTCGGTTGTAGCGCCTCACCGCGGCCGCATCGCCGGTCCGAGCGTGTTTCTCGGCAACGAGGAACCTGGAAAAGAAGATGAAGAAACCGAGCAGGTACAACGCCCCAAGCCCGTAGAGCGCCTGCGCCAGACGACTCCACGTCTGCGGGTCCCACTCCGACATGCCCCGTTGACGCTCCGGTCTGATTTATAGCCCCATCCCGTGCGCGGCCCTGCATGCCGGACAAGGGCCACACCCACGCGCCAGTCAACCCATACGCGATGGCCCTCGCGCAACTCAAGACCGTGGCAAAGCGCATGAAACTGGACCCAAACGTGCACGAGGTCCTGAAACACCCGATGCGCAGCCTCGAGGTCTACATCCCGGTACGGATGGATAACGGCACGATTCGTGTCTTTACTGGATATCGTGTCCAGCACTCCATGGCGCGCGGCCCGGCAAAAGGCGGCGTGCGCTTTCACCAAAACGTCACCCTAGACGAGGTCAAGGCGCTCGCCATGTGGATGACGTGGAAGTGCGCGGTCGTGGGCATTCCGTACGGTGGCGCCAAGGGTGGCGTCATCGTGGACCCGCGCGAACTTACGCACTCCGAACTCGAGAAACTCGCACGCCGCTACTTCAGCGAAATCCAGGTGATTATCGGCGAGAACATCGACATTCCCGCACCCGATGTGAACACCAATGCGCAGACGATGGCGTGGTTCATGGACACGTACTCGATGAACAAGGGGTACGCGGTTCCGGCCATCGTCACCGGCAAGCCTGTTGATATCGGCGGCTCCGAAGGTCGCGAGAAGGCCACAAGCCGTGGCATCACGTACTGCGTCCGCGAGGCGGCCAAGACCATCGGCCTCAATTTGAAAGGGGCCACCGTCGCCATCCAGGGCTTCGGCAACGTGGGCGGCAACGCGGCGCCCCTGTTTGCGGACATGGGCTGCAAGATCGTAGCCGTCGCCGACGTCAACGGCGGCATCCATAATGCGGCCGGCCTCGACGTCAAGGCGCTCATGGCGCACCTCAAGCAGACCGGGTCCGTCGTCGGTTTCCCGGGCACCAAGCCCGTCAGCAACGACGAACTTCTTGCCCTGCCCGTGGACATCGTCGTCCCGGCCGCGTTGGAAGGTGTCATCACGAAGGAGAACGCCGCGAGCCTGAAGTGCAAGATTCTGGCGGAGGGCGCCAACGGCCCCACCACGCCGGACGCAGACCTCATTCTCCTCAAGAAACACATCTTCGTCATCCCGGACGTGCTCTGCAACGCCGGCGGCGTCACCGCCTCGTACTTCGAATGGGTGCAGGGTCTGCAATCGTTCTTCTGGACGGAGGACGAGGTCAACCAGCGCCTCGACCAGATTATGACGAAGGCCTTCCACCAGGTCCACGACATCTGGGTGAGGGAGAACCCGAAGGAGCCCTTGACGATGCGGCAGGCGGCCTACATGTTGGCTGTCAAGCGCGTTTCTGATGCGATTACCAAGCGCGGGATTTACCCGTAGCCATGCCCGTCGCCCAGGACCTTACCGTTGAATTGGTTGAGATTGGTCACCCGCCGGTTGTGAAGACAATCGAATCGGCGGGGTTGCCCGTCGGCGCCGGGACATTCCCCTGGCCAGAAATCGACGACAGCGACTTTCCGGTTCTCGCAACCATCGATGAGTACGGCGAGACGTACTTCAGCGGGCGGCAGATGCAGTGGCTTGTTCCGGAATTGCAGCACCTCCGAAGCCGTTGCAAAACGGCCGCACAGGCAGCGCATATGGAACAAGTCCTGATTCTTGCGAACAAGTGCGCAAATGGGGACCACCTGTACCTAGCGTTTCTTGGGGATTGACGTCAGCCGTAGACCTGCGGCTTGCGGCCAATTCTTGAAACCTCGACGATGTGGTGACCCTCGTCGATGCCGTACAGGATTCGCCAAGAACCAATCCTTACTCGCCAGCTGCCGGCCGAACCACGCATCTTCTTGCAATCGCAGTTGGGACGACGGTGGTGGGGATTGATTGCCAATTCACGCAGGGCGTCTTCGAGGCGTGGCCGCACGTCGGCGGGTGCGCGTTCCAGTTCCCTTTGCGCCCTTCGTTCCATCTTGATTCCGTACACTTAACGCTGGCCCCCGGCGAATGACGGGCGGTTCGGTCTTCCGCTCACCGCGCAGCCACTTTACGACTTCCAGACCGTCGACCCATTCGGCCTTCGGGTCGTTCATGCGCTTGTGGTGCTCCGCAATGTCCTCCGCCACGAAACCCTCGATGTCGACCTCGTCCATGAAGCGATTGAGGAGGTCGTCGAAAGTACTGTCGCCGCGTTTGTAGCCGGCCAGGCGCTTGCGCGTGCGCTCGGAGACGGTGATGGTGGTGGGCATAATTGGAACAATTGTTGCAATTGACCTTGAATGTTCCGGTGATGGCCGTCACAGGCTTTCAGAAGGTTGTCACCGATTACGCAGATTTCGCCAAACACGCCCCGTCCGACCTCTAGGCCATCTGCGAAAGCGCCGGCTTGGTCGTGTATCGACAGCAGACGGCTTCCAGCGAGGTTTCGCGTGCCGCCCGCCGAAAGCCATAACCGCCTGTGGCCATCCCCGTGTCGTGGCTACCCGAACGTTCGCCCTTCCCATAGCAACCCTATTCCTGATTGTCGCGCTTGCCGGTTGCAGTTCCGGCGGCGATGGCAGCGCCAGCGTTTACGTCAAGGATGCGGTCACCGACGACTTTAGCGCAGTCCACCTCGTCATCACGAAGGTCTCCATCCATCAGTCTTCGAGCGGCAATGAAACCGCCGGATGGAAGGTTCTCTTCTCGGGTAGTCAGGATGTCAATCTCATGAATGCCACCGGCACGAAGGCGGCCTTCCTAGGGGCGGCCGACATGACCCCTGGCAAATACCAACAGATGCGCATTGAAGCAAGCAGCGCCTACGGGACCGACACGTCGGGGGCCCAAGTCGCAATCGCACTACCGAACAAGGAGCTCAAGGTCGTCAAGGGCTTCAAGATCGAGGCGGGCAAGGAGACCCAGCTCGTGCTTGACATCGATTTGGAAAAGTCTCTGAAGGAAAGCAAGAGCGGCTGGGAATTCAAGCCCGTCATCGGCAAGCTGTACGCCGCCATCAAGGACAAGTCAGACAAACCGGAGTCGGGCAAGATTGGCGACGTGGAATTGAAGGACGACGCTGCCGAGTAATCTCGCAATTTGCCCGCTTTCCCCTGACCCCACACACCATATAGGGGATGCCTGTGGGAAAACCAATCCCGGGGTTAGCCCTAGGTGGCAAGACCCATGCGCTTCAACGAACTGGCCCTTCATCCGCTTACGCTCTCCGCCTTGGAGGCCATGGGGTTCGAGGAGGCAACCCCCGTCCAGGCGGAAACCGTGCCCGTCCTCTTGGCTGGAAAAGACCTCGTCGCGCAGGCCCAGACCGGGACGGGCAAGACGGCCGCATTCGGAATTCCCCTCGTCGAAGCGCGGCGCAAGGGCAAGCGCGGCCTCGTTTTGTGTCCGACGCGTGAACTTGCCCAACAAGTGCAGCGCGAATTGCAAGCCATCGCAAAGGGGTCTGACTTCGACGTCGTCTGCCTCATCGGCGGCGCTAGTTTCTACGACCAAGTGCGTGCCATGAAGCACCACCCGAACGCCATCCTGGTTGCGACCCCCGGCCGCGTCGTCGATCACCTCGGCCGCGGCAGCCTCGACCTTGCGGAAACGACCCTGCTCGTCCTCGACGAAGCCGACGAAATGATGTCGATGGGATTCCAGGACGAACTGGATGCCATCATCGCGGCCTTGCCCAAGGCGCGCCAGACGATGCTCTTCTCGGCCACGATTCCGCCCGCCATCGAGCGCCTGGCCAAGCGCGCCCTCGTAGACCCCGTCACGGTTCGCGCCGGAGCACGCGGCGCCGCAGCCGCATCGGTCAAGCAGCACTATGCCCACGTGCGCCCGACCGACCGCGCCGAATCCGTCCGCCGCATTCTCGCCATTGAGAACCCGAAGGCGGCCCTCCTCTTCTGCCGCACCCGCGACCGCGTCGAGGCACTTGGTCAAGAACTGGCAAGCCTCTCGCCCGAGGTCCTGCACGGCGGCATGGGTCAGCCACAACGCGACGCCGCGATGCAGCGCTTCCGCTCCGGCCGCACGAAACTTCTCGTTGCAACCGACGTCGCAGCCCGCGGCCTGGATGTCCAAGACATCGAACTCGTCCTGCACGACGAGGCGGCCGCCGACGTCGAGACGTACATCCACCGCATCGGGCGCACCGGCCGGGCCGGCCGCTCGGGCAAATCCATCCTATTTCTCGGCCAAGGCGCGGGCCGACGCCTGCAGGCCATCGAGCGCGTCGCAGGACGGCTCGAGCGCTTCGACGTCCCCGACGACCTCGCCATGGCGAAAGCGCAGGCCGAACGCATCTTGGCCGACCTCGGTACCGTCGAACCCGGCCATGAAGCGCGCGCCGTGCTCGAACATGCGGAAAAGGCGGGCATGAGCATCCGCGACATCGCCTTGCGGGCCCTGCACCACCTAGTTGGGCCCCAGCATGAGGTCGCCATGGCTGAACCCGAACCCGCCGGCACGATTGCTCTCTCGCTCAAAGTCGGCGCTGTCGACGGGCTGCGTCCGGGTGACGTCGTCGGGATGCTCGCCCATGAAGGCGGTTTGGCGGCCGACCGAATCGGGCAAATAAACATCCTGCCGCACCTCTCCATGGTGGAAATTCCCGAATCTGACGCGACCCGCCTCGTCGGAGCGCTCCACCAGGCCATGTTCCGTGGCCGGCGCGTCTACCCGCGCCTTGCCGAGGATTGGCAATTCAAGCCGCAGCGACGCTAGACCTGCGGGGCAAGCCGCAGGAGGCGGTCCTGCTGGCTAGCCCACGCCAGCGCCGCGTAGTGCTTGAACGACCCCGTCGTCACGGCGTACTCATGGCAGTTGCCCGGGTCCGCCTTGTTGACGAGCAAGTTTTGGCAGCCGGCCGGCCGACGGGCAAAGTCGAGCGTGCAGCCCATCGGTCCCAGCAACGTGCAAGCGCCATGAGTCGTGGCGTCGAAGGGGCCCGCCTGCGAGTTGACGTTGCGCGGCCGCACGTAGTATGAGCGCATGAGGCGGTCGGAGTCCATGCAGCGCGCGCAGGTCCCGTCGCAATCGACGTCGAAGCAGGTCTTGCCCGGCCGCGGGTCGCCGTCCCACCAGGCCAGGACCAGGTCGCCCCTCTGCAAGCCGGCCGCCACCTGGGCGTCGTCGAGCTGGTCGGGCAGGTAAGCCCCAGGCAGGGTCTTGCAACAATGCCCGCCGCAGGCACGGCAGGTCGCAAGGTCCTCATTGTTGAGAATGGGCAAGCCCAGGCCGGGCACATTCGCCTACCTGTCGGATGGGAACTTGAAGGCTCCGGCGCGGGCCGAGTGAACCCCCTTGGGCCATGGCCGGCCATGGCTGGCCAAACCCCGCTGGACGCCCCCGGCCGGCTCCGCCCCCACGCCGCCCGCACTGCGACGCCCTCATATCACTCTACGAAATGGGCGGCGCAATGGACCTGTCGGCGAAGTTGCAGATGAAGCCGGGCGACACGCTGTGCGTCCAGAACGCACCGAAACCGTTTCGGTGGGACGGGCTAACGGACAAGGACCCGGCCAAGGCGGACGCCGTGCTGTTCTTTGCGTTGTCCTCCAAGGACCTGGCCGACGCGATTGGCTTCATCGACGCGGCCCGCGAGGATCGCTTGGCTTGGTTTGCTTACCCCAAGGCGGGGCAGCTTGGTACCGACTTGAATCGGGACGACTTGGCCGAGAAGTTGAAGGTCCACGGCATCCAAGGTGTTCGCATCATCAATATCGACGATGTCTGGTGTGCAGCGCGTTTCCGGCCGGCGACGAAGTAGCGCAGCGGACTACTGTTGTTCCCACTCTTGGGCGTACTGGAGATTCTCGAACTCTTCTTCGGCGGAGAATTCCTGGCCGCGTCCTTCGCGCTGATGTTCGCCGACTGCGAACTCCAGGTCCATCGTGAGTTCGCGAAAGAGCGCGTCCATGGTCTTGGAGGCCAGTTCCTTGTCGCCTTCCGTCTCGGTCCAAATGATGGCGGAGAAGGTGCCGTTCTTGTTGCGCAGGATTTCCACGCGGGCTAGAGGCTCTTCCATCAGAAGCCGTGTGAAAGGGAGTCTTATTTGAGCCTTCCGCGCACGGTTGTCCCTCCTGTGGGAGACACGCAACGGCACAGGGCCGCCGGACGGTGTCGGCTACGATGGCTTGAAAAAGAGGAACGGGTGGCTGCTTCCTAGGGACATGGTGGCCAAGATTCGCAAGCTGGGCGAAAACGACGTGGACGGCCTGTGCAAGTTGTGGGCTGAATTCGCTCGCATGCGCGAAGGGCTTACGCATTCGAAGATCCTGAACGAGGACGCGGCGGACTACTTCTTCGCCTATGCGACGGGTCTGCTGCAGCGCAAGGACACGCTGACGCTTGTGGCCGAGGAGGACAACGTCCTAGTGGGGTACCTCATCGCGAACAAGCAGCGCCGCCCACCCATTTACCGGCACACCAAGGTCGCGTACCTCAGCGACGCCTACGTGACGGATTCGCACCGCGGCCACGGCATCCTCAAGCAGTTCATGGCAGACCTGCAGAAGTGGTGCGCGGCCGAGGGCATCACCGCGATTGACATCCAGTTGTTCGAGAACAACAAGGATGCGCAGACCATTTACCGCAACCTTGGTTTCCACGATTACCGGGTCGTCCTGCGCCAGGAAGTCGGTGTCCCAGGGCCACCGACGGCTGTCGAAGGCGCAACGAAGGCTGCGTAGGGCAGACCCTTCGACAGGTCATCACCCGGCGTCGTTCGACGCGGCAGCATTGGGTTCATTTTGGGCGTTGGGTTCATCGTCCCCGCCCGTCGCGGCGCCCAGGTCGTCCACACGACCAGCAGCCGGAGCGGGCCCGGGGAATAACCTGAAGAGCAAGGCCTTCTTCCAGCGTCACAGTGGCCCACTTTACGCTACGCGAAGCCGAGGAAATGTACCAAGTCCCTGGCTGGGCGGATGGTTATTTCCGCATTACGGGAACGGGCACGCTGGCTGTCCGCCCGCTCGGGCCCGATGGCCCCGAGGTGGACTTGCATGAGGTCATCGCGACATTGGCGGAGCAAGGCACTCCGACGCCGGTTACAATGCGCTTCCCGCAGATTCTGGCGCACCGCGTGGAGCGGCTCAACAAGGCGTTCGTCAAGGCGCTGAAGGACAACAAGTGTAAGGAAACGCAGTACCGTGGCGTTTTTCCCATCAAAGTCAATCAGCGGCGCGAGGTTGTCCAGACGCTCACCAAGGCCGGCCGCAAGTGGGATTACGGGTTGGAGGTCGGTTCGAAGGCCGAACTCATCGCCGCCCTCACCATGGACCCAAACCGCGATTCGCTCCTGATTGTAAACGGCTTCAAGGACAAGCCCTTCCTTGAGGCGGCCTGCCAATCGACGCACTTCAAGGACGAGGTCATTATTGTCCTCGACGAGGTCGGCGAACTCGATGTCTTATTGCCCCTCATGGCCGAAGCCGAGCGCAAGCCGATTATCGGCGTGCGACTCAAGCTGCGCAGCAAAGCGCCGGGGAAGTGGGCGCTTTCCGGCGGCGAGCGCGCCAAGTTTGGCCTCACGATTCCGGAGGTTCTGTACGCCGTGGATCGCATCCGGGACGCCGGCATGCTGGACCGCCTGCAGATGCTGCACTTCCACATCGGTTCGCAAATCAGCGATATTCGCCGCATCGTGCAAGGTGTGCGTGAGGCGGCTCGTATCCACGCCGAGTTGCGCAAGATGGGCGTGCCGCTCAAGTACATCGACGTCGGCGGCGGCATGGCAGTTGACTACGACGGTTCCGGGTCATCCGGGTCCAACTCCGCGAACTACACGATGGAGGAATACGCATCGAGCATCGTGGCGCAACTCAAGGATGTCTGTGACGAGGCGGAGATTCCGGTTCCGCACATCATCAACGAGTCGGGCCGCGCCGTCGTGTCGCACCATGCGGTTCTCATTGTTGATGTCGTGCGCCGTGTGCCGTACCTGACGCTTGAGCCAGATCCAGAAGGGGCTCGCGACGATGATCCTACGAGCCTGTGGAACTTGTATGCCACATTCGAGAACCTCGGGCCCAAGAATGTCTTCGAGTCGTTCCACGACGCCGTCCAGTATCGCGAGGACCTGCAGAGTCTCTTTGACCTCGGCCATTTGAGCCTAGCAAGTCTCGGCCGGGCTGAGACGGTTTTCCGCGCCATCTTGGGCAAAGTGCGTGACATTCTCAAGGACGAGGACGAAACGGAAGCCGAAGAGTACGAGCAGGCCAACAGCCTGGGTTCACAGAAGTTGGTGTGCAATTTCTCCCTGTTCCAAAGCCTCCCGGACGTGTGGGGTGTGAAGCAACAGTTCCCGATTCTCCCCATCCACCGCCTGCGTGAACGGCCCGAAGAGACGACGACACTCGCCGACATTACTTGCGACTCTGACGGCGAGATTCGCCGCTTCATTGACCCCGAAGGGACGAAGTCGAACCTAGCAACACATACACTACGCAAAGGCGAGCCGTATTACCTCGCGATGGCACTCGTTGGCGCCTACCAGGACACGCTTGGTGACTACCACAACCTCTTCGGCGAAACGAATGAAGCGTGGGTCGAGGTCGACCCCAAGCACGGCGGCTGGACCGTCACGCGCCTTACCGAGGGCAGCAAGGTAAGCGACATGCTGCGCTGGGTCCGCTACAACCCGGCCGACATGAAGGACTCCCTCAAGGACCGCGTAAAGCGCATGAAGGACAAGGGCACAGTCGATGCCGCAACCGCGCGTGAAATCATGGAACGTCTCGTTGGACTCATCGACTCGAGCACGTACCTGGAGCCGGCACGGACTGGATGACTGCCTTCACTAACGGGCCGGGCCTCGCCCGGGCGACGAGCGGGCGATGGGGGACATCAGTCCTGGCGGCGACCGAATACCTGCGTGGCCAAGTCCTCGGTCGATTCCGCAGTTCCTCCGACGGCGGCGTCCTGTTGCACGACCAATCGCTCGGAGCCCACGCAGGAATGGACAACGACGCGTGCTTCGGCCCGGCGTGGGCTGTACGCGGCCGAGCAACGCGAAGGCCGCGCGTGACGCCTGAAACTAGGGTGGCTTGGGGCCGGAGCCTTGGAAAGGCGCAGGCCCCAACCGTGATGATCGACCTTTCTGAAGGTCGCGGGCGTGGCGATACGGGCGGCCGCGCACGCAGTGCGGCGCGCCGCTGCTTGGGCCGCCGGGCAGCGCAACACGGGGAAAAAACATGTGGCGAAGGCGGGCGTCGTCGGCCCCCAGCGGCCCCGGCCGGCTCGCTGCGCAACGCACGGCCTGCCAAGCCCTCGCGCGGCGGCCTGCGGGCCCGCCGCGCTCGCCCCGGCTGGGGGCTCCCCGTTTCCTACAACGCAAATCCATCGTGTTGAAGTGCTCGACGCCGCCGCCGAAGGACAGCACACGTTGTTCGGCTATTGGTCCACTTCAAGCAGGTTTCCGTGCGCTCCGTGGCTCGTTGAGCAAGTCGCCGCCAGGATGTCCACCCTACCAATCGGTGGAATCCGGGTCCTTTGTGGAATCTCGCCGTCAGGCGCATTCCGAAACCCGTATCACCTCAGTCGGCCCTGAACCACCTAGGATGCATCATGCCTGAGAGGACTCCCGATATTCCAGGTCTTGGCGGCGTTGCGAAGTTCCTCAACCGCAAGGAGGTCGAGGCTCTGCAGGCGGTTTTGGAGGAGGGCGAAAAGGTCCGTGCTGCCGCCGGTGGAAAGATGGGGCGCCAGAACGGTCTCTTGGCGGCGACGTCCCATCGCATCATCTTCGTCACGACGGGTGTCCTCAAGCCGCTCGTGCGCTCTTGGGGGTACAACCGCGTCGAGCGTGTGCACGCCGAAGTGGACCTCGATGACGCGGCACTGACGCTGCACGCCGACAACCAGGTGTTCGTCATCAAGGCCGTCCCGCGGCTTGCCGCTCAAGCGTTTGCCGAGGCGATTCGCGATGCCGCGCCCAAGTCGCAGTTCCGCCGCGTCACCCTCGTCGATGATCCTAACAAGGCTTCCGCCGACCGCGGCATGTACACCCTCGTTGACGAACGGCTGCGGGCGCTCAAGCGACAACTCGAGAAGGGCAGCATTACGGAGGCCGAGTATCGAGCGAACCGGCGCCGCATCCTCGAAAACGCCGGGATGCCCACGGACCTGAAACTCGGGATGTCTACGAAGACCCCGATTCGAACGCCGACGCCGCCAAACGAGCCGAAGCCGCAAGATGCCCCTTGGCCGGAGCGAAAAAGGAAGGCCGCCCCGACCGGCGAGCAAGCACCCTGGCCGGATCCTAAGTTGCCCAAGTAGGGTTTGGGGACGCGCTAACGAAACGGTCTTCCAGCCACCGCGCACGCCGCAAAGGGCCGTGGCACGGGCGAAAACCGTTGCGGAGAAGGGTTGCTTCAGGTCTGCCCCTCGTACCTGTCAGGCCGGCGACCGATGACCGCCTTTTCTTGCATAGAACGCCGCGAAATCCACGGAATATGCAAGCTTCCGGTGGGGGACCCCGCCATCTGCGGCCAATGTTTTGCACCTCGCCAATAGGGTGGGGAACACGTTATCAGGTAGGGCGGCCCAAGGGAGTCTGATTGAGACAGGTGCCCACGATGAAGACCCTAAGCCCCCCAAATCGGACCCTGGATGACGGCCTGCGATTCCTGCCCCGACCGGACATGGACTACGGCGACGCCTTCCAATCCCTGGCCTCGGTCGAATGCACGATGCGCCGCGAAGGCACGACCGAGGAACTGCTTCTGCGTCGCGCACAGGCCCTGCTGGCCCTCGGCAACTACTTGCGCGCCGCCACCGACGCCGAGACCGTCGCCCGCGGCAACCCCGGCTGCATCGAGGCACACTTCGTCAAAGGCCAAGCCAATCTGGCCATGGCCGCCGTCAAAATGGGCCTGGCGCGACCCGGCCTCGGCTCGGCCATGCCACGGTCGAGCCTGCCTACAACGAGCAAACTTCTGGGCGTTGCCCGCCAGTGTTTTACCGACGTCCTGGCGCGCAATCCCGACGATTCGCAGGCCGCACGGGCCCTGGCGGCGGCTGAACGCCTCATGACGGCGAATTCGGCGCATTCCACGCGCTGAATACGCGGCGTTTCAGTGGGCTCAGTGCGTTCAGTGGTTCGGCCCGTCGGCGGGCGGCTTTCACGGCTCATGCCGTCGGTCGCCCCCGGCGTCGTTTCGGTTTCGAAAGTTTCATCGGTTGATTGTGCGGCGCGTCGGCGGCCCCCGGCGGCCCCGCGATCGCCTGCTTCGCGCTCGGCTGCCAAACCCGCGCACGGCATCGCTTCGCGTGCCGGCTCGGCCCCGACCGGGGGCATTCGTGTTCCGCCCGCACGAATTGCAACTTGCGGGCCTGGTCGTCGAAGCCGGCGTCGTCGGAACGATTGAGGCCCTATCGTGGGTCACCGTACGAACACGTTTTCGTGGATTTCGTGCAATTAGTGGTACGCCCGTGGCTGAATGATGAGCCTAGCCAAACAAAACAGAGGAAAGAGAGGAAGGAGGGGGAGAAGGTTGGACTCGCTTGCTGCGCTGCGAGGGCGGGCGCGGCCCAGGCTTCGCCTGGTCAACGCCGCGCACTCGGACCTGATGGCCCGAGTGCTTACATGTCCATATCGCCCATGCCGCCCGGCATGCCGCCGGCGCCGCCTGGGCCGCCGCCGCCCGAGAAGGACTTCGCGGCGATGACATCGTCGATGCGCAGAATCATGACGGCCGCCTCGGTGGAGGCCTTGATCTCCTGGGTGCCGACGCGCAGGGGTTCGATGACGTGGTTTGCGACCATGTCCTCGATCTTGCCCGTAAACACGTTGACGCCGGCGTTCTTCTCGCCCTTCTTGTGGGCGCGGCGCAGGTTCAGCAGGATGTCGAGTTCGTCGAGGCCGGCGTTCTCAGCAAGCGTGCGGGGGACGACTTCGACAGCCTCGGCGAAGGCCTCAACGGCCAACTGCTCGCGGCCGCCGACGGTGGTTGCGTACTCGCGCAGGCGGAAGGCGATCTCGGTTGCAGCAGCGCCGCCACCAGGGGTCATCTTGCCGTCTTCGAGGGCGACTGCGACAACGCTCAGTGCGTCGTGCATGGCGCGCTCGGCCTCGTCGACGACGTGCTCGGTGCCGCCGCGCAGCAGGATGCTGACGGCCTTGGCGGACGGGCACTCGGTCACGAAGGTGAACTTGTCCTCGCCGATCTTGCGCTCTTCGACGGAGCCGGCCTTGCCGAGGTTCTTGGCGGACAGGTCATCAAGCGTGTTGACGATTTCGGCGCCGGTGGCCTTGGCGAGTTTCTCCATGTCGGACTTCTTGGCGCGGCGGACCGCGTAGATGCCGGCCTTGGACAGGTAGTGCTGGGCGAGGTCATCGATGCCCTTCTGGGTGATGAGGACCGTCGCGCCGGACTTCTTGACCTTCTCGACCATGTCCTTCAGGGTCTTCTCTTCCTGCGCAAGGAAAGCCTCGAGCTGGTTGGGGGCCGTGATCTCGATCTTGGCGTCGACTTCGGTCTTCTTGATTTCGAGGGCCGCGTTGACGAGGGCGATCTTGGCGTTCTTGACTTGGCTCGGCATGCCGGTGTGGACGCGCTCCTTGTCCAGGATGATGCCCTGGATGAGTTCGGTGTCCTCGAGGCTGCCGCCCTTGGCCTTCTGCACCAGGATGTTCTCGCTGATGTCGACGGTGGTCTCGGCGTTCTTGCCTTCGCCCCTGGTCTCCATGACGGAGGTGCAGGCGCGCACGACGATGTCCGAGATGAGCTCGGAGTTGTAGGAGATGTTCTTGCTGTTGAGGCTCGTCGACGCGATCATCTTGAGCGTCGCGGTGTCCGTCTTCTTGATGGGCAGTGCGATGGACTCGAGGACGCGCAGGGCCTCCTTGGCGGCAAGCTGGTAGCCGTGCGTGATGGTGGTCGGGTGGATGCCCTTTTCCAAGAGGTCGCCGGCTTGCTTCAGAAGCTCGCCCGTGAGGATGACCGAGGTGGTCGTGCCGTCGCCGCATTCGGCGTCCTGCGTCTTTGCGACCTCAATCACCATCTTGGCCGCGGGGTGCGCGACGTCGATCTCCTTCAGGATGGTGGCGCCGTCATTCGTGATGACGACGTCGCCCATCGAGTCAACCAACATCTTGTCCATGCCGCGGGGGCCGAGGGTGGACTTGACCGTCTCCGCGATAAGGCGGGCGGCGTAGATGTTGTTGGATTGCGCCGTGCGACCGCGGGTGCGCTCGGTGCCCTCCTTGAGGATGTAAATCGGTTGTCCGGTCGAGGTTTGTGCATTCGTCATGGTTGTACACCTTGCAAATGCCCGGCCCCGCGGCCTCCAGATGGAGGTTTGACAGGGTTGGGCGCTGAATTCCTGCAAGAGCGCTCGTATTTAATGGTTGCCGGCGATGGCAGCCGAAGTGTTTCAGGACTCAGGACGCCCGGAGCGTGGCCGGTATACCGGCCGGTAGATCCGTCCAGGGCATCCGCAAACCGCCACAATGACTCAGCAGCAACGCAAAGCGTGTTGGGACCAACAACAGGGCATTAGTCCAAACGACGCTAACTATCCGCCCGACGGAGCGGGGGGGGCCACTTCATTGTGCGGAGGCGACGGATTCCGGCAGTTCCGCGTCCTCCAGAAGGCGAATCTCGACGCTTCGCGCGCGTGACTTGTCCGCCTCGCGCACCCAGAATGCATAGTTGCCGATGCGTACGGTTTCGCCTTGAGTCGGGATGTGGCCAAAGTGCTGGTTAAGGAGGCCGCCCAACGTATGGACGTTTTTGCCCTCCACGGGTTCACGCAGGACGAGTTGCAATTCGCGAAGCGGCATCGCGGCGTCGACCATATAGTGGCCGGGCGCCAAGACCTTCAGGTGGGTCTCGCGACGGTCGAAGTCCTCGGGGATGTCGCCCGTCATCTCCTCGAACAGGTCGTCTAGGGTCAGGACGCCTACGGTGGTGCCGAATTCGTTAACGACGATGCTCATGGTGCGGCGCTTTTCCAACATCTGGTAGAAGGCCTTGGAGGCGCGCACGTTATTGGGCAGCACCCCGACGTCGCGGCGGAGATCGTCAAGGCGAGGGTGGGGGACTTGGTCCCGGGCTGCGTAGACGTCTCGGTAGTGCAAGAATCCAAGGACGCTGTCGAGGCTTCCATCGCAGAGGGGGAAGCGGCTGTAGGTGTGGCGTTTGACGCGCTCTAGGTTCTCCTCGAAGCTCTTGCGCACGTCTAGGTACTGTACGCGGTCGCGGGGCGTCATGATGCTCGCCACGGTGATGTCGTGTAGGGAAAACACGCGCTCGGCCACCTGTGAGGATTGCCCCGTGGTGCCGGATGAGGCTTGGGCAAGAAGTAGGCGCAGTTCCTCGATGGAGTACTCGGCCTCGTCCTCTGTGACGGGCTTGAGGCCGAAGAGGCGGACGATGAGGTTGGCCATACCGTTGAGCGCCCAAATGAAGGGCGAGAACACCTTGCGGAACAGGCTCAGGGGCAAGGCCACCAAGAGGGCCGTTCCCTTGGACTTGCGGATGGCCAGCGTCTTGGGCGCCAACTCACCAAGAACGATGTGTAGGACGGTGATGATAGCGAAGGCGACCCCGAAAGATACGGCCGACATGGTCCCTGGGGAGAGGTCCCAGCGGCCCAGGGCAGGTTCGACGATGAGATTTGCCACGGCTGGCTCGCCAATCCAGCCTAGACCCAGGGAGGCGAGTGTAATGCCAAGCTGGCAGGCGCTGAGGTAGGCATCGAGGTGCTGCGTGATGTGCAGCGCGGCGGCACGACGCGGTGTATCCGGAAGGCTGCGCAGTTGCGTTTGGCGGACCTTGACAATCGCGAATTCGGCGGCCACGAAGAAGCCGTTCAAGAAGACCAGGAAGAAGACCAAGGCCAGATTGGCGGCCAGGCTGACGGTGTCCACGGCAAAAGCCAGCGACGTGCATAGTGGAGAAAAGCGTGTGGCTTGCTAGACCCGAAACACGATTCAGGGAGGTTGCGGCACATCTGGCTAGGCAGGGAAGAAAGGCCGACCATCGTTGAGGGAGCGTTCGTGCAGCTGTGACCGGCGACTCTTGGCTGGATTCAGATCTCGACCTGTGCGCCGACTGCAACGACTCGTTCGCCGGGCAGGTAGAACTACGCGGATGGTCGTTGGGCGTTGCGCATCATGACGGCATATAGGCGTTCTCGCCAAGACGCCATGCCGCTGTGCTTGGGGGGTCGTGTCAGGCCTGTGCCGAAGGGTAAAATACCAAATTAGGCTGGCCTAATTTCATGGTAAGCCCTGGCCTCACCCTCACGGTCCGCAACATCGCCCGCTACGTCCGCGATGTGGCGGCCAACGTCCCGCTCTACGAAGCGCTAGGATTCCGCGTCGTGCGCAACGCCGGCGACTTGTCGGCCCTACAGCACGCCGATGGCCTTCACCTCGTCCTGCACCGCTGGGATGAGCGGCCCACAACGATGCTGGACACGGCGATTGGCTTCACGCTGGAGGGACCGGTTGAGGAATTGCAGGCCTACCTTGAAGCCGCAGGCTGGAAACTCTTGCGCGCCCCGCACAAGGGCGACGTCGGCTACTTCCTCATTTACGGGGACCTCGACGGCAACCCCATCAACCTGGTTGGCAAGCCACTCCGGCAGGCCCCGCCGCCGGGAACGGTCCGCCTCGTCCTGCGCGACGGCAAGGCTGTAGCCGAGACGACTCCTGCCAACTCAAGCTGACGCAGCAACCACGGTGGCAGGCCTGGCGGCCGGGCCGGTCCAACCAACCTTTTGCCCATGGCGAGGCACGGTCCCAGCCGTCCCTGTCACAATCTCCTTTAACCCTGGCCCGCGATGGATGGGCAACCATGGCACAACGGCGCCCGCTCGGCTTGGTCTTTCGGGCCTTGAACGATCACCTCTACCCACCCTTTCCCGAAGCGGAAATTGTGTGGGAAGGCCGGCAAGTCCCCGAGGGGTTCGGTCCGCGTATCCGTCGGCTGCGCCGCGCCGGTTCGGCCGAGCAACGCGCGATTAATTCCGAGGCCGTGACGGAGGCGTTCCTCTACCATTACCGCCTGGGAATTCGGTACGGTTACCCATCGTGCTGCGTTTTGCAATATGCGATGGAAGCGCCGGCGGTGTCGCCCCTGCTCTTGCGCGGCGGCATCACCCTGAGCGGCTACGTCCCGTGCGATGGATGCCTTGAGGCCTACCTGCTCGACTACATCGAGGACGGGCCCGCGTGGAACCGCCTGTACGGACCGGCCGCCACGGTGCAAGACTGAAGCATCCGGACTCCCGCCCAGCCGCAGGTTTCGTCGACGACGGGGCCTCTCGTTTCACGGCGTGGGGACGGCCGGTTCGCTGGCACTCGCCTTGGCGAGGGTGAAGAAGAAGGTGCTTCCCTGGCCTTCCCCGAGGCTCGTGCACCCGATGTTGCCGCCATGCAGCTCGACAATGCCCTTGGAGATGTACAAGCCGAGCCCCGTGCCCGCCTTGCGCAGGCCAGCCTGCTCGTGCAGTTGGCTAAACGGCTGGAACAACTGGCCCTGCTTGTCCTTGGGAATGCCGGCGCCGCTGTCGTGCACGCTTACGGTGACCGCGTCGAAGGTGGTTGCGACCTCTACTCGGATGGTGCCGCTCTCCGGTGTGAACTTGAGGGCGTTGTTGAGGAGATTAAAGACGACCTGGGACAGGCGCTGGGCGTCGCCGTCGACTGTAGCGGGGGCGATGGCCGAAGTGAGGTGGATGCCCTTGTCGTTGGCCGATGTGACGAAGGCGTCGACGCAGCCGCGCACCATGTCCGCCAAGTCGATTCGCTTCTTCTTGATACCGAGCTGCCCAGATTGCAAGCGGGAGCCCTCCAGGACATCCTCCACCAGCTGGGCCAAGCGGTCGAGGTTGCGGTCGAGGCGTTCGACGGAATTCCGGGTGACCGGGTCGAACTCGGCCAGGCGCTTGCGCAGCATGTGCATCTCCGCCAGGATCGGCGTCATGGGGGTGCGCAGCTCGTGGGCGGCGGAATTGATAAAGTCCGACTTGAGTTCGTCCACTTCGCGCAGGCGCCGGTTGTCCTCAACCTGCAGGACGGCCATCTGCAGCTGCTTTTCGGCCTGGACGCGCTCGGTGACGTCGCGGAAGCTCCACACACGTCCGACGTTGACGCTGTCGATGCGCTGCGGCTTGGAGTAGCGCTCGAAGACGCGGCCGTCCTTGAAGTCCAGGACGTCGAAGCTGTCGGCGTCGGGGTCGCTGTAGAGCGCCTTGACCTTGGCCAGGAATGCTTCTGGGTGGGCCAATTGGTCCACAACAAAAGCCAGCGCGTCATCGTCGCGCCGCGATGCGGCCACGCCGTCGGGGATCTTCCACATCTGCTTGAACCGCTTGTTGAATTGGACGATACGCCCCTCGTCGTCCACGACCAGCAGGCCGTCCGTCGTCGATTCGAGGGTGGCCTCCAGGGCCGACGCGTGCTGCTTGCTGTCCCGGATGGTCTTGGCCAACTGCTTGCTCATGGCATTGAAAGCCTGCGCCACCTGCGCCACATCGTCGCGGCCCTGCACCTCGATTTGGGTGCCGAGGTCCCCCGCCGTCATGCGCTCGGCGCCCGCGCGCACGCGGCCCAGGGAGCGCGTAATCTGCCGAGCCACAATGGCGGAGATCCAGACGGCGCTGCCGACGAAGAGGACCGTGAGGCTAATCGTGCCCACCAGAACGACGAGGTTGATGAAGCGCGCCCCGTCGCCCAGCGTCCGGGAGAACTCGTGCTCCAGGTCTTCCAGGAACGCGTTCACGACGAGGATCTGGCTCACAGTCGCTTTGACCTGCATCTCGTCGACGGGTACGGCACTGCGCTGCACATGCAGGGTGCTGGCCAGCACACGAAGCGGTTCTATGCCGTGGTCCTCGGCGCGGGTCCAGACGGCGATGGCGTGGTTGATGTGGGCTTCGTGACGAAACGTCTGGAACAGCCAGATCATGTTGTCGACGTCGGCGGGGTGGTTGCGCGCCTGGATGAAGCCCGCTCGGGCAACGGCCAGGTCGGGCTTCGGTTTCTCCAGTTCGAGGCGGGCCTGCCGGTCGCCCAGCGTGATGTTGATCTGCACCATGGCGGCCTGGTACTGCGTCTCGTTGCCCGACTCCGAGTAGGCGAGTAGCTGGATGACGGACTCTTTTTGCGCCTTGGACCAGAACCCTTCCCCGTCGACCCAGGCGCGACTGGCATCGACGGCCTTGACGCCGAAGGCGGTGACCCCCAGAAGGACGGTGGCGTGCAGGAGGTGGACCGTGATCACGACGGCGAGCTTGCGGCTGATGCGCATGTTCTGCAGCCACCGGCCGAATCGGGTGCGAGGCTTGGGCTTTTCACCCATGCAGGAGCTTCCTGGCCAGCAGGTTTGCCAACTCAAACGTCGAAGGCTCGGCACCATAAAAGGGGCTGCTGTGGGGCGGGGGGGCGGATAAAGACCCGGGCGCGGGCCAGGGCCTGTGAGGTACCCGGCTCAGGCCTGTAGCTTGGCGAGCGCTTCGGCCTCTTCGCGCTTCTTCTCCCGCTTGCCGGCGATAATGCTCGTGGTGATTGCGATCGCGGCGATGCTCATGGCGATTGTCGTCGCGACCCAGCCTGGAAGATGCAGGGCTTCGGCAAAGCCGGAACTCCACAGCATTGTCCACGCGAACGTGGTGACCGTGATGGCCATCATGACTGCAACTAAGGTGGCACGCGCGCCAAGCCCGACCAGTTCAGCAACGACCATGGCAATCAGCGGCCCGTTGAAACCGAACGGGACGATCATGAACAGGAACAATCCGACGCCGCCGTACTTGTCGACGATTGCGCGCTTGCGGTCGGCTCGCCGCCTTGCGCCGCGCACCATGTGGCCGATGACGCCTTTTTGTTTGCGGGCGCCCCGCATGGCGGCGTCCACGAACGGATAGATGACGAAGCTCATGGCGGCGTCGAGCCAGAGCAGCGACCCGCCAATGACCCAGGGGGTCCCAAGCAGGGGCGCCGTGATGCCGATTGGGATTGCGGCTTCCTTGCCGGCGGCAAAGAGCATGCCGCATGCCACGGCGACGGCGATGGCGTCGTTGCGATTACGCATGAAGAGCAGGCCATAAGCTACCAGGCCGACGGCAAGCATCGCGATGCCGACGTACAACAGGGGGCTGTGCCAGGGCCGCCGCGCCGCCACTTCCGCGACGACGTGGGCCACCTCCGTACGCACCGGCGTAACCAGGGGGTCATCGGGGTGCAGAGGCGCCGCCGCCTTTTCGGGCACGGACCGCGCCATGGCGACGAGGGATATCACTACGACCGCTTGGCCTTGAGCCGTGAACCGAGTTTCGCAAGCGCACGCCCGCTCCTGCTCCCGAGGAGTCGCTTGACCATTTGCGGGTCGAGTTCCCCTTCGCGCCAGAGGGTGTCGAATTTGCCGACGAGGTCTTTGGCAAAGGCGCGGTCATCCATGTGCACGACAGCAAAGTACGTCTTCGGATCAAGGGGGTTGCGAACGCCGAGAACGACGCGTTCGGCGTCGAGGACGGAAAACGGCGTGATATCCGCCCCCGAAAGCCGAACTTCGAGGGTTTCGCCGAGGAACGGGACGAGGGCGTCCAGGACTTGATTGACGTAGGGCGTCGAAAGCAGGTATTGAACGTCTTTGTCGCGCAGTAGAATGCGCGTGTGGACGCCGCGCGCCACGGCTTGCCGGAAAGCGTCGAACAAGGCCATGTCCTCATCCTGGAGCTTGTCGAAGGCAAGGTACGCTTCGACGCGCTGTTTTGCACCGTGCGTCGCCTCGATCAGAAACTCGCGCGCCGCATCCTCGCCGAGGCGGACGCCATAGAGTGTCGAGCCTGGGGTCTTGCGCGGCGCCAATTTCGCGAGTTGAGCTTCCAGGGCAGCTGCGCGTTGCGACACATCGCGCTCCGCCTCCTGCAATTTGCGCTTGGATGCGGCAAGCAGTCGGCTGGACACCGTCCCGGGCGCGACGGCGGCAAACATGCGTGGCCGACCGGCGCGGCCGGTTGCCAGCCCTCGTTCAATCAAAGTGTTGAGCGTGTCGTACACTCGGCCAAACGGGATGGCGGTCTCGCGCGACAGGTCCGGGGCGCTGCGCTCCCCGTGCTTCAAGAGGTGCGCCAGCGCCCGGGCTTCGTAGGTGTTGAGGCCGAGCGCCTCGAGCAAGTCTAGCATACAACCCGCGACAAGTTGTGTGACGCGATAAGGGTTAATGCCGCGGCCGGGGTCGCATCCAACATGGAAGGCGCAATGGTGCGGGCCATCCTGGGCACCCACCTGGCCCGTCGGCACCCCGACGTCGGGTTTCCACCGTCGGACCCCAACGCCCTCGTCGAAGCGTGGACGCTAAGCCAAGGGCTCGAGAAGGTTTCGCAGGCGCATGGCGAGCAGGCGCTTCGCCAGGCGGCACAGGATTACGTGGCCTTGTGGGCGCGCACCTTTCGCACCCTGGTTCGCCACTTGCGCGGCCGGCCCGAGCGCGCCATCGCCCTGTTTGCCAGCGAGGTGTATCCTTACCTGCGCGGCGACCGACTCGCTGCCCGCGTCGAAGCGGCCCGCCCCGGGCAGGCCCGGATTCTGTTGCAGGCGGACCTACCGGCATCCTACCTTGCCGGCCTCGTCGAATCCTTCGTGCGTCTGTCCGGTGCCTCGGCGCAGGCGGTCCCGGAAGGCAAGGGCTTTTTTCTTGTCACGTACCGGCTCGAAGGGCGCGATTGGCTCGCGCGCCTGGCACAGGCCGTCGCCGTGCAACGTCTCCACCTCGTGCTGTGCGCCGTACTGGCCTCGACCCTCGGAATTGCCCTTGCCGTGCGCCTCGGCGTGGCCGTCATCCCTTGGCGTCTGGCTGCAATTATAGTCGGCGCCATCGCGGTCCAACTTGGGGCCAACGCCTTGCACGACCTGCGCCACGCACACCCAGCGGGGCCGCTCAACCTGCGCACGCCCAACCGTCGCGCGTTGCTGCTGCAATCGCGTGTCGGCTACGCCGTCGCAAGCGGCTGCGGCGTGGCACTTGCCATCGCAGCCCCCGCCGTCGTCCTCTTCGCCATCGTGGGCCTGGCGGTCAGCACCCTTTTCGGCCACCTCAAAAACGTCGGCTGGGGCCCGCTTTTGGCCGGCATCATCTACGGGCCACTTGTGGTTGAAGGCGCGCTGCACGCCGCGGCACCCGGGTTGACTGACCACCTCACCCACCTGTGGTTCGCCCTCGTCAGCATCCCGGCCGGTGCCCTCGCCGCCGCCATCCTGTACATCGATGACCTGGCAGATCGGCCACTCGACGAGGCGGGAGGTTTGCGTACCCTGCTGGTCCGCCTGCCGCGGCGCCGACACCTTGCCGGCTATGCGGCGCTTCTCATCGGCGCCATCGCAGCCCTTGCGGCAGCCGCCGTCCATCTCGGATCACCAATGCCCTTCATCGTCGTCACCTTGGCCGCCGCCGCGCTGTTCCTCGTCCTCATGGTGCAGCGCAACCTCGACGACCCCCGCGGCCTTGCGCCCGCCCGGTTCGGCACCGTGGTCCTGCACGTCGCCACCACGGCAGCCCTCGTCGTCGCCATCCTGGGGGTCGCGCCATGACGAATCCAATTACCGCGATTTTCCCCGCGGCGATCGTGGCCCGCCTGGACGAGGTGGAACGCCGCCTTGCGCAACACGCAACCAGTCGGGATGCGCGGCTTGCATCGTGGAGCGGCCAAGCCATCGGCGCCGGCGGCAAGCGCGTCCGCCCGCTCCTCCTTCTGACTGCCTTCGAGGCGTGCCGGGGCGACCAACTCGGCCCAAACGCCATGTCCGACGCCGTCGACTCGGCCGTCGCCTTGGAGCTCGTGCATAATGCCAGTCTCGTCCACGACGACATCATGGACGAGGCGAAAGAGCGGCGCGGCCGACCCAGCATCTATGCGGCACATGGACGCGACGGCGCAATCCTTGTCGGCGATTACCTCTTCACCCAGGCGTTCGCGCTCGCCGCAAAACTGCCCAAGGACGCCATGGCGATGACCGCGGACGCCTGCCGCCGCTTGTGCGAAGGCCAAATGCGTGAGCAGGAACTACTCGCATCCGCCAAGCCCGACCGCGAAGCGTACGTCGCCGTCATCCGGGACAAGACGGCCGCCCTGCTTGCGGCCGGCTGCGGCATCGGCGCCACGATGGCCCAAGCGCCGCCGCAGACGGTCGTGGCACTCCATAGTTACGGCAACGCGATGGGCCACGCGTTCCAGATTCTCGACGACGTTCTCGACGTCGCCGGCGACCCGCATTGGACCGGCAAGCCAGCCGGCACGGACTACCAAGCAGGCACCTTGACCAGCCCCTATCTTCACTTCCTCGAGCGCGGCGGACAACTTCCGGCCCGCCGGGACGGCAAAGAATTCCCCGCCGTGCGTGCGCGTTTACTAGAATCCGGAGCGGTCGCCGCAAGCCAACTTGAGGCCTCGAGCTACACGCAGGCGGCGCTTCTGGAATTGGAAGGCCTCGCGCCGTCGCCCGCCCGCGAAGCGCTGGAGAGGCTAGCCGAATTGCTGATGGAACGAGCGCAGTGAGGCTAGGTACAGTCGCGGGGCGGAGGGCCGCGCAGTCATGCTGCTTCATCGTTTGATCATGCAGCGCGTCGGCGGCGTCCTCCCGGCGAGGGGCCGAACGCGGCCGCGAAGCGTCGCGTGTCGACTTCTGCCTTGGCAGGCTTGGGGCCGAAGGCTTGGAAAGCCGCTG
>CAZVJB010000027.1:0-25166 GCA_964627625.1 uncultured Halobacteriales archaeon
CCCCCCCCCCCCCCCCCCCCACCCGGGCCGCAGATTGCGCAGATGACGCAGATTCGTCGTTCAGGAATCTGCGAAATCTGCGGCTGCCTGCGAAAAGTGGCGACCGACCGATTCGCCATGCAAGCGGCCACAGCCGTCGCAACGTCGGAATCGCCGCAGGACTTGACCAAGTAGGCGTGACGCGCCACCCCCCAACCTTGAAACGTGGCACCGCCTGGGACCGTTCATGCCCAAGGCGAAGGCCAAGGGGACCGCCACCAAGCGAACGGCCGTGCGCAGCACCGGAAACGGGACTGCCGCCGCCAATACGGGCGGCGCCGGGTGGCCCGTTTTGCAAATCGCCCTGGACGAAGTCAATCTCGACCGCGCCATTCAATACGCCCGCGAGGCCGTGGCCGGCGGCGCGGATTGGATCGAAGCGGGCACGCCGCTTATCAAATCGTGCGGGTTGGACGCTGTGCGCGAACTCAAGCGCGCATTCCCGGACAAAACAATCGTCGCCGACATGAAGACCATGGACACGGGCGCGTTCGAGACCGAGATTGCGGTCAAGGCTGGAGCAGGCGTCGTCGGCATCCTCGGGGCAGCATCCGACGCCACGTTTCGCGAGGCCGTGAAAGCCGCACGCAAGTATGGCGCCAAAGTTTACATGGACCTCATCTCCGTCCCGGACAAAGTCCAACGCGCGAAGCAGGCCGAGGCGCTTGGTTGTGACTATGTTGCGTTGCACATGGGCGTTGACGAGCAGATGGGTGGCGCCAAGCCGCTTGACCTTCTGCGCCGCGTCGTGGCCGCGGTCCGCATCCCAGTGATGGTCGCCGGCGGACTCAACACGGAGACGGTTGGTGAGTGCGTCAAGGCCGGCGCAAGCGTTGTCATCGTCGGTGGGGCGCTTACCAAGGCGCCCGACATCACGGCGCAGACCCGGCTTCTCAAGCAGGCCATGCATGAACGCAAGGTCATTCGCAGCGACCTGTACCGCAAGTACGGCCAACACGACCTTGCGGCGGCCTTCGCCAAGTGCAGCACCTCCAACATCAGTGACGCCATGCATCGCAAGGGTGCCATGTTCGGCATCGAGGCCAGGCAGCAGGGCATCCGCATCGCAGGCCGCGCCGTCACGGTCTTTACGGCCGATGGCGATTGGGCCAAGCCGGTCGAGGCCATCGAGGCCGCCAAGCGCGGCGAGATCCTGGTGATTGACAGTCGCGGCACGCGGACTGCGATGTGGGGAGAATTGGCCAGTCATTCGAGCCAGGTACGCGGCCTGGCCGGCGTGGTCGTGGACGGTGCCGTCCGGGACATCGATGATATTCGGGCCATGAAATTCCCCGTGTGGTCGCGCTGGGTCGTGCCCAACGCGGGCGAGCCGAAGGGCTTGGGCGAAATCGGCGGTGAGGTCCACTGCGGCGGGCAATCGGTGCGGGCCGGCGACTGGATAATCGCGGACGACATGGGCGTCGTCGTGGTCCCGCAAGACGCGGCGCAGGAAGTCGCCAACCGCGCAATCGAGGTCCATGAACGCGAAGGGCGCCTGCGCGAGGAGATTCGTCGCGGCAAAACCCTCTCCTCGGTGCTGCATTTGAAGAAGTGGGAGAAAGTCGTGGGTTGAGATTCGTCGCGGGGTTCTGAGTTCCGAATTTGCGTGGCGCCGTCCACTCGCAATTGCAATCGTTCCGACGGCGGCGGCTGGTTCCATGACCAATCGCCCCTGGCCTTGCGTCGCAGCGTCCTTCTCGATTGCACTCGTTCCGGCGACGGCGTGCTGGCGCTCGTCCAATCGGTCGCGGGTTTGCGGGCCGGGCCTCGTACCATTGCATCCCAACGGGTTGTATGCCGGTGAAGATTTTTCCATGCTCCGATTGGCCCGCCAAATGGCGGAAACGATGAACCCAATGACCACGATGAACCCAATCGGCCGACGGGGCGTCGAAACGCATTGGGTTCATTTGGTTCGGATTGGCTTGATCGTCATCCCCCGGCTGAGCCGAGACTTTTCCCGTTGGCTTGCGCCACGGAGGCCGAGGGGGTTCTGCTCGCCGCCGCCGACGTCGGACCTCACACGTTACGCGGTCGCCGGTCTGTACCAACGCGCTGTGTTTGGAACCTGCAAGGTTTGCGGCCTGGGCCAGGTCGGGAAACCCGGCTTCGCCTGTCCGCTTCGGGGCCATCCTTGAGAAAGGCTATCTTCCTGAGACCTTGTCGGCTGCAAGATGCGACGAGCACGGTGCAATGATCCGGCGCGTGGCTTCGGGCGCGGCGCGCCATGAACCTGGAACGCCGCACGTTTCTCGCCGTCTTCGTAACCCTTGTCGCGGCGACCGGGCTCGCATTTGCCGTCGCGCAGGCAGTAGCGTTCCAAAGTGTACAAGGCCTTGAGGAGGAGCAGGCAAGTGAGAACCTGCTGCGGGCGACGCAGGCAATCCGCGACGAGATTGCGGCCCTGAATCGCACGGCCCAGGATTGGGCCCATGGGGACGATGCCTACGCCTTCATGCTGGGGTTAAATCCAGACTTCGCCGACAGCAACTTCGCAGTGGGCGCGTTCAAGGCGCAGCAAGTGAACGTCGTGCTGTTCTTCAACCGCACCGACAATTTGGTGTACGGAACGGGCTTCGACTTGCGCCACAATTCTTTCACCCCGGTTCCTGGCCCGTGGCTGTCCGCCCCCGTCCTAGACCTCATCCTGCCCCATCCTGACGCCACTGGTTCGACCTCAGGCATACTTCTCGTAGGTTCGCGCCCCGTCATGGTTGCGTCGTTGTCCATTCTCAACAGCGCATCGCAGGGGCCTGCCATGGGGACCCTGGTTTGGGGCCGCGACTTGGACGAGGATGCCGTTGCGGCCCTACGCGCCCACACCATCCTGGATCTCAGCCTGACGCCGTGGCCGCAAGCCGCCTCGGAGCCCGGCCTCGAGCCGCTTGCCGCCTCGGAGGGCGTCACCGTGATTGCGCCGCGCTCGTCGTCGCTGATTGCCGCCTCAACCCGGCTTGACGACATCGCCGGTCGACCCGCCGTGGTCCTCGAGGTCCGCATGGACCGGCCCATTTACGAGCAAAGCGTCCAGAACCTCGCATTCGGTCTCGCCTCAACCATCCTCGTCGGCGGCGGCCTCCTGGTGCTCATCACCATGATGCTCGACCGCAGCGTTTTCTCGCCGCTGCATCGCCTCACGCGTGACGTCGAGGGATTGGGCGCAGGCGCGACTGGCGGCCGCGTTTCGGCCCTGCGTGACGACGAAATTGGCCACCTTGCCTTGTCGTTCAACCGCCTCATGGCCCGCATTGACCGTCATAAACTCGATATTGAGCGTAGCAACCAGGATCTGCGCGACTTTGCGGCTGTCGTGAGCCATGACCTGCAGCCGCCGCTCTCGACCATCGCGCTAAATGCCGCCGTCGTGCGCGAACGTGAACGCACGCGGCTTGAGCCGGATGCGATGCAGCGCCTGGACCGCCTCGAGACGACGGCGTTGCGGATGGCCGAACACATTCGCTCCATCCTGGATTATTCGCGTGCGGCGTCGCAGGACGCGCCGATGATGCACGTGAACCTCAACGCCGTCATGGATGACGTCATAAGCGACCTCGAAGAACGCCTGCACGCAACCGGTGGCCGCATCGAATACCGGTCGCTGCCTGGCTTGCACGGCAACCGCACGCAGCTTGTGCAATTGCTTCTCAACCTCATGGGCAACGCCCTCAAGTTCCACCGCGAGGGGTTCCCCCCCGTCGTCAAGGTCCACGCAGAGCCCTACTCGGACGGCAAAGGATGGCAAGGTTGGCGCATCGTTGTGGAAGACAACGGGATTGGGTTCAACGCGGCCGAACTCGACAAGATGGTAAGGCCGTATACGCGTCTCGGACACGGTGTTGAGGGCTACGGACTCGGGCTTGCCACCTGCCACAAGATTGTCCAGCGCCACCAGGGCCGGCTTTCGGCGCATAGCGTCCCGGGAGCCGGCAGCACGTTCATGGTTGACCTTCCCGCTAAACAGTCGGTTGAAGACTCCAACATCCCGGCTGCCCCGTCCGCCTCGTAGGGCGTTCCCGCAATTGCCGCGCAATCCGCTCGTGCGGGTCATGGCCTTGCCAGCTGCAAGTCCGCGTCGTGGAATTGGGCCCCACAGAGTGCTTTGACCTGTGCCACGATGCCCTCGCGCGGCGGTAGCGTGCCGAGATTTTAGCCCGTGGTGCCGACGGCGCCGCTATCGCGGTTGATGCTGCGCTCGATAAGGGCCCGCTTGACTGCCTGGATTGTGCGTTCCGGGTTGGGCGGCTTCGGGATGAATTCGCCGACCCGGGCTTGGTTGAGTGCGCCCATGGCGGTCTCGAAGACGGGATAGCCCGTCATCATGATGCGCGGGACGTCGGGGTGATGCGTTCGAGCCGCGTCCAGGAAGTGCAGCCCATCCATCTCCGGCATGTTCTGGTCCGAGATGATGAGGTCGACGGGCGTTTCGCGCAACATCGCCAGCGCTTCGGCGCCGGATTGCGCGGTGATGACATGCGTGTTTGGCATGTAGGTGAGAAGGAGGTCACGCAGATCCTGCAGAAACGAAGGGTCGTCGTCTACGAGCAGGATGGTGTTGGCCAAGCTTGGCGCGGCTGGAGAGGGGCTCTTCATCAGCGGTTCAAAGCGATTGACGGGGCCGACCCATTTTAACTGTGTGGAATGCACTCGCCCGGCGAGAAATTCGTGGCGCGGCCGCGAATTACGCTGCCGATGGTCAGTGGACTGCCGTCGCCTTGCGGCTGCGCAGCGTGTCCTGGATGACGACGATGAGCTTGTCCGGGTCCATCGGTTTCGTGAGAAATATCTCGACGCGCGCCTCATTGATGGCTTCAATCGCGAGCTCGAGGTGCGGGAAGGCCGTCATCAGGATGCGGGGCGTGCTTGGCGCCTGGGACCGCGCCATTTCGAGGAATTTCAGGCCGTCCATCCCGGGCATGCGGTAGTCGCATAGAATCAGGTCCAGCCCGCCTTCACCCAGAATCTTGACGGCCGCCTTGGCAGAGTCTGCCGTCTTGCAACTCAATCCCGGAATCGAACTCTCTAGTAGCGCCTTCAAGGAATCGAGGATGTCCTGTTCGTCATCGACGACGAGTACAGTCGCGTGCTCGACAGGACGGGGAACTACAGCCGTGGCAAAACACTCCTGCCATGCCATCGGGCTTGGGTAGTTGAATACGGCTTCGCCAATCGTTTAAATGAAGAACCGGTAGGGCTGGCCACGCTCTGGCCCCGACGGTGCCTCGTCATTACCGCGATACCATTATTAAGTCCGGCTCGCGGGCGGGGCCGGATGCGAGTTCATATCAATTGCGGGACGGGCTTAAGAGCCAGCGCCGGACCATCAGATGGTGGATGAGTGGAAAAATTGCCGTGCCGGTCGATGTCGTATCGTCGCCTTCGCCGCAGGCCATCGGCCTTTTCGGTGGCCTCTTGGACCGCTTCACCGAGATTGTCGGCGACGGCCCGAGTTACGCCACGTTCCATTTTGCCTCGCAGCAGGAGGGCGCCCGCCTTGGGGCTAATAGCGGACCCGCAGAATTGCCCGACCTGTTGCGCCGCGTCGATGCCATCCTTGGCCACCGCAGCCGCCTTGTCGAGAGCGGACCCGAATTGGTGCGCATCGAAGTCGACGGCTCTGCACTTCTTGCCGGCGGCCGCGTCGGCGTCGGTGTGCTGCTCGGATTCCTTGAAGGAGTCCTGAAGGCGGTCTTCAAGCACGCCGTCGAGGGCGGCGTAGAAAACCAAGGGCCAGACCGCAGCCATGGGCTGCTGCTGTTTGCCGGGAAGGCCGCATGAGCGCTTCGCCGCCCCCGGCGGCCGGGTCCCGTCCGGCACGGCCGCCGGCGTCGTTGCCCTCCGGCGAAGCCGACCTCAAGAAGCTCTTCGAGGTCTGGGCCGACTCCGAACTCAAGGCGCAGGTCATCGTCTTCTACAACAACAATCCCGGCGTGATTGAGACCGCCGAAGGCTTGGCCCGCCGACTCGGCCTGAGTCCGGAACCTCTGCGCGAGGCGCTGGCCGACCACGTCCGTCTCGGCATGCTGGTCGAGCGCCGGCTGGGCGACAAGACCGTTTTCTTGTTCAACCGTGACCGCCGCCTCGTTATCCAGGAAATGATCATGAAAAACTTGCAGGCACGCATGGAGGCGTCACAATGACCTCCACCATCGCCCTCGGCGCCCTTGCGCGCCGCCTATCAACGGGCGTCGCCGGCCTCGATCTGATGCTCGGCGGCGGCCTCTTTGATGGCAGCGCCACGCTGGTGGCCGGGGCGCCCGGGACCGGCAAGACGACCTTGGGCCTGCACTTTATCGCCGCAGGCGTCGCAGCGGGCCAGAAGGGCGTCTTCGTGACATTCGAATATTTGCCTGAACAAATTTACCGCGACGCAGCTCGCCGCGGCTGGGACCTCAAAGGTTGGGAGGAAAAGGGTCTCGTGCGCCTTGTCTGCACCACGCCCGACATCCTGCTTACCGAGACCAAGCCCGGCAAGACCATCCTCGACGACCTGGTAAGCGAAATCGGTGCCAAACGGCTCGTCATTGACAGCATGACGCACTTCGAATTCCTGGGCCACCCGCCTGCGAAGTTGCGCGAAGAGCTGTCGGGCCTCATGAACCACCTGCGCATCATGGACGTCACCACGCTTGTCACGCATGAGATTCCCGGCATTATTGGGCCGGCCCTCACAATCAGCGACTACGGTCTCGAATTTCTCGTGGACACCGTCATCTTGCTGCGCTACGTGGAGTTGGAAGCCGAACTGCAGAAAGCCATCAACGTCCTCAAGTTCCGTGGCGGCGACCACGACCGGCACTACCGCAAACTCATCCTTGCCGAGAAAGGCATGGCCGTCGAAGCGCAGTTTACGGGCATCGAAAACATCAGCGGCGGTTCGGCGCGTCGCACCATCCAGCAACGCGCCAGGGAGCTGATCTAGATGACAGAAATCTCTCCGGCCATCAGCATCGGCCTCGCCATTTTGTCCGGCATCGTGTACGCCGCGGTCGGCTACCAAGTCGGCCGCCGGCCTGCGTCGCCGGACGCACGGTTGGCCAAGCGCATGTTCCAGGCCTGGTGGTACGGGCTTGCGGCGCTATCGGTCTTTACGCCGCTTGTTGCAATCATGACGACTCTCAACCTGGACTCGCTCGACACGATGCTGGTCTTGGTGCAAATCTTGTTGATTGTCATCTTCGCAGCCATCGCGGGCCTCGTCTACTACCTGCTCTATCTCTACACGGGCCGGCAATGGATCCTGGGCGTTGCGGCCGGATACTTTCTCGTCATGGTCGTATGGTTGGAATACATCCTCGTGGCGGCCCAGATTGCAAGTTGGGGGGTTCCCCCCGACGGCGGGGCGAAAACCTTCCTCGACGCAGCCGGTCAACGCATGCAGACCGATCCGGTCCAAGGCATCCTGTTCGGACTCCTTGTTGCGGTCCCTCCCTTGTTGTCTGCCGCAGCCTTCTTCCTGCTCTACTTCAAAGTCAATACCCCTGAGCAGAAGTACCGCATCGCGGTTGTCGCCGCAGCCTTGGTGGTGTGGTTTGGCGTAAGTCTTGTCGGCACGCTCACCGGCCTCAGCCGAAACCTCGCAACGCGTGAGGCGTGGCAATTGACGAACTCTGTCGTGGCGCTGTGCGCCGCGGCCGCCGTCTACCTGGCCTATAAGCCGCCGGCATGGATTCGCCGCAAACTTGGACTCGAAGCACGGGCTGAGCAGGGGTGAAGAATATGGAGCCGGCGCCGCAAGTGATTGCGTCCTCGGACGCGGCGCGCAACGCAACGGCGGCGCGCGAGCACCAAATCGCCGAGGAGGCACTTGACGACACATTTCTGCGACCACTCCCTCTTCTGCTTGTCGTCGCCGGCGCCGTAAGTGCCATCGTTGCGCCCCGAATTTTGGAGGGCATCCCCGGCGCCACGGGGACAGGATTGTTGGCCGCCAAAGTCTCGCTTGGATTGCTGGTCGTGGCCTTGGGCGCCTGGATCTATTGGGCCAAGCCGAGCGCCGCCTTCACGTATCCTGCCGTCACCCTCGTCGCAATTGCATACGCCGTGACCGACATGGCCAACGTGAGGTTGGGCAACCAAGCGCAATTCAACTCACAACCCTGGCTCCTCTTGGGGGCGGGGTTCCTCATCCTGCGCACGCGCTGGCTTCACCCAATCATGGTCACGATGGCCGTTGGCGCCTGGTGGTTGTTTGCAGGGCGGCTGGACAATCCCGCCATCCAGCAGTACTGCTTCCAAATCGCGGTCGGAATCACGTTGGGTTACCTGCTCCACTTCATCCGGGTCCGATCGGTCCGGCGCATGGCCCTCGGCGTCGCCGCGGAATCGGAAAGCCGGGAGGCCCTTCATCAGGCCCTGCACGATGCCCGTCAATCCGAGGTACGACTGCGGGCGCTTACGGAAAGTTCACCGCTAGGTATCTTCGAAACCGATGCACACGGCATGGTGGTTTACGCTAACCGCCGGTGGTGCGAGATTGCCGGCTGCGACTACCGCGACCTTGCCGCAATCCGGCGCGCCGTTCACCCTGATGACGTCGGCGAGTTGACCCAGAATTGGCGGGCTGCCCTTGCCGCCGGGACAGAGCTTGCGGCCGAATTCCGCTACGTCCACGCGGACGGCACGGTCCGAAATGTGGCCACCCGCGCCGTCCCCCTGCGCGACACGGCTGGCGTGCTTACGGGTTTCACCGGGACGCTTGAGGACGAAACGATGCGCAAGCAGACGGCGGAAGCCGACCGCATCGCCTTTGGTCGCCTGCTGGAGATTGAGCAACTGAAGGAGATGGATCGCTTCAAGACGCGGATTCTCAGCACGGCCAGCCACGAACTGAACACGCCCATCACGCCGCTCAAACTGCAATTGCGCTTGCTGCGCAACGGCGCCTTCGGGGGGCTCAACAAGCAGCAGGCGGCCTCCGTCGCAATGCTGGAACGCAACACCAACCGGCTGGCATCACTCGTTGCCGAGGTGCTGGACGTTGCGCGCCTGCAGGGGGGCCACCTGAAACTCGCCCCCGTACCTCTCGATGTGCGCCATGTCGTGCAGGAGGAAGCCGAAGCCTTCGTCGCACCCGCAAATGCGGCCGGCGTCGCGCTCGAAGTCGATTGCACCGGCGACCTGCATGCCGTTGCGGACCCGCAACGCATCGGCCAAGTGCTCGTGAACCTCATCTCCAACGCGCTCAAGTTCACGCCCAAGGGCGGCACAATCGCGGTCCGGGCCAAACGCACAAACGGCGAGGTCGAAGTGCGTGTGAGCGACACCGGCCTGGGGCTTGAACCGCACCAAATCATGCGACTTTTCCAACCGTTTAGCCAAGTCCACGACCCGGCGCGCATCCAACGCCCAGGCACGGGCCTAGGTCTGTACATCAGCAAAGGCATCGTGACGGAGCACGGCGGCGCCATGGACGTATCGTCGCCGGGGCCGGGCAAAGGGAGCACGTTCTGGTTCAGGCTCCCAATCTCCGGGCCGCCGCCAGTTGCGCCCCAGGGCGCGGGACTCGCCTAGATGTGGCGTAAATCGCAGCGCGACTTGCACCGTGTGCCCTCCGCGCGCGCCGACCCGTCCTTTTTGATTAGGGAGGCCTGATTGGCGTGGCCGCGGTCCCATCCACCCTGATGCTCGCGGGCGCCACGCAAGTTATTGTTGCCGCCGCCTTCTTCATGGTCGGAAACCGCCTACGCCGACGTCCGGTTGCGGCTGAATCGAGGGCGGCCGCGCTGGGCTTCGTCGGCTGGTGGTGGGGCCTTGCAATCTACCTGGCCGTGCAGGGCATCCTCGTCCTTGCCGCGGCCGCTGGCGCGATGCCCCTCTGGGCGCACCTGGCCAACCGCCTTCTTTCCGGGCCACTCCTGTGCGCCGCCGTCGCGGGACTGGCGTTTCACATCCTCTTCATCCTGACCGGACGACGCTGGCTTGCATGGCCGCTGGCCATCTACTATGGGGCCGCCGCCGTCGCCTACGACGCCCTCACCATTCTCGCGAAGCCGACCGCAGTCGTGGCTGGGGAATGGCAAGTCGACCTCGTGCCGCGGGCCTCCTCCAACCAGCAACTGTGGGACCTCGTGCTTGCCTCCATCGGCCTGCCCATCATCCTGTGCAGCATCGCCTTCATTCTGCTTGCCACCCGCGTGGAATCGCGCGAACAGCGCACCCGCGCCGTCCTAGTCGGCAGCAGCATGCTAATCTGGGTCGGCTCCGGCCTGCTTGCGCAACTGGCCGGCAGCAACGCCATAAAATTCGTAACCCTCGTCCTCTTCGGCCTCGCGGCAGCCCTACTCGTGTTTATTGCGTACTACCCGCCACGGCCGATGCGGCGCTGGATTGCGGCAGGGCGCCACGCGAATTCAGGCTGAGACACGCCGGCCGTGCTATTCGCAAGTGATTGTGCCCTTGAAGGTGCCTTCACCGACGCCAGTCACGGGGTTGAGGACATGGCCCGTCGGCAGAAGTGGCGTCGTACTGCGCTGCCATGTTTGGGCAATCTTGGCTCGCCACCGCTTGACCCGATCTCGGGGCGGCGGGTTGGTTCCCCCGCGTGCTCCATGTCCCAACCGGGTGCGTTCCACGGCTCTCCTTCTGTTCCATGACCGGATGCCCGTGTTGCACGGCCGGAACGCCAGTTTGGGCTGACCACTGCGGCGACAATCTGGTAGAGGCGGCCGCCGGTCAAATATTCGGGTCGGGCAGCTCCTTGGTGTCGAATCAGCCTGTGATGGTTTGGGTTGGCTTGGCGTACACGTCGGCGCTCATCACTTCGATTCCGACAAAGGGTTGGTCGCCCTCCACCCAGGCATCGTGTCCCGGCGGGACCGTGTACGACTCGCCTGCGGCAATCGTTCGCTCAGTCCCTTCCTTCGTGCGTACGGTCAGCCGCCCCGAGACGGCGTAGCCAACGTGGGAAACTTCGCACCGGTCGGTCTTGACGACGGGCTTGATGCACTCGGACCAGCGCCATCCTGGCTGGAAGTTGAATCGGCCAATCGTGAACCCCTCAAGCTTCACGACCTCGACGCGGCTCTTGGCGGGGGTCCGAACTTCGTCGGGCGATGCGTGGGACTTCACTTCGAACTTGGTCACTTGTACTGGGGTTGTCATGGTTTTCATTCCTCCGTGCGCCTCGTATCCGGGGCAAAGCCGGAAAGCAGCGCACCACTTAAGAGACCCGCAGGCGGCCGAGGAGCCGAAAGTGCCGCCATCGCAAGACTGCGGGAATGGGACGAGGCCAACGTCAAGCAAGTGGAGCGAGTCAAGTCAATCCGTGGCATCCGCGCCTTCTGTGGAATCGCGCCATCAGGCGCACTCAAATACCCCCTGTGTGTCGGCGGACAAGTCGGCCTCCTAACCGGGGCTGGCGCAATGTCGAGGAAGTCACTATGGCAACTGGATCCGACCGCAAATCGAATCCTGTGCTCGTGGAGCTTATCGGCGCCCTCAAGAACGCGGGCCGCACGAACGAAGCTCCTCTGTGGCGAGACATCGCCTCCCGATTGGAGGGGCCGTCGCGCAACTGGGCACAGGTCAATGTCAGCAAACTTGAGGCCCACGTCGGCGACGGCGAACGCGCCGTCATCGCCGGCAAACTCCTGGGCGACGGCGAAGTCACGAAAGCCGTGACCGTCATCGCTGTCTCCGCGTCCGCCTCGGCCAAGGCAAAAATCTCCAAGGCCGGCGGCAAAGTGCTCACCTTCCCCGAGGGCATGAAGGCCTTCCCGAAGGGACAGAACTGCAGAATCATCGGGTGAACCTCATGTCTGGAGCCAAACACACCGCACCCCTTCCACAAGCCGCCGACGCCAAGCGTCCGGTGACCATTATCGACGCCACCGGCCTGGTTCTCGGCCGCATGGCGACCCACGCCGCAAAGCGCGCCATCATGGGCGACGACGTGCACATCGTGAACGCCGAGAAGGCCATCATCGTTGGCAGCTCGCGCCGCGCCATCCAGGAACACTACTTGTTCAAGCGCCACGTCGGCACCATGCGCAAAGGCCCGTTCTTCCCGCGTGAACCGCACCTTATCGTGAAGCGCACCTGCCGCGGCATGATCAACTACCAAAGCTCGCACGGGCGCGCTGCCTACAAGCGCATCAAGGCGCACCTGGGCATCCCCCGCGAACTCGCCGGCCAGAAGGCCGAGACCATCGCGAGCGCCAAGCGCGCCGCCCACAGCTACCTCACCATCGCGGAACTCGCAAGCTGGCTCGGCCGGCCGACCAAGGAGTTGTAGTCATGGCCAAGAAAGTCATCAACACGAGTGGCAAGCGCAAGACAGCGGTGGCCCGCGCGGCCGTCGCAAAGGGCACCGGCAAAGTCCGCGTCAACAAGGTCCCCCTCGAAATCCTCGAGCCCGCCCTGGCACGCATGAAAATGACGGAGCCCATCCACATCGCAGGCAAGCGCGCCGAGAAGCTGGACATCAGCGTCTCCGTTCGCGGCGGCGGCGTCTACGGCCAGGCGGACGCGGTCCGCACGGCCATCGCCCGCGCCATCCTGGAATACACCGAGGACGCCGAACTCAAAGAGCAGTTCGTCGCCTACGACAGGACTCTCCTCGTCAACGACACGCGCGTCAAGGAATCGAAGAAGCCCCTTGGCCGCGGTGCCCGCAAGAAGCGCCAGAAATCCTACAGGTGACCTTGTGATTATCCCTGTGCGCTGCTTCACCTGCGGCAAGGTCGTTGGCTCGGCCTACGAATCGTACCAGACGGCAATCAAGAAGGGCACCAAGTCCAAGGACGCGCTCGACGCGACCGGGCTCACGCGCTTCTGCTGCCGCCGTATGATCATCAGTCACGTGGACCTCATCAAGGAAGCCGCACCGTACGAGTGACGCCGCAAGTCTTCTCTTTTCCTTTCCTTCTCCCCTTCTTTTTTTTCGTGCCTCCCGACGCCGCGAAAGTCGGCGGGCGCCCGCAAACCTGCTTGAAGTCAGCCTTCGCACCATTCCCGCAGTCCTCCGACGGGGTCGTCGCCTTGTTGAAGGAATGGAAGTTGGAATTGCCCCCGGCCGGGGCGAGCCGACGAGCGCAGCGAGTCACGCGAGGGCTTGGCAAGCCGATTGGCGAGCCGAAGGCGAGCGGGTGGCAAGGGCCGCCGGGGGCCGGTTTGGTCCACCTCCACCGTCGTGCCGACGTGCCAGGGATTGCAGGGAACCAACGGCGCTTCTGGGGACGGCGGGGCCGAGGCCCAAGTCCCCCCAATCGCTTCGCGCTCCCTGCAATCCCGGGCGGTCAATGAAGCGAACGTGGACCTACATCTCGTCGAGCGCCGGTAGGCCCAACGTCTCCAACGCGACTTTCATCGCATCGCGCGCCGCCGAAACCGTCGCCAGTCGCAGCATCTGTTGGCCCGGGTCTTCGCATTCAAGGACGCGATGGTCGCGGTAGTATTCGTTGAAGGCGCCGGCAAGTTCGAGCGCGTACGCGGCAAAGCGCTGCGGGGCCATGCGTTCGGCCGACTCTTCGGCAGCCATGCTGAGGCGGGCGACGACGGCAAGCAGGCGCTGTTCGCCAACGCCGGCCCCCGTTGCTGGGACGCGGGGGACGTGGATGCGTGCCGCGCTGGCCTTGCGCAGGAGGCTTGCGGCCCGGGCGTGCGCGTACATGAGGTACGGCGCGGAGTCGCCGTCGAAGCTGAGCGCTTCCTCCCAGCGGAATTCGATGGGTTTCTCGGGTTGGATGCGGGCAATGTTGAACCGGACGGCGGCCACTCCGACGGCTTCCGCGATGGCGCGCAGTTGCTCCTCGGGCAATTCCTCGCCGCGGCGAGCCTTCACTTCGGCGTAGGCCCGGTCGGCCGCTTCGTCCAAGAGGTCGTCCACGAAGACGACGCGGTTGGCGCGCGTCGACATTTTTCCTTCGGGCAGGCTGACGAAGGCGTAAAAGATGACGGTCGGGCGCGCTATTTGCAGGGCGTCGAGGGCGGCGCCGACTTGGAGGGATTGCAGCCGGTGGTCTTCGCCAAGGACATCGATGAGGCGTCCGTCGCCGACGTGGTGGGCTTTCCAGGCGTGGTAGGCGATGTCGCGGGTTGCGTAGACGGAGGTTCCGTCGCCGCGCGTGAAGAAAAATTTGTCCTTCTGGCCTTGCAAGAGACTCGACAAATCGAGGTAGTTGGCACCGTTGTCGTCGACGCCTGCGATGGGGAGTTGCTTCAGGCGAGCGATGACGTCGGCCACGGCGCCGTCCAAAACGACGTCGGATTCGTCCTTGATGGAATCGTAGTGTACGCCGAGACGCTGCAACGATTCCTGCATTCCCTCGAAGCAAGCGCCGTACACCATGCGGACCTTGTCGAGAACCTTCGGGTCTGCTGACTCGAGGCGTTCGACGAGGACCTTGATTTGTGCTGCTACGGCGGGGTCCGTCTTGGCAAGTTCGTGGGCTGCTTGGTAGTAGCGCACGAGGTCGTGGTCAATCTTGTCGCGGCCCGGCGGCGGCAGTGTCGCCGGGTCTAGCGCCCACCTTCCCCACGACAATGTGGCGACCTGCCGGCCGAGGTTGTCCATGTAGTATTGCACTTCGACGTCGTACCCGGCCGCCCTATACAGGCGAGCCAGCGTGTCGCCGACGATTGGGTTGCGGGCCCGGCCGACGTGCAGCGGACCGTTCGGGTTGGCGCTTGTGTGCTCCAGCAGAATCTTGACCGACTGAGGAGTCGCGCGCAGCGCCGCGGCTGGGTCCGCCAACACGACGTCGGCAAGCCGGCCGCCGTGGACGTAGAAATTGACGTACGGTCCGGCCGCCTCGACCTTGGCGACCCACGTTCGGCCTGCGCTGGGCACCGCACTTGCAATGTCGAGCGCAATGGCATTCGGGTTCTTTCGTTGCGTTCGGGCTAGAATGAAGCAGGGAAGCCCCAAATCACCCATGCCGCGCTCCGGTGGAATCTCGAGTTGCGGCAGCGGGCCAGCAATCCCGACGGCGGCGGCGGCGTGCGCCAGCAGCGCATCGACTTCGCTGCGAAAGGCCGACAACGGGCCATGATCCGGCCGCGGCCGGCCGGTGCCACTAGGGTCGCTCACGCCGCCGCGACCGTGGCTGGCGGAAAAAGGGTTGGCCAGGCTCGGGACGCCAACTTGAAAGCCCGCAAACCATGCGCAGGCCGTGCAGCCCGTCCAGTTTCAAGTGGAAGGCGAAACGCTGCATGGCGAATTGCATCGCGCTACAAAGGGGAAGGCAGCCGTCGTCCTGGTCCACGGGTTCAATTCATCCCTCGGTGAGTTTGGCGCACTACCAAAGGAGCTGGCGGCCGCCGGCTATCACGCATTGGCCTTCGACCAACGAGGTTACGGGAAATCTTCCGGCGAACGGGGCCGCACGTCGGTGGACCAGGCAATCGCGGACATGCGCGGTGCGGCGACGGTGCTGCAGCAGCAAGTCGGCAACCTTCCGTTGGGCATTATCGGACATAGCCTAGGAGGAGCGTACGCGCTTGCCGCCCTGGGCCGGACCGAACTTTTTGCCGCCAGTATTGTGGCGCATCCCTTGGACCGGCTGTTTGACGAGCTCAAGTGGTTCGAGAAGGCGGGTTACCACGTGATCGGAAAGCGCGCCCTGCGCAAGATGGCCAAGGGGAAACCCCCGGGAACGATTCCCTACAAACTCAGCTACGAGAAGCTCTTCGTGTCGGGCGAGGCCGCGGCGGCGGCGCGGGCGGAGGGGTTCCTGTTAGGCCGGGTGAGTTTAGCCAATTATCAGCCCGCGCGCACGATGTCGGCGTCAACCTGGGCGCGTGATGTGCGCCAGCCGGTCCTTGTGATCGGCAGCCCGCACGACCGCGCCGTCCGGCCTGTCCACACGCGCGCCGTTTTCGATGCCATCGCGGGCACCAAGGAGTTCCTTGAACACGCCGGCGGCCACTCCTGTTTCCGTGATGTTGAAGGCGCCAAGTTGACGCAAGCCTGCATCTCCTGGCTGGACACTCACCTTGCACCCAAGTCCAAAGCGGCCACCGAACGCCAACGCACCCCCGGCAGGTGACGTCGATGCCGGCGCGGCAGACGACGCAGGGCATCGCGTTCTTCGATTTTGACAACACGCTCATCCACGGTGATGCGGGCCCGCTCTTCGGTTGGTACCTTTTCCTGTGGCGGCGCCACGAATTGGAAGGCCATCGGTGGAAGCGCCTCCGTCTCTGGCTGCGCTTTGTGCCGTTTGCCACGTGGATGGGTATCCAGTCGGCCTTCTACCGGCTTGGCGCCGTGCGCCGCAGCACCCTTGTCCGGGCCTCGTACAAAGGCCTGCGCGGTGTCCCCGCGGTGGATTTCTATGCCCTCATGTCGGATTTCGCCAAGGAGATCCTCGTGCCTCGCCTTTACCCTGACATGGCCGAGGTCTTGCGTGGCCACCTAGAGGCCGGTCGGCGGTGCGTCGTCGTCACGACGGGGATGGAAGCGCTCGTTCGGCACGTTCTGGACGCAGTCGATCCGCGCATCGAACTCATCGGCTGCCGGCTGAAGCAAAGCAAGGGGCGCCTCAACGGCCGCGTCGAGGGCCCCCTTTTCGGCTTAGACAAAGCCAACATCCTGCACGCGTACGGCCGCGCCCTTGGCACGGACGCAGCGCACTGTTGGGCGTACTCTGACCACTGGTCGGACAAGCACATGCTGGAAGCGGTCGGCCACCCGGTGACGGTGAATCCGCGCGGGCGGTTGCGGCGGCGCGCCAAGAAAATGGGATGGGAAATCCTTGCGGCTCGGCCGCCCGGCTAGGCCTAGGTTACGTTGCGGGCTTTGCCTTCGTGCTGCTGTAGCTCCACATCAAGGCGAGGATCACTCCTAGCACGGCGACGGCGAAATACCACTGGTTGACTGTCAAGAAGGTTGCGCCGTGGGCGCCGAAGACCATGCCCCACAGCATCGGGACCGAAAACCACGTGTTCATGCGGCTTGCGAGAATGGCGGTTTTGACGAGCGGCGCGTTTGCATCGGCGAGGCGCTTTTTCTCGGCTTCGTCCGTGGTGGCTCCCGCGGTCTTGTTGTTTGCTAGGATTTTCTGTTGGCGCGGCCAGATCACGAACCAGACGTTGAAGGCCATGACGAGCGCCAGGGCACCACCCATGCCGATGGCGTAAACCGGATAAGCTCCGATTCCGCCGGTCTCCAGGGCGGCCTTGTAGTTGGCCTGTTCAATATAGAGCAGGATGACGCCGAAGAGCACCGTAAATAGTGCGCCCCAGCGGAACCAAAACAGGGTCTTGATTGTGATGTGCGCCGTCGCCTTCTCCGCCATGTTGGCCTCGAACGGCTTTTTCAGTTGCATCTTCAAGAGGGGCAAATTGACGAGGTTGAAGAAATACAACATGCCGATCCATACGATGCCGGCCAGGATGTGCAGGAATCGAATCGTGGTCTCGTTATCGGCCAAGGTAGCCATGGCCTGGCCAAAGGCGTTGCATATTTCAACCTGATTTTGCCGCAAATTGGCCGGGGAACCGACCGAAAAGCCCTTTTGCCGCTAAGGCAAGCCCGCCCTGTGCCCAGAGACGAACGCTCAGAGCGCCGCAAGCGCATCACGATCCTCGTTTTCTGCCTCGTGGTCGCATTCCTCTTCCTCGTGTCGATGCTTTCGCCGCTTCTCAAGTGAAGACCGATTGCAGGGTGCCGGTCCACACGGGCCCCATCTCATGGTGGAACACGGGGTAGGTGGTTTCGACGCCGCGCTCCATAGTGACCGCGGCGCGGTAGACGGCTTCGAGCATCGGTCCAGCTTCCTCATGGGCCTCGATAAGAAAGGCCCGCGGCAGTTTAGTGATGCGCAGGCCTGCGAAATCCGACAGCGCGTTTTCCAGCGTGCGCTCCAGTGCGCGACCCATGTCGCCGGAGAGCCAGGCTGAATAGCGGACGGGCAAAACGACTTTTGCAGTCGGTGGCAAGCGTTGCGTGCGGGAGGCAAGGCGGGCGTTGACGGTCGGCGACGACGTGGGCGGGACGGGGGGAGAGGTCCGCGACTGCGGCGCTTCGTGTTGTAGGGTGATGCCCATGGAATCGAGATGCGCGGGGGGGAGATTTCATGCCGAGCAGGGGCGCGGTGAAGTCGGACGGTGGTTGGTGTTGTAATGAAGGTCTGGTGGGCGGCTATGCGAGAAAACCACCGGGCCGTACCCAACCACCGATGAAACCGATTGAACCGAGGCGATGTCGGTCGGTTTCATCGGTTGTGTCGGTGGTTTGATGGGCGACGGGCCACTTTCACTACTACCCCCCAAAGAGCACATTGCAGCGAGTTCAGCGCGTTGCCTGAGTTGGGTGGATCTGGTCGGGTCGGCGCGAAGGCGTGCGTTCAAGTGGCGCCCTTGCCTGCCAGAATCGTGGACCTCGCGACCACCCTGAACGGCGTCCGATTCCCCAACCCGTTCCTGCTGGCAAGCGGAATCCTCAACGAGACGGGTGCCAGCATGGCGCGCGCCGTGCGCGAGGGCGCAGGCGGTGTTGTCACGAAGTCCATGAGCCTCGAGCCGCGCAACGGCCATCCCGGCCCAAACGTCGTTGAGGTCGAAGGTGGTCTACTCAATGCGATGGGGCTTCCGGGTCCCGGCCTCGAGCACTTTGCCGACGAGGTCAAGGTGGCCAAGAAGGCCGGCACCGTGTTGGTGGGGAGCGTTTTCGGCGGCACCGCACAGGAGTTTGCCATGGCGGCAGAGCGGATGGCTGCGCTTGGGACACCGATTCTCGAGCTCAACGTCTCTTGCCCCCACGCCAAAGGGTACGGCTCCGAAATCGGGTGCGACCCGGTCCGCCTCGACGCCGTCGTTCGCGCCGTCAAGGCCGCAGTCAAGATTCCCGTGTGGGTGAAACTAACGCCCAACACGGACGACGTCGTTCGCCTCGCCAAGGCGGCAGTCGATGCGGGGGCCGACGGCCTCGTTGCGACCAATACTCTCAAGGCCATCGCAATCGAACCTGACCTGCGTCGGCCAGTCCTTGGCAACCGCGTCGGCGGGCTTTCCGGCCACGCCCTTAAACCCGTCGCGCTGCGCGCGGTGTGGGATTGTCACGCGGCGCGACTTGGAGTTCCCATTATCGCATCAGGTGGCATCTACGCGGGGCGCGACGTGCTTGAGTTCGCGATGGCGGGCGCCAGTGCATTCCAGATTGGCACCGCCGTCATGCACGAAGGCTGGGGCGTGTTCCCGAAGATGCAGAGAGAGGTCGAGGCCTGGATGAAGGCAGAAAATGTCGCCTCCTTGTCCCAGGTTTTGGGCGCGGCACACGTGGCGCCGATTGCCGCGAGCAAACAAGTCGGAACGGCCGGGTAGCCTCCACGTTGTGGCGGCACAAACCACGGACCGTTTCGGCAATATGCATTGCGTCGCGTTGCGGTTTCCCGGGCACCCAGTCGTGGCGTCAAACGCCGAGTGCCATGCGAACGAAGTCGCGGATGCCGGGGCCAAGGCCGACCATGATAATTGCGAATTTGACGAGCCCAATCATCGTGGGGTGCCGCTGCGCGTCCTCGGGATTGGCGACGTCTATTGCGTAGATGACCAACAGGCTGACAAGCAATTTGACGGGCAAGAAGCCAAGGAATGAGGGATTCTGGGCGCCAAAGACCCACCAAGCGCCAGCTTCGACGCATCGTGAGTCGATTACCTGGCCGCCAAAGCTCTCGCACATGGAGTCGATAATCCAGGCCGATAGAACGTGTTTCTCCTTGTATGCAAGGCCGTCAATGCCGATAGAGGTCGCAAACCCGTCGAGGAGCTGGGCGAAGACCAGCAGTGCGTTGATCCATAGGAGGCCGGCCATGGCCATCCGGGGTTCCAAGGTCACGCGCCGCTTTTCGAATCGACTGCCCATCCACGCCACAATGAGGAGCCCCGTGATGACCCAGGCAATGATTAGTGTGACGGGCGGGATGCTGCTGACTTGCCACGCGATGCCGAACTTGCTCAGGAGGAATGCCATTCCGTGAAGCAGAATAACGGGAGCCATCGCGCCACCAAGTACAATCGCGAGCCAAGCGACCCAACGCTTGGGCGCCCAACGCAGCACCATCACGACGGCCGCAGCAAGCACAGGTGCCCACAACGCGACCACGTTTGCCTTGCCGGCGACGCCCGGCCACGGGTCGTAGATGTACGTCCACACGTACGCCAGCGAGAGCAAGATCCATCCAATCGACATGAAGCCCACAAATTCGCTTGGCTCGATGCGGCCGATGCGGCGGAAGCGCCACGCCGCAAGCAGATAGGCCACAAGGCCAAGAAGTGCCACGATGACCGGATTGACGTAGGCATGAACCTGGTTCCATTGCGGCGGCAGGTAGAGCATGAGATAGCAGACGATGGGAAGCACGACGACGAACCACATCTTCTGCAAGGCGCGTTCGAGCCCCGCCTTTTCGGCAACGCCCTTGAGGTAGTGGCCAACAACGAAGGATGCGACACCCATGGCCGCAAAAAGTAGGTAGATTGGCGGCGTGATGAAGAAATACTGCAGCGGTGCGCCAAACAGGCTCACGTCCTCAAGGACATGGAAAACGGAGCCGGCCACGACCCAGCCGACGGCGCCAACGATGAGCGTCGAGTCCATCACGGCCTTCTTGCGCGCAAGCAGTTGCGCTGTGCCGAGGATGCAAACACCTAGTAGGACCGCCCAGGAAAAAGTGTTCACGAGGTTGTAGCCAGTGTGGGCCTCGACGCCATTTTGTACGAGGACCTCGACGTTGTCGGCGTCGGCCTTGATGGGGCCCCAATAATATTGCCAAACGATTTTGTCCCCGACCTCGACGGGAGCCAATTGTGCGGCGATGTAAAAAAGTGCGGGCACACCAATCAGGATGAGCGGGACCAGGTAGACGGGCAGGCGCTCCAGCAGCGTGGGCCCAGTCCGCTGCGGCTCAGGCGGCGGCGCGGCGGCAGGCGCGTGTGCTGCAGGGGCCGCGTCCACTATCGCGGGCTGGTCGGGCGTCTTTTCGTCCATGGACGGGCGTCCGACAAGGAAGGCTGTGATAACCGTGATGGCCGGGACGCCGCGGCCTCGCAACCCCGCAAAAGTCGCGACGGGAACCGAAAAGGGGCAAATACGACTCCTACCTGCAACGCGGCGTGGGACGCCTTTTCGACCGCACCGACGCGACGTTGGCGCTTTTGGTCGTCATCTGGGGCACCGCGTTCCCCATCATCCCAATGGTCCAGCAAAGCCTCGGCCCGTTCGAGCTTACGTGGTACCGATATGTGCCGTTTCCCATCCTGTACGGCATTTACTTGCTCGCTTGGCGGCGCGACGTCTTTGCTACCGTTTCCGGCCGCGACTGGCTTGTCATGGGCGCCGTCGGCTGCGTTGGAGTAATCGGGTACCACTTTCCGCTCAACTGGGCTCTCGACCCGCATCGTCCCGGTGCCTTGTCGGGGGCTACCGGCGCCATCATCATAGCCACGACACCGCTGTGGACCATGCTTCTTGCCATCGCGAGCCAAAAGGAACGCTTCAGCGCCGCCGCAGCGCTGGGAACGGTGGTCGCGTTCACGGGCGTCGCTATCGTGGCCCTCTTAGGCCAAGGCGACGCAAACGTCCAGCTTGCGGCTGGAGCCCTTGTCGCCATACTCGCCCCAATGGCGTGGGCAATCTATTCCGTCTACACGAAGCCCCTGATTGCCCGCTACGGTGGGCTCTTCGTGACGGGCGTCACGCTCAGTATCGGAACCTTCGCCCTCATCCCCCTCGGCGTCCAGTACGGCGTCGGACCACTGCAAGATCTGAGCTTGGACCAATGGGGAGGTCTGGCATTTCTCGCGCTGCTCTCGACGGCTCTAGGCTACGCGCTATGGAACAACGCGCTCAAACACCGCTCGGCCAGCGCGGTCTCGGTCTACATCTACTTCAATCCCGTCGTGGCCACCCTCGTCGCTCTCCTGTTCTTCCGTGAACAACTGACACCGTTTTTCGCCGTCGGCGGCGCCCTTGTCGTCTTGGGCGTCTATTTGGTAAACCGGGCACGCCTTGCCACGGCCGAAACGGCTCCCGTGAAGTCTTAACGCCCACTCGCGGTCGTCCGGGCGTGGCGGTTATTGAGCTTGCGGATGTGCAGAAGGCCATGCAGGGCCTGCGCGGCGTCGTTCGGCGCACCCCCATGCGGCGCTCTACCACGATTGGCGCAATGACCGGAAGCGAGTTCCATCTCAAGCTCGAAAATTTCCAACTCACGGGCTCCTTCAAGGTCCGAGGAGCAATCCACAAAGTGCAAAGCCTCTCGGCGGCCGAAAGAAAAAAGGGCGTCGTGGCCGCAAGCGCCGGCAATCACGCCCAAGGCGTTGCGTACGCCGCGCGCAAGGCCGGCGTCGCTTGCGACATATTCATGCCCGAGGAGGCAACCCTCGCCAAGGTGATGGCCACCAAGGGGTACGGGGCGACGGTTCACCTGGCCGGCCGGGATTACCAGGAAACGTACGAACACGCCCTGCAATTCCAGCAACGCTCCGGCGCGATTTACGTGCACGCCTTCGACGACCCGCTTATCATGGCGGGCCAAGGCACAATCGGCCTCGAAATCAAAGAGGATCTGCCGATGGTTGATACGGTTCTCGTCCCGATTGGCGGCGGCGGCCTTATTGCAGGAATCGCAACGGCTCTCAAGGGGCTCGATCGGAACATCCGCGTAATCGGCGTGCAGGCGGCCGGCGCAAGCACCATCGCGCCGAGCTTGCAAAAGGGCGTCGCCGTCACGCTCGACAGTGTCGACACGATGGCGGATGGCATCGCGGTGCGCAAGGCCAGCGCCGTCACATTGTCCGTCATCCGTGAACGCGTCGATGAGATTGTGACGGTCTCGGAGTCGGAAATCTCGGCCGCTATCCTGCACCTGCTGGAGCGCACCAAGGTGGTTGCGGAAGGCGCGGGCGCCGTGACCCTAGCTGCTGCTATGCACAAGAAACTCGACCTCACAGGTCGAACCGCGTGCGCCCTTGTCTCCGGCGGGAATATCGACATGACGCTGATGTCGCGCATCATTCGCCGCGGGCTTGTGAAGGAAGGCCGCATCGCCGTCTTCATCATGACAATTTCCGACCGCCCCGGCTCGCTTGCGGCGCTTCTCAATCTGATGGCGCTGCACAAGGGGTCCATTATCGACATTCGGCACGACCGGCACCGCGACGACATCAGCGTGAATCGCACTGTTGTCGAGTTGCACGTGGAGACGCGGGGCCCGGAGCACATCGAGGAACTTCGCAAGGCTCTTGCCGGCGCCGGGTACGATGCGCGCACCGAGCACTAAACGGGGCGACATTGGCTCTTGCACGTGCGGCCGAGAACGCCTGACACGTCAAGGCCGCCGAGTCCAGGCAGGATTCCCATCGGTTTCATCGGTTCAATCGGTTGACGCTCCCGGCGCCGCGCGCCGACCCATCAACCGATTGAACCGATGCCCGCGAATCGCCGCAAAGTGCATCGACTTCCGTCGCCGTGAATAGAGACCACCGCCGACCCGGATTCTGCGAGCGCCTGCAGCCGTTAGTGGGCCAAGAGATCCCAAAAGGGACGGATGCGCGTGAATCGACCGCGAACCGCGCCCGTAACGCCGACGATGATGCACAGGAGGGCCACGGCAAGGACAGCCCCGGCGGCGGGGCCGACTGCCGCAGAGGTCGCCGGCATCGCCAGCGCGAGAAGCCCAAAGAGCAGGAGCATGAGGTAGAGAAACAGCGTGATTGCGGTGCCCTGGCGGGCGTGGAAGCGCACAAGTCGGTCGTCCGGCGCGGTCCGGACGGCAAGGAGGGCGGCACCCGGGATCGGGATGTAGGCAATCCAGGCAAGCGCATGTCCGGCCATGCGTAGGCCAGGCGGCCAACCGGTAAGAAGACCGCGTGTCCGTCGTCGTGGCTGGGCGTCCCTGGGGCCGGGAAATCTTATGCCGACCCTTCAAGTGCCGGCCGCATGGACACCAAGACCCTCGAAGCCACCGCGCACGCCCTCGTGGCCGGCAACAAGGGAATCCTCGCGGCCGACGAATCGACGGCGACAATCGGCAAGCGCTTCCAGGCCATCGGCGCCGAATCGACGGCGACGACGCGGCGCGATTACCGGCAACTACTCTTCTCGACGGCGGGCGCAGGCAACAGCATCAGTGGCGCAATCTTGTACGACGAAACCTTGCGCCAGACGGCGTCGGACGGGACACCAATCCCGCAACTTCTTGCCAAGCAGGGCATCATCCCGGGCATCAAGGTGGACACTGGGGCGTACGATCTGCCCAACTTCCCCGGCGAGAAAATCACGGAAGGGCTGGACGGCCTGCGCCTGCGCCTCGCCGAGTACTACGAACTCGGTGCGCGCTTTACCAAGTGGCGGGCGGTCATTACGATTGGCGCGGCCATTCCGACCGCCGGCTGCATCGAGGCCAACGCCCACGCTCTTGCGCGCTACGCGGCCCTGGCGCAAGATGCGGGGCTTGTCCCCATCGTGGAGCCTGAAGTCCTCATGGATGCGGACAACACGATTGCGCGCTGCGAAGAGGTTTCTGCGCAGGCGTGGCGCGCCACCTTCGACCACCTGCAGCGGCAGCGCGTACACCTGCCAGGAATCTTGCTCAAGCCAGGAATGGTCATCGCCGGCAAGAAATGTCCGGTGCAGGCGGCGCCGCAAACGGTGGCCGAGCACACCGTCAATCTGCTGCGCGCCTGCGTCCCTCCGGTCGTGCCGGGAATCGTCTTCCTCTCCGGCGGACAGACGCCAGAACAGGCAACCGAGCACTTGCGCCTCATGAACCGCATGGGCCCGCATCCCTGGAAGTTGTCGTTCAGTTATGGTCGCGCCCTACAGGACCCGGCACTCAAGGCATGGGCGGGAAAGGCCGCCAACGTCAAGGCGGCGCAGGATGCGTTCAGCCGGGTTGCAAAGGCCAACGCGGCCGCCTGCGCTGGAAAAACCGTAGTCGCCTAGATTCCCGGCTTGGTCAAGTCTTCCGGCAATGCCATCCGTGCTGAGGCATCGCATGCTTTGGCAAACCGCAATGGGTTCATGGGGCGAAATTGGGTTCATGCGTGTTCCCCCAACGGCGGCCGGTGCCCCCGGCGGCCCTGCCTTCCACGCTCGCTTCGCATCGCGCGTAGGCCCGCCAAGCCCTCGCACCGCCTCGCCCTCCGGGCTCGTCGGCTCGCCCCGCACGGGGGCAATTCATCAT
>CAZVJB010000028.1:0-24513 GCA_964627625.1 uncultured Halobacteriales archaeon
GGGCCCCCGCGCGCGACGACGCGGGGCCGCGCCGCGATGCCCCGCCACGCCGCGATGGACCGGGATCTGGACCGCCGGCACGCGGCTTCCCCGGCGCTGGCAAATACAATCCGTACAAGCGCAAGCCGCAAGGCGCGTTCCGCAGTGACAACAAGCCGGCGCGGCCTCCTGGTCGCGGGCCGGACAAGCCCCGGAGGGACGACCAGTGAGAGCCGGCTCCTCCTTCGGTTGCTTTGAGGACAAGGGCTTCCTTTGGACTGAGAATCGCGTGCCCGGCCGTGCGGTTTATGGCGAACGGCTGCGCAAGGCGGGGGCCAAGGAGTATCGCAACTGGAATCCGTACCGCAGCAAACTTGCCGCCCTCGTTCGCAATAAGCCGGACACGCCTTGGTTCGGCGGTCGCGACGACGTACTGTACTTGGGCGCCGCATCGGGGACGACGGTGAGCCATCTCTCCGACATCACGGAGGGCACAATTTATGCCGTCGAATTCTCGCCGCGCAGCGTGCGGGACCTGTTGTGGAATATGGAGCCGCGCCGCAACGTTGTCCCAATCCTTGAAGACGCGGGTGCACCGGAGCGCTACGCCGCCTACATCGCGCAGCCCGTCGCGGCGCTCGTTCAGGACGTGGCCCAGCGGCATCAAGTCGAAATCTTCCTGCGCAACATGCCCTTCCTGCGCCAGAACGGCAAGGGTTTCCTTATGGTGAAGGCGCGCAGCATCAACGTTAGCCAGGAGCCGACCGCCATTTACGATGCCGTGCGCCGCAAACTCGTCGAGGCTGGCCTGAAGATTGAATGCGAGGTCGACCTTGAGCCGTTCGAGAAGGACCACCGCGCTTTCATGGTGAAGAAGACGACGTAGGTTATGCCATGGACGTGAACGGCAAGAACATCCTCGTGACCGGCGGGGCCGGCTTCATCGGCAGCCATGCGGTCGACCGTCTCGTTGCCGACGGCGCCAGGGTCACCGTCCTTGACAACTTGTCCGCGGGCAAGGAGGAATTCCTCGTCAAGTCCCGCAAACTCATCAAGTTCGTTAAGGCCGACTGCGGCGACCCAAAGGTCCTCGACAAGCTCCTGCCCGGCGCTGACTCCGTGTGGCACCTCGCCGCGAACCCTGACGTGCGCAGTGGCGCCACGGACCCGGCGCCGCACTACGAACAGAACATTGCCGTCACCTACCGCCTGTTGGAAGGGATGCGCCGCCATGACGTTGGCCACCTCGCCTTTACGAGCACAAGTACGGTCTACGGTGCGGCAACCGTGCTACCAACGCCAGAGGGTTATGGTCCGCTCCTGCCGATTTCGGTTTACGGCGGCGCCAAACTTGCGTGTGAGGCCATGATTTCCGCTTACGCATCGACCTTCGGCATGGACGCCGTCTTGTTCCGCTTCGCCAACGTCGTCGGCCCGCGCTCCACCCATGGCGTCATCGTTGATTTTGTGCGCAAACTCAGAGCCGATCCCAAGCGCCTGGAAATCCTCGGCGACGGCCGCCAGAACAAATCCTATGTCTCCGTTGCCGACACCGTGGACGCAATGGGGCACGCGACCCGTGTCGCGTCGCCTGGTTGCCAACCCTTCAACATTGGCAGCGCGGATGCAATCACCGTGACGCGTCTGGCCGAAATCGTGGCACAGGTTCTTGGCGTCAAACCCAAATTAGTCTACGCCGGCGGCACGCCGGACGGAGCCGGTTGGAAAGGCGACGTCAAGATGATGGCCCTTGATCTTGGCCGTCTTGGCAAACTCGGCTGGGCGCCAAAGGATTCGTCCGAAGACGCCGTTCGACTTGCCGCGAAATCGCTTGCCTGACTTGGTTGCGCGGCGTAAGGCCCGGTAGGAACACTGCAGGGCGTTCCATGCGAACCCTGCCCCGATGTTTCGCTCTGCGGACAACAAGGTTCAAGTCCCGCGCCGCCGCAGCCGCCGTTGTGCCTGCCTGCGAACCACAAGGCTTAGGCTCGCCCTCCTGGTGGTGCCGTTGATGCGTCTGCCGGGTCGCCGCCTTGCACTCGTCGCGGCGTTCCTGCTCGTCTGCGGTTTTGCGGCCAATGCGGCCGAGACGCAGCAACACTATCGCCCGGTCGAAGAAACCCGAGCCGATGGCTGCTGGACCTGTCACAGCACTTGGAATCCCCCGGTGCCAAAGGGCGAAGGCGGCCGCCACAACATGGCGGCACCCATCCCGCCCGGGTCGGTCGGAGCCGTTCCCGGCCAAGAATTCGATTACACGGTGCAAATCCAAAACACGTGGAGGTCGGACGTGACCTTCATGGCGCCCGCCCTGGACCTCACGCGAGCGCCGTCGCTGCGCTTTGGCGGAGGTCACCCACCCGACCACAATGAGACCATGATTTCCATTACGCCACAAAGCGACAACCTGACCGAGCCGCAGGGAAAAAGCATCACGTTCACGGTGCCGCCGGCCGCGAGTTTCCTGTCCTTTACCATCGCGCCCCGCACGACCGACCCGACGACCGGCCCGCAATTGACCCTCATCGTTGTGACCCCGACCGGTGCAGAACTGGCGCCGGTGCAGGCGGCGGCGCCCGGGCAGTCAGTCACCCGCGTAATCGAGCAGAGCGAGCTCGACCAAGCCGGCGCCGGCACCTGGCGAGTAATTGCCCGCTTTACGCCCGTCGACCCGGCCGGGTCGAATCCGCCACGGCCTCCTGTTTTGGGCCGGCAAGACATCGATGTCATCGAGGACGCCAGGTTTGAGACTGCAGGGCTGCGCGTCCTTGCACTTCCGCGCGCCGAATTCCTCGGGCCGGCCGCAAGCACGCTGCAGACTTGGAGCCTTGTAACCTCGACGACGCCACCGGCGCCCGGCGAGACCGTGCGCATCTACGCGAACGTGACGGTATACTACGACCACGACGGGGGACCACCAATCCCGGGGGGCGACTACAACAATCTAACCGCCTACGTGGACGCCGAGGTTGTGACAATCGACGGCCAGACGCGAATCGTCTACAACAGCGCCGTCATTCGACCCGCCCTACTGAACGGGGCGACAGCGACGACCATCTCTGAGGTGATTGGGTACGCTGCCGCCTTCCTCCTCATCAGTTCCATCGCCTCCGGTGGCATGTTCGGGCGGGCAAGTCGGCGCGGCCTCAACCAACTCTTTGGTTCGGCCAAGCGGCGCGTGGCCTTCCACAATTTCCTGAGCTACGGACTTACCGTCGCCGCATTGGCGCACACGTTCATGTTCGTCATGCAGCACATCATCCCGCCGCCCTTCACAAGTGCCGCTTACCATTGGACCTGGGGGCTCAGCTTCGGGGGCCTTGCGATATTGTCCATGGTGGGGCTGGGCGTCACGGGGGCCGTGCAAGTCCCCATGATCCGCAAGTGGAACTATGCGACATGGCGTTGGACGCATTACGGCATGACGGTCACCGCCATCTTGTTCACCTTGGTGCACATGGCGCTGGACGGGGCAAACTTCGGTTTCGTCCAAGACTACCTCGACTGGCATAACCAGCTCTTCCCCTTCGAGACGGCGGGATAGCCCCAATATCGACACGGCGGCGATAACGGATATCTACAGGAGTCCCCTGGAATAGTCCATGCAATCGCTTGCCGTAATTGCCGCCCTGCTTGTCGCCTCCCTGACCTTGGGTGGCTGCATGAACGATCAAGCCGGAACACAGCAGATTGCGGCGTGCACCAAACACCTCAAACTGGAGGTCCCGGCCGCCACCTCGGATACCGTGGAACTGTATGAGATGAACAACGGCAATTACTCCAAAGTGGTCGCCATCACATTTGTTGCAGAACCAGGCGACGCGATGAAGATCCCCAACCCGGAGATCCGCGTCAAGGAAGGCTGCACAGTCAAACTCATGGTGCAGAACAACAACGCGCTCACGCACACCTTCCACCTGCATGGCGGACTCGTGGAGTGGGCAAGCGACGGAGTCGATTACCTCACGCAGATGCCCATCATGCCGGGCGAGTCGTACAACTACACGTTCACCGCCATGAAGGCTGGCACATACTGGTACCACTGCCACGTTGACGGCGCGCATCACATCGACCTCGGCATGTACGGCGCTTTCATCGTGGAGGAGCGCGACCCGCCCGTCAAGGCCGACCGCGAATTCGTTCTCATGCTTGACGAGATGGACAACTGCCACGTGCATGGCAACGCCGACCCAATCAACCCGCAGACGTCCGAGCAGTCGGGGGCCGTCTTCAACAAGAATTCCTGCGCGCAGCGTTTCCTCCAGGATTACCTTGCGCAAAATCGCGTGACGACGGCGGGGGCAAGTACCGTGCCCCAGGAAGTACGGGATCAGGCATGCCCCGCCCTCGTTGTGCAACCTGGCGACCCGGCGCAGGTCGTGACGGCAAAGCAACAGGCCGCGGCTAGCCTCGGTTGCGATGAACATGCCCACGGCACGCCGCCAGTCCAGCAGAACAAGAAAGTCTGGTGGCCTGAGACGATGCCAATCTACGTTCCGGTCTACAATACTTTCCTCATCAACGGCAAGGCGTTCCCGGACACGCAGGCACTGCCCGTGAAGGAAGGCGAGACCGTGCGCATCCGGCTCATCAACGTCGGCAACCAGATGCACTCGTTCCATTTGCATGGCCACACGCTGAACGTCCAGTACCGTGACGGGTACCCGTTGGGCGCGGCCGCGTTCAACGTGGACACGCTGTCAATCGGGCCCGGCGAACGCTACGACTTCTTCGTCGAGGCAAACAACCCCGGCCTGTGGATGATCCATGACCAGAATGGCATCGCGACCATGAATGACGACCAGCACCCAGGCGGCATGATGTCCTGCCTGGCCTACGATGGCTTTTCCGCACACGGATCGCCGCCCATCGATGCCTTCGCCATGACACGCGCCCTGGACTGCAACACGGAGGCGCTGAAGATTCTCGGCCACGCGCATCCCGCAATGGCGTCGGTTGCAGGCAGCCCGCAAGATGACGGCCACGTCGGGTTGGCGCATTGACGCCACCCGCGGGTTTCCGTCAGTCCTTGCAAACCGGCCCGCGCAGGCTTGCTAGAGGTTTCTAAACCGCCTCTAAGCCCGCAAAGTCGCCGCGGCGCGCCGCTCTAGCGAGCCAGCATCCGCCATCGACAGCCCGAGCCGAGTTGCCGCATTGTCCAGGAGTTGGCGTTCCTTGCGCGTGAGGCTGCCGTCGCTCCACGCGTCACGGGCAAGATCAGAAAATAGGCTCGACCGCTCCGCTTCCGACATGCTCGCCACGGCTTTGGCCCGCGGCATGGCGGCGTCGGCCAGGCGGTGGGCAAAATTCTGCAGAGGGGTCAGGGCAAAAAGGAGCAAACCGGCCGCCACGGCACCGACAACAATTCCCAGCCCCGCTGTCCCAACGAAACTCTGGATCAACTGCTCCACGATGACGAACACGGCAAGGAAAATGCCCGCGATGGTTCCGCGCTGCAAGGTCCACTTGATGCGGATGTCGATGTCGAGGATATGGGCGCGAAGGACGCCGTAAGCCAGGAGGACGATGAACACCAGCATCGTTGTGGGTACGGTCTGGATGAACATGACGTCGGTCCAGCCGCCGCCCTCCGGTGGCAACGGCAGGAAGAAAGTCCAGATGCCGAAGACCATGAGGAAGCCCACGTCACGCGCCCCGAAAGCCCATGCGTACGCTTTGGCCCGCCGGCGCGCAATGTCAGTCTTGGCCCGGCGGAACGTCGAGATGGTCGTGACGAGCGCGAAGAGCGAGATGAGCCCCATGAACTGGAACGCCCTTTCCATGGCTGGTCCAAGGACGACCTCGTAGGCGGCGTACCATACGTCAGGGAACGCCACGATGTCGGGCATGAACGTCGACGTGTGGGTAAGCCAATACGCTTCGATGCCGACTAGGGTCGCCACAAGCATCCATTGGACGAAGCGGGGCCGCAGGAATGCCACAAGGGGCGTCTCCAGGGTTGACAGGAACAGCAGATACAGCCAAGGAAGCCCGAGGACACCAGTCACAAATACGCCCTGCATCGCCCAGGCAGCCTCACGGTGGTCCATGACGTACAAGAGGCCAGCCCCGGTCGCCCATGTGACACCCTCCACGGCAATCACGATCGCAAGGCGGCGGTTGGTGGGCCGCGTCGGGGCAGCGGCATAAATCAGCCAAGCCAGCACGGCGCCAACGATGAGGCAAATGGTCGGAACGATGGCAAGCGGGTTCCAGACAAAGACCATGGACGCACGAGGCGCGGGCGGGTTCTTGATGTTATCCGGGTCACCCGATTGTGACCGGCCCGAGGAAGTTGAACGTCACGTTGGTGTCAAAGGAGGGAATAACGACGCCCAACGCTTGCAGGCCGGTGCAGTCGGTTGCGTCGATAAGGGCCGCAGCCGGCGTTCCGGCGCGCACGGCGCAGGACGCAAGTCCGTTATGTGCCATCGTGGCGAGTTCGTAATCAGCGTACGCCAAACCGGTTTCTGCCTGGTGCCAGAAACGGCCGATGCCGGCAAGTGCGGCAGGTGGGCCGGCCGTGAGGCTGAACGAATAGACTTCGCCCTGAGTGTCCGTGGCCTGGCCTGCTGCGGTTGCTGCAATCGGGTATGCGTCGGCCGTGGAGGTCATCGTGGCGTTTTGGGCGTTCCATCCGCCCGCTTGGAGCTCGGCGAGTTCCCAGCCCGAGGTGTAGCGCATGACCTCGTAGAATTCGAGGACGGCGGCGCTACGGTTGCCGGCCACGTTGGGGGTCTCGATGAAGATGCCAATTTGGGCCTCTTGCACGCCGGCCACATCTTGGTCGGAGGTCCCGCACTTGTAGGTGTTGAGGAAGGCTGCCATGCGGCCGGTAGCGGCAGGCGTACCGAGGAGGGATTGGGCGTCGCGCGCCTTGAAACCCGCAGGCAACGACCGGGCCGCCAGGGCGGGGTCGATGAGAACGACAACGTCGCCTTCGACGCAGTCGGTCGCGGCGTAGGTGATGGAATAGGGCACGAAGGCCGGCGGCGAGGCCGCGGTTTCTGCATCGCTGCCGCTGGTGCACCCAGACAGAAGGGCCGCCAGGGTGAGAAGCAGTGCGGCAAGCGGAGGAAGGGCGTTTGACATGGATGTCGGCGAGTCGACCGGGGTCTTGAAGGTTGCCGGGGGAGCGGGAGTGCCGGGTTTCGCAGGCCCAAGTTCGCTCGACCTGACCACAGCGCTTTTGTGGCGGCGCAGCCCATCGAGGTACGTGGCAGGACTGGAGTGGAAGGATGTCGTCATAATCGGGGCGGTTGCCACCGTCGGTTTCACCCTTCTCTCGTACTGGTATTCCGGCATCATGGCAAAGCGCAACTGGTCGTACCAGATGAAGGCCAAGCCAAAGAAGAAGGCAGACCAAGAAACGACCGGCGTCGAGCCTCTCAAACCGTAAGTTGCCCTTCGTCGTGGGCGAGTCGGTCTCGCAGACGCAACCACGGAAATCCCGGATGACACCCAACGCCTCTTTGGTAGACGACCTGCGCACAATGGCCGATGACCCAAGCCCCCAGTCCTCCGACGGCGTCGTCGCCTTGATGAAGGAATGGAACGAAGGATTGGGCGCGCGAGCGCCGGCGAGCGCAGCGAGCCGCAGGCGCGACCCGACGAACGGCTCGGCTTCCAAAACAGCCCGCGTTCCGTGAATTCCGTGATTCGTGTGGTTCCGTCCGACGTCCCGGCCATACTAATCGTGCGAGCCGCAGGCCTCGGCATCAGGTTCGAATGGTCTCACGCCTGCTTTGCGCCGAGTGCCGCACGGACCGCGCCCAACGCGGCCGCGGCCAGCGCCTCGATGTCCTGGTCGGCGTCGAGGACGACGAAGCGCGTCGGCTCCGCGCGGGCAAGCTGGAGGTAGTTGGCGCGCACCTGCTCCAGGAACGCCACTTTTTCATAGGGCGTCGTCACGCCGCGCCGTGCCGCGCGCGCGACGGCTTTTTTTGGGTCGCTGTCGAATAACAGGATGCGGTCTGGCTCCGGGCACCATCCTGTATGCATCGCGCGGATGGTTCCCGCCGGGTCCGGCACGATGCCGGCCAGCGTCACCGACTGGTATGCGATGGTCGAGTGGATGAAGCGGTCGCAAACGACGTGCTCGCCTGCCGCGAGGTGGCGTTCGATTTCGGCAACGTGCGCGGCGCGGTCGGCAGCAAACAGGAACGCTGTAGCCATAGGGGGCCAGTGTTCGGTAATTGATGTGCGCACCCATTGCCCGGTCGGTCCTGAGGTCTCCTCGCGGGTCGCCCAGACCGGAATGCCGTCTCGGCGCAGCGCTTCGGCCACTTTGTTGAGGGTCGAGGACTTGCCTGAGCCGTCAATGCCCTCGAAGGTGATGAGCCGGCCGCGGACCATCTCCTACTCGTGGTGGCTGTGGACGCCGCAATAGCGGGAGCCGAAGCGCGGCGTGTTCTGGCACGGGTCGCCAAACGGATCGAGCGCCGGACATGCGTGGGGGTTCATCTTGGGTGACTTGCCCGCCGACTTGCCTTTCCCGGCCGGCCGCTTGGTCTTGGTCGGCTTGCGTGCGCCCTTCTTGGGCGCGGCCTTGGCCTTGGCCTTCGCGGCCTTGGGTTTGGCCTTGCTTTTTTTGGCGGTCTTGCCTGCCTTTGCCATCTTGCTGGACTTGGCGGCCTTGGAGGGCTTCGACGGCTTGGAGGACTTGGCAGAGCGTGACTTCGGCATGGTGACCGAGTTGGCATGGGAAATCCTCCTTTAAAAGCCCAAACATGCTCGTGGGCCCCCGTGCCCGGGCGTTGGTACGAAGAGTTCGAGGTCGGTCAGGTCTTCGACCACACGCAGCGGGTCATGGTCACGCAGGCGGACAACGCAGCCTTCTGTCGACTTACGCGCAATTCCCAGCCGCTCCATCTCGACGAAACCTACGCCCGCACCACTCCATACGGGGGAATCGTCGTCAACGGACTTTACACGATGAGTCTCGCAGTGGGCGTCAGCGTCGAAGAGACCACATCCGGAACCTTGGTGGCCAATTTGGGCTACGAGGAGGTCAAACATCCGGCAGTCGTCTACCCTGGAGACATACTGCGGTTTGCCACCCAAGTCATCGATAAACGCGCTACAAGCAAGCCGGGCCGCGGCATCGTGACCCTTTATCACCAGGCCTTCAACCAGAAAGGCGAGGAGGTCTGCAGCTTCCGCCGCATCGTCATGGTGCAAACCAAGCGAGTGGAACCGGTGGAACCATGACCAGGCACGGCCACCTCGGCCTTCCCGACAAGGAGTGGACGCCCGACGCCAAGGCGGATGCCGCGCCACGCCTGCGGTCCGTCCTGTACACGCCCGCCGACCGTGGCGAGCGGATTCGGTCCGCTCTAAGCGCTGGCAACGCCGACCTGGTCGTGGCGGATCTTGAGGATGGGGTTGCGCCCGAGCGCAAGGCAGAGGCCCGCAAGCAACTCGTCGCGGCCTGGGCGTCTGTGCCACGCGGCCGCACGCTGCGGGGTGTCCGCATCAACCGCTGGCCGAGCCCCGCCGCCGAGGAAGACCTCGAGGCCGTCCTGCCTGGACACCCCGACCTGATTGCGGTCCCGAAATGCGAGGAGGTTGCCGATTTGCGCTCCCTCGACGGCAAACTCAAGGTCCACGAGGGCCGCTTCGGCATCCCTCTCGGGTCAATCAGGCTCATGCCGATTCTCGAAACCGCTGCCGGCCTGCTTGGCGCCCGCGAGATTGCGGGGGCGTCCAAACGCATCGTGGCGGTCGCGTTCGGCGCCGAGGACTTCGCCGCAAACGTCGGCCTGCGCCGCAGCAAGGACAACTGGGAACTCACCGTCCCCCGCGCCCTCGTCCCCATCGCGGCGGCCGCGGCGGGGGTCGCCGCAATCGACATGATTACCGCCGACCCGCGTGATTTGGAGCGAACGGCGACCGAGGCGGGCCAGGCACGCGCCCTCGGTTACGCGGGAAAAATGTGCATCCACCCACTGCAGGTGGTGGCCGTGCACGAGGCGTTTCGGCCGACCGCGGATGAAGTCGCATGGGCGCGGCGCGTAATAGCCGCCGTTGCGCAGGCGGGCATTGCGAAGGGCGGCATCGTCGTGGTGGACGGTCGCATGGTCGACATGCCATTCATTGCGCAGGCGCGGCGCGTCTTGGCCGATGACCGTGAAAACTAGTATCACCCGGCCCGGTAGAACCATGCAGGCGGATAGCGCCTAATGCCGGAACATGTCGTCCGCCGCCTGGGCCCGCGGGGTACGACCGGCGTCTGGGGCGCGCCGTAAAAGGAGAGCCAAAAGGATGACGAGGGCGCCTTCAACCAGGGCTGCCAGGGAATCGGCTGCACCGGCCGGCTCGACCGTGCCGGCCTCCGGGCCGAACCAGGGAATGCCTGCCGTGCGCGTTACTGCCCAAAGCGCCAAGATGGCCAGATTGCCAATGATGCCGGCCACGAACACGGGTCCGCGGACTCGCGCCCAAGGCCACGTTGGTGTTTCCAACCCGCGTGTCACTAGAAGCAGGCCAAACAGGACTTGGGCAAGGGCCGCCGCGACGAAGAATGCCCCGTATCCCCACCAGTCGGCGAAGTGCTCCTGGGCAACCCCGCCGTGGATGGCGCCGGCTGCGACCGAAATCCATCCGGCCGCGGCCTCCAGGCGCATACGCTACTACCGCGCCGCCCTCTATTTACGGCTTGGCCGAATGGCCTTAAGGCGACGACCCCGAATCATGGGCAATGGCGGAAGAGGCGAGCGCCCTCGGTATGCCGCGGCCAGCCATGTATTGGCAACGCCTGCGCGATTGGTTACCCCAAGGCCGGGGTCTGCCGGAAGCGCAATGGCACATTCGCCACCGCGCCATCATCGTGATCATCTTGGCGCACGCGGTGGCCCTCTGCATTTTCGGCCTCGCGCAAGGAGTGTCGCTCGTCGCGGTCTTTGCCGAAACGGCCGCCATCGCCCTGCTGGGTGTCCTTGCCGCGGTACCCAAATTCACGCGCTCGATGCGCAGCGGAATTGCCGCGCTTGCCCTGGTCTCGAGTTCAGCGGTGCTGACCCAGTTTTGGGGCGGTGTCATCGAGGGCCATTTCCACTTCTTCGTTGTTGTTGCCCTAATCAGCCTCTACCAGGACTGGGTGCCATTCCTGCTTGCCATCGCGTTCGTGGCCCTCGACCACGGCGTCATCGGCACGATGTACCCCCACGTGGTCTACAATCATGCCGATGCACTTGCGAAACCGTGGAAATGGGCGGGCATCCACGCCGCGCTCGTCCTTGCCGAATGTGTCGCCCTGATTGTCGTTTGGCGGGCCAACGAGACGTCACGTGAAGAGACCGACCGCATCTTGCGCTCGGCTGGCGAGGGCATTATCGGCATCGACGCCGAGTGCCGCATCACTTTCACCAATCCGGCGGCCCGCCGCATGCTTGCTGACCCGACGGGGTCCCGCAACAGCAACCGGCCCCTATACGACATCCTCGTCGGCGACGACGGCTGCCCACTTTTCGATGGCCCAGGTGTGCTGCGTCGAACCAACGGCCCCATCCAGGCGGACGGCTACCTCACCCGCGACGACGGCAGCCGCGTCCCCGTGGAGATGCTTTGCACCCCCTTCGAGGGCCGGGCGCATGCCGACGGCGCGGTTGTGGCCTTCCGCGATACCACCGAACGCGTCCGTGCAACGGCCGACCGGGCCCGCCTGCAAACACAGCAAAACGAGGTGGAGCGCCTGCAACAAGTCAGCCAGTTCAAGACGCAATTCATGAACATGGCCGCCCACGAACTCAACACGCCGCTTACGCCAATCAAGATGCAACTGCACCTTCTCAAGGACCAGGCCCGGCAGCCCTCCATGGAAGCCCACCGGGAAGCCATCCAGATGCTTGATCGCAACTTTCAGCGGCTTTCCGAATTGGTCGGCGAAATCCTCGACTCGTCGCGGCTTGAGGGAAACAGGTTGGGTGTCCGCCTGGAAGCCGTGGACCTCACAACAATCGTGCGGCAAGGGGTCGCGTCGTTTGCCGCTCTTGCCGCACAGTCTGGCGTGAGTTTGGACTGCGATGCGCCGCCGACTCTCATGGTCCGCGCCGACCCCATGCGCGTCACGCAGTCTCTGTTCAACCTCCTGTCAAATGCCATGAAGTTCACGCCGCGTGGCGGTCGCATCAAGGTGCGCCTCTGGGAGAGTGGCGCCGAAGCCAAAATCGAGGTCCAGGACACAGGCATCGGCATGGACCGCGACCAATTGGCCCGATTGTTCCAGCCGTTTACGCAGGTCCACGAAGGCCAAGTCGCAGGACGGCAAGGCACCGGCCTGGGATTGTACATCACGCGCGGCATCGCCCAACTGCACGGCGGCGACGCCACGGTCGAGAGCGCGGGCCCCGGCAAGGGCACGACCTTTACGATTCGGCTGCCCGCTCACCGCGAGCTGGCCCCAGTCGCCGCTCCCGTCGGTTCATAGCAACGATAGGCCGGTTCGGACCAGAGATGAAATTAGGAAGGAAGAAGGAAAAAAGGCAGTGAGCCGCGACGTGGCGGTTACTGCGGCGGGCCGAGGAGGGCGATTGCGGCCGGGCGGCTGCGGATGCGCCCCTTGCCGCCCCTGGTCGTCTTGGCGCGAGCGCGGAGGCTCTTCATCTTACGCGCCTTGGCAAGCGCCCGAAGTTGGGCGGGCGTTGCCTTACGCTTGCCGCGCTTGGCAGATTTCTTGGAGGATTTCCTTGCGGACTTCTTGGTCTTGCGTGCGGGGGCCATGGGGCACCACCCCGGCATGCACAGCGGCAGTTAAAGCGAACGCGCCCGCGGCGAATTGGCCAGAGCGTCGCTAAAGCGCGTTGGCCGACGGTCGAGCGATGGTCGCCGTGTAGACGTCCGCCTTGTGGTTGCGCGTGTCGACCCAGACCGGGTGGGCCTGTCCCCAGGAGGAGGCCGTTTGGCGGTAATCACCGAGGAAGATAGCGCCGTTTTGGTGGTGGCTGTACTGCTCGTCGCTTGAAACATTGGACACGCGCAGGGCCTCGGAGAACGTCGCGCCGCCGTCCAGCGAGAAGGCGTAGTACGTATCGAAGAGGTGGTTGTTCGCATCGGCGCGGCGGTCGCACCACGACAGATCGACGGTGCCATCCGGTCCGGCGGATACGGAAGGCATGAATTGGTCCCCCCGTTGACTCTCGTCGTTACTGAGCAGTTCATGAATCCATGTCGCAGGCATCCATGTCACGCCGCCATCGCGACTGACCGTGAACATGGTGCGCCCTTGGCCCGAGGCTGCGTCCATCCAGGTGACGTACAAGTTGCCTTCGTGCAGGCCGGCGCTGCGGTCGACCGAGATTGCGGGCAAGGCGAAGGTGCGAAACGCGGAGCCATCGAGGCTCGTAAAGCCGTTCATGATGATGTTTGGTGGGTCGGTGAAATTGCCGACAATCGTGGGCGGCGACCAGTCGAGGCCATTCTGGCTGGAAAGCACCACGATGTTCTTGCCGGCCACGGCGGCCATGAACGCAGTTCCGTTGGCGGAGAAATCCACCCAAGGATAGATTGCGTCCTGCAAGGCGACGGCCGGCGAGGTCCAGGTTCTGGCCTGGTCGCGCGAGGTGGCACACATCGTGCTCGTCGGCACCGGCTGGTCGGCGATGTATAGGTCGTCCGGATAGGGCGGCGCGTTCGAACCTTGTGTGAGCGACTCGTACGGATCCTTTACGGCGCCCGAGAGCCAAGCGTCCTGGTCCCAGCAGAGCAGAAGCAAGCCGTCGGAATTGCCTGCCGTCGCCGGGCCGACGCTGAGCCACATCTTGTCATGCTGCAAACGCGGCCCAAACGCGACCTTGGTGACCGTCGGCCATGAGTCGCCGCCATCATGCGACGCGAGCACGTAGATGGCACTGCAAGTCCAGAACCAGTCGTTGAGGCCGCCGGGAGGAATCGCCTCGGCTCCCGTTGTCGATCCGGAGGCCGTGTCGCATTGGTATGGCATGACGGCCCAGTAGGCCGAGCCATCGGGCCCGAAGGCGACGACGGGGTCTGTGGCGCAATAGAAACGGGAGAGCGCCTGGTGCAGCTCGGGCGTCTTCCCTGCGGCGGCGTCGGCGCGAGCCTTCCAAGGTGACCCGACGAGATTGTCGTTCTTCCACGTGGCGCCGCCGTCGTGGCTCACGTAGATGCCGTCCCAGACGCAGTCGCCGGCGTACGGCTGGGTGTAGTCCTTGCCTGTTGCGATGATGTTGAGCGGGTTCGTCGGGTTCACGGCAATAGACAGTTCATTGGCCTGGCGGGTCACCGGATCGACGGTGACTTGCTGGTTGGCGACACCGCCCACCAGGACGATTTCTGCGCGCGGCCTGGCAATGTGGTCCGGGGTCGGAGTTATACAGCCTGCCAGAAGGGGGGCGGCACAAAGCAGGGCCAACAGGACGGCCAGGGAGGCGGGACGCATGCGAATCGGGAGGCCAGGCCAATCATGAGGATTGTGTCACGCGGCCGCTTCGACCCGGCGCGCATTACCGTGGACTGTGAACCTACAGAGGTTATCTATCACGGCGGAATCGGCCGACCCAGGCGCACCTCATGTCTCGTCTCTTGCTCCTCGTGGCCATCGCTGCCCTGCTTGCCCCCGCCGCCATGGCGCTCCCGCCCGACCCAGACGTCTCGGTCAGCCTGACTGTCCCCGACCAGGACCCTTCGATGGAAACCACGGCTGTCGTGCCAGTGACGGTCAACGTCCTCGTCGAAAACCTTGCCTGCCTGCCCGGCCCTGGCAAACTCGTGATTACGTTCACGACGGCCGTCGTGGGCGACAACATCACGGTCGACCCGATTGCGCCGATTTCCGTCGTGATGCCAACCGCGGCGCCGTCGGTGTCCAGCAGTCCGATGGTTCAGGTCATCGTGCACAGCCAAACCCCCGCCATCGCCAACGTGACCGTGACGCCCAACTACATCTTGAATGACTGTACCGGCGCCTCGGCAAGCGGCGCTGGCGTCGCGGGCTCGTTCCCCGTCGAGTTCCAGGTGGCCTCCGTGACCCCAACCGAGACGGGCCCTGCCGAAGCACCCGTGCCCGGCTTCGAACTGCCCTTGTTGGCCCTCGCAGTCATCGGCGCCGTTTTGCTTGCCCGCCGCAAGGCGTAGGTAAGCCGACGACATTTTCTTCCCCTCCTTCCTAATTTTTAAAATTGCTCCGAGGCGCTGGCCCTGAACTTCAGAGCGCAGTGATTTACGAAGCGCGTCAACCTGCTTGGCCAAGTGCTGCAGCGATTCCATCGTTGCGACGACGACGCGCTCCACGACCAATCGGTCGGCGCCGTGGGAATCGAGGCTTGGAATCTACGAAAAATTGGGTCGCGATGGCTGGCGCTTTTCCGGCTCGCGTTGGGGGCCCCGGATGAACCCGATGCCGACGATGAACCCGATTGTGGCGATGCATCGCCTGCCTCGGCAAACGTAATCGGGTTCATTGGACGGATTGGGTTCATGCGTGGTTCCCCAACGGTGGCGCGCCCCCCCGGCGGCCCTGCCTTCCACGCTCGCTTCGCATCGCGCGTAGGCCTGCCAAGCCCTCGCATGACTCGCTGCGCTCGTCTGCTCGCCCCGGCCGGGGGCAAATCATCCTTCCATTCCATCAAGAAGTCGCCGCCGTCGGAGGACTGCCGGAATGGGTCGAGGGTCTGCATCAAGCAGGCTTGCTTGCGTCGGCCAGGGCTCGTCGTCTTGCGCTTCTACGCCTACTTCGCCGCCGCGGCCTTGACCCACTGGGAGACGCGGCTGCGCAGGGCCGCGAATGACTGTTCCGAATGAACTTGCTCCTCGTTGATGCCGAAGTGGAAGTCGTACCCGTGCCCGATTGCCTGCGCTTGTTCCTGGGGCATGCCGGCGCCGGCGGTGCGCACGAAGACGATGACGGAGAACGCAAGATCCAGTCGGCGCAGTTGCAGGGCGTCGTAGGCCATGGCCTTCATCTCGGTCGGCGCGATGCTGCTTGAGACAATGTCCAGCATGAGAAGGGCGCCGTTGTCAAGTTCAATCACGATGTCGGCCGCATGGCTCGTCGCGTGTCCTTCGGGGAGTGGCAGCACCAGATTGTGTTGGGTACGCACGACGCCGGGGGCAAGTTTCGGGTGGACTGCAAAATGCATTCCCTTGGGTTGCTGCACCCTTGTTCCAGCGTGGCCAATGTCCCGCATCAGGGCCTCTGCAAGGACGGACCGCGCCAAAGGGATCGCGCCGCCATCGAGGATGATGCCGCGGCCCGCCGGCGTAATTGGTGCGGTGGCGGGCGTGGCCGGCGTGACACTAGGCACAGGCGCGCGATTTCCCGCAGCGAGTTTGCGCGGCCTGGCCTGCGACGGCGGTGGCGGCGCGGCCGCAACGGGCAACGAAGGCGCGCCTGCGAGGTTTGCGTCACTCCCTCGAGGCACGGAGCCCACCGCCGGAGGAATCTCCTTGTGGTCCGCATTCAGCACGATGGCCTTGCCGTGGCGGACCGGGGCGGGTTCAGTGATGACAGTCACGTCATCTTCCATGACTTCGTCAAGGATGCGCTGCGCCGGATCCCGAGGTTTCGTTGGATCCAACCCCACTTGCCCCTTGCGCCGCCCTGCCACCGTCTTGAAGCCGGTGCGGCCCATGAGGTCCCCCTTCAAGGTCTTCTTGACGATTCGCACGACGTCACCTGACAGGAGGAATCGCGTCTTTGAGCCATTGGCCGCGGCAGCCGCACGGCCTGGCCCTGCCAGGGCATCCCATCCGAAGCCAGCGAGTCCGTTCCTGGGCATAGCGCTTTCCATGCGAAATGGGGGTCTGCCGGCTGACCTAGGCGGCAAAGTACGACGACCCGATTGCACAGCGCGCAACAAAAAATATCACTTGCCAATAAATATCATGCCATCTGTTGGGCGTGCACGTGCATCGTCGCCGTGCCGACGGCGCAGACGCGTCCGAGCCTCGTCCCACGTAGGCGTTGGACGCCCCGCGACTACGCCACGGCGCCGCGCCAAACCTGGGGCGAGGCACCGAGCGGCCAGCAGTCTGCTCGGTCACGGGGCACGCCGCCCGCGGGCATGTGCGCCGGGCGGCCAAGGATGCCGCCTGGCCGCAGCCGGGCTGGCCCGTTGTCGGCCGCAGCGGCGTGTTCCCGCCACGACCCACAACAGAAGGTGAAAATGGTCGCTCTCCTGGCCAAGGCATAACCGTAAATAGGCCCCCTCCTTCGAGGCGTCCAACCCGAATGACCAGGAATAGCCCTCTGGGCTGTTCCGGCGAATTCCGGGACCACTACATTTTGGAGGCACCTGACATGGCAAAGGGACTTGACGTTGGCACGATGAACATCATCGCTGCCGAGCGCCACGGCGACAAGACGACACTCACACAGCAGCGCAACTCGTTCGTTGAGATCGAGTACAGCGACGTTGCTGAAAAGATGCTGGCCCGCAGCGACGTGCTATACATCAAGAAGGACAACCAAGTCTTCATCGTCGGTGAAGACGCGTTGAACTTCGCCAACATCTTCAATACCGCGACCCGCCGCCCCATGCAGAAGGGCATCCTGTCCCGCGATGAAAAGTCGGCCATCCCGATGATCCGCTTGATCATCGAGCGCCTGGTCGGCGCCCCGAAGGAGTCCGGCGAGATTCTCTACTACACCTCCCCGGCCCGCCCGGTCGACGCCCCGAACCAGGACGTCCTGTACCACCAGAAGACCATCGAGTCAATCCTGCGCAAGCTGGACTACACGCCCCGCGTCATCAACGAAGGCATGGCCGTCGTCTACTCGGAGCTCGCGGACAACCAGTTCACCGGTCTCGGCGTCTCGTTCGGCGCTGGCATGACCAACATGTGCGTCAGCCACTACGGTCTGCCCGTCATGACCACCGCGGTCGCCCGCGGCGGCGACTGGATTGACCAGCAAGTCGCTGAGGCAACCGGCCACTCCAAGGACCGCGTCACCGCGATCAAGGAGCGCGAGTTCGAGATTAACCCCGAGAACCCGGCCGGCGAGGTCCAATCGGCCCTCACCATCTACTACGACAACCTTGTCGAGTACGCCATCCGCACCTTGAAGCGCGAGCTCGCCAAGGCGAAGGTCGAGGAAGGCCTCACCATCCCGGTCGCCATCACCGGCGGCACGGCAAGCTGCAAGGGCTTCAAGGACCTCTTCGAGCGCCGCATCTACGAAGCCAACCTGCCCTTTGAAATCTCGAAGGTCAAGATGGCCCGCAGCCCGCTCTACTCGGTCGCAATGGGCACACTCGTCGCCGCTCGCGCTGAAGAAGCCGAGACCCTCGAGGAACTCGTCGCAGTCGACTCGAAGAAGTAAGGTGGCGCCCTTTATGGCCCCCTCCGTCGCCAAGCGCGGCGGCATCTCATCCTCCTTCCCCCTCCTTTCCCTATCCCGTTCACCGCCAACCCTGGTTGGCTTTTCGTCTATCCGTCCGGAGGAACCGCACCATGTCTGAACTCGAGAATCAATATTCCAGTCTCTTCGGCACCAAGACGTCGAAGGGCCAACTGCGTGGCGGCTTCGCCTTCATCACGGCTGGCGCACTCCTCGGTCTGGCCGCACTTGTCCTCTTTATCTCCGCCCAAGCCAACGCGGCCGACAAGACCACGTACTACAACTTGATGCGCCTGGCGCTTACATGCGGCGCGGCCGGCGCGGCCTTTTTCCTGATTGGCTTCACCGTCGCGTTGCCGACCACGACCCCCCTCCGGGTTGCGGCCTGGGTCGGCTTCGCCTGCACGATGATGGCCGGCCTGATGTTCTTCGTCCACTACCCCGGTCAGTTCAATGTCGCGGTCAAGGGCGCAACGACGACGGATTACATGCCCATTGACGTCGGCCTGTTCTTCGTCGGCGCGTTCGCGATGATTGCCTCCAACGTCGCAAGCATCGTCGGATTCTACCTCAGCCGGGCCACCGGTACGGCCAAGGCCGAGGGCGACGACGATGACGAGACGTACGGTCCGGGCTACGAAGTCCCCGACTGGGTCGTCGAGCGCGACATCGAGTACGCCATGAAGAAGTTCGGCGTCGAAGTCGTGGGCGGCAAAGGTTCGGCATCGGCCGGCATGAAGGTCAACATCAATGACTCCTTCGGCGCCAACATGGTCGTGGGCGGCCTCGGCAAGGCCCGCACGGTCCAGCTCGATTCCACGCAAGTGGACGAGGGCGTCACCCAGTTGTCCGGCGTCCGCCCCAACAAGAAGGGCGCCCTGCCTGGCGAGTGGGCCGACGAGTCTACGAAGGCCCTCATCGCCTTCCGCAAGCAGAAGACGGCCAACCCGACGATGTATGTCCCCAAGAAGCGCAGCTTCTGGAGCCGCATCTTCGGCGGCCGCTCCAAGGCGGCGGCCCCGACGGTGACCATGTCTAGCGCTCCCTCCAAGGCATCGGTTCCAACCAACGGCAACACCGGCAAATTCGTCGGACGCGGCAAGACCGTCGTCATTGAGGACGAGTCCCCGGCACGCGGCAAGAAGGGCGGCTCCACCTGAGGGCCGCCGTACCAGGCGGTTCCCCATGAGCAAATCAACCTCCGCAGACGAAGCCCAGAAGCGGGCCGCCAGAATGGCCGCCTTCAGTTCGAAAGTCACCGAGGAGGAGCATGCTTCCGTCGCGGTGCGTTCCTTCAACGAAGCGAAGGCAGGGTCTGGGGGTTCGAAGGAGTACGACCCGAAGACCGGCGCCGTAAGGGCCGGCTCGGGTGGTTCCGCCCCGGCTCCCAAAGCCCACGTCAAGACCGTCTCGGATGATGAACTGTTTGCCGAGATTGACGCGGCCGTCGCTGCGGAGGAGAAGCAGATTGGCCGCTCCGTCACGGAACCGGTCGCGGCACCAATCGAGACGCCGAAGCCCACTTCGCCGGCCGCACTTTCCGCCAAACGTCTCGCCGCCATGGCCGCCGCGGCCGTCGATCGGCCTGAAGTCGCAGACACAAGTACGCCCGCCAAGCAGGCCGCGGCGCGCCTTGTCGATTTGGGCGAAGTCGAGGTCCAGAAGCCCGTTTCGCAGCGGCCCAGGCACCTCGATGTGGACGAGGCAGAATTCGATGTCAAGGGACCGCTTGCCCGCGCGCAGCGACCCGTGGCCGAGGGTGCAGGAACTGTCGATATCCGCGCCCCGAAACCGCATCACGTGGCGGTCGGCCATGGCAAGAGCCCTGCCGGTCAATTCGATGTCAAGCGCGACGCGGCGGAGGCAAGCGCGCCGCTGAAGCTGCGCAGCCCGACGGCCGATGACTTCTCCGTCAAGATGGACAAGGAGGACAAGCCGGCCCCGAAGATCCTGTCCCCGGCGGAGTCGGAGTTTGCCGTCAAGTCCGATGCGCAGAGCTCTGAGCTTGCCAAGTCCGCGACCGAAAAAGTCGCTGAACTGGTCGAGGCGGCCCAGCCGATCGAACTGCCACGCAAGCATTCCAAACCGGCGGCCGCGCCCATGGCAAGATCGCGCGCCGAAGTCCAGCACCACGAGCGCCGTGAACTTCCTCGCATGAGGTCTGCGGGCGATGAGGCCGTCGAGGCCCGTCGCGACGCGCAACCCAAGCAGCTGCCCCATATGCGCAGCGCCGGCGACGAGACCTTCGCCACCCGGCGCGACGCCGAATCCAAGCCGGGACCAAAAATGCGCAGCGCCGGCGACGAGGCAGTGGCCGTAAAACGCGACGCCGAGTCCCGCGCCCCGCCCAAGCTTGCCGCCCTTGCCGAGGCAAACTTCGAAACCAAGCACGACAGGCGAGAAGGCGACAGCGCGCCGAACTTGCGATCCCCAGTCGACACGCCCTTCGAAACAAAGGTTGACCGCGACCACCGCGAGATGCCAAAGTTCCGCGCCGCCGGCGAAGCGAAATTCGAGGCTAAGGTTGACCGGCGCGCGAACGACGCGCCCAAGTTCAAGGCACTCGGCGAGAGTCAATTCGAAGCCAAACAAGACAAGGACCACCGCGACTTGCCCAAGTTCAAGGCACCCGCGGACGGCGCCTTCGAGACCCGTCTCGACAAGGAGCAGCGCACCATGCCGAAATTCCGCCTAGCGGACACGCACGTCGAAGCCAAAGTGGACCGCCGCGAGAACGAGTTGCCCAAGTTCAAGGGCGCCGGCGAATCCCAGTTCGAGGCCAAAGTCGACCGCCACGAAAGCACCTTCCCCAAGTTCCGCGCTCCTGGCGACGCACAATTCGAGACAAAGCGCGACGCAGAAGCCAAACCCTTGCCCAAGCTGCGTTCACCCGCCGACGCACAGTTTGAGACCCGCCGCGACGCCGAGGCTAAACCTCTGCCGAAGATGCGCTCCGCAGCCGACTCCGGGTTCGAAGCAAAGCAGGACGCCCGGGCCAAGCAGCTCCCGCGGATGCGTTCGCTGGCGGACGCGGACTCCTTCGAAGCAAGGCGCGACGCCGAGGCGAAGCCCCTGCCACGCATGCAGAACTCCGCCGACGCCGAGTCCTACGAGACGAAACTGGCCTGGCAGCAGAAGAAGGTCACCGGCATCCGCAGCGCCGCCGACGCCGAAGCCTACGACACAAAGCACGACCGCGAAACGCGCGAGCGCAGCCACGTCAGCAACCCGGGCCAAGGCGAATTCGACGTCAAGATGGAGCACGAATCCGTCTGGACGACCCAGCCCAAGCGCGACATTAGCGCCGAGCAGATTGAGGGCAAGGGACGCAAGGCGAAGAAAGGCGCCTGAGGGCGATTCCACCGATTCGCCGGATGCCACAGATTCGCAGACGGCTAGAGGGGATTTCGCGGCGGGCCGAGGCGGAACGCAGATGTCACAGATTTCGCGTGCTTGGCAGATACCACAGATTTTCCCGCACTAGACGGGCGAAACACGTCCTTCAACCCATTCTTGACGTTGCCCCCGACGGCGTCGTCGCCGTGCTGAAGGAATGGCAAGAATTGGGGCGGCATGCGCCCGGTCGGGGCGAGCACGGCAGCCGACGAGCCGAAGGCGAGACGGCACGGCGATGCGAGGGCGTGGCAAGCCGAGCGAAGCGATGGCCAGGGCCGCCGAGGGCGCACCTGACGATGCCTGCCAGAACTTGCTTCGCGCGCCCGGCTGCAAACCCTCTTATCAGAAGCCCATGTGGCGCGCCTTGAGGGTGCAGGGTTGAACCTCTACGAGTACCAGGGTCGGGAACTTTACGAGCGCTTCGGCGTGCCGTGCGCGAAGGGTTTCGTCGTGGAGTCGATGGAGGAACTCGAGGCGAAAATCGGCCAGGCGCACTTCCCCGTCGTCGTGAAGGCGCAGGTCCTCGTGGGCGGCCGCGGCAAGGCGGGCGGAGTCAAGTTTGCCGACAATGCCCAACAACTCCGCGAGGTCACGAAATCTATCCTCGGCCTCAACATCAAAGGCCACATCACCAAGAAGGTCATGGTGGCGCAGAAACTCGACTTCCAATCAGAATTCTATTGCAGTTTCCTCGTGGACCGGGCGACGCGCAAGTTCATGCTGATTTTTAGCGCCGACGGCGGCGTCGAGATTGAGTCCGTCCCGGAGTCGCGCATTTTCAAGACGACCATCGACCCGCTCCCAGGCTTCCAGCCCTTCCATGCCCGCGCCGTGCTCCTCAAAAGCGGCCTCGACGCGGATACCCAGAAACAAATCGGCGCCTTGCTTGAGAAATTGTACAAGGTGTTCACGCAGATGGATGCCGAACTCGTCGAAGTGAACCCGCTTGCCCGTCTTGCCGACGGCCGTGTCGTCGCAGGCGATGCCAAGGTCGTGCTGAACGACTCCGCCTTGTTCCGACACAAGGAATTCCAGCAGCGCGACGAGTCAATGACAGAACTCGAGCAGGAAGCCAAGAACAAGGGTGTTGCGCTCGTACAACTCGACGGCGACATCGGCGTCATGGCAAACGGCGCAGGCCTCACTATGGCGACGCTGGACGCGCTTACGGAGTTCGGTGGCAAGGCAGGAATCTTCCTCGACCTTAGCGGAACGGACAACCCCGAAAAGGTCGCCGAAGCCGTCCGCCTCATGAAGAAAGCCAAACCCAACGTCATGCTCCTCAACCTCTTCGGCGGGATTACGAAGTGCGATACCGTCGCAAAGGGATTGGTATCAGTCTTGCAGGCGGAAGGCGTAGAGTTCCCAATCATCACCCGCATCAAGGGCACGAACGCGAAGGAAGCCAACGAGATCCTGCATTCGTTTGGGTTGGAGACGGCTAACACCTTGCAAGAAGCTGCCAAGAAGGCGGCCGAGATGGCCATGGAGCCGGGGAAGTACAAGGTCATCCGGGCGGGGGCGGCCTGATGGCAGTCGTCCTTGACCAGAACACGCGCGTCGTCGTGCAAGGCGCAACCGGCTACCAGGGCCAGTTCCATATCGGGCAGATGAAGCAGTTTGGCACCAACGTTGTTGCCGGCGTGACCCCGGGGAAAGGCGGTGAGAAGGTCCACGATGTCCCAGTCTATGACACGGTCGCGGAGGCCGTGCAGAAGGCGGGCGCAAACACCAGCCTCGTCTTCGTGCCGGCACCGTACGCAAAGGATGCGGTCATCGAGGCGGTCGACGCCGGCTGCAAGGTTGTGATCGTCATCACGGAGCACATCCCCGTGCACGACGCGGCAACGTTCGTCAGCTACGCCAAATCGAAGGGCGTCATCCTGATTGGGCCCAACTGCCCAGGTGCATGCACGCCCGGCGCCGCAAAAGTCGGCATCCTGCCCGGGACCATTTTCAAGAAGGGGCCCGTCGGCGTAGCCTCAAAGTCCGGCACGCTCACCTACGAAATTGTTGCAGCGCTTAGTGAAGCGGGGATTGGCCAGTCCACTTGCCTCGGCCTCGGCGGCGACCCCATCCCGGGCACGACTCTGCTGGATGCCGTGAAGTTGTTCAACGCAGACCCTGAGACGAAGGCAATCGTCCTCGTCGGCGAAATCGGCGGCGGCCACGAGGAAGAAGCGGCAGAGTACATCGCCAAGCACGTCAAGAAGCCGTGCTACGCGTACGTCGCCGGCCGCACGGCCCCGGAGGGCAAGAAGATGGGGCACGCCGGCGCGTTGGTCGAGAAGGGCAAGGGAACTGCGGAGAGTAAACTCAAGGCGTTTGCAGCCGCGGGCGTCAAAGTCGCGACTTTCCCGACTGATATCGCCGGATTCGTCAAGGCCGACCTGAAGCTGTGAGCCTGGGACATGCCATGGGCAACCGCGCAACGCGGCCCGCCCCGCCATGCACGCGGGCCAACGGAATCACGGACTCCCGGAAGTCACGGAACCACGGCGATGAGGGCACGCGTGATACGTCGGCGGCGTCCTCCCGGCGAGGGGCCGAACGCGGCCGCGAAGCGCCGCACGTGAGTCGGGCGTGGCGATAGCAGACCGACGCGCGCGCGAAGCGCCGCGAGGTTGCGTGGGCCGCCGGGCGGACGCCGTGCGGGATTTTTCTGGTTCGCCGGCGGGAGGAGGCGGGCGTCATCTGCGGCCCACCGGTCGGCGTCGTATCGGTTCAATCGGTTTCATCGGTTGATTGTGCGGCGCCTCGGCGGCCCCCGGCGGCCCCGCCATCGCGCGCTTCGCGGCTCGGCTGCCACACCCGCGCACGGCATCGCTTCGCGTGCCTGC
>CAZVJB010000029.1:0-23228 GCA_964627625.1 uncultured Halobacteriales archaeon
AGCGGTGCAGCTCTTCGTAGCTCGCGAAGCTTTGGCCTGCGGCGCGCTCGGCCTGCGTGGCGCGCCGGGTCGGCACGCCCGGGGCTCCGGACTGCGCAGGCGGCATCGCCATCTTGACCGGCTCGCCGTCCTTGGAATCCTTGGCGGCCTCGCGCTCGCGGTCGCCGCGCAGGCGGGCCACAAGGGCGCGAGCGGCCGCACGGTCAGATTGCTCGTCGGGTTGGTTGGTCGGCATGGGTCACCCTGCGGGGCGCAGCTGGATTGCCACGCCGCCTTCGTTGAAGCGGAAGAAGAGGTCGTCGGCCGTGGAGGCGCCTGCCGTCACGGGGCCGTAGAGGGTCAGCGTCGCCGTCGTCGCCGTGCTGCAGATGCTGTATTGCACGCCGCCCGTGCTACACGGGACGTCGACCGCTTCCACGTCGCCCGTCATACCGGCCAACTCCATGGTGCCTTGCCAGTACGACGCCCAAAGCGCGGGGTAGCTCGTAGTGATGGCGAAGACTAGACTGGGCGCGGAGGCCTCGTAGGTGGTGTGCTGGCCGGTGGGGGATGCCAACACAATGCCGCCGCCGGCCGCCGTCACTTGGTTGGCATTGCCTGAAAGGGCAGGGAAGCTCCACTGCACTGAGGTCTGCGTCGTGGTGGTGCTGGCGGTAAACAACGGCGGCACGACCATGGCAGCGCCTTGTCCCGGTTGCTCCAGGAAGACGGCGCCGTACTCCATGTAGTAGTTCTGGGTCGGCGCGCGGCTGTTGGGCTGCTGCACCGACAGGGTCCCCAACGGGAAGGTCGCGCTGTAGTTTGGAATCACGAGGCCCCCGCCGCCGACGCGGGTGCTGCCGCCCCCAGACGTCGTGTCGTATACGATGGTGTAGTCGCCTTGCACGCCGCCCGGGGCGAGGGTCATGACGACGCTGAGGGGATAGGCCGCTGCGGCCAAGACGGAGTCAAAGTGCAGGGTGGGGTCGAACGCGTCGACGTAGAAGAAAGGCGGGTTGAGTTGCTTCTTCTGATTCCAGTTCATGAGAGTGATTGGGTTTGGGCGCAGTGTGTCAAGGCTGTCGTCGCAAGTCGTCGCGATTGGGTTGTTGGCGCGGTAAATCTTCGCCTCGATGTTGTTGTCGCTACCGCTCTGTTCCGTGTCGATAAGGACGATCTTGCCGGCGCACATGCCGTTGCGATCCGTCATGACGATGGTCATCGTACTGGGGTCAGGGCACGAATGGCCCGCGTACCCCTCGCACGACGGGTCGACGAGGCGCAACCGCATATGCACGATGGAATCGATGGCGGGGATCGTGACGCCTGGCCCGACCCCTTCCCACTCCTCGGCGATGCCGAAGAATTGCCGGCCATTCTGGTTCTGGACTGTCAGCTGGTTGGATGAAACCGTCATGCCGCTCCCGGCCACCGGAGGAGCAAAAGACAGGGTGCCGAGTTGATTGGACGACCCTTGGAAAAACGTAAAGCCCTGCGGCTTGGCCAAACTGACATGGTTCGAAATCGGTGTCGCGGACTGGTTCCCCGCCAACCGGTCCAAGTCGGACTTGAGGGTGTTTACTTGCTTGGACACGTCCAGCATAGTGTCCTCTTCCCGCTGCTTGTCCCAGACGGGAACGAATTGCGTTTGGATCATGACCAAGGTCACTACGAGGAGGCCGAACATCAGAATGGCCCCCAAGACGGTCGAGACGCCCGCTTCGCCGTCGTCGCCCCGGCCGCGCCCCGCAGTCCGGCTCATTGGGAGTTCACCCTCGCGTAGTCAAGGCGGAATGTGCCTTGCGTGGACCCGGCCGGCGTTGCGTCCGCGAACTTGATGCGGACCAGCCCAGAGCCGGCCGAGTACTCGTCGGCGGTGAGCGTGTACATGAGGGTTGGGCAGTTGCCCGAGTTGAGGGTCGCGCGGGACGCGACACTGAAGGCCCCGAGGACCCAGTCGTAGACATGGATCGAGTAGGTGTCGCCGGAGACCGAGCAGGCGCCCAGTTCAAGAACGCGCAGTCCGCCGATTCCGGCAGGCACGCCTGTCCAGTCGAATTGCTCCGCCGTGCTGAAGGTGCCCGAAGTGATTTCCACTGCCACGTAGTCGATGCGGCCAGTGCTGCCGTCACGGATGAGGTTGGCACCGAAGGCCGGCAGGACCGTGACCTCCAGATTGTTGATGTCGGTCCACGCCCACGTTGTCACGCCGGGTGGTTTGAGGTTCGTGATGTCAAAGGTGAGGGTCGTGTCGGCGCTCGCCGAGGAACTCCCCAACTGCGCCGCCGACGCGGTCCCGCAGCCACCCCCGGCCACGCAGGCCGATACGATCCACGTGTTGTCGATGAAGCTCGTGATGGATTGCTCGACCTTGATATTCACAGCGATGATTGGGCCAGCCGCCGCGGGATTAGGGAAGCCGAGGCGCAGGACCGCAGGCAGCAGGGCGCTGTTCGCGCGGTAACGGTCATCGGACGCGGTGGTGTCCTTCGGGCTTCCGGTGCCGTCTGTCCCCCATCCCGAGGCGCTCACCTCCAAGTTGGCCGCGACAACCACGGGAGCGCCGGCCGACGAGCCCTCCTCGAAGGTCGCAAACGATCCGTCCGAGGCCGTCCCTTGGGCGTTGGCAAACGGCTCGGCGACCGTAAAACCGCCCATGGTGCTGGTGTGCGACGAGACGGCAGTAAAGAGGGCGACAAGCTGGACGAGGTCACTCTGGGTCGAACTCGCCCCGCTGTTGCCCCTGAGGTCCGTCACAGGAGACACGTAGTACTGCAGGGACTGGCCCGACTTGGTGAGCCAAACCGGGTCCGGCACCGCGTTGCTCCACTGGTTGCCGCCGAGGGACGTCATGGGACCGCCATCGATGTAGGCAGGATTCGTGCCGGAGTTGAGGCGATAGAACAAGTGTGGAACGACGGCGCCGTCGACACCCACGCAGTCGTCGACCACGCTGGCCGTGATTGTGACATCGCCCAGCGTGGCCGTCGTGATGTCGACGGGCGCCTGGATCCAGGTGCCGACGGTTGGAGCAAGTGAGTCGAACGGGCAACTTGTGCCCGACGAAATCTGGCCTGGAATCAACGTAGCGGTCGTGACGAGAGTCGAGGCGCCGCCTTCGTCGACGACGTCGACCACCACGGAATCGGAGGGTGCCAGCGTCAGGGTCAGGACCCATGTCTGGCCGATGACCCAGCGCGTCTGGGCAGGCAAGGGAACGCCGGCAGATTGGAGAGATTCAAGGATTCCACTCCCTGTCGATGTGACGGGAGGACCGCCGTTGAGGCGGTACGTGATGCGCGTGGTGCCGCCGTCCACGGCGTCCCCCCCCAAGTGCTGGATGCGAATGCTCTCGTCCCCGGAGCTCCAGCCCTCCTGGCCTGGATTAACGGTGATGACCAAGTTGGCATGCGTGACGTCATGGGGGCCCTTGAATGAGAGTATTAAGAGAGCCATCAAGCCGGCCATTACAACCGTGATACCCACCAAAAGGATGGAGCCTACCACGTCGGACACCCCATCGTCGCCGGCAACACGGCATGTCTGCCGCCCTCGCCTGCGGGGGGTTAACGCGAGGATGGGCACCGGAAGGAGACCGGCGCCCTCGTCTTTGAACATTTGCCCCCAGCAAGCGGCGCCGCCGGAACGGTCGAACGCCGCAAACCCCCGCCGAACCATTGCCGGAGCGACAGGACGGGGATATCTGTTGCGACGCCGCGCCCAACCGTCCAAAAGCGGTCTGCAAAGATGCGGTGCGCAACCCGCGCATCGGCGCCTTCATGGATGCCTGCCCATTGCCGCGCTGCGCTTTCTCCAAAACGCCTGCACACTCGAACCTGTTCCCCCGGCCGCCTATGGCTTATCATCCCGGGCAACCCATAACACCGCAGGTGTCCATGAGCGTTCACAAAGAGGCCCTTCTACGAGTTCATGCCGGCTGCTGTAACGGGCAAGCGGTAGAACTGCTAATGGGCCATTACGGTCCGCAATCGCGCGCCATCCTGGACGGTCAACTGGTGGGGGAAGGGGCGGAAGGTATCCGACGTGCGCTCCAAACTGAGTTCTCGGACGGCGTCGTTGGCCGCGTTCTTCGCATCGATGGCGAACCCGTCCTCGTCGAGTACCACGCCGAGGGTGATGAACCGCGCGCCATTTTGCGCCTCGAACAGCACGAGGGACGGGTGAGCGAAATTCGTATCGAGCATGACGCCGACGTCGTCCAACGCGTCGCGCAACGAGCCACACGTTGACTAATTGCGGCGCAATGTGTCGCCTGGATCTTTGGGCCACGGAATCGCGAAGAAGTCCGATGTGTCGGTGTAGTTTGAGCCGCCCAACCGGCCGACGAAGATCGCTTTGTTCGGGTCCACGTTGCCCCGTGCATCCAGCACGGCATCGTCAGACGCGATGTGGACAATGATTCCCAGGACCAGGACATGGTTGTCGTCGCGCCCGATGGGCACGACACGGTCGAGCCGGCATTCCAGATGGATAGCAGAGTCGGCCAGACGGGGCGGACGCACCGTACGGCTGGGCGACGTGGCAAGATGCAGGGCCTCGACCTCGGAACGGTCGGGCGGATAGTCGGCCGACGAGGCGACCATCGCTGCGGCGGCGGCGCGCGGGACGGCATTCACGACAAACTCCTTGGTGTCGCGGATGTTGCGCAGCGTGTCCTTGGGCGAGCCGTCCGGTCGTTTCCCGATTGCGAGCATCACCATGGGCGGGTCAGGACATACGGCGTTGAACCAGGAGAACGGGGCGGCGTTCACCACGCCGCGCGAGTCAACAGTCGTCACCCAGGCAATGGGGCGCGGCACCACTGCCGATACAAGAAAACGGTAATTGCTCTTCGCGTCACGCGTAGCTGGATCCCATTCCACGGCAGGGTCAAGGGGCTGCGGCTTGAAGAGTTGCAGGCCGCGGAACGCCAGCCACGAACCGGCCACCGTGCTTATGGAACCCAATGAACGTCGTTCCGGCGCGTGGGTTGCTGCAATGGTTTGTCGGCCGGCGTCGCGCGCGGCTAGCGGCTGGTCGATGGCCCCTAGGTTGCCTTCGGCGCTTCCTTGCCGGCCTTCTTTGCCAATTCCTGAATCTTCTTGCCGCGCGCCTTCGCGTCGTAGCCCGTGATGCCTTCGAGAAATTCATTCCAGCGGCGCTGTGTGTCCATGGCCAACGCTAGGGCTTGCTTGTCGCCGCCTGCGACTTTTGCGGCAAACGTTTTGTCCGTAATAGTGTCGACCTGCAACTCCTTCTTGCCCTCGTAGCGGGCCTTGATTTGGGGCATGGACCCGAAGGCGCCCGAGTGCCAGTCGCCTTCCTTCTTGTGTGAGTCGAAGCAGGCATCGAAGATCATGCCAAAGTCCACCTTGGCCGCGTGTCCTGGCTTCACCGGGTAGGTCTGCATGATGCGGCGACAGCCGGCCGGCGCCCTTGAGCCTTGCGCGCCCGCCAGCGGGCTACTTCGGGGCGGTCCGAGGGGCGGCAGGCAAAGCGGGCAGCAGCCCAACGAGGTGGCCGGGCGTCAAGATGTGGAAATCGGCCGCGGCGTGCGTCTGTGGGCCGACAAGGACCGTCTGCATCCCCAGGGCGCGGGCCGGGATGAGGTCAAAATCGACGGAATCGCCCACCATGGTGGCGCGCTGCGGCTCGACGCCGAGGGCAGCAAGCACTTTGTGAAACGCCTCGGCGTCGGGTTTCCAAGCGCCGAGGTCGCCCGTGATGCCGACGAAGTCGACTTCGCGATCGAGGCCGAAACGGACGAGTTTGGGGCGCTGCGTCTCGCCGCGGCCATTTGTGAGGACGGCGGTCTTGCGGCCGCCCTGGCGCGCAGCGCGTAGGGCGGGCAAGGCGCCGTCGAGTAGGGCAAGGCGCGCCGTGACGTCGCGGCTGAAACTCGTCGCAAGGGCCGCGCCTGGAAGGTCGTCCGTGGTGCCGAGCCGTTCTGACAGAAGTTGTAGCCGTTCTGAAATGTACCACCACCTGCGGAGTTCTTTCCAGGATTGGATGTTGGCCGCCATCACGTCGGCGTAGGTCGCGCGGACTTGCATCTCTGAGAAGCCGCGCGGAACGAAATGATCGCGCGCGAGGTCGCCGATTGCGCCCATTTCGGCTTGGCGCCAATTGACAAGAGTGTCGTCGAGGTCGAACAGGATGGCATCGAGGCGGGCCGGGTCCAGCAAGCCATCACACCTGGATGGGGACGGGAATGAAGCTCACGAGGAAAATGACGACGACGAGCACGGCGACGGCGATGCGGCGCCCTTCGATTTTGGTGCGGTCGTTGAGTGGCGGCGGGTGCTGCAGGCCCATGAAGAAGACAAAGAAGGCGAAGAACATCCACGAGTCGAAGAAGAAGAGGGCAAGCATGACCAACGCGCCGAAGGCGGCGCGCGCTAACCAAATGCTCTTGTCCCCCAGAAGGGCGCGGGAGACATGGCCGCCGTCAAGTTGGCCAACCGGTAGCAAGTTGATGCCGGCGATGAGAAGGCCGACCCACCCGGCGAGGAACACGGGATGGGTGAGGTAGTTGGCGTTCTCCGGCCAGACGGGGTGGAGGAGGATGACAAGCAGCGGGTCGCCGAAGCGCACCATGCGATCGTCCCAGGTAAGAATGAGTTCCGCCGAGGTAGCGTCGGCCGGAATCGTGAGGGTTTGCAGTTGTTGCTGCCCCCGACTAAGTGCGCGGGCGGCAAGCTCGTCGGATGCAACCGTCCCGTTGGCAAACGTGACGCGCGCCGTAGAGGTATAGGTCCAGTCGTCGCCAGCATTCGTTGCGCCCGTGACATTCCACAGCAGGACGCCTGCCGGTGGATGGTCGAAGCGCAGGACCGATTGCCCCGCGGTGCTATTGTCCAATTCGTAGGGAAGGTTGGCATAGACGCCGGGCCGGCCGATGTCCGGGACGGCGTGGGCTCCAGCCGCGGTGAGCATGGACCCAAGAATGAGAATCGGGAGCGCAACGATGAAGCCGGCGATGGGGCCCGAGACGCCAACATCGAAGAGCGCCTTGCGGTCCGGCAACGGGTCACGCATGCTGATGTAGGCGCCAAAGGTGCCAATCGGGAAAACGATGGGCGGGGCCGGGATAAAAAACGGCAGCGTCGGACGCAGGCCATGGCGGCGGGCGGCAACGAAATGCGCCATCTCATGGATACCAAGGATGAGGACAAGGGGCAGGGCAAACGTCAGCGCGCCCATGGCAAGGTTGTGGGCGGAGAAGACATCGGCCAGGCTCGCATCGGCCGAGGCATTGGTGTAGCCATGCCATGACATGGCGCCGGCGACAATCGTTGTTGCGACCGTTGCAAGAAAAAGCCCCAGATGCAGGCCGAGTCGGAGGCGCGGCGCCGGCGGTCGTTCCGCGACGCATATGATGTCTTCGCCCGCTTCGCGGCGCACGAACGTGAGCAAATCCGGGTAGAGGCGGTGCATGTCGGCGCGCACGAGTTCGTAGCGCCGGTCGAATTCGCCGGCCGGCACCATGACGTGGAAGAAGCGCGCGCCGATGTGCCCTTTGTGGACCTGCTCGCGCGCCTCGTAGACCCGGAAGTGGGCCTCGACGATGCGGCGCAGTTCGGCAAGGTCCGGCATTGTCGTTGCGTCGAGGCATGTTTCACGCTTAAAGCAAGGGGAAAAGGGCGGGCTGCCGCGTCGATGTCGGCGGCGGCCAGACCATGAAATGCTGGAATTGCAAGAATCGTGCCCGCTTGCCGCCGACCGAACCACGGAACAGGGATTGCGGGGAACTCAGGGAAACCTGCTTGATGAAGACCTTCGACCCATTCCCGCAGTCCTCCGACGCCGGCGCCTTGTTGCAGGAATGGAATGATGAATTGCCCCCGTGCGGGGCGAGCAGACGAGTGCCGCGAGTCACGCGAGGGCTTGGCAGGCCTATGCGCGATGCGAAGCGAGCGCGGAAGGCAGGGCCGCCGGGGGGACCGGCCACCGTTGGGGGAACACCCATGAACCCAATCCGTCCGATGAACCCGACGACGTTTGCCCAGGCATGCGATGCATCCTCACAATCGGGTTCATCGTCCGCATCGGGTTCATCCGAGGCCCCCCAAGGCACTGCCACGACCGATTCGTCATGCACCAACACGCCGCCGCCGTCGCAACGTCGGAATCGCTTCAGGACTTGGCCAAGCAGGGGATCCTTCGGGCTGCGCTTGTACGCGCAACTGCATCGCCACCGGTGCTGGCGACCAAAACCTACTGGTCCGGGACCTTCAGGCGAACGCGCTTCATGCCGGCCGCGGCCTTCTGCCAACCCTCGACGCGCTTGGACGTAATCTTGTTGCCAAGCACATTGGTGTCCAGCGTGTCCAGGTAGGAGTTGACTTGGTTGGCGATGGTCTCAGGGCTCCGGCGCTTGAGTTCGGCTATGCCCTCGATGCCAGCGCGGGCCATGGCCTCGGCGTACTGCTTGCCGACGCCCTTGATCTTCATGAGTTCCCCCATCTGCTGCCACTGCTCGACCGTTTTCTTGGGGACGCCGACGCGCTTGCCCAGGCTTTCGGGGTCCTCGTAGGCAAGGCGGGCGGTGGTTAGCACGCCGGCCGCTGCGAGTTTGCCCCCGTAGATGCGGCCGATGCCCTCGATGTCCTCGACATTGTGGATGTCGCCGGTGTAGTCGTAGTACGCGCGCCCGTCGGCGCCGTTTGATCCGCCACGTTTTGCCAGCGTGTCGTCGAGTTCGGAGAGGAATCCGCGGCCGCCTGCCGCCTTGCCGGTCGGGACAAACGCCGCATCACCAGGCTCCCCTTCTGCCGGCGACGTCGTGGGCCAGAAACGTTCGCGGACGTCGGCCGGCAAGCGTGCGCGTACATTTTCCGGAATCGTGGCGAGGCGCTTTTCGTCCATGACGGTGACCGGCTTTTGCGAGTTGCGCAGCGGCAGTTCAACCGTCTGCGCGTTTGGCGGGCCGGCCAAGAGGATGCGCAACTTGAGTTGGTTGCCGTCCTTGTCAATGGGAATGTAGGTGTTCGTGTAGAGGGCGGCGTCGGCCGTGCGCGGCGTGACAAACGATTGCAGCTTGTTGCGGCGTTCGTATTTGCCCCAGGCGCGGTACATCTGCGGCAGAGCGCCGAGATTGTAGACGACCATGTCGGGGCCTTTGCCGAGTCCGTCAGGCTCCATTAGGCCCTGCTCGAAGGCGTCACGGGCGGCGGCCTCGGCGGCAAGGCGGGCGGCCTCTTCGGCTTCCGCACGACGGTTGCGGCGCTCGTCACTGGAGCGGATGAGGATGGCAAGGAGGATGACGCAGCAGAGTGTCGCCAGGCTGATGCCAACGACAAGGGCCACGAACGGCACCCTTTCGATAAGCGGGAAACCCGGGTCGTTGAGGGATTTGCCCCACAAGAGGAAGGCAAACCCGAGGGTGAGCAGGAAAGCAACGACGAAGGAGACGGTGCCCAGGATTCGCTTGCCGCTGGCCATCAGGTATCGAGTCTTCGAAGGGGCGGCCTCTTTATGGTTTTGCTGTTTGAATCTTGGGGGCGGCGAGGTGGACCGCAAGGGCCCGGGCGGCACCCCCCCGGTGGCTCAGCCGTCCTTTCACCGTTGGAGGCAGTTGGGCGAAGGTTTGGCCTGGGGCGCCGGCCTCAGAAGGCTGGTCCGGGATGAAAATGGGGTCAAAGCCGAATCCTCCCTCCCCGGCGGGGGCGACGGCGATGGTGCCGAGGCACGACCCCTCGAAGTGGTGGCGCCCGCCCGTGCCGTCCACGAGCAGGAGGTCGGCCCGGAACGAGGCCCTCCGCGACTGGCCCGCGAGGCCTGACATCAGGCGCAGCAGGCCGGCAACACCAATCGTCTCGAGGGCATGGCGGCTGTAGACGCCGGGAAATCCGTTCAGGGCTTCGACGAAGAGGCCGGAATCTTCCAGGATGAAGGGCGGGGCAAGCCCGCTTGCCAACAGGGCCTGTGCACCGGCGTTGGTGACGGCTGCGAGGGTTTCGCCTTGCACCTCGACGTAGCCGCGCGCATCTTGCACGACTGCGACGCCCAGGGGTGCCAGGAGGGCTTGCATCTCGCGGGCCTTGCCGGCGTTGGTTGTGGCGAAAGTCAGGCTGCCTATCAGCGGTAGCGCCCCCGCATGCGAATGTCCGCCAAACGGGCGAGTGCGGCCGTGGCGGTACGACCCTTGGCGTACTCGGCGACAAACGCGGCAACGAGGGCCTGGCTGCGCTGATCCGTCGCCTCGAGCGCCTCCTCGAGCAGGTGAAGGTCAACGCCGCGCGGTTCCGCCTCGTCCGAGAAGGCGCCGAGGCCGAAGTCAATGAGGACCATGGAAGTTGGCGCCGCGCGGTCTGGCACCATGACGTTGCTGGTTGTAAGGTCGCCGTGGGTAAGGCCCGCGTCGTGCAGCCGTGCCACGAGAGTTCCGAGCGCGGCAAGGCGCGCGGCGGCCACCGCGTCGCCGTCCGACGCGAGCATGTCGCGCAGCGTGGCACCGGCCACGGGTTCGAGCAGAATACTGGCTCCGGCTCGGTCGACGTCGTAAACCACCGGCACCGGGACACCTGCCCGCCGAGCTGCAGCGAGCAAGTGGGCCTCGTCGCGCGTGCGTTCAGCGCGAATCTGGGCGTCAAGGTTCGGGTGGCGGTACATTTTGACCGGCCGCCGCTTGCGCAGCACCGCTAGGCCGAAGAATACGGCGTCCTCGATTATTGCCTCGGCCCCGGGCGGCCTCGTGGGAATCATCGCCACGTCACCTCGACCTGGTCAGTGCGCTCGTACGGCCGGACGGCACTGGCCTCGGGGGCAACCGTGTCGCCGACCTGCAGCTTCTGCAAGCCAAGCCAGGCAATCATGGCACCGTTGTCGACGAGAACCTCACGGGGCGGGCAATGGAAGTCGGCGCCGCGCGCTTCGCACATCGAACGCGCCATCTGCTGGAGTCGCTGGTTGCACGCAACTCCGCCACCGACGGCAAGTTCGCGTTTCCCCGTGTGCGCCAAGGCGCGCTCGGCCGTTTCGACGAGCGCCGCAAACGTGTGTTCCTGCAGAGCGTGGCAGACCTGCGGTAGGGCAACACCGTCCGAAACGAGGCGCGACGCCGCCGTGGCAACGCCGGCAAAGCTGACGTCCATGCCTTTCACGACGTAGGGTAGCCGAGACCACGAGTCGGATGGCGCGGTCCTTGCGAGACGCTCGACTTCGGGGCCCCCGGGGAAAGGAATGCCTTGCTCGCGCGCAAACTTGTCCAACGCGTTGCCGAGTCCAACGTCGAGGGTCTCGCCGAAAACGCGGTAACGCCCGCGCACAAATGCCAGAACCTGGGTGTTGGCGCCTGAGACGTAGAGCAGCATCGGGTCGTCGGCCGCCGTCATGCCGCGGGCAATTTCCAGGTGCGCAACACAATGATTGACGGCAACCAAGGGCTTGTTGGCGGCGATGGCAAGTGCTCTAGCCATGGTCGCGGCAACGCGCAAGCACGGGCCCAGTCCGGGGCCTTGGCTAAACGCGACGGCGTCCAATTCCGACATCGTCAGATTCGCGGTCGCAAGGGCGCGCCTGAGCAGATCGGGCCCGATTTCGCCGTGGTGGTGGGCCGCCTCCCTCGGGTGAATTCCCATTGCCGCGTCGCCCGGCTTTGGCAAGGGCGGCTGCACCATGACACGCTCGTTGGCCACGATGCGGCATTTTCCTGGGCTGTCCTGCTCCACGATTCCCACCCCCAAAGTATGCGCTGTGCCTTCGATGCCGAGAACGGCCATGCTTGCGCGACGGGGGATTTCGTGTTAAACTTGCGTGGGGCCGTTCCGGGCGATGCTTGCCATGTTGGAGGGTGCTTCGGCTACGCTGCGCCTACATCCGCGGCCCGAAGAATTCCCTGCTTGGCCAAGTCCTCAATCGATTCCGAAGTTGCCCCGACGGCGCCGTGCTGGTGCATGCCTAATCGCTCGGAACCCAATACGGCAACCAATACGTCGTGGGATTCTGCCCGGCGTGGCGGCGGCCAGGAATTTTGCTATGTGGGGCCGAGCCGCAGCGACGCCCCACGACGCGGGGGTTTCGAAAGGGGGCGAGCCTCGGCGGACGCCGAGGCGGAACCCCCTTCGGGGTCGAACGCGGCGGCCGCAGGCGCCGCGTGTGAGCCGGGTGTGGCGAAGCGAGCCCGCGCGAAGCGCGGCGCGAAGCGATGGGCCGCCGGGCCTCGATCCTTGAGGATTCCATGTCGCATGCGTGACGAACGACAGAGCGCACAGATGCCACAGTGTGCCCTATGTGGGGCTCTGTGAACTCTGTGGATCGTCCGGGGTTGGCGAGACCACATGCGGGACTCGCTTTCGCTCGCCGGCGCTACCGCGCCCTTGCCTTCTTTCCATTCCATCAAGAAGTGCGCGCCGCCGTCGGAGGACTGCGGTAATGGGTCGATGGCCATTATTACGCAGGTTTTGGGTTCCGTGCAGCGCCGTGGCTTGCGCTCTTCGGTCAGCAATCAATGGCCGGCATTACGTCTTCTTTGCGCCGCTCTCGTCGATGGCTCGCATCACTGTGACGGCTTCCTTCTTGAGTTCCGCCTTCAACGTGTCGTACGTCGCAACGTCGATCTCGTCCGCCTGGCGCCCGAGTTCAATTTCCTTGAGTGCCGCCATGAGGGCACGTTTGCGACCTTCGAGAATAGCGGGGGAATCCATCTTGGCCGCTTCGACGTGCGCCGCCGTCGTTGCGACCTGCTTGCGGGTCTTACGCTGCACCATGCCGCGCGAAACCAAGATGGCCCAGAGAATGCAGCCGACGACCACGCCGGCGGCGGCGTAGAACCAAACCATGCTGCTGCTCTCGGATGTCGGCTGTATGGCCGTCGCTACTGGGTTGACCGTCAGCCAGAATGAACCTTGCAAATCGGCGTAGGCCAGGATGATCGAACCGCCATCCGTGCTGGTCCCCGGAGACGTTGACGGGGCGGAAGCTTGCGCCGCGAAACCGTTCGGAAGGTAGAGCACCACGAGGCCGTCGTTGCCCTTGATGGTAAGGTCCACCGCGAAGACCGCGCTGGGCGGCGAAGTCGTTGTGACGGTCACGGTCACGGGGCCGGTCGGGACCGAGGCAGGGATATGGAACGCCACGCTTGTGGCGGACTCGGTGGTGGTGAAATTCCCGCATGAGCAGGTCTTGGCGACGATTTGGCTGCCCGGCAAAACCTGGATATCGACCCGTTCGTCGGAGGCTGGGTGCTGGACCGTGTAGCGCGCTTCATACGACCATCCGTCGGCGGTTTCATGAGCCGCCGTCGTTGCAATGTCCCCAACCCCAATGCGCACCTGAAACGCCTGCGTGAAGGTGGGAGGCTGAGCCGCCGCCAGGTCTGTGGTCAAAAGAGCGGCCAGGAGAGCCACGGCAATCGTCCATCGCATGTTCATGCGCGACGGCGGACCCCTACAAAACGGCCGCGCCCGAGGCGAAGGAGGTCCAGGTTGATTGGACGTCCTTAGGCTGTGACGTTGTACTTCGCCTGTGCCTCGGGCGGGATGAACTTGCTGCTGCAGCCGGCCGTGTACTCCTCAACGATCCACACTAGAACGCCGTCGGGGACGGGCGCGCCGTTCGGGAGCGTGGCCAGAAGGTGGCCTTTGAATTGGCTCGGTTTCGGCTGCAGCGCATGTTCAGTCGCCTTGCCGTACAAGGCCCAAATGCGTGCCGGTCCCCCGGGTCCGGAGGCAAACGCCTCGATGGGGAACGCTTGGCCCGCCGCGCCCGAAACCCACGATTCTTCGATGGGCGCAAAGGCCAGGTTCGTGTCGGCGGGCGTGCGGCGCGTTTCGTTGCGAAACGTCCATTCGAGGCCCTGCGGCGTGGCGGCGACGCGCAGGATGTGCAGGCTGTAGAATTTCGTTCCGTCCTGGGTCCACGACGTGGTGGTTCGCGTCTCGTTACGCCAGGCCGGGTTCGCGGTGAGCACGACTCCCTGCGGGGCCGTAATGGGAATGGTTTCGGCCTGCGGCACGCCGACCATGGTGAAGTGGCCTTGCATGTGACTATCCGGGTCGAGGATGACTTCGCCGACCTGCCGGACGTCGGCTTGCGCCTGTGACGCCGCGAGCCAGAAAGTCGCAGCGCCGAGGGCGAGGATGCTTGCGCCGACGAGGGCGCGGGTACGGCCGTTCATGGCCTGCGCCCGGTATCGCTTGCTCCCTTCTCGGGCGATGCGGCTACTGCTTCGAGGGTGCGCAGCTTGGCTTCGAGTGCCCGGCCGCGGCGGTCGAGGTGCACGAGGTAGGCCCCGATGGCAAGGGCAATTGCGCCGAAGGCGGCAAAGAAAGTCGTGGCGTCACTGGGCATAGGGGGTCTCCGTGGAGTCTTCAAGAATTTCAATTCGGTCTTCCAGACGAGCCAGCCGCAGGCGGGCTAGGAACAAGTGCACCAGGAGAAGGCTGAACGCGACGAAACTCCACACGATGATGAACTGCTCGTACGGTGCAACACTGGCTCGTGGCGTCGTGAGGTCCGGATGCAGTTCCGTCGCGATGACTTTACCGACAAGGTAACTCGCAGGAACGCCGAGAAATCCCAGGATGCCGAAGGCGGCAGCGAGCCTGGCGCGGCGCTCGGGGGAATCAACGAGGCGGCGCAACATCAGGTAGGCGGCAAACGTCAGCCACATGACAAGCACGACGAGGACTTTGGGGTCGGTGTAGACGGTGGCAAGGCCATTTTGTCCTTCTTTGTACCACTCCTGCAATCCCCACATGGTCCCTGTTGCCAGGGCGATGGTATTCATCAGAAATCCGACCTCGGTTGCGGCGCGGGCGGCCGTATCGTCGCGCATGCGGCGCTCGCTCAGGTAGGCGATGGAGAGCGCAAACGTCAACAGATAGCCGGCAAAGGCGGTCCAGGCGCTTGCGAGGTGGTAGAACAGCAGTTTTCGCGTCAGGGGCGCCGTGACGTCGGCGGCCCCCGTCCAGTCCGGCGCGCGGCCCCACGGTGTGGGCAGCCACGTCAGCCAAGCGAGGCCCAGAAGGCCGGCGACGGCGGCCGGCAGGGTGCCGCGGCGGATTCGGTCGACGGTCTCCTGCTTCACGGTCGGCCTCCAGTCGGGCTATCGCTTAGGCGTTGTGGCCGATTCGCGGTACAGCGTGGTGCGGGCGACGCGGGCGACACTATTCACCTTCAAGCACGATGGGCCAGAGGAACCAGGCGAAACCGATGGCAAACATGTCGTAGGCCGCCATTAGGAGGAGCGGCGACTGGTACGCCCAGAGTGGGTCGCCGCGTAGTGCCGCCGTCGTCGCAGCGAGCCCGGCCTGCAGAAGTGGAATTGCCACGGGGATGAGGAGGATGGGAAGCAGCATGTCGCGGCTGCGCGCTTGTGCTGCAAGTGCACTCGTGAGGGTCGCGACTACGGCAAGCCCGACGGCACCGAGCGCGAGGGCTGCGGCTACACCGACGACAATGGGCAATGCGAAGAGCGCTGCGGCGACAATGAAGGTGAACGCGGCAAGCAGGACGAGGAGCACCAAGTGAACCAGCGTGCGCGACCACCCATGGGATGCAATCGGCACCGGTGCGCTGCGCAGCAGGTCGAGGGTGCCGCGGTCAACCTCGCTTACAAAACCACGTCCAACGACTGCGGCCGCGCCGTACAGGAGCGGAATCCAGAGGACCGCGGCGGCCGTGGCGGGCTCACCTGCCAACGTGCGGAAGGAGAGTATGTCGAGGACCAAGAAAAGCAGCACCAGGACGAGGCCCGCCTGCATTGCTTCCTTGCTGCGCAATTCGCGGTGCAGGTCCTTCCAAACGAGGGCGCCGAAACTCACGCGAGTCGACCCCCCGAAATGCGCAGCATGCGATCTGCCAGCCGCCCAGCGTCACGTTCATCGTGCAAGGCCAGGAGAGTGGCGCCGCGGCGCGCCTCGAGTCTGGCCTCCAACCATTTGCACCCGTCGGCGTCCAACGCGGCAAACGGCTCATCGAGCAGTAGTAGTGGGCGGTCAGGCAACAATGCCATGGCGATGCCCAGGCGTTGCCGCTGGCCGCGACTCAAGGTGCCGGCAGGCCGGTGTGCAACGCGGGCCAGGCCGGCTTCGAGGGTCGCGACCTCGACGGCAGCGTTGCCCACCGTACAGCCCTGGAGGCGGGACCACCAGGCCAGATGCTCATGCGGCGAAAGTTCCGCGTACGTTGGCGCATCCTGGAGAAGCACGGATAGGTTGCGGCGCGCTGCTTCGGGTTCAGTCCGGGCGTTGGCGCCGCCGACCAAGACTGTGCCGGCGTCGGGGCGTGCGATAGTCGCGGCCAACCGGAGCAGGGTCGATTTGCCAGACCCATTTGCGCCGAGGATTGCAACCGTTTCGCCCGACAACACTTCGAGGTCGACGTCGCGCAGCACGGGCCGTCGGCCGTACGATTTTGCGATGCCGGTCAGGGTGAGCGCCGCCGTCGCCATGGCCTAGGCCTCAAATTGCCTGCGGATCAAGGCGTTCTCGGCGGTTTGCAGACGTTTGTGCACAGCGGCTTTGGAAACCCCGAAGGTGGTCGCAAGATCCTCCAGGGTGACAGCGCGTGGGTCGTTGTAGTAACCCATCGCAATGGCCATCTTGACGACCTCGATTTGGCGCGGCGTCAAGAGGCGCCCCTTCTGCTTGAGGCGCAGTTCCGGCTGGTATTCGCCGACGTGCAGCAGCTTGAAGTCGTCGGCCGGGACCACGCGGCGCATGTGCACCGTAAACTCGTTGAACGCTTTGAGTCCGGCGGCATTCGGGGAGAGCACGCTAATCACGATGTAGCCGCCCTCGACGATGACGGGGTGAAAAATGGTCTCTGGTCCCAGCATCCGAATCGTGAGTTGAATCGGGTCGTGTTTCTGGTAGTACGTAAGCACCGTCGTGCTGATTTCGACGGAGGCATAGTCGGGGGACTCGGACAAGAGATCGAAGGAGCCGTATTTCTTGGCGAACTGGCCCGTGAGGAAACGGGTGCGCGTCTGCTTGTCGGCCAAAATCGTGACGATGGCCCGCTCGACGGGGGCGTGGGCAGCCGGGCGTAGGAGATTCAAGACGATGCGCGCTTCAGGGTGTTCGGCCGTGAATTGGCAAAGCAGGTTGTCGTCGCTACGAATCTTGAACACGTACTCCTGCAGCGGCACGATTTCGGCCAAGCGGTGGATGCCTAAAAAGGTGGACCTGCCGAGGCTTTGCATTGCCATGTCAATGCCTTGACGTCCATGGACGTCCGCGGCCGGCCGGCCCGGGTTGACCCCTCCAGCCCGACCACCCGCACACGTTTAGTATGCGGCGATGTCGCGGCGCATGTGAAGGTGGCATTCGTTGTTGGGCTTCTCGTGGCAGGCGCGCTCCTTGCAGGTTGCGCCACCCCCGACGCGAATTCGACAGGCACGACATGCGTGGCGGCCGAGGGCTATTCCTGCGCAGGCTCGAGACTTCCTCCTCCTCCCGGCGACATGATCATAACTGGCCTTGTCCAATCAAATGCACTCGTTCCGCTTGCGGCCGCAAACGTGTCCATTTCTGAACTTGGTCTGCACGTCGTTACGGATGCCTATGGGCGCTTCACGCTCCCCGGCATCCAACCCAGCATCTACAACGTCGAAGCAGAACATCCCGGTTTTGCCCGGTCGACCATGGTCGCTCGCCCCGAGGTTACGTCGTTGCAGTTCATCCTGGACCGTGCGGCGCCCACACAGCCCTACAACGTGACCCTGCCGCCGCTGCATGGATTCTTGGAATGCGCTTCGGAGGAATTCATCGGCAGCGGATCCTGCGACCTCTACATCCAGTACGTCGGCGGCCCGCCTGTTTTCCAGAACGCGTCCGCCTTCCTCTTCGAGCCGGACCTTGGCTGGAAGACCATGGTCCTCGACCTCGATTTTGATTCCTCCAACAACCCTGGCATCGATGGCCTGCGGGCAACCCTGCGCGGTGCCAACGCCTCGGCGTCGCTTGGGACTTATGAGCAGTACGGCAGGTTCTACGGCAAGACGTCGTTCTCGATACGCATCGAGCCGGGCCTGAACTACACCGACGGCACCGCGCCGGTTCCCGCGAACGTGACGGCGTTCAAACTGGAGATTTACCCGCAAGGGCGCGGCTATCATGAGGCGTGCCACCCGGGTGTCCCTGGCTACCGGCCGCCCGAGTGCTTCCTCGGTGCCGGCATCGCCATCAATTTGCGGTTTGACTTGTACATCAGCATCTTCTACGTCGACCCGGCGCCAACCGGTTTCACCCTTCTGGATGCGTGACGCGCTGACCGCAATCCCCGCGTTTTCCATTTTCAGCGCCTCAAGTGAACTCCTCGTCACGGCCGCGGTTTTCTACGTTCTCTGGCGCGCCTACTTCCACGGTGATTTGCGCTGGGGCCTGCTTTGGGTCACCCTCGGCTTCGAGGCGGCCGTCAATATCACTTACATGGCATATCGCATTGCGGTTCCCAGCCATGCCGCAGCGGACGCCCCAGCCTGGATGACGGCGGTGCAGGGCGCGCATGGCATCCTGTCGCTCGTCATGTTCATCGGCCTCATCCTGCTTGCCGGCATGGCGCGCGCCGTCCACCGGGACGGGCGCAACTTCTTCCGCGAGTCGCCCGCCTTGACGCTGTCCTTCGTGGTCTTGTGGATCGCCTCGGTCGCCTCCGGGGAGTTCATCTTCGTCGCGACCTACCTGGCGTGACCCTCATCTTGCCGGACGGGACGGGCCGGCGCAAGGCATGGGGCTGAAAGAGCCGTTCAACAGCGCAAGCCACATGACCGGCGGCGGCCTTGCCGCGCCCGGCGGAGCCTCAGTTTTGCTACCCAACCAAATCTGAACATCCTTAATGGACGCCGCCAACCGGGTGGTGGACGCCGGTTCCGGCGGTCACTTTGCCCACGACTTTGACGTCGTATTTGACGCGACCCTTCAGATGTGCGACGGCCTTCTTTGCGGCGCTTGCGGGGACGACGACGACGAAGCCCATTCCCATGTTGAAGGTCTTGTACATCTCGGCGTCGGCAACCTTGCCAAGTTCCTTGATGCGGCGGAAGACAGCGTGCACCGGCAGGGGATCTGTGATGTCGTATCGGACATCTTGCTTGATGCGTCTAATCTTGCGCAGGCCGGAGCCCGTGATGTGTGATAGGCCGTGCACGGGGATGCCGCTACGCAGCAGGGATAGAATTTCGCGCACGTAGATGCGGGTCGGCTCCAGGAGCACGTCGCCGACGCGCTTGCCGGCGTACGCCTTGTCTTCGGGCCAGGGCCAGGCCTCCGTGTATTTGCGACCCCCCGACTCGAAGGCGCGGCGGGCGAGGGAGTAGCCGTTGGAGTGAATGCCCGTCGAGGCAAGACCGATCAGCACATCGCCCACGCCGATGCGGGAGCCATCCACAATGGCGGATTTCTTCACGTGCGCCAAGCAAGTGCCGGCCAGGTCGAAGCCCTTCACGATGCCAGGAAGGCTTGCCGTTTCGCCGCCGATGAGGCTACAATTGCTCTGCCGCGCACCTTCATTCAAGCCAACCCCGATTTGGCGGGTCATTTCGGGGTCGGGGTCCTGCACGGCAAGATAATCCACGAAGGCGAGCGGTTCTGCGCCTACGCACAGGGCGTCGTTGACGTTCATCGCCATGCAATCGATGCCGACGGTGTCCCATTTTCGCATGGCGTTGGCAAGTTCGACTTTGCTGCCAACTCCATCCGTGCAGAGAACCAAGGCGTCCTCGGCGCCAAAATCTACGAGGCCGGCAAAATGGCCGATGCGGCCCATCGGGGCCCCGAAGCCGACGCGTTGGAAGTTGACCATGCCCGCAAGCGCCTCGATGGCTTTGTCCTCGCGCGCAATGTCCACGCCGGATGCGGCGTAGGTCATTCCCGATGACCTGTCGGCCACCCCGCCGCTGGGGCGCTCGGCAAGGGGCGCAAGGCGGCCCGTTGCGGCGTCGATGGGCACGGTGCCCGCTCCCTTGTCCATCTGGACGATGAAGCCGGGCAGCTCCGCCTTGAGGGGAGTCGGGGCGTGCACGACGGGCCGACGTACCTTGACTTTGGGCGGAGCCGGGCTAGGCCGCCGGACCCCGCGGGTCGGTTTGGCCCTTCTAGCCACCGGTTTCGGCTTTCGCGCCTCTCGTCGCGATACCGGACGCGCCGGTTTTGCAAGCACTTTGCGGCTAGCCTTGCCGGGTCTGGCGGGTTTGCGAACAGGACTTGCCGCCCTGCGGACCTTACCGGGCACAATTGCGCCACGGTTGGCGGCTACAAAGGTTCCGTGGTCCGCAATCGGCCGGGGACCAGGGATGTCCTTGGAGGCTGTTTCATAACTTCCAGGAGGCCTGCGCGCGCCGGTTTGCAAGGAGGGCTAGGAGGGTTCGCCGACTGCGTCGCAGCGCCACGCCGAGGTGAATCCGACGACGCCATCCGCCGCAAAGCGGCGCGCCCTCCGGGTCGTTTTCCGGCCACACATTCCCGGCGAGGCCGGCCTTGGCGGGCGTCCGGCCCGCCCGCGGCCGCCCTCGCCGGGACTGCGAAGCCCGGAAAACGACGCAGGCACCCTGGCAGTTATGAAACAGCCTCTAGGTCCATTCAGACTCGACCTTGTCGCGCGCGTCCTCGGCGGCGCGGCGCCGCACGCGGGCCTCGTAGAGCGTAACGGTGACAAGGAGAGTCAACTGAAGGATCGCGATGATTCCGGTTACCGCTGCTATGGCGTACACGCGGCCCTCGAACGTGCAGGCAAAATCGTTGCCGTTGACGTCGGTGCAGGTGGCCGTCGTATCGAAACGGTCGACCGCGAGCAGGATGTTGGCGATGCCGAAGATGGCGAGGCCAAAGAGGCCGACGACGCGCGCGTCGGGGTGGTTTTTGGCAAACAACACGAAGGCAACGAAGAAGAAGGCGCCGCCAGCGAGTGTCGCGCCGGGCCAGAAGGGTTCGCGGGGAAAGGCCTCGGTCGGGGTGCCTTCCGGGCCCGGATAGAGAAACAGCAGGACGGCCCAGGCGATGGCTGCGATGGCGAGGCAGAGTTGCGCAACCGCCCACGCGCCGGTCGGTTTCGGCCTGGACGTTGCGTTCACCTCCGCCATGGCCGTTGCAAAACCGGGGGAGGTTTAGGTTTGCCGATACCGATTGCCCCCCAGTTTGGGGGGTTGGCAACGGCCGGTACTAAGGGGAATTTTCCGTTTCCAAGTGTGCGTCGTCCGGCTGTTTTTCCGGGCGTCGCTTCGTGCCATCCGTGTAGAGGCCCTTGACCATGCCTTTGAACTTGTCCTGGATGACGCGACGTTTGAGTTTCATGCTGGGGGTCAGTTCGCCCGATTCCACCGACCATTCCGCGGGAACAATCCAGAACTTCTTGACCTGCTCATAGCGGCTGAGCCTTGCATTCACGGCTTCGACTTCGGCCTCGATGAGACTCAGGACGCGCGGGTCGGCGGCGAGCCTTTCACGGTCCGTAGCATGGATGCCGAATTCCACGGCGAACGTCTCCACAGCCGGCCAGTTTGGCACGACCAAGGCGGCAATGTAGTTGCGACCGTCGCCCAGGAGGCAGGCCTGGACAATATGGGGTTGTAACTGCAAGGCATTCTCGATGACCTGTGGAGCCACTTTCTTGCCATTCGACATGACGATGATTTCCTTCTTGCGGTCGGTGATAAACAGGAATCCGTCCGCGTCGACGTAGCCGATGTCGCCGGTGTGGAACCAGCCGGCCTTGTCGAAAACCGCGCGCGTTGCTACCTCGTCGCGCCAGTAGCCCTGCATCACGTTGGGGCCCTTGAAGCAAATCTCGCCTTCCGGCGGCTTGCCTTCCTCGGGCGGTCGCGTCGGCTCCCACGCCGTGGTGTCGATGCGGCACTGGACATGCGGAATCGTGCGACCAACGGAGCCCAGCCGGATGCCGCCCGGCCGGTTCACATTCGTAAGCGGGCTCGTCTCGGTGAGGCCATACCCTTGCAGAATCTGAATGCCAGCGGCCCAGAAAAAGGACTCGATTTCCGTGGACAGTGCTGCCCCGCCGGAGACAAAGTAACGCAGCCTGCCGCCGAGGCGGGCGCGCAGCTTTGCGAAGACCAGTTTGTCGGCGATGGCAAGCTTGCGCGCGAGCCCCTTGGGCACCGGCTGGTCGTTCGTGCGGTAGGGAATCGCCTTGCGGCCGGTCGCGATGGCCCACGCGAAAATCTTGCGCTTAATGCCCGATTCTTTGGCAATCGTGTCGCGGATGCGACCGTGCATCTTCTCGTACAGGCGCGGCACCGACGTCATGATGGTGGGCTTGCTGTACTGCATGTCTTCCATGAGGGTGTCGACGCTCCGGGCGAAGCAGACCTTTGAGCCCGCGCCATAGGCGGCAAAATGGCCGGCGGCGCGTTCGTAGACATGCGACAGAGGTAGGAACGACAGAAACGTATCCTCGGTTCCGAACTTGACGCACCCCATGATTTCGTGGGCATTCGAGGAGAAATTACCGTGCGTCAGCATGACGCCCTTTGGCTCCGCCGTCGTGCCTGAGGTGTACACGATGCTGGCCAAGTCATCGGAGTCAATTGCTGCCACGGCCTTGTCAAGGTCGCTCGGGTGCGTCGCGGCCCATATACGCCCTTGCGCGATAAGCGGCGCCACGGCAACCGCCGCAGCGTCATGCCCCGTCATGAGAACGACGTGTTCGAGGGAGCGCAGGCCACTCCGGACCGGCGCGAGGCGCGCAAGCAACGCCACATCCTGCACAAAAACCAGCCGTGTCTGCGAGTCTTTCAGGATGTATGCGGCCTTCTCACCGGTCAGCGTGTCGTAAATCGGCACGGCGACGAAGCCGGCAGACTGGCACGCGAAGTCGATTGCCGCCCACTGCGGCGAACTCTTGCTCCAAATAGCGACCCGGTCGCCTTTCTTTATGCCCGCGGCGAGCATGGCGTTTGCTAGGTCCCGAACCGAGCGCCCGAAGTCGAGGTAGCTGCGGCTATGCCATGCGCCCTGGTCGAACCACTCTTGGGCGGGGAGTTCCCCGTTGTCGCGGACGGAATTCCAGAAGAGCTCGGCAAGGGTCCCGGATGGCGGCACGGCGGTAGGCAAGGCGCTCGAACGTATGAAGGCGTCGAGGCCGGCGACTTGGCTCGGCTCGGGTTACGCCGGTTCGACCTTCAGGAGATGCCGCAGGTTGGGGAGCCCGCCAACGACCAAAACCTGCGTAATAATGGCCATCGACCCATTCCTTTCGTCCTCCGACGGCGTCGTCTGCTTGTTGAAGGAATGGCATGATGAATTGCCCCCGTGCGGGGCGAGCCGACGAGCCCGGAGGGCGAGGCGGTG
>CAZVJB010000030.1:0-21333 GCA_964627625.1 uncultured Halobacteriales archaeon
CGAAGTCCACTTTCGAGCCGGCCGGGATGTTGAAACTCGCGGTCCAACCGCCCCAAGACTGCTTGGTCAGGGGTTTCCACGAGGCGGCGCAGTTGACGCGGACGTCAACGCCAGCCAACGGCTGGTTTGCTGCGACGTTCGCCTGGACCCACCAGTCGTTTCCCTTCACGCCGGTGAAGGTTGCGTCGAAGCCGGAAGGTGGCGGCGGAGGTGGGGGCGTCGAGCCGCAGGCGATATGCGAGGCGTCCTGGCCGCTGGCCGGAATCCATTGGTAGCACGAGCTGAGCGCGGTGGCACCCGTGGTGCTTGTGGCGCGTAGTTGGATGATGCTGCCCTGCACGGCGTGGTAACTACCAGCGTACTCGCGCACACCCCACGTCTGGAGCTTGAGCGGCTGCCAGGCGCCACCGTTGAGGCTGAGGTCCACTTTGGACAAGGCCTCGCCGGACGGCGTGACTTGGGCCTGCTGCCACCAAACGTTTCCCTGGACCATGGTGAAGGTGGCGCCGAAGTTACCCGGCGGCGGAGGCGGAGGTGGTGGAGGCGTTCCACTTGCGCACGATACCGGCGTTCCACCCGAGGAGCTCCACATGTAGCAGGCACTTGCATCGACGGCCCCGGGCGCGAGCGTTGCCAGCCGCAAGGTGTCGCCATTGTACCAAGAGAAGTCGGTTCCGTAATCGATGATGACGGCCACTCCGGCACCGTCTAGGACGTAGAACCAGTGGTTTTCTATGGTGGGCACGAGGAAACGAGTCGAGAGTTCAAACGAGGCGCTTCGGTCGAAGGTGGCAAGCGGTGTAGTGGCTTGGGCGAATCCGTCGCTCGGGCCGGGTCGCCACATGTGCGTCCAACCTGCCGAGATTCCGGTGGATTCCGTGCGGTGCATGCCGTTGGAGGTTTGCACCGTCCAGCCGTTTACGTCACTCATCGCGAACGTTTGACGCGTCGTGGCCGAATCTCCGCAGCCTTGCTTCAGAGTGATTGAATCCCAATACGCTTCGCCCCAGTTCTGACCGCCGTCAACGGGCTCGCCGATGCGCAGGCTCCCCGGGTAGGTCGGCTCGCGCACGGCGAGGTCCTCTCCAACGAGGGCGCCGTCGAGGTAGACATCGGCGGTTCGGGCAGGGCTGTCGACGCAGATTCGCACATCATGGGGCTGGCCGGTGCGAGCGCGGAATTGCACCTGGCTGGTGTCCACGACATTCGGACCAGCGGTCCAGGACCCCCAGCTCTCCAATTTCATTGGCGTCCAAGTGCCTTGGCCGATTCGGTAATCGACGCCCCAGACGGGGGCATTGGCTGCGACATTGACCTGGAGCCACCAGTTGTTTCCCCTAACGAGCGTGAAGGTGGCGTCGAAGGTGCCCGGCGGCGGAGACGGCGACGCGGCCTTGATCTGGTAGACGCGCGTGACGCCGCTGTCACCTGGCTGGTTGGTCGTGAAGCCAATGGCGGCGTAGATCTCGCTGCGGCCATCCATGTCCGCGTCACTAATGACCATGAGGGCGGAGCTTCCACCCAATCCGCGAGCGTCGTCGACGGGATTGGCGATGCGCTTGGCCACCCAAGCACTGCCATCCCAGCGGACCTGGTAGATTTGCCCCAGTTCCGTGCCGATGTAGAGTTCCTGGGACCCGTCGCCATCCCCATCGCCGAGGAAAAGCGTGCGTGCCTGCAGGTGGGCTTGCGCAGCTTGGGTAAGGATGTCGGTGGCCACCCATCCGTTGGCCTGGTCGAAGCTCACCATGCGCAGCCAACCTTCATAGGTCAAGGTGTAGACTTCTTGGCGGGCGTCGCGGTTGCCGTCCCCGGCCACGACGAGGCTGAAGCCGGAATCCGAGCCCGTGCCGGGCAAGTCGGTGACCGCCCAGGTGTCCATGACGAACTGGATCTGGCTGACCCGGTCGGCGTGGCGCGTGCCATGGCCGACGTAGAGTTCTGTGCGACCGTTGTTGTCGGCGTTGCCAATCCACATGGAGTGAACGGCGCCGGACAGGGTGGCGATCTTCTGGCTTTCCCAGCCGACGCCGTCCGTGAAGCGGATGTGGTAGATGCCTGTCTCGGAGCTGCACAGCTGAGTGTCGGGGTCGCAGACGGTGTCGAACATGCCGACGTAGATCTCTGGGCCCGGCAAGCCGTCGATGTCGCCGAGCGTCATGTCGGCGGCGGTCCCGGAGAGCGTGAGGGTGTTCGTTTCCTCCCATGCGCCGCTCGCGAATTTGTACACGAAAAGGAAGCTGCGGGGCTCCGACGCCACGGGGCCGGCGCTGCTCGACATGCCGTAGATCTCGTTCCGGCCATCCCCGTCACCATCGCCAGCCGCTAGCGCCTGCATTGCGAACGAACCGATGTGTTGACCGCTCCACGTCGTGCCGCTGCGCTCGAACACGTGCACGCCGCTCTTCGTCCCGGTGGCCACGTCGCGCCGGCCATCATTGTCCGCGTCGCTCACGGCCATGTCACCAAGGACGTTGGCGATGCCGGCGGTGCCGATAGGCGTCGTGGTCCACGCGGAGGGCGGCGGCGGGGGTGGCGGGGGCGAGGGGGCGTTGCATTGCTCGACGCCGGCGGGGTGCGTGAAGAAACAACTTGTAACGACCAGATTGGCGCCGCCCGTGCTCATCACGACCTCGACCTTGAATTGGACGCGCTCGCCGGGCGGGATGCGGAACTGGTCGCCGGAATTGGTGCCCCATTTCACGTAGTCACCGACTTGTGCCTTCTGTTGCAGGTGGTGGTATGCGCCATTCTCAGCGCGTGCCTCGACTGTGGCAATGAACTCGTTGCCTGAAGTCTTCACCAGGACTTCGACCCACCACTCGTTGTCGCCGTCGTGGTCGAACTGGATAGTAGAGTCGGAGACGGGCTGGGGGTGGTTAGCCATCACGGGCCAGGCGCCTCCGACCAACAGGGCCGAGAGGGCCAAGACTTGTAGAACCTGCTTCGTCTGCATGGCAGATGGCATCACCGTATCCAACAAGAACCTAGTCGAACGCCAACATGTGTGGGGCGCCCACTACGCAAGACACCATTGCGCTGCGGACACGGCCGTCAATCTTCGTTCCGGATGGGACGCTGAAACTCGCGGCCAGACGTATGCGACCACTCCGATTTCGGCCCCGAAGCAGGCGCCTTGATGGCAATGGATTCAACGCATCGGTGCGTCCGTGGCCACGAGTTCGCCGCCGTGGGAGCCCCGGCCGGAGACGTTCCAGTCAAGCACGAGGCCGAGTTTGGTGTCCCATGCTGCAACATAGCGGCGCTCCGCGTCGACGGGTTCGTCGGCGTACCAGGCGCGCAGCGTGATGGAAGCCCCATTGCTGTCTTGCAGGCTCGTTGCGCGGTCTTCCTGGCGCCGGACGGTCACGGGCCGGAAATCGGAGTCAGAGTTGGTGTCCAGGTCACAATTATGTCCGTCGTAGCTGGGGAAGAAGTACGCCAAATTATGCGTCGCGCCCACGTTGGTCGCGGCAGGTAGCTTCATTGGCGGCTGGCCGTTGACGGTGTCCGTCCAGTCGGTGGTGGTCCCGTCGCCGCTGCCGAAGCGCGTGCTTCGTCCGGTGCAGATGCCGGACCATGCGCCGTTGTTGTAGGCGAGGTTGAGGCGGGCGTCCGTCACGAAGTTCTCGCCGCCGCCCCCCACGTTGTGATGGATGTTGTATGTGGCGAAGCTGCCTTCCTGCGGCCAGACGCCGAATGCGCAGCCGGGCGTGGCCGTCGCCTGCGGCCAAGTATAGCCGCCGCTGGCATCAGCGGATCCAGAGGTGCTGCGCGCGGCGAAGTCCACTTTCGAGCCGGCCGGGATGTTGAAACTCGCGGTCCAACCGCCCCACGACTGCTTGGTCAATGGCTTCCACGAGGGGGCACAGTTGACGCGGACGTCAACACCTGCGAGGGGTTGGTTGGCGGCGACGTTGGCCTGAACCCACCAGTCGTTGCCTTTCACAGAGCTGAACGTGGCATCGAAGCCGGATGGCGGCGGTGGAGGTGGTGGCGTCGAGCCGCAGGCGACCTGCGAAGCGTCTTGACCGCTGACCGGAATCCATTGGTAACACGAGCTTAGCGCGGTGGAACCCGTGGTGCTCGTGGCGCGCAGTTGGACGATCGTGCCTTGCACAGCATGGTAGCTACCGGCGTACTCGCGCACACCCCAAGTTTGTAGCTTGAGCGGCTGCCAGGCGCCACCGTTGAGGCTAACGTCCACCTTGGACAAGGCCTCGCCGGACGGCGTGACTTGGGCCTGCTCCCACCAGACGTTCCCTTGGACCATGGTGAAGGTGGCGCCAAAGTTGCCCGGCGGCGGCGTGCTGGGCGACGGCCGATCGGCCACCCGCCTGACGTCGCGGTATGTCACGGCCTGTTCGCCGGCGGGCGAGGGGACGGCGACGGTGACGTACGTCTCCCGCTTGCCGTCGTTGTCGCCGTCGCCGACCACGACGCTGTCAGCGTAGCGGGTCGTCAAATCCGCCATTTCGGTCACGGCCCATGTTGTGCCGGTCCAGCGGACCTGGTAGAGGTGGCCGTTCAATGCGGAGGCGTAAAGTTCGTTGGTGCCGTCGTTGTCGGCATCACCCAGGAACAAGTCAGTGCCGTAGGCGGAGTCGGGCAGGTTCGCGATGCGCTCCATCTGCCAGCCTTGTGGGGTGGTGGTGAAGCGGTACACAGAGGCCGCTTGGGACATGCTTGTTGCGTAGACCTCCCCCAGGCCGTCGCGGTCGCCGTCGCCGGCAACAATCCCGCTCAGGCCGGAATTCTCTCCCGGTATGCCGAGGCGGGTCGTCGTCCACGCGCTGCCAGTCCACTTGATGCGCCAGGCAGCGTCGGAGCCCTTGTAGGCCGAGCCGACGTAGATTTCGCTTTCGCCGTCGCGGTCGCCGTCGCCAATCCACATCGTGTTGGCCGTGCCGCCTGTGGGGCCACCGAGAGATGCGATTGCCGCGTCCTGCCAGGCGCCACCGACAAACCGTAGTTGGTGCACTGTGCCTTGGTAGGCGTGCAAGCCAATGTAGAGGTCGGTTTTCCCGTCGTGGTCGGCGTCGCCCAGGCTCATGGTCGACACGGGCGCCGGCTCCGTTGAGGTGACCCATTCGGAGCCGGTCCAGTGCCTGAACTCGGCAGTGAATGAGGCGATTGGAGACGAGGTCCAAGCGGTTCCAGTCCACGAGAACCTTGACACTTGGTTGGCCTGCGACGCGTAGACTTCCGGTTTGCCGTCACGGTCGCCGTCGCCCACGGTGACGTGGGTCCAGTCGACGCGGGTCGATAGGGGGCTCCGGTCCCAACCGGTGCCGTTCCATTTGAATTGGAAGAGGCCCGGGCCGCCGGGGATGTACACGGAGTTGCGTCCGCTACCGTCACCGTCACCGACGGCGCTGTCGCTGTGCGTCCCGGTTGGCCCAACTGTTCCCAGCTCGCTTGTCTGCCAGGTTGCGCCCGGAGGCGGCGTCGAACCGCAAGCGACGGTCGCAGCGTTCTCGCCGTTGTTGCCCTGCGGCGGAATCCATCGGTAGCACTCGCTGAGGTCGCTGGCGCCGGTGGTCGCGGTGGCGCGCATCTGCACCACGCTGCCTTCCGGGATGGGGTAGGAGGCGGCCCAGGCGCGCACGCCCCAAGATTGGAGCTTGAGAGGTTTCCAGGCACCGTCACTTAGGCGCACGTCGACCGTGGCGACCGTGAACCCGCTGTTGGGTGTGACTTGTGATTGCACCCAATTCCCGTTGCCGGTCACGAGCGTGAAGGTGGCGTCGAAGCCGGAGGTCGGTGGCGGGGCCGGAGGGCTCGTCCCGCATGCCTCAACGCCTTGTGGATGACTGAACCAGCAACTCCGCTGCTCGGCCCCGCCGGCCCACGTTGCGCGGAACTTTACGGGGTTGCCCGGTTCGATGTGAAACGATGCGGACCACGAGCCGTACGCGGTCTTCTGCATGGCCACCCACGGTCCGGCGTAGTCCATGGCGTCGAGTGTAGCGACTGCGCCAGCGTCTTGGCCGCCAAGAATGACCTCGACCCACCATTCGTTGCCACCCGTCTTGTGGTCGAACACGATGACGCGACCGGAGTCGGTCTGCGGATGGTCGGCCGCCACAGGCCAAAAGCCTCCGACCAAAAGGGCCACGAGGGCCAAGCCTTGTACGAATCGTGGCATTCGCATAGGGCCTGCCATCAATGTTGCCAAGAAGTAACTGTTCGGACGCGAACATGTTGGGCTGGCCGACCGCCCAAAGAACAGCGCGTGCCGGCATGCTCCGAAACAGCCCAACGATTTACCAACCTATTTTCCAGCGAAGCCGCTAGGGTCATCATGGCTTGGCGCCGCTTGGTTCCGCTCCTGCCGCTTCTGTTGGCCGGCTGCTCGACCACCCCTGCCGGGGATTCTGGTTCCGCTGCGCAATGGGAGCCGCTAGAGTGCGACCCCTCAGGCGCCACGACCATCGGCCGCAACGCGCCGCCAATCGACGGCCTGACGGGGACGGACCCGACGGTTGCCGGGCGCGTGGCTGCAGCTTTCGGTGACGGGATCACGTCAACCACGCCAATCGATTCCGATGCAGGCTGGGCCCGCTGGCCGACCGCGACCGGCTACGTCCAAGTGAGCCGCACGGACGGGCGAGCATCCTGGGACTTGACGACTTCACGCGGCGACTACCCGTCCGAAGAGCGCCTGCGGGCAGGCTTGGTGGCTTTGGGGGCTCCGGCGTACTCCCTAAAGACGAACGAATACACTCCGGGCCACATGCAGCAGGTCTGGCAAGGCCAAGTGCTCGACGGGACATCGGCCTGGTTCCTCAAAGGACAAGGCGACCCCGCGCCGACGGGCTCGTATGGCAGCTTCAACCTGGCTGGATTCGTCGTTACGCCCGGCCCACTTGAGACCGTCGCCGAATCTGAGATTTTGGCCGCGGCGCGCGGCTACGACCGCTGCGCCATGGATGCAGAGGGCCGCACTGCCGCCGCCGGCTATACCTCCAGCAGCGTCCACCTTAGTGCCTATTCCATCCAGCACGACAGCATAGTTCGCCAAGTCTACATTCAGTACACGGAGCCTGGCGAGCCGGGCCACTGCGGATTTTCCCGCGGCGTGGCCGTGGACGCCATCACCGGTGCCGTGCACGGCCCGGTGCTTGTGCTGTGCGATTGACGGCGCGCCGGAAAAACTCTGCCAGAAACGTGCGAATCCCCGTTCGTACTGTTCAGCCCGCCGAGGAATCAGCTTGGCGGCCAGACCATAGCAGCGCTCGTGTCCTGCCCTTCGCCGCCCAGTGCGCGGAACCTGACGCTTGCCCCGGGGTCGATGTGGACGTGCGCTGCCCAGTCGCCCCACGCCTTGCGCTCCATCGGCTGCCAGGCGCCGCCGTTGATGCTGAGCTCGACGCCATCGAGGTTCCACGTCGCGTAAACGTTGACCTGCTCGTAGTCGGTGTTCCCCTTGATGTTGTGGAACGCGGCGTCGAACGCGGAGCCCGCATTGCCCCAACCTGGGTACGGTGGCGTGCCGTCCGGCCATGGCCACCCTTGAGAGTGGTGACCCATCGCACCGTCCGTGCGGTGCGCGCGGAATTGGACGATGCTGCCGTCTGGGATGTGGAAGCTCCCCGCCCAGGCTCCCCATGAGCGCTCCGTCAAGGCGTGCCATTCGCCGCCGTTGGCTCGCGCGTCCACGCCCGTCACGGGGCTGTCGACGCGGATCTCGGCCCACCATTCGTTGCCCTGCATGCCCCAGAAGGATTCAGTGTACCATTCGGGGCTGGGAGGCGGAGGCGGCGGCATCGGGGGCGCTGCGGCGAACGGAGCGTCGGTCGCGACGAGGTGGCCGCCGGAGGACCCGCCTGGGCTGCGTCGCGTGGAGCGGTCCCAGTCGACGACTAGGCCACGTTTGGTGTCCCAGGCCCCGCTCCGGCTCTCGCTGCCCTGCACGTCGTTGTCGTCCCCGACCCAGGCGCGGACCGTGACGGGCGCGCCGTCAGGATCCTGCATGCTCGTCGCCCGGTTCTCTTGGCTCCGGATGGTCAAGGCGAAACCGGAGTCGTCGAGGTCGCAGGTGTGTCCGCTGTAGCTGAGGGAAAAGTAGACGAGAAAATGCGTGGCGCCGACGCTTGTCGCGGCGGGCAGTTTCATGGGCGGCTGGCTGTTCACGGTGTCGGTCCAGTCGGTGGTCGTCACCACGACGGGGTCGTAATTGTAGTCGTAATGCGAGCTGCGGGCTATGCAGGTGCCCGTCCAGGCGCCACCGCTGTAAACGAGGTTGAGCCGGGCCTGGGTTTCGAACATCTCGTTTTGGCCCCCCGCGCGCTGGGCCAAGTCGTAGGTGGCGAAGCTGCTTTCCACGGGCCATGGCGTAGCCGTTGGGCACGGTGGCGTCGGCGTGGCTTGCGGCCAGAGGTAGCCGCCCGAGTAGTCCTCGCTCCCGCTTGCGCTGGTAGCCCGGAAATCGACCTTCGAACCCGACGGGATGTTGAAGCTCGCGGCCCAAGCTCCCCAGGACCGCAGGGTCATGGTCTGCCACGTGCCGGTGCAATGCAAGCGGGCCTCGACGCTTTGGACGGGTTGGTTTGCCGTTACCTTTGCCTCGACCCACCAGGCGTTGCCCTTGACGTTCGAGAACGTCGCATCGAAGCCGCCTGGCGGGGGTGGCGGGGGCGGGGGCGGAGGTGGCGGCGGCACGGAGTCACAAGGGACAATCGTGGCGTCCTGGTTTGGCGCCGGAATCCACTGCCGGCAACTGCTCAGGTCCGTTTCGCCGTTTGTGGCCGTGGCACGCATCTGGACGATGGTTCCTTGGACCGCATGGTAAGAGGCGGCCCAGCCACCCCAAGACTGTTGGGCCAGCGGCTGCCACGCGCCGCCGTTGAGACGGACGTCGACGGTTCCGACGGAGTAACCGGTGCTTGCGGCAGCTTGGCCTTGGATCCACCACTCGTTGCCGCGGACGCTCGTGAAGGTCGCGTCAAAAGGACTTGGAGGCGGAGGCGGTGGCGGCGTGGTGCCGCAGGACTCGACGCCGGCAGGATGCGTGAACCAGCAGGAGTTCTGCTCGGCACCGTTGGTCCACAAGGCGCGGAATTGAACGTCGTGGCCTGGTTCGATGTGGAACGAACCGCTCCACGTGCCCCAGGAGTTCTTCTCGAGCCCGTACAGGTTGCTGCCGGGACCGTCGTGGGCAAAGACCCCGATGGCCGTGAAGGCGTCCGGACCCGAGATGGCGACCTCGACCCACCACTCGTTGCCGCCGCGGTGGTCGAACGCGATGGCGCGCGAGCCATTGTCGTTCTGGACGTGGTCGCCCAATACGGGGAAAGAAAAGGCCACTAGGACGAGGCACGCAAGCACACCGGCCGGACGCCACACGTTGCGGGACTGGACGGTTGAGAGCGAGAAACGACGGGCCATGCAGAATTCTTGCCGTCCGACCTAGTTAATCCTGCCACGGGGACCACAATTTTGCGCGCGGCGATTGCACCTCAAAGGTTGTTGCCCCTTGCACGCCAAGCAACGGGTCGGGCGGCACGTTGCTACGCGGAAGGAGACGGCGGACCGGGGCGGCATCGGCGCAGCCAAGCCGCCGCTTCGATCCCGGGCTCGCGCTGGACGACGTCGGGAAGGTCATGCACGCTTCCCAATCCGGCGCTCGCCGCAAGTTCCTCATTACGCCGTGATGCAGGCGTCGGTTGGCGACATCATTATCGCAAAGGCGAGTGGGTCGAACCCCGAACGCGGGTCCGCCCGGCACCGCGCGAACTGACGGACGTGTCACGTCTCTCCGCCACTACTCGCTTGTAGACAAAGCCTGACGCCCGGTAAAATACCGCGAACCCGTGCACGAATAGGCGATGGCCGACGAATGCTGCGACGCCGTCATGGACTTGCGTGGTGTCCACGGCCGCCAGAGACGGGTCCTTGTCATCGTCCTCGGCCTCAACGTCGCCACCTTCGTGATGATGGTCGTCGCGGCCATGGCATCACGTTCCACGTCCCTTTTATCCGGTGGCCTCGACAACCTCGGCGACGCATTGACTTATGGACTCAGCCTGGCCGTGGTCGGCGCAGCCGTGGCTTTGCAGGCCCGGGTCGCCATCGTCAAGGGGCTGTTCATCCTCGGCGCCGCAATTTTCGTGGCCGCCCTAATCTTCTATCGCCTCCTCAACCCAACCGTTCCCCTGTTCGAGACCATGGGCGTCGTCGGCCTCCTGAACCTCGGCGCAAACGGGGTCTGCCTCTGGCTACTTACACCCTACCGGCGCGGGGACGTAAACATGGCCAGCGCGTGGGAGTGCAGCCGTAATGACATCATAGAAGGGTTCGCCGTCCTTGCAGCGGCGGCTGGTGTCTACGCGTTTGGTGCCGGTTGGCCTGACTTGGTGGTCGCGGCAGCACTCTTGGCCTTGTTCATCCGCTCCGCGATTCGCGTCCTGCGCACGGGTTTCAAGGCCCTCAGGGCTGTCCCGGCCGTGACGCCCGGGCTGGTTCAGGACCCCATCTGCAAGTGCTCCGTCGACCCGAAAACCGCGCAGTGGAGCGCGCAGCGGAACGGCGTCACGTACTATTTCTGCGCGGCCTCGTGCCAGCGACAGTTCACGGCAGGTACGGCCTTGCTCACGGCGCGCCAATGACCGGGAGCCACCTACTCCGCGAGAAGGACCGCCGCCTTCGGTCGAACTCGTCTTGATTATGACATCGGGGCACGCAGATTTTTCGAGCGCGTGCTGCTCACGGTACCTCGCTGGGCAGGCGCCACCTCGCGGCGCGCAGCCGCCAGGCCACGAAGAGGCAAACCAGCAGGAGCGGCGCGGCCAGTGGAATTAAGCCCAGCTCTGGGACGCGAGCAAAGGGTCGCCCACGTTCGCGCGGGCGTTGCCTGCATCGGAGCGGGACGCGGTGACAGCAGCAAGGGAGGTGGTGAGCCCCCGAGCCTATTCTTGGCCAATCAGTGTGTGACGGGTTGCACGGGCTTGGCGTACACGTCGGCGCTCATCACTTCGATTCCGACGAAGGGTTGGTCGCCCTCCACCCAGGCATCGTGTCCCGGCGGAATCGTGTACGACTCGCCTGCGCCAATCGTTCGCTCGGTCCCATCGTTTGAGCGTACGGTAATCCGCCCCGAAACGGCGTGGCCGACGTGGGAGACCTCGCACCGGTCGGTCTTGACGACGGGCTTGACACATTCGGACCAGCGCCAGCCCGGCTGGAAGTTGAACCGGCCAATCGTGAAGCCCTCGAGCTTGACGACCTCGACCCGGGTCTTGTCGGGGGTACGAACCTCGTCGGGCGATTCGTGGGACTTCACTTCGAATCTGGTTACTCGCACTGGGTTTGTCATGGACTCATTCCTCCGTGTGCCCGGGTCAGGCAGCCGCAACTGCGGTTATCTTCCCTGGGCCAAGCGGCATCAGGTCGTGGCTACTTAATGGATACGGCTGACGTTCACAGGTCCGCCGGTTGAAGCGGGCAGAGGGTGTATGCCGGGTCCTTGGAGGAAAGGCGGCCGCGCAACTGGAAGGCGGACTCATCGTGGCCGCGCATGAGCCATGACCGGCGCCTGGGCATCGTCGCCCGAACCGCTACCGCGGCACCGGGCCTTTGGTGAGCTGGCCGGTCGTCCCGTCACGTTTGGTGGATTCACCGCGGTCTCCCCTATCCATTAGGCCTGCCACATCTTCCCGCCGACATTACTCGCCGATAGACCAGGCCTGACGCCCGATTGACAGGCGGGGCGTGGCCGAACGGGGCGCCGTAGGCGGATTCGGCAATCGCCGCTGGCCACAAGCATATGGCGTGTTAGGAAGAAGTCTGCAGGGCCACATCAAGTTTGAGGCGCTCGAGAAGTGCCACCAAGTCCTCAACTTCGCTTGTGTTCCACCCGTCGAACATGGCTCCGACGTCTTGGTGGGCGCGCAGCATGGCCGAAACGATGCGCTGTCGGGCGCCCGCCCGGAGGCCGACCGCGACGACGCGGCGATCCGCCGAGTTGCGGGACCGTTGCACGTAGCCGCTGGCCTCGAGTCTGTCGAGCATGCTCGTGACGCTGCCGGAGGTGAGGCCGGTGAACTTGGCGATGTCGCCCGGGGTGACGGTTCCCGCGTGGGCGATGAAGTGTAGCGCCAGGGTATCCGCCATGGAAAGGTCGTTCTCGGAGGCGGCAGCTAGACGGCGGTTGAACTCGGTGAACGTCCGGCGGAACGCCTGGACGGCCGTCAGGATTGCCGCCTCGCGTCGGTCCGCGCTGGGACTGTGGCGTCGACCTTCGTGCCTGCCCTTTACCATTAGGGATGAGGACGGGGCACAGACACGTAAAGACTTGGAGCCTCTTGGCCACAAGTCTCTTAACATCAAGATAAGTGAGCTGGTCGTGGCCGAGTCGCACGCTGCCGCAGACCAGAGCGCAGGGAGAATGCCGCGCTGGGTCAAGGTGTTCATCCTCGTCGTCTTGTGCCTGGTTGGGGGCTTCGTCGCCCTCCACGTGACGGGTCTTGGCCCGCGGGGCCATTGAATGAGGATGGGCCCTGCCACCCGGAAGGCGGTGCTTGCCCTCCACATCGCGACCTCGGTTGGATGGATGGGCGCCGTGGCCGCGTTCATCGTCCTGGACCTCGCGACCGTCATGCGCGATGACGTCAGCCTCCTCAGAAGCGCCTACATTGCAATGGATCTCATCACGACGTGGGCCATCGTCCCCCTTGCCGGATTGGCCTTCCTGACCGGGATTGTGGTCTCGCTTGGCACGAAGTGGGGCCTCTTCCGCCACTACTGGGTTGTCCTCTCGCTCATCCTTACGGCCGCAGCCACCATCGTGCTGCTCGTCCAATTGCCCTTGATCGCCCATCGTGCCGAGATGGCCGCCGACCCGGATGCCGCAGACGCCGACATCCAAGCCTTGGGAAACCTCCTCCTGCACTCCATCGGGGGCGTAATCGTGCTCGCTGTCATCATGGTGCTCAACATCTACAAACCGCGCGGTATGACCCCGTACGGTTGGCGACATCATCAGGAGAAAGTCCCGCCCGGCAATACTTGACATCGCATGTCGTGGCTTGCCTTATTCGCGGATCATCTGCCAACTTGCTCCTTTGTCCTTGGATTCCATAATCGTCGCAGCCGCAGTGCTGGCAAAGACATGTGACGCATCGTGGGGGTCGATAGCGAAGATCACGGGCGCCGCCGAGTCGCGCAGGACTCCGGGAGTCAGTTGCTCCCACGTGGCGCCCCCGTCCGCGCTGCGGTACGTTGTGCCCGTGCGGCCGTCGCCGGTTCCGAGAAGGACCAGCGTGCCATCCCTCGAGGCCGCGACGGAACTTACGGTTCCTGTGAAGCGGCCCGCGCTCGCATCCGTCCAGGTGACGTAGTCCGCGGTGCGCCTGAGGCCGGAGGATGTAGCCGCCCACAGCCATCCAGCGCTGGCGGCCAACGCGGAGATGGGAAGGTCAGTGGCGTGGTCGTGCCAGGTGAGTCCGCCATCTTGTGAAACCTTGAGCTGGCCCTGGAAGTATCCGGCGACGTGGCCGGCACCGCTTGCGAGGCTCGTGAGAGCGTGGAAATCGACTTGGCCCTTGAGTGAGCGCTGCTCCCACGTTTGGGCCCCATCTGTGCTGCGGCGCAGGCCCACGTGGACTCCGCCAAAGGCGAGGCGGTCGTCCGGATGACCACTTGAGTAAAACGTGCCCGGCGTAGCGGCATCCTGGGTGAAGCCCATGTAGTCGTAGCGTTCGCTGCCGACGTAGTTCCACGCCCGTGGGTCGCCCTGAGGCGTCCCCTTGGCAACACCGTGGTGCGTGGCCACATAGACCGCGCCCTCGCCAGGCTCATAGGCAAGGCCATGCACGTGACTGATAGATACGCCATCGCTGCCAGGGGCTTGGCATCCGGCCAGGAACGCACCGAGAATGACGGCGACGGCCAGCAGGCGCATGGTCAGTGCCCCTTTCGGATCATCCGCTGCTTGCGCACCATGGCTACCAGCGCCGTCGTCTCGAAGCCCGCCACCAACGCCACGATTGCCCAGAACAGCGGCACGGCCGGGCCCATCTGCTCAGGATGGTAAACCAGGAGCCAGAACAGCAGGAAGTGTACCATCACGAGCACGTAGAAGATGTGGCCGTGATCCTGGAGCCGCTTCCATGCGGTGCCCAGTATGCGCTGGCTCAGGTTGTTGCTCGTGAGCAGCGGCATGAGGCCGTAGCCGAGGGCGATGATGCCGACCCAGTTGCCGGCCGCCCACGCGTCCTTGCGCCACGTGAGGAATCCAACAGGGGACCCGTCGGCCCCGTGGTGTTCGCTCTCCTGCACGAAGCGCGCCAGGTTCCAGTCGAAGGCCTCGGCCGCGTAGTATCCGACGTGGACGACGCCCGCAACCAATGCCCAGACGCCCAGCTCCCGACGCCATTCCAACGCCCTAGCCGCTGCTGGCCAGATACGCGCCAACGGGCCGATAAGGAACACGAAGGCCAGCAGGACGACCGCCACGTCCGCCCACGCGCGGTTCCACTTGTGCACCTGGTGCAGGTCCTCGGGGCGGATGGCGACGAATAGCCAAAGCAGGGCGCCGCCGCCGAGCATGACGGCAGAGTGGCGCAAGGGGGCGCGCATGAGTTTTCACCACGTCGCTAGGCATGGGATTTGGTCGGCGGCATCCAACTGCACACCGGCACATGCGCATGCGGGTTCATCGCATCATCGGATTCTTCGGCGGCACATCGGGCCCCCATCGAGGCCCTCCGCTACTATGGTAACTGGACCGTGGGGGAGGGGGGGGGGCGGAGCGAAACCCACCGACCCTTCTTGGAACCCGGCGGGCTTTTGGCCAGCCTCCCGGTGCCCATCATGGCCAGCCATGAACAACGTCAACCTCGCCGAGATGCAGAAGTTCGTCTCTGCCCTCCAGAATGATGCCTCCATCGGCAAGAAGAACAAGCGTGTGACGGGCTCGTGGTCCTTCGAGGAAGGCAAACCGCAGTTCTCGGCCCCCCTGGAGTTTCCGAAGGGGAAGGCGATAGTGAACGTCGAACTTCCCCCGTTCGCCGGTGGGTGGGGGACCAGCCCCGACCCAATCCAGGTCTGCCTCTCGGGCCTCGCGGCGTGCTTCGCAGTGACGTACGCTGCCGTGGCCACGGCCGAGGGCGTGCAGCTCACGAAACTGCAAGTAACGGCGGAGAATTGGATGGACCTGCGCAAGCAGATGGGCATCTCCAAGGACAACATCATCGAACGCGTCAAGTTCACGGTTGAGGCGGCCGGAGCCCCTCGGGAAACTCTCCAGCGCCTCGTCAAACTGGCTGAGGAACGCTGCCCCGGAACCGAATGCGTCACGAGGGCGATTCCGCTCTCGACCGAGCTGCTGTAGGCCGTCCTCCCACGGCAGTGTCCGTATCAAGGCCCTGTAAGCACGTCCGCCTGCCCCGAGAATGTATCTTGTCGTATGCGATCCGGGTGCCGTCCTTTGAGGTCACGAATTCCGTCATGGGTCCGCCTCCCGTGCAATCGCGCTTGCCTGCTTGATGAGTTTGACCAGTTTTGTCTTGGGCACGGCGTTGGGTCGTTCAACCCTGACAAAACGGTACGTCTTGCCGCCGCCCTCCAGAAGGCCGTCGGGATCCACGAGGCCTGTGCCGCGGGAGAATCCGAGGTTGGCGTGCTTGCTATAGACGGACAAGTGGGCGAAGAATTGGCCGTCGGCCGGCGCCCATGTCGGCATCGTGTGGTAGATGTCCTCGACGGAGTCTTTGACGGTTGCGCGCACGAGTTCGGCAAGCCATCGCCCCGCATCGCCGCCTGGTCCTTCGTGGGCGTCGAGCAACTTCTGCACTTTCGGGTGGCGCGGTTTCGGGTCCTTGAGTTGCATGTTGGCCACGACTCAGCCCCCGTCTAGAACGGCAACTCCTGCTCGCACATGCGCTGCAAGTTATCCAGGCTCTGGCCCCAGCCGATGGGCGCGCCGTCCGCCGAGGGTCCCTTGGGGATGCCTTCATGGAGGATCTTGACCTCGGTGCCACCGGCCACTTTTCTGAGGGTGATGGTGACCGTCATCTCGATGTCCGACGGGAACATGGGGTCGTTGCCTTCGAACCGGTCCGTGTGAACGATGCGCTCGTAGGGCTTGAGTTCGAGGTACTTGCCGCCGAAGGTGTGGCCCCAACTACGGTCAATCGTGTTGAAGCTCATGCGGTAGGCTCCGCCGACCTTTGGGTCCATCTTGTGGACGTGGCCAGTGAAGCCGTGGGGCGGAATCCACTTGGCGTACGCATCCGGGTCGAGGAAGCATTGGTAGATGCGCTTGGCGGGCGCTTTGATGACGCGTTTCAGGCGCAGGCTCGTTGTCTCGACCTTGGCAGGTGGCTTGCTTTTCGAGCCTGTCGTCGTGGTCGCCTGTGGCGTCGCGGCCTTCGGTTTGCGGGCGGTCGTCGTGCTGGTCTTCATGTTGTTCTTTGCAGCGGTCATCGGTGTGGTTCTCCTTCGAGTTTCGTGGCCAGGGCGTCCAGCGCGTCCTCCCAGAACAAGCGGTACTGGACAAGCCAGCCGAATGCCGCGCTCAAGGGTTTGGGCTTGAGGGCGCAGCGCCGCACCCGTCCATCCGGTGTCTGTTCCAGCAGGCCCGCCTGCTCCAACACACGAAGATGTTTGGATACGGCGGGGAGGCTGACGTCGTGGGGTCCCGCAAGGTCGCCTACGGCGCAGTCGCCCTCCGCCAGGCGCTCCAGCATGGCGCGCCGGATGGGGTGGGCGAGTGCCGAGAAGACCGCATCTAGGTCCACGCGACGTTTCGGTGCCATCAAGCGGTGTTAGGTGACTGCAACATTTAACCATTTGGTTAAACAATATTGTGCGCGGCCAAACCGATGTGTGGCTACAGGCACGACCACGGAACCATAGACCTGATCTCGACGAACAGAAAGCCGCCGTCGTGCGCCTCGTGTTCGAGCTGCTGGCCACGAACTGGAACACCGGCTGTCTCGCCCCAGAGGCGTGGCCTGTGGCCACTCAGGGACGCTTATGCGGACGCGGAACTGAAAGTGTACCCAGAATACGCCCCGGTGTTCCTCACGGGATGCCGGGTTTAGATTCCTTCTTTGGTGGCCCCTTGGGGAAAGTTGCAGTCTTCATCGACGGCGGCTAATTCGACCACGTTCTGGACTTCCACAACCGTATCCACATCGACTACGAGCGGTTCACGGACGAAATCTGCAAGCAGACGAACGGCTCAGGACGTACTACTACCACTGCCCGCCGTGGCAGAGTCCAGTCCCCACGCCGGAGGAAAGCCAGCGCCTCTCGGGCTACCAGAAGTTCGCGTCGCGCCTCAACTCGCTGAACCGTTTCGAGGTCCGCGAAGGCCGCTTGCAGAGGGTGGGCGGGAAGTTCAAACAGAAGGGCGTGGACATTCAGCTTGCCGTGGACCTCCTGCGGCTTGCCCTGTCGAAGAACATCGACAAGGCCATCCTGATAACCGGCGACAGCGATTTCGTCCCGGTTGTCGTGGCCGTCAAAGAGGCGGGCGTCACCGTCTCGCTTCACTACAGCCACGAACTGCCGACCCACCACAGCCTCCGACTGGCCGTTGATGAACGGGTCCCCATCACGTTGGACCTACTGAAAAAATGCCAGCGAACGCGGTAGTGGCTCCAGTGGGGTCGAGCGGGCATTAGGTGCTCGTCAGCGTGACCTCAACGTCGCCTTGGTAGCCGTTGGCGACCTCGAAGTCGAGCTTCCAGGTGCCTGGCGGCCCGACCTGGGTGGAAAGGGGCCTGCCATGGTGGCCGAGCAGGTGTTGGTGTTTTTCACCTGAACCACCACACCGCATGTTCAGGGTGACGCCGCCCTGGGTGCCCGGGGCGGGAGTGAAGACCCACTCGATTTGGGCGCCAAACGAGCCGTCAGTCCTCCAGGTGAAGTTCCTCGACCCGGTGAATGGTTTGGCGAAGGCCTCCCGCCAGACGAACTTCTCCGGAGAGTTGATGGCACCGTTGTCGTCACCCGAAGCGCCGGGCCCACTTGGGGACACGGCAACAAGTAGCAAGGCCGTCAGGGGGTGCGCAAGAAAAGGCAGACGGGCGATGGCAACCACTTTGTTTGTCGCCGCAACTACGTCTAACCGTCGCACCGCTTCAGGAAACATTTCTCCTGGTGAGGGGGGGAGGGGGTGGTTGGTTGGCCCATTGCTGTTCGTGGGTGAATCATGCGTCCATTCGTTCGTCGGCGCGCCAAGATTGGGGGTCGGCATTGGCGGAATTGCAATCTTGGGCAACCTGAACCAGAACGTCGACCCCTGGCCTTTGCCCGGGCTTTCTGCGCCGATGGTGCCGCCGTGCAGTTCGATGAACTGCTTGCAGATGTAGAGGCCCAAACCGGACCCCCGGGTTGTCACTTGAGCGGCATCGTGCACTTGGGCGAAAGCACTGAAGAGCCGTGGCAGGTCAAGCTTTGCAATCCCCATCCCGGTGTCGACAACGCGGATGCGGACCATCGCGCCCTTCTCCTCCAATTCAACACCGATGTGGCCGCCCTTTGGCGTGAACTTGAAGGCGTTACTGAGAAGGTTAGCCAGGACTTGGGAGATGCGCTTTGGGTCGGCCACAATCGTAACGCCTGCCGCGCGCGTCACCGTGAACTCGATGCCCTGGTCCTTGGCCATAATCTCGTAGGCTTCGCAGGCCTCGACAAGCAGTTTTCCCAGGTCAATGGATTGCGGCTCGATGCCTTGTCGTCCCGCCTCGGATTTGGCCGCCGTGAGCAGGTCATCGAGTAGGACCGCTAGGCGCTTCAGGTTGCGTTCCATGATGCCCAGCGCCTTCTTCTGCGACGGCGCCGGGGGCGTCGTCGTGCTGTTAATCAACAGGTGTACCTGGGCGCGCAGCGGCATCAGCGGGGTCCAAAGCTCGTGGGCGGCGGTGTTGAGGAATTGAGTCTTGAAGCGGTTGACTTCCTGTAGACGGGCCATTTCCTGGGAGCGTTCGTAGGCTTCGAGGCGCTCCTTTTCGGCGGCGCGCAGGACAGTGACGTCGCGTTCCGTGGTGGCGATGGCCGTGATTTTGCCTTGTTCATCAAGAAGCTTCGTCGTGGTAAGCCAAACGTCGAGGATGCGGCCATCCTTCGTGCGGCGCTGCGTCTCCAAGGACGCGACAAGTTCGCCCGTCTCAGCTTGGCGCAATAAGTCGAGGGCTTGTTCGCGCCGGTCTTCAGGAACCGTGTCGCGGATGTTCATCTGAAGCGCTTCTGCCTCCGTGTACCCGTACATGGCGTGCGCGCCTTTGTTCCACGCCGTGATGCGACCGTCGAGGTTCTGGATGGTGATGGCGTCGTTGGAGTCGGCGACGACGGACGCCAAGCGGCCACGGTTGGCGTCATCCTGCTTGCGTTGCGTGATGTCGCGGACGACGCCCAGGATGCCGATTACATTCCCGGACGCGTCGAGGAACGGCGCTTTCATGGTGTGGAACGTGCGCAGCATGCCGGCGGCTGGAAACGTGTATTCCGAGGTCATGGGTTTGTTGGCGGCATAGACGCGGTCATCGTCTTTCTTGCCGGCCGCCTGCACGTCTGCCGGGACCCAGGGTTGGTCGGCCTTCCCGATGATCTCCGCTACGCGCCGCCCGAACATGGCGGCGAAGGCGGGGTTGGCCAGAAGGAAGCGGCCTGTGCGGTCCATGACGTAGATGACATCCGTGGAGTTCTCGAGGACGCCCTGCAGCAGGCCCTCGGCGCGGCGCCGCTCCGTCACGTCGCGGAAGCTCCACACACGGCCGACGATGTCTTCGCCCACGCGCTGCGGTTTGGAATAGCGCTCGACGACGCGGCCGTCCTTGAAGTGTAGCACATCGAAGCTGTCGGCCTTGGGGTCGGCGTAGAGGGCCTTGACCTTCGCCACGAAATCGTCGGGCTTGGCCAGCTGGCTGAGGACGACGCCGATGGGCTTGCTGTCGTCGCGGGTGTCCAGGACGTCCTGGGGGATGTTCCACATCTCGACGAACTGCCTGTTGTACCGTTCAATGCGGCCACCGCGGTCGACGACCAAAAGGCCATCCGTGGTCGATTCCAGGGTGGCGTTGAGGACGGAGACGTTGCTCTGGAGGTCGCTCGTGCGTTCGGCCACGCTGCTCTCCAGGGTGTCGCGGCTGCGGCGCAGCCCCTTCTCAGACTCCTTGCGCTGCGCCACCACGATGGCCAGGAACAGGGCAATGAGGGTGGTGATGGCGACGTGGCCCTGCAGCGTGAGCAGCGACTGGTTGGCGTCGGCGAGCGCGAACGGGCCACGGCCCTGGCTGGTTGCGACCACGGCGAAGCCGTTGAGGATGGTGGAGACCGTGACGGTCTCGCGGGCTCCGAAGCGCAACGCGGCCCAAAGCAGGATGGGGGTCGCGACGTAAGCGGTCGGGTACGAGGTCGAGAAGACGAGGAGGCCGATGGCGAATGTGGCCAACAATAGCAAGGCGGCTTCCATTGCCTCCTGGGCGGACCATTCGATCTTCGGGCGCTGCGCCCACAGGATGATGAGCGGCGCCACGAGGACCGCTCCCGTCGCGTCGCCAAGGTACCACGTCGTCCAGATTGCGCGGAAGAGGTCGTCGGGCGCCAGGCCAAACGTCGTCAACGTTGTGACGCCAATGGTCGCACTGATGAGGGGGGCCGCGCCGCAGGCCAGTAGGGCGAACGCAAGCGCCTCCTTGGGCGTGCGGAATGCAGCGTGCCCGCCTGCAAAGCGGTTCATGGCCCAGGCCCCCGCTAGCCCTTCAAGGGTGTTGCCCGTCCCAATCAGGAAGCTCGTGGTGGGAGTGCCCGTCGCCAGGTTGAACAGGAAGGCGCCTGCGAGCACGGCCGGCCACATCCGGTAACCGAAGAGGACCATGGCGGCGATGGCGATGCCCGTGGGGGGCCACACAGGACTTGCGCTCGCATTGATACTGGCAAGGCTCAGGCCAAGCGTGCCCGACAGAAAATAAACAACGCCGACGACGGCCAGCTTGGCGCCGTACTCAAGCCAACGCATTCCGCGGCGAAGCCGGTGTGTAGTCACCACGTCGAGGGCCGCGGCGGCCTCTTGCGTGCCGGGTGATTCCTGGCCTCCGACCCGCTTCAGGTCCGGGGCCATGCTACTTCCTACGCGGGGACGGCGGGTCGTAGCGCAGGAGGGCTTCGATCCTGCCGGCCAACTCGGCGGGATCCGTTTTCTTGGCGAGGAACTCGTCCACGACGGCCTCTAGGACGGCGCGCTGCGCCAGGTCCTTGTCGCCGAAGGCCGTAATCATGATGCGGGGAACGTCGGGGCAGATGCGGCGGGCTTGGACCAGAAACTCGATGCCGTCCATGCCGGGCATCTTGAAGTCGGACATGACGAGGTCCACGCGTTCC
>CAZVJB010000031.1:0-20654 GCA_964627625.1 uncultured Halobacteriales archaeon
CGCTCCGCGGCCAATCCCGGTGGCGCCCGGCTCGGGTCGCGCCTGCGCACCGAGGCGTCCATGCTGCCCCAGCGCCCGGTGGCCCGCGATGCAGCGCGGCTGGCCGAGGCCCCCCCGGGGGTGGCGCAGATTCCTCCGGTGCCGGCCGGCCACCGTGAAATCGAATCGACGCCCATCATCCCGGACCGCGCCTGGGTGCGCATCCTGCTTGATGAAACCTCGCGGACCTACGTCTACGAGGTCATCGAACCGAAGCTCACGAGCGACGAGACTGAGATCCTGGAGTTCCTGCGTGACACGCTGGTTCGCACCCTGGACGGCCGCAAGGTCGTGACGGGGAACCAGAAGGACTGGGCCGAGATTCTCGTGGAGGCAACGCGCAAAGCCATCGTGGACTACGCCATTCGCATCGACGAGCTAGGTGCAAGCCGCATCGAATACTACATTGTGCGGGACTTCCTCGGGTACGGGCGCATCGACATCATGATGCGCGACGGGCATCTCGAGGACATCTCCTGCGACGGCCCTGGCATCCCCATCTACTTGTTCCACCGCAAGTACGAATCGCTCAGGTCCAACGTCGTCTTCAACGATGAACTGGAACTGGACGGTTTCGTGATCCGTTTGGCGCAGCGCTGCGGCAAGCACATTAGCATCGCGGACCCGCTCCTGGATGCCACTCTACCGGACGGGTCACGCCTCCAGACGACGCTTAGCCGCGAGGTGACGACGCGCGGCAGCTCCTTCACGGTCCGCAAGTTCCGCGCGGACCCCATGACGCCCCCGGACCTGGTAAGGTCCGGCACCATGTCGACTGAGATGGCCGCGTACTTCTGGTTCGTCATGGAGATGGGTGCCAGCTTCATGATCGCGGGCGGAACGGCGTCCGGCAAGACCACGAGCCTCAATGCCATCAGCCAGTTCATCCCGCCCGAAAAGAAGATTGTCTCCATTGAGGACACGCGCGAAATCAACCTCAGCCACGAGAATTGGATTGCGGGGATTACCCGGACCGGCTTCGGTGGCGAAATCGTCGGCGGCAAGCTGGCAGGCACAATCGACATGTACAAACTGCTCGAGGCAGCACTTCGGCAGCGGCCTGAATACCTGCTCGTTGGTGAAGTGCGAGGCCCCGAGGCCCTGACGCTTTTCCAGGCAATGGCCACGGGTCACGCCGTTTACTCGACGATGCACGCGGATTCTGTTGCAAGCGCCGTGTACCGCCTTGAAGGGGCACCCATCAACGTGCCCCGCATGATGCTGCAGACGCTCGACATCATGGCCATCCAAGGCCAGGTGCGCATCCACGACCACATGACCCGTCGCATCCGCGAGGTGACGGAGATCGTCGGCTTTGACCCGGAAACCAAGGAACTGCTCACCAACAAGGTGTTCGACTGGGACAGTCGGGAGGACAAGCACCGCTTCCTCGGCAAATCCTACGTCCTCGAGCAAGTGCGCGAATCCCGCAACCTGCCCGAGGAAAAGTTGCAGGAGGAGTTCAAGCGGCGCATCGAGGTCATCGAGTGGATGATGCGCGAGAACATCCGCCACTACGCTGACGTGTCGCGTGCCGTGAGCGCCTACTACCGTGATCCAGAACACTTCCTGCAGGCTATCCGCAAGGGTGCGCGCGCGGCACCGCCAGCGGGAGGCGAGCATGGTCCGTAGATTCGAGCGGCTCGCCTTCACATTGTTCGGCGGGCGCGCCACGCTCGCCGTGACCAGAAACGCGCACCTCGGGCTCGCCTTGAAAAAGGCCCACATTCCGGTCCGGCCGGACGTGTACCTGCGTTCTGCGTACCTCATCGCGGGCATCGCCGGGGTCGCGACCATCGTCCCAGTCATCCTCCTCGTCCTGCTCGCGGTTCAAGGTGCGCTCGACGTGCCCGCCATCTTTTTCTTCCTGTTGCTGCCGGCCCCCCTTGTCATTGCCGGCGCGGTGTACTTCCTCGCCCTCGCCTTGCCGGACGTACGCGGCATGACGCGGGCCCGCAACATTAACGCCAAACTCCCGTACTCCCTGAATTACCTCGCGACGATGTCCGCGGCAGGATCGACTCCAGAGGCCCTTTTTGCCACCTTGGCCGCCCAGCCAATCTATGGCGAAGTCGCCGAAGAAGCGGCATGGATTGTGCGCGACGTGCGCGTGCTCGGCCTCGATGTCATTACAGCCCTGCAGCGCGGCATCGACCGCACCCCGAGCCCCAAGTTCCAGGACCTCCTCCAGGGCACGATTACCGCGTTGACCTCTGGAGGCGACCTCAAGTCCTACTTCGCAAGCAAGGCGGACCAATACCTTGCAGACAACCGGCTGGAGCAACGGCGCTTCCTCGACAGCCTTGGCGTGCTTGCCGAGTCGTTCGTGACCGTCGTCGTTGCCGCCCCCCTATTCCTGATCGTCATCCTCTCCGTGATGAGCAGCTTCGGCGGCGACCCGAACCAGACCCTACTGCTCGGTTACTCGCTGGTCTTCCTGCTCATCCCGCTCTCGCAACTCGGCTTTGCATGGACTATCAAAATCATGACGCCGGAGGCATGAGCATGAAGTCTTGCGCCGCCTCGGGGAACTTTTAGCATGGCTCGCCCACTACTCTCAACGCACAGCCGCGCCGCGATTCGCGTCCGCTGGCTTGTGGTCCTGGTCTTCGTTGCGGCCGCCACCACGGCAGCCGGCGCCGCACTCGGCATCGCAGCCGCATCGGGGTACTACGACATCTATGTCGGGACGCTGGTTGGCGTCGGACTCTTGCTGACGGCGCTGGCTGCATGGTTAGCCGCGCCCCAGCCGCCGACGGCGACGCGCTCCATTGGAGAAATCCGGGCCCTCGATGAGAGCACGACCGCCGTCAAGGTGTTTGCACTTCTCGTGCGCCTGCTCGCCCTCGTCGCCGTGGCTCTACTAGTCCTGTCAGTCCTGACCCGGGCCTCGGTTGTCAACTCGTTCCTCGAAGGTGCCGCACTGCGCCGCGGCATCTTCTTCCTCGCCATCGTCCTTGCGGCGTGTCTCGCGTTCGTGCAATCGCAGACACTGCGCCGGCCCGCCGAAGTTGCCCCCAACCTAGTCCAACGAGTGGTCCAATTTGTCGGCATCGGTTTCATCGTCGTCTTTGCCGTTGCGGCTGCATGGCTTGCCATCCGCGTCGATGCCGGCGTCGAGGTCGGCTACGGAGTCCGCGGCCAGGATTTCCCCTTCCTGGTCCTTGCAGCCCAGGTGGCTGCGGCGATTTCCATGGCCGGCTCGCGTGCGCTGCCAAGCCTTGCCAACCTTGTGGGGACGAAGAACCGGGCTGCCGCGCGCCGAGGGGGCAAACGCAACGTCGTCTTCCTGCCCGTCGTGGTCTCATTCTTCCTGCTTTTTCTGATTTTCCTGCTGATCATGCTGTTTGGCGTCGGAGTCGCGGGCGCGCTTGCCGAGGTCGCACAAAGCCCTGCGCTGCTTGGCACGCTCGTAGTCCTAGGGCTCGCCTTCGGCATAGGACTGATTGCTGCGCTCAGGCTTGCTCGTGCACAAGCCAAGCCCGAACCCCTCTACGTCAAACTCGTCGACGCCAAGAAGCGCCGCGAACGTATCATTGTTGTAGCCTCTGCCACCGGGGCCTTGTTCCTCCTTGTGCCGGCCCTCCTGCTGTTCCAAGGGCGCGCCTTCCTCGACCTGCCACAAGACGCGTGGGTGCACTTCCTTTCCTTGGGCCTCCTCGTGGCCCTCGGCCCGTTCGGCTTCTACACGGCCCACGAGATGCGCCGCATCCGTCTGCTCGAAGAGCGCTTCCCCGACTTCTTGCGCGACGTCGCATCCAGCCACAAAGGCGGCCTGACGCTTGCGCAATCCGTCGCTGTCGCGGCCCGCGGCGAATACGGCCCGCTGTCGCCCGAAGTGCAGCGCATGGCTGACCAACTCTCCTGGAACGTCCCATTCAACGAGGCCCTGGAACGATTCGGCGGCCGTGTGCAGACCCCCCTCGTCCTGCGGGCCGTCAGTCTGATTCTGGAAGCCAACCGCTCCGGCGGCGCCACAACCGACGTCCTTCTTGCCGCTGCCCGCGATGCGCGCGAAATCAAGTTTCTTGAACAAGACCGCCGCGTCAACATGAGCCTGTACACGGTCGTCATCTACGTGACGTTCTTCGTTTTCCTCGGCGTCACGGCCGTGCTCTATTCACAATTCGTACCACAACTCGTTGCATCCAGCGACGCCGCAAGAGAAGTCGCCCAACGCGGCGGCGGCCAGGAGATCGCAGGCATCACCTCGGGCGGCCTCAACCTGCAGGATTTCCAACTCTTCTACTTCATGGCCGCGATCATGCAAGGCCTCGGCGACGGCATCGTGGCCGGCATGATGGGCTCCGGCAAAGCCGTCCTCGGCCTGCGGCACTCCTTCATCATGGTGCTGCTGAGTTACGTGACATTCGTGTTCCTCATTACCTGACCGAAACGGGTTCGTGCGCCGGGCGCGCTCGGCCGAAAAAGGCAAAGGCAAGGGCGCCGTCGGCCGAGACTCCTTTTTGCGACTCGTAAATGATGAAGCCCAACGGGATCGTTGACACAATCGCAAGCAGGGCGCCGTGGCCAATGAGCACCAGCCCAAAAATGATCAGCGCAATGCCGCCCGCGATTCGGCCCCCCGTTGCGCGAGGAATGGGCCCAGCCGGATCCTCGGGCCATGGGTCGCGCGCCCCGCAAGACCTGCAATAGGGCCGCTGCGGCGAACCATCGAGCGGTCGGCCGCATCGGTCGCAAGCCATGGCCGCCGATTCCCCGTCCAGGCACGATAACCGTCCTCGTGGTTCTTCACGTTGCCGCCTCCGGCGCTCGGCCACTCGAAAACGAAGCAACGCTGCGCCGTTCCTGGCCCCCAAGTCGCCTGCGGGCGACTTGTTGGAGCCCACGGCCGTCCGACGACGGCCGCGGGCATTCCTCGGCCGTCCGCTTCGCGGCGGCCATTGGCCACTTCAAAGCTCCTCGCTCTGCTCGAGCTTTGAAGTGGTCCCGCCGGGATTTGAACCCGGGTCGGTGCCGTGAGAGGGCACCATGATTGGCCGCTACACTACAGGACCGGGCGGGAAGCCGCAGGCTTTCCGGCCGAGCCCGAGGCCGGCAAGGGCCTTGGGCACAAACGCGGCGACTTGGAGGCCTCTCTTAAGCAGTTCGCTGGGCGCGTTACGTTTTCCCAATCCGGCCCAGTCGCTCAAGGCCGAGAATTGGTCCTGTCGTGGCGGCAGCGAGGATGGGCCCCGCGCGTTTGAGGTCGTCGACGTTGATGTAGACGCGGCCGGCGCCCGCTGTGGTGAGGCCGAATGCGGTCACGATGTCGATGCGGGCGGCTGCAAGGCGTTCGCACAAGTCGGCAAGTGACCCGACGCGGTCTTCCAGGAGGACTTCATGTACTTCGCGGGTCGAGAACTTGAGTTTGCCTTTGGCGAGGGTGGCCTCGACTTCGGCCCGGTTCGATGTGAGAAGATGGATGCCGGCCTCGTCCGCGATGAAGCCGCGCATGTTGATTTTGTGCGTGGCCACTAGGCGGGCGACTTTGGCAAGGGCGCCGGTTTCGTTGCGCGCCGCGATGCTCACAACGTAGAGGCCGTCGGGCGTGGCGGGCATGGCAGACGGAATGCTTTCGTCCGGCTTAAACGTTCCCCGCAAGCCCGCCATTATTGATGTGGGCTGGGCCGCCGGCTTGGCATGGTTATGCGGCGACTTTTCGCGGACGGCGTCCCACCGGGATGGGCGCGCCGTCGGCGAGTTTGGGTTTGCCATTCAGGATGGGCTTCAGGAAGAAACCCGTGTAACTGGCTTTGACTTGGGTGAGTTCTTCAGGCGTGCCTTCCGCGACGACTTGGCCCCCGGCGTCGCCGCCTTCGGGGCCGAGGTCAATCACCCAATCGGCGCACTTGACGACATCGAGGTTGTGCTCGATTACGACCACGGTGTTTCCTTGGTCCACCAGACGCTGCAGGACGCCGAGCAAGTGTTTGGTGTCGTGCACGTGCAGGCCCGTCGTCGGTTCGTCCAGAATGTAGAGCGTGCGTCCGGTGCCGCGCCGTGATAGTTCGGTAGCAAGTTTGACGCGTTGGGCTTCTCCGCCCGAGAGTTGCGTTGCGGGTTGGCCGAGACGGATGTAGCCGAGCCCGACGTCGTGGATGGTTGCAAGTTTGTTGCGGATTGCCGGCAAATTCTCGAAGAACGTGGACGCCTCCTCGACGGACATGTCGAGAACTTCGCGGATGTTCTTGCCCTTGTACTTGACTTGCAGGGTCTCCTTGTTGTAGCGCGCCCCCTTGCAGATTTCGCACGGAACGTACACATCGGGCAGGAAGTGCATCTCAATCTTCACGACGCCGTCGCCTTCGCAGGCTTCGCAGCGGCCGCCCTTCACGTTGAAGCTGAAACGCCCTGTCTTGTAGCCGCGTGCACGGGCATCCTGCGTCATGGCAAATAGGTCGCGAATCGGCGTCCAAACGCCCGTGTATGTTGCCGGGTTGCTGCGCGGTGTCCGGCCAATCGGTGACTGGTCGATATCGATGACCTTGTCGACCTGTGCCAAGCCGTCGATGCGCGAGTGCTTGCCCGGCCGCTCGCCGCCCATGAGCCCAAGCTGCCGGAGGGCGGCCTTGTAAAGCGTCTCGTTGATGAGGGTCGACTTGCCGGAGCCGGAGACGCCGGTCACCGCGACGAACAGGCCGAGCGGAATGTCCACGGTGATTTTCTTGAGATTGTGCTCTTCGGCGCCGACGATTCGGATGACCTTGCCGCTGGCCTCGCGGCGCGACGGAGGGACGGGGACCTGCAGCTTGCCCGCGAGGTACTGACCTGTCAATGACTTTGGTTCCTTTGCGACGTCGGCAGGTGTTCCCGAGGCCAGCAGGTAACCCCCGTGCTCACCGGCCCCGGGACCGAGGTCGATAAGCCAGTCCGCGGCGCGCATGGTGTCTTCGTCATGCTCCACGACCAGGACCGTGTTCTCAAGGTCGCGCAGGCGGCGTAGCGTCACAAGCAGGCGGTGGTTATCGCGCTGGTGCAGCCCGATTGACGGCTCGTCCAATACGTACAGAACGCCTTGCAGGCCTGAGCCAATCTGCGAGGCGAGGCGGATGCGTTGCGATTCGCCGCCTGAGAGCGTGCCGGCCGTTCGGTCAAGGTCGAGATAGCTCAGGCCGACGTCATCAAGAAAGCGCAACCGTTCAACGATTTCTTTGAGAATTTCCCTGGCGACATTGTTCTCTCTCTCCGAGAGGTGTGCCGGCAAGTCACGGAACCAAGCAAGCGAATGGTTCACGGCAAGCCGCGTCGCCTCGATGATATTCTTGCCGTGCAGCGTGACGGCGAGGACTTCGGGCTTGAGGCGCCAGCCTTTGCAGCCGCCGCAGGGGCGTTCCGACATGAAGGCCGCGATGCGTTCCTTGGCGCGCTCGGATTCCGATTCCTTCAGCAGCCGCTGCATGCGAACGGAAAGGCCTTCCCAGCGGGTTTCGCCGCCCCAGCGCGTCGCGATGCCGTCGGGACTGCCGAAGAGGACGATTTCTTTGTGCGCCTCGGGAAGCGATTTCCACGGAATGTCGATGGAGACGCCGAGCTCGGCACAGACGTGCCCCATCCAGCGGCCCATCCACGACTTCATGATGAAGACGTCCGAATGGAACGCGCCCTGTCGAATCGACCGAGTCTTGTCTTTGATGATTTTGTCCTCGTCCGGCTGCATGGAGAAGCCGAGGCCAGAACAAGTGCCGCACGCCCCGTGGGGAGCGTTGAAGCTGAACATGCGCGGCGTCAATTCGGGCAGGATGGCGCCGTGGTCCGGGCAACCGAATGCCTCGGAGTAGAGTTGTTCCGCCTTTTCCGTCCACACGATGACGAGGCCTTCGGCGGCCTTCATGGCAGTTTCGAGGGCATCGGTGAGGCGGCCGTCGAACGTGGCCCCCTCGTCGCCTTTCTTCAAGACGATGCGGTCGACAACGATGTCGATTGAGTGCTTGTACGTCTTCTCCAGTTTCCACTCCGCGTCAATGTCGCCGAACTTGCCGTCGACGCGAACCCGGCTGTAGCCTTGTGCCTGCAAGTCCTTCAGGAGCCGGTTGTACTCGCCTTTGCGGTCGCGAACGACGGGGGCAAGGACCTGGATTTTTGCGTTTTCCGGCAGGTGCTTCGTCTCGGCCACGATTTGGTCGACGGACATCTTGCCGATGCCGCGGCCGCACTTCGGGCAGTGGGGGGTTCCGACGTGGGCCCAAAGCAGGCGCAAATAATCGTAAATCTCCGTCGTCGTGCCGACGGTGCTGCGCGGGTTTTTTGAAGTGGTTTTCTGATCGATGGAGATTGCAGGAGACAGTCCTTCGATGTGGTCGACTTCGGGTTTCTTCATTTGGCCAAGAAACTGGCGCGCGTACGAGGACAAGGATTCGACGTAGCGGCGTTGGCCCTCGGCGTAAATCGTGTCGAATGCAAGCGAGCTCTTGCCCGAGCCGGAAAGGCCCGTCACGACGACCAGTTTGTTGCGGGGAATCGTGACATCGATGCCCTTGAGGTTATGCTCGCGGGCTCCTCGGACGATGATGTGGCCGGACATAGGAGAGAAACCCCGGTCGCGGGGACGTTTTACTCGACTGAGGCATCTGATTAGAGGGTTTGGGAGGGGGCGAGTGAAACCTAGGCGCGGAATTGCCATGAAAATGCGTCCGCTCCACGGGCCAAACCGCGAATTGCGCGAAAAACACGAAAATGGTTTCGTGCGGTTCGAGGAGTTCGTGGTTAGGCCGTCGGGGCGGGTGGTGCGAGAGGAATTTCAAGACACTTCCCCTTGGCGGGGATTGTCATGAAATTGGCCGCCCGCTGCGATACTAAACCGCGGAGCGCGCGGAACACGCGGAAACTGTTCCGCGGTCTCCGCGATTTCCGCGGTTCGCCGGCGGCGTCGGTGGGCCGGACCTGCTGCCACCGGCCAGAGGACCCTTAGAACCCTGTCAAGTTTCAGGCAGGCGACCGTCCGCTCCCGGCCACAATATTCAAGTAGTGCCAGACTGGCTCCAGCATGTCCTCGCAAGGGGAACGGTGGTCGTGCAATGGTCGTCTCTAACGCAGTACGTGGTAGCCCAATCGCTCTGGTTAGATCGGGACCGAAGAGCGATGCAAGCATTTCGCGCGGCGTACCCTTTGCGTTTTCGGCGTTACTGATTCTGGGGGTATTTGCTGGCGTTACGGTTGCGCCGGGGGTGGATGCGAACATCACGCCGGGGAGTCTCACCGCTACGTTGGGGTCCTACGTCGCGAGTGCGACGACGACGTACCGATTCGACTTCAGCACGGATTCCAACTGGAACGCGAATGGCTGCCTCATCGTGACGTTCCCCAACGCTGGTTGGGGCCTCGGTGGCGCAACCCTCCTTGGCGGCAACGCGGGCACGGGCGGAACCTTCGGCGGCCTCGTGACGACGGCGACCACGCTCACCGTGGCGCGGCAAAGTAACGGGGGAAATCCTGCGGCCGCAGGGCAATGGGTGCAGTTCGGTAACATTGTCAACCATGCAACCCCGGCCACCTACACCCTACAGGTCGACATCTTTCAGACGGCTGCGTGCGGCACCAATCAAGGGAGCGCCACGGTACCAGTCACAATCACCGCGAGTGGCGGCCCCGCGTCAACGACCTACCCCGCCAGCGGCAGTTACACGCCGCCGGCCGGCGTGACGTGCGTCAAGGTTGAGACGTGGGGTGGCGGCGGCGGCGGTGGCGGCGTGCTTGGGACGTTGGACGGATTCTCCGGCGGCGGCGGGGCCGGCGGCGCATATGCCATTAAGCCTGCTCTCACGGTGACGCCGGGCACCCCGTACACGGTCACGGTTGGCGCAGGCGGCGCCGGGGGTACGGCCAGCGGCACGGTGGGCAATCCTGGTTCCCCGGGGCAAGCGTCTTGGTTCTCCACGGCCGGCACCGTCATCGCGCAGGGTGGCGCGGGCGGGGCTGGAAGCACCAGTGCTTCCGATTCTCCGGGCGGTCTTGGATCCACGGCCGGTAGCATTCCCTTGGCGACGGCCTTCAAAGGCGGCGATGGTGGCACCGGCGTCGCCTCTACAATTACAAGTGGCGGCGGCGGCGGCGGCGCCGGATCGACGGGTGCAGGCGGCAACGGCGGCACACCCACAGCAGGGACGGGGACGGCCAATGGCGGCGGCAACGGCGGCGCCGGCACGGCGGCGGAAGCCCCAGGCGTGACCGGCGTCGCGGCCGGCGGCGGCGGATCCGGTGGGAGCAACCCGAGCTTCGCGGCAGCCCCACAGGCGGGCGGCCCTGGGGCGCGTGGTCAAGTCGTCATCACAGAGACGCCGGGGTCATGCGCCTCTCCTTGCACTTCAACCGGGCCGCCCGATGCTGCCCAGAGCACCATTGCGGCATCGCCCACTTTGGTCAATCTGGGGGCTCCGGGCTCGACCGTGACCGTGACGGCCAAGACTGCCGCCGGCGTCTGTCTTTCCGGCCAGTCCGTCACGCTGACATCGAGCAGTCCCGGCACGGACACGATTTCTCCCGGCGTCACGCAAACGACGGATTCCAACGGCCAAGTCTTCTACAACACGCAGCGCCCGACGACAGCCGGCACCAGTACTTACACGTCAAGTGTCACGGGAGCGCAGAGCGCCAGCGTGACGTATTCGGCGTCGTCCACGGTAACGGGCGGCTGCACAATTTCCGGCTCCGTCATCACGTGCACGGGTACGGGCACGTACAAGCCGGCGGCCGGCGTGACGTGCGTCAACGCTCAAGCATGGGCGGGGGGCGGTGGCGGTGGAGGAGTCAGCAGCGGTGCATGGGCCGGCGGTGGCGGCGCGGGGGGCGCGTTTGCCAGCAAATTCGTGCCGGTGGCAAATCCGACAACCTACACGGTCACCGTGGGCGCGGGTGGGGCCGGCGGTCCTGCAAGCGGGGCCGCGCCGGGTACGAACGGGGGCGACTCGTGGTTTTCTAGCACTAGCACAGTTCTCGCCAAGGGCGGTGGCGGTGGTGGCGGTGATCCCAACCTCGCCGCTCCTCAAGGCACTCCGGGCACGAGCCCCGGAGGAAGCATCGGCACGGCACCCAATCCGTATGGCGGCGGCAGCGGGACGGCAGGGACCACGGCCTATGGCGGTGCTGGAGGCGGCGGCGCGGGATCGACATCGGCAGGCGCGAACGCAGTCACTTCGAACGGAGGCAACGGTGGCGGGGGCGGAGGCGGCAAGGGTGCCAACGGCCCGACGACCGACGCGCCCGGAGCCAATGGGTCGCCTTCGGGTGGAGGGGGCTCAGGGGGATACAATTCAGGCTCGACGGCGGGCGTGGGCGGCAACGGTGCCGGCGGACAAGTCGTCCTGACCGAGTACAGCCCGACCACCGCTAACGCGGGGACGAGCACGGTCTCCGGCTCACCTGTGGCGCCGCCTGCGGACGGCGCAACCGTGAGTACCATCACGGTCACCGCGAAGGACGGCAATGGCTGCCCTGTCCCCGGGAAGACCGTCACACTTTCCTCGAGTCGCGGAGCCACTGACACTGTCACGCAGCCGTCAACCGCGACGAATGCCGCCGGCCAGACAACCGGTACGGTTTCATCTTGCACTGGAGGCGCTGCCAGCATTTCGGCGAATATTGGCGGAGTACCGGTTACGCAAACCGCCTCGCTTACCTTCGGTGCCCCGGTGCCGACGGCGGCTTCCAGCACCGCTTCCTCTTCCCCGACGTCTGTGCCAGCGGACGGCGCCACGACGAGCACAATCACGGTTACGTTGAAGGACACGTGCGGAAACACCTTCAACGGCAGGACAGTCACGCTGGCCTCCAGCCGAGGCGCTAATGACGTAATCTCTCCGGCATCGACGTCCACCGCTGGGGCGGGCCAAGCTAGCTTCACGGTGAAGTCCTCGTGCCCAGGTTCGTCTACGCTGACTGCGACAGACACGACGGACACAGTCGTCGTGACGCAGCAACCGGCGGTATCGTTTACGGGCACGCCGACGGTGGACGCCGCCCAGAGCACGGTGGTGGCCTCGCCGACCACTGTCGTGTCGGATGGCATCGCAACCAGCACAATCACGGTGACACTGAAGACGGCGGCGGGATGTCTCGTGGGCGGCAAGGCCGTGACGTTAAGCTCGTCGCGCGGATTGCTCGATACCATTTCCGGTCCGGCTCCCGTTTTGACGGACACCTCGGGCCGAACCACATTCACGGTCTCCTCGAACACAGCAGGAACCAGCACGTACACGGCAACAGACACCACTGACAGCAATTTGCAAATCTCCCCCTCGAAACCAACCGTTACATTCGTCGTCTTTGCGGGGACCTTGAACTTCCTGGTCCAACCCACTTCCACCGGGGCCGGGCTTGCCATGAATCCCCCGCTTCAAGTGCAGGCCCTGGTCGGCGGTGTCCCATATACGGCATCCTCCATCACCATCACCCTGTCTTTGCTTTCCCAAGGGACCACGCCGGCGGCGTGCGTTGTCGGCATGACCGGCGCGCAGGCCTTGCCCCGAACGTGCAGCTGGATATCTGGAACGGCGACTGCCAATACGAATACTGCCACCGGGATTGCCACGTTTGGCAACCTCATCATCGACACGTTTGGCCAGTACAAACTCAGAGCAACCGCAGGGCCGTCCAATCAGGATAGCACGCTATTCTCGGTCACGACGACGGCGGATTGGCCGGTCTTCCACCAGAACCGCCAAGGGACTGGCAAGTTGCCATCATCCGGCTTGATTGGCAGCGCCGACATGACAGCGCCGGCGTTGGCCCAGGAATTGATTGTCGCCACCGGCGGGTCCATCCGCTCGACGCCACTTCTCGTGGACCTCAACGGGGATGGCAAGCTTGACCTCGCGGCGGCGGTCGATCGTCCGACCTCTCAGGCGCAGTCCACCCTGACAATTCAAGCGTTTTTCCAGCAGCCTGCCGGGGGATATTCCGCGGCCTATTCCTGGCAATACCAGTACGTGAAGCCGGTCACGCCGGTTAATGTCCCGCCAACTCCCTTGACGGTTGTGACACTGGCGGCCGGGGACATGAACGGCGACGGGCTGCCTGAAATTGCGGTCCACTGGGGCTTTGTGAACACGGACCCCGACGATTCTGCGGGGGACTTGACCACGTCGTCCGAGAGCCACATCGACCTGCTGAACGGACGGACAGGTGCGGTCTTCCCGAAGGCCGCGGGGGCGTTGAATCCGGACCCCGGCGCTGGAGTGATTGTGGAGCGTATCCCACCCGTCATCGGGGATGTTACCGGCGATGGCGTTGCGGACGTTCTCTACATTGACATCACCACGGACTACCAGATGAGCGGCGCAAAGCTGGTGAGCGGAATCCTCACCAAAGAATTCTCAACACTTCTTCCGGGCACCACTGGCTACCGCGCCACTCCTGTGCTGGCTGAATTGCGCGCTGGCCATCCGGGCCTGGAGGTCCTCATCGCGGATGGCGCATTTTCTAATACGGTCGGAAACGTCTACCTGTGCAACCCGACGGCGGCGCTGGCCCAATGCGGGACAGCCAATGGCGGCGAGACTTCGTTGTCGATGACAACGGGCATCCGCGGCATTGCCCTCGCTGACCTGGACGGTAACGGCAATCCAGAGATCATCATCAACGGAAGAAACGGCGCCAGCCTCGGGGTCATCATGGACACGGCTGTGGCCTCCAACCTGGCCGCGGCAGGCAGCCTCGTGACCCGAAATGACGACGGCGGCGCGGCCTACCTATGGAACACGCCGGCAGTCGGCGACGTCGATGGCGGTAACCCAGAGATTGTGAATGTCGAATATTCCGTTTTCGTGGATGATGCCCCGAAGTGGGGCGACGTTCTTGTTCGCGGATTCTCGGCCGGGGCATTCCAGGACAAAGGCCTACTGCCACGCCGGGGCACGACGAACAATCCTCAGTCGCAAGGCGGCGGAGGCCTGGTGGACCTTACGAAGAACGACGGCAACGGCTATTCGGAATTCGTCTTCGGTTCGATGGAGCGCCAGATTGTCGCTGTGAAGCAGTCCGCGGGCGCGCCAATTCAATTGTGGACGTACCCAGCGGCCGCCACCACCACGGGCGTTCCAATTGCTCCCATTTCCATGGGCGATACTACCGGCGACTGCAGGCCCGAGATTCTTTCCGGCATGGACAACGGCAATGTCCTGATTCTCAAGGGCAACGACGCATCAGGCGTGCCGGGGGCACCTGACATTACGGGAGTCGTCTTGTTCCCGTACGCCTCACCGGGCGACAGTACAATCCCGACCCGGCAAGCCAAGATTTTCTGGAGCGCGCCTGTCTCGGACGGTGGCATTCCAATCCTGTCCTATCGCGTCTACCGCGCGCCCTCCAATGACGGCACGGGCACCTACACATACGTCGGCAGTTGGGCCGGCGCCGCCGCGCCCGACGGAACGACGGTTGCCATGACGTTCATCGATGCCAGCATGACAGCCTACGGCGACTACTCGTACAAGGTCGCGGCCGTCAACTGCATTGGGGAGGGCTCTCTTAGTACCTATTTCTGGTCTGAAGTCAAGGTCCCGCAGAAGCCCATCAACCTCGCAGGTTCGTCGGCCGGTGGGCCGTCTATCGTCCTGACGTGGACCATTCCCGATACAACCCCCGGCGCCGCGGACAAACCAAACGGCTGCGGACTCTACACCTCCCCGACCCCGCCCTACGTGCTCACCTACAACGTCTACCGCCGCGGGCCACCTTTTACGGGCGTTGTCGATATCCCCGGACCGCCCATCATAACGGGAGTCACGGCAACCACATGGACGGATTTCGGCGTCACGTCGGACGCCAGCTACGATTACGAAGTTACGGCCCTCAACTGCGTCGGCGAAAGTCCGCACAGCAACCTCGTGACGGTCACGGTCGGCACGCCGCCCGATGCGCCAACCGGCCTCAAGGTGCAGCCGTACGGGGCGCCCGTGTATGGCGCAACGAACCCGCCTGCGGCACCGTGCCAACCGCCCGCCCTCGCAATCTGCAAGAGCGTTCGGCTTGACTGGAATGCAGTCACGGTCTTCGGCGGTTGCCCGTCGATTACGGGTTACAAGGTCTACCGCAGCCCGGCTGGACCACCCACGTTCGTTTTGGTCGGCACCGTTTTGTCGCCAGCGACGACGTTTACGGATGTGACCGCATCGCTCGGCGCCTCGCCGTCGCTGGGCAACACGTTCGACTACGCCGTAACGGCCTACTGCACATCGCCTGCATTCCAGAGCGCGCAGAGCACCGTTATGACGGCGGACGTTAAGCGGCCCTTCGCGCCGTCGGCGCCCGTTGCCAATGCCATTAGCGCGACCACAATCCGGGTTTCCTGGGCCGACGCTGGCGCCAACAACGCCAACTGCAACGGCTGGGAAGAAGGGTACTACTTGTTCAAGGGCACGAACGCCGGAGCAATCAGTATCTACCAAACCATCCAGCCCGCAGGAGCTGTCGCCGGCTTTGCACCGCCGAGCTGGCGCGCCATCACGAACCCCGCGACGGCACCTGGCACGGCGCCCGCGCTCTTCTTCGATGACACAGCGGTCGCGCCAGGAAACACCTACGTCTACCAGGTGGCCGCCATCAATTGCGTCGACCAGAGCTTTGTGAGCCCCGTCTCGGTTGCGGCGCCTTTCGGTCTTGTTGCCATGCCCTACGGTGACCCTGCATACGCGGTGGCCGGCCCGAAGAAGGTGCAGCTAGACTGGACCGCCGTTGGCGGCACGATTGCCTCCGGAGGATGCTCGTCGGGCATCGAAGCCTACGCAGTCTACCGTGACGGCGTTTTCCTCACGGACGCCGGCGCAGCAACGACCTTTACGGATTCTACCGTGGTTGCAGGCAGCACGTACACTTACAACATTCACGGATACTGCAACACGCCTGTCCCCTACAAGGAGAGCGGCGACAGCTTCCCCGCAACCGCAGCCGTCACCGTGCCCAACACGCCGGCGGCGCCGACGGCCATCTTGCTGACTGGTCCGCCGCGCGTCCGCCTTGCATGGACTGATCCCGGCGCGAATAACAACAACTGCAACTGGGAAGAAGGCTACCGCATCTACCGCCAGGACAACGGCGTCGGCCTGTTCAACCCGGTCGGCCTCGTGACCGGAACACCGCAGTCGTGGACGATTGTACCAGTCGCGCCGCGCGCTCTTTCCGGCTGGGGAGCGCCGACGACGGCGCCACCACTACAGTTTGACGACACGACAATCTTGGCCGGCAACACGTACGCGTATGCCGTAAGTGCAGTCAACTGCGTCGGCGAGAGTTTGCAAAGCCCTGTTGCGGGCTTCATTACACCGATTGCGCCCCTCACACCGACGAGCCTTACCGCCCGGCCGTTTGGCAATCCGGCTTATTCCGCCGCGACCGCCAGGAAAGTGCAGCTGGACTGGACGGGCTTGACCGGTGCCGAGTGGAGCGACTGCACGGCAGGAAACTCCTACAACATCTACCGCGGCGCGGCAGGCGGGCCTTACACGCTTGAAAAGACGGTCGCGGACCCAATCACCACTTGGACGGACAACGGCTTGGTCCCCGGCTTCCCGCTTACGGTCGGCTCCACCTATGGTTACGTCGTGCACGCGGCATGCACGGCTCCCATCGATTTGGAGAGCACCGCAAGCACGGAAGCGACGGCGGATGTAACCTTGCCCGCGCTGCCGGTCCTGGCGGCGCCGGCGTCCGGCCCTGGCCCTTCCGTTACCCTCACCTGGTCGGCCCCTGCACCGAACAACAACAACTGCAATTGGCTTGAGGGCTACCACATTTACCGCGGCACGGCCGGGCCAGGAAGTGAAGGCGCGACGCCCTATGCCACCGTCTTCCCCTCGGGAGTCACATCATGGCCGCGCGCCTTGTACGGTGTTGCCCCAGCCACCCCGGCAACGACCTTCATCGACACGGGCGTGTCGTATGCAGCCTCGTACTACTATACGGTCGCCGCGGTCAACTGCCTCGGCAAGAGTGCCGCGTCAATCGAAGCTGGCGTCAACGTGCCGGCCAACGTGCCGCCGGTTGCCGAGTTCTCCATGCCAACGACGGCAGCACCCAATGCGGACGTGATGTTTACCGACGCAAGCAGTGACTCGGACGGCACAATCACGTGCTACCTATGGGATTTCGGCGACGGCACTACGTCCACGGTGGCTTCGCCCGTCCATGTTTACACCGCCGAGGGCTTGTACACGGTCACGCTGACCATCTGCGACAACGCGGGTGCCATGACGTCCGTCACGCACTCGATGCAGATCGCAATCCCCTCCATTCAACCGGGGGATGACGACCGTCCCGGCGTGTCAGGACAATCCGAACCCGCCGACGAAGGGCCGGGCTCGTGCAACCCCCTCGTTGCGGACGCCGGCGACGACGTCACCATCGACGAAGACACAATCAACCACTTGGCCGGCTCCGCGTGCCGCATGACGCACGCCGGATTTGGGTACGCTTGGAGCCAGGTGTCAGGTGTCGAAGTTGCGTTGCTGGGCGATGACGCGGCAAATGCCACCTTCGTCGCGCCGATGATCGAACCCGGCCAGATTGTGGTTCTCGGATTTGCCCTCACGGTTTCCCAGGGCGCGATTTCGTCGCCGCTCGATTATGTCAACGTGACCGTGCGGGATGTCCCTGGGCCCGCCGGGCCGGCCGTGAACCAGCCCCCGCTGGCCTATGCCGGCGTGGACTTGACGGTGAAGGAACGCGGCATGGTCACCCTGGATGCAAGTAGCTCGGGTGACCCCGATGACGACGCCGTCACGTTTGCCTGGACGCAACTTGACGGTCCCCTTGTCACGTTGTCTGATGCGACCTCTGCCACGCCCACCTTTGTTGCACCGGCCTACGGCCCAGACCATGAACTACGATTCGTTTTCGAGGTCAGTGACGGCCAATCTGTGACAGCAGACATCGTGGTAGTCACGGTGGCGCCTCCAGTGTCGGCAGCCAGCGTTCCCATCGCCCCCGGGCCGACCACGGGCGGGTTTGCCACCATGATGGTGCTATGGATTGGCCTGGCGCTTCTTGCGACCCGTTCAATCGGCTGGGTCAAAATGGCCGAAGAGCTGCGCAAAAGGCGCGCGAAGGGACGACGCTAAGAAAATCAGAAATTGGGGAAGGGGAAGAGGTCAAAACTCGACTTTCGAGTCTAGCGGTGGTAGCGGTCGTCAACGACGCGTTCTTCGTGGACAACCTTGCGTTCCGAGGTGGCGTTCTCCGAGAACCCGACGACCATGAGGCCAATCAGGACGATGAGCCCTGCCCCGGCAACTCCGAGGGGAACCCAACGATCTGCGCCCGTCTGGACGAAGAGCATCCAAGCGCCGACAATGACTAGGGCAATGCCCAGTACGAAGACAACCATGCGTGTGCCGTTCATACCTCAACGTCCGCCGTCGGCCGTGATAGCGGTTGTGGGGCGGTTTTGGTGTTGTCGAACGCCGTGCCACCGGGAGCACGCCGGAGCCGTGGACATTCATGGTGGATGAGTCGCCGCTGGTCAGACCTGGCCCAGGAGGTGCCCCAGCTTGTCCCTCTTTGTCTCGAGGTACCCGCGGTTCACGTCATTGGGCGCAATTTCAAGCGGAATGCGTTCCGCGCAGTCGAAACCCAAGGCGCGCATCGCTTCGACCTTGCGCGGGTTGTTGGTAAGCAGACGGATTTTCGTCACTCCCAGGTCGTCCAAGATGTCCTTGGCCGCCTCATAACTGCGCGCGTCCACGGGGTGCCCGAGTTCCAGGTTCGCCTCCACCGTGTCCAAGCCTTGCTCCTGCAGTTCGTAGGCGAGAATCTTGTTCGTCAATCCGATGTCGCGCCCTTCCTGCCGAAGGTAAAGCACTAGGCCGCGGCTCGCCTTTTCGATGAGGCGCAGCGACTCCTGCAGTTGTGCACCGCAGTCACAGCGGCGCGACCCGAAGATGTCGCCCGTGAGGCATTCACTGTGGATGCGCACAAGGATGGAGTCGTCGCCTGCGACATCGCCCTTGACGATGGCCGCATGCTCCTTGCCAGTCGGCACGTCGCGGTAGACGTGGACGCGGAAGTCCCCGTACTTTGTCGGCAGCAGCGCCGAAGCCGCGTGCACCGCGGTCGGGCGACTCCTGGCATCCACCGGGGTCATCGCAATAATCGATTGGCCGCGCGCATAAACCCCTTGGGGTGGGCGCAGCGCCACGCCGTGCGGGCGGCGGCGGACGGTTGGGGACGGCGCGGGCTTGCCGAGGCGGCGCATCCGCAACGCTGTTTTACTGGGGCCCCATGGCACGAGCAATGACGGGCGCCGGGACGTGGTTGCAAGAGAAGGCGCCCGCGTTGCACCGTTTCCTCACACGCAAAGACCGGCCGTTTCCCCTGCTGCGCGAGATTCTGATTGGAATATTGGCCATCGCCCTCCTCGTCAGCCTATTGTACGGGCTTACGGGGCAATCCATCGCCGGCGGCTACCCGGTGGTGGTCGTGACATCCGGCAGCATGATGCATTGTGAAGGTGCGTACCCCGATCATCCCGGACCGCAGCTCGGCAAGGACTGCACGGCATCCTCGTATGGGCGCATTGGCACCATTGATCCCGGCGACCTAGTCTTCGTGCGGCGGGTCTTCTGGCCTGACCAAGTCGCGACGGCCATCCAGCCCGACACAAGCAGTCATTACGGCAGCGGCGGCGACGTCATTGTGTACCGCCCGCATCAGGGAGGTGCTGATACAAGGCAGACGCCCATCATCCATCGCGCCCTGTTCTGGGTCGAAATCAACTCCGACGGCACCTACACCGTTCCCGGCATGGACCCGCCCATCGACCACGCACCCGGCCTCGGCGACAAACGCCTGTTCGACCTGGCAAATTGTAATCTTGAACCGAACCACGGCGGCTCCCTTGGCCCCAGCGCATCCGGCTTCATCACGCGCGGCGACAATAACGGCCAGGCCGACCAATGTCCAGGCACGTTCAGGGGCACAGGATACGACCCTGTCCGGGTGGACTACATTCTCGGCAAGGCCCGTGGCGAATTGCCGTGGATCGGGCTCGTGAAACTCTGGGTCGACGACCTGACCGGCAACAGTTCCAACTTTAGCAATGCGTCAAGCGACTCAAAGGTGATGCTCCTGGTCACGGTCGTGGTCCTAATTGGCGCACCATGGGGTCTTGACCTCTACATGCGACGCAGGCATCGCAAGAAACAGGAAAGCCAGGAAGCGGATAATCAAGCGGCCGAGCCGGAGCCCCGCGAAAGTCGACGCAAGGGCAAAGGCGATTCGTAGGCAAGGCGACGAAGCCGCGAAGCACGCGAACTGCGCAAAACCTGCTTGATGAAGACCATCGACCCATTTCCGCAGTCCTCCGACGGCGGCGCCGTCATGAAGGAATGGCAGGATGAATTGCCCCCGGCCGAGCCGTCGAGCTCGAAGAGCGAGACGGCGCTGATGGCGGCCCGGAAGGGCCGCGGGACGGCGAGCATACGAGCGCAGCGAGTCGTGCGAGGGCTTGGCGGGCCTGCGCGCGATGCGAAGCGAGCGTGGAAGGCGGGGCCGCCGGGGGCCACCGACGCGCCGCACGACCAACCGATGAAACCGATGAAACCGATACGCCTGCGCGCGTCGCCAACGCGCCGCTCGACCAACCGATGAAGCCGTCAAACTGGGAAAAGGTCGGCCGGCGTCCTCCG
>CAZVJB010000032.1:0-15286 GCA_964627625.1 uncultured Halobacteriales archaeon
ATCTTTCCATTCCATCAAGGTGTACGCGCCGCCACCGTCGGAGGACTGCGGGAATGGGTCGGAGGCCAATTTCAAGGGGGTTACCGGGCTCTTCAGCGCGGCGCGCCGGCCAACCGGTCCAGCAGAGCGGCGACATTAGCCCGGAATTGCGCGAGGCCGCCGTCGTTGACCAGCATCTCGTCCGCAAGCGCGATGCTTTGGGCCATTCCCCAGCCAATCTCACGGGCATCGCGTTCCTGCAGGATGGATTCCTCTTTCGGGTCGTCGGCGCGGCCGCGAGCCAGCATGCGTTCGAAGCGGTGGTGGCGGTCCGTGTGGATTGCAACGAGGACGAAGTCGCCGCCAAGTTCACGGCGGAAAGTTTCGACCTCCGCGTCGCTGCGAACTCCGTCGATTATAACGAGACTTTTCCCGCGCGCCACGTGGCGGACCTTTTCGACCGTGCGCTTGCTCCATATATCGGGGCCGTGCGTTTGACGCATGCCGTTTGCAACTTCGCCGACGTTCTTGGCATCACGCGGCAAACCGCGCCGCTCGACTTCCTCCCAAATGAGGTCACCCATGCGGACAACGGGGATGCCGCGCTGCTTTGCGACCTCCATGGCCTCCGACTTGCCGCTGCCCGGCATGCCGGTGAACCCGAGGACGCGCACGGTGCGGCCACCGCGTCCGGCATCTAAAGCCGACGATGTGCCCCAATCCGTTGCCGCAAGGACGCCGGCAAGCATGGCGACAGCGAGTCCCCACGATGCAACCACGTCCGTGGTCCAATGGACTGTCAAGAGAACGCGGGCCACGCCGGTTGCGACCGCGACGAGCGCGCACAAGGCGAGCGCCCAGCGCCGCAGGCGCCACGCGGTTGCATCAGGCACGCGCCGGTGACGTATCCAACCCTCAAGCGGCAACAGAATCGCGAGGCCGATGGCAAGCACGGCACCTAGCGTGTGCCCGCTTGGGAAGGCGAAGGCTGGGCCAATGAAAGGATCTGGGTTGCGCACCTCAGAGGCTGCCTCGCCGAAGCCTGTCGTGAAACGAATTTCGCCCGGCGGGAAACCGCGCTGAAACGCTTCTTTAAGAATGTCAATGAGGCGGCCGCCCGCAATGGGCACTGCCGCGGTCCAGGCCGCAAGGTCCCACCGGCGCAACGCGACCATGAACAGGGCCGCCAGCACGACAAGCGGCGCATCGACTGGTCCGGAACCCGGTAGCGACAGTACGGCGCCCACGTCGCCGGCCGGAAATCCCGCGTCCTGGAGCCGGAGCACCGCGTCGTTTGCCCTCGTGTCGAAGGCCGTCGAAAACCAGCCGCCGAAATGGACGTCTAGCGCGGTTGCGACAAAGAGTGCCAGCCCCGCCACGGCGATGAGGGGCAAGATTCGCTTGGGCTGCATGGCTTGCATACGGGCATGGAGGTCGTGGTTCTAAGCAGCATTGTCCGATTCGGCTTCGGGCGGCGACGGCTTTTGCAGCGCGTCGTCCAAGGCGATTGCGAGCGCCAAGAGGGCTCCGCCGAGAAGCCAGGAGCCGACGACGTCCGTCCACCAGTGGGAGTGCACCGGGACGCGGGAGACGCCGCCAACGAACGCGACAGCCGCCCAGATGCCAACGGCCCAGCCGTCAAGACGGCACCGGCCCTGCACTGCGCGGGTTCCGAGGATCAGCGCCAGCCCCCAACTCAGGGTCGCGCCCATCGTGTGCCCGCTGGGATACGCGCGGCCAGGTCGCGTCGGGAATGTATCCAGATTGGCGGCAACATAAGTTCCATTGGCCGCGCGTTTATCTTCAAGGGTCCCATTGCGGAATTCCTGGTCAAAGTAGAAGTTGCATCGGGCGCCTTCTGGGCAATAGATGGTGATGTTGCCATCTGCATCGGAATTGCATCTCGCCTGGGGCGGGCAGAAGTCCTGGGTGCCGTTGCCAGCGGAAAACGCGTAACTGTCATGCGGCGGATACGGCCGGGCGTACGCGGACTTGAAACCATCCACCAAGATGCCGCCCATGATTGCAACGACCACGATGATAAGCGCCGTGCGACCCGCTCCCGCACGCCATGCGAGGAAGGCTCCCGCTCCGACGGCGGCGGTGGCCATCGTGCCAGCGCCGATGGATGTGAGCGTGGACCATGGAACGCCCAGAATGGTACTTCCCACATGCCGCTCGACCCACGCGTTAAGCCGCAGGTCCGAGTCGTCGAGCAGGTGGGCTGATACAACCCAGCTGAAGACGACGAACAACAGAAGGCCGGCACCCGCAAGCGCTAGCAATACGCGGCGGGAAGGATGCAGCATGACGGGCCTACGACGGCCTCTTGCCGAAAATCAGCGGTTGAGCCTTCGGCGCCGACGGCGCAACAGGCGGTGATGCTGGCGTCGTGCTGCTTGTCGCGCCACCCGTCGGAGTAGTCTGTCCCGGTAGAACCATCTTGTCCAGATCTGGGGGCACGCCCATGATGCTGTAGCCTGCGTCGACGAACAGAATCTGGCCGGTGACGCCCGATGCGAGGTCACTCAGAAGGAAGAAAGCAGATTTTGCAACGTCCTGCTGCGACACGTTGCGACCCAAGGGCGCGGCGTGCTTCATCCAGTCGAGAATCATGCTGAACCCAGGAACTCCTGATGCGGCGAGGGTTCGAATGGGCCCGGCGGAAATGGCGTTGACGCGCACCTGCTTTTCCCGGCCGCAGGTGAAGGCAAGGTCGCGCGTGAGTTCTTGCAAGGCGGCCTTGGCGGCGGACATGACGCGGTAGCCGGGAACGAAGCGGTCGGCGCCGAGGTAGGTGAGGCTAATGATGGCGCCGCCAGGGTTCATGGCCGGCATGGTGTGGCGGGTTAGGCGCACAAGCGAATATGCAGAGACCGTGAGCGCGGTGTTCCAGTCCGCTTCCGTTGTCTTTACCACTTCGTCTTGCAAGGCTGATGCGGGTGCAAAGCCGATGCAGTGCACCATCATGTCGAAGTTGCCCGGGTGCTTGACTTTGGCTTCTTCGAAGAACTTGGCAACCGACTCTTCCGTGGCCACGTCGCACTCGAGGTATCCCTCAATCCACGGCTTGTCCTTGAAGAGTTGCAGCACCCGGCTGAGGAAGCGCTTCTGGTAACCCATGATGCAAGTCGCGCCGTGGGCGGCCAATTCTTGCGCGATAGCCCAGGCGATGGAGTCATCCGAAGCGACGCCGAAGATGACGGCGCGTTTCCCGGCGAGGCTGTTGTCCGACATGCAGGAGTCCCAAGGGGGCGGGGCTTGAAGGTTTGCCGATGCGGGAAACCACGACTTGCACGAAACCCGGTAGAACCACGGAACTCATGGAATTCACGGAAAACGTGTTGGTACAACGTCCATCGGGCGGGCCTCAATCGTTCCGCCGACGGCGACTTCCACGGCCAGGCCCAAAAGATGCCATTCTTGCGGGTTGAACACGAAGGCCCCCGGTCGGGGCGAGCAGACGAGCGCAGCGAGTCGTGCGAGGGAGTGGCAGCCGAGCCGCGAAGCGCGCGATGGCGGGACCGCCGGGGGCCGCCGACGTACCGGACTATCAACCGATGAAACAGATAGAACAGATACGACGACGCCGCGCCGTAGGTGACGCCGTCGCCGCCCGATCAACCGATGAAACCGATACGACGGCGGGTCCGCCGAACACGCCGAGACCACCGAAACGCGTAGATGGCGGTGGCCGCCGGCCCGTTCGGCGCGTTCGGCGGGCTCGGCGGATTACAGATCGGCGGTCACGCCGCCTTGAAGCCGTTCTTGGCCGACTTCACGAGTTTCTCGTTTGCGGCTTTGACCTTTGCAGCCTCGGTTTTGAGGGTGACCTGGGTGCGCTCGGCAAGGACCGCGAGCTTGTTCGCAGCGTCCTGGATTTGGTGGCGTGCCGCAGCGATCGCGTCCGGCGCGTTGGCTTGCACGTAGGCGATGGCCTTCTTGGCGGCGTCTTGCGCCTGCGAGGCGTAGTCTTCGGCCATCTCGCGGCTGGCAACGGCGATGCGCTTGCGGCCTTCCGGCGTCTTGGCTTCCTGCATGAGTTCGGCGCCGGCCTCTTGCGCCTGCTTCTGCAGTTTGGCGAGGGATTTCTGGGCCTGCGCGAGTTCCTCGGCGAGGCGATCCAGTGTCATGGAGACTGCATCCTGTAGGCCCTTGACGGCTTCGCTCGCGATGGTTGGAACGGAAGCGGGGCCGAACGCCTTTGCGTCCTGCACGGCGGAGAGGCCGGCGGCACGGGCGCGCATCTCGCGCACCTGGGCCAGCGGGATGCCGGCGTCGGTTGCGAGTTTTGCGGGGTCAGCGCGGGCGAGGCCCTCGACGGTGCTAATTCCTGCAGCGCGCAGTTTCTGTTGCTTTGCGGGGCCAATGCCCTTGATTTCGCGGAGGTCCATGGAAGTCACCAAGTTGTGCAGCATTGTGGATGCCACAGCTTGGAAGTGCTTAGCACATCCATCTACATGAATGTTTTGGCTAGAAAACCTGCATTGCCAAGTCCTTGGGCAATTCTGCCTTGCTCCAGCGCCGGCCTGTTGCATGACCAATCGGTCGAGGCCATGCGCGAGGGGCCTGGGATTCGGCATTAGCCCTTGCGACTTGAGATACGGCCGCACGAGTCGACGAAATGGACATCAATCCACGTACGTTCCCGACGTTTTTGGCGCCATCCAGGAGCCGTGGTACGTCGCGTCTTCGTACGCTAGCGCCGTCTTGGTGAGGTGCATCGGTTTGAAGGTGTCCACCATGACCGCCATCTCATCGGTCCTGTCGGAACCGAAACTCGCCTCGTAGCGGCCGGGTTGCGGTGCGTGCGGTATGCCGGCCGGGTGCAGACTGATTGACGCCGGGCCGACGCCCTTGCGGCTCGTGAAGTTGCCCTCAACGTACCAGAGCATCTCGTCGCAGTCCACTGAGGAATGCGGGTACGGGCACGGAATCGCTTTCGGGTGATAATCCACTTTGCGCGGCACGAAGGAGCAAATGACGAAGGCGCCCTTGCCGCCGATGAACGTCGTGTGGACAGGGGGCGGCAGATGGACGAGACCTGTCTTGGGTTGGTAGTCGTGAATGTTGAAGGCGATCGGGTAAGCGGTGCCGTCCCAGCCGACGACGTCGAAGGGATGGTGCGGTAACTTGCGGGTCGTGAATGCGTCCGCGCGCTTGTGCAGGACAACGTAGTGTCCGGCGTCGTCGGAGTCGTCGTCGGATGCCTTGGATAGTTTCTGCGGCCGACGGAAATCGCGGTGCGAATACGGGGCATCCATCCGGAGCTGTCCTACGGGATTGCGGAAATTGCTGGGAATCTCGAGGCCGCCGCGGCACTCAATCCACAGAACGTGCGGCTTCGCCTTGCCGTGCTTGGCGTCCGACGCGGCAAAGCGGATGCGATGCACAAGGCCGCGCGGTATCCAGACGTAGTCGTGGCGGCGCAGCTCGAGGTCGCCCAGTTCCGAGTGCAACGTACCCGTGCCTTCGTGTAAAAATAGCAGGATGTCGCCGTCGCCGTTTTGGACTAGTCCTGTGTCCATCACGGTCGGCTGAGAGGTGCCGATTCGCACATCGTCGTTGCCCAGCATGATGCGCAGGGATTCCCACATTGTCCCCTTCCCAGCGGCCCCGGGGGCGCGCACGTGGCGGCGACGCATCGGCCCCGATTCCACCGGCTCAAACGTGTCCTTGAGTTTCGCTAACTTGGCCGACACTTCCTGGGCGGGGTTGTTCTTGCGGTAAGCGATGGTGTAGCCTGCGTCGAAGCCCTTGCGCGTCAGGCAGTGTTCGTAGTACACGGGGCAGCCGTCCACCATGTCGGCTTTCTTGCGCTGCAACTGGATGTGGTGCTTGGCGGGCACGGTGCCGAGGCGGTGGTAGTCAAGCATGGGCGTTGGCTCCCGGATGCACGCCAGGGCAAAAAGGGCACCAGAAGCTCGTCCTAGCGCGACACGGCCGGGGCGCGGCGACGTTTTTCATGAGACCTGAGCCATACGTCAAGCAAACCTAGAAATGGTCACCAGCTGCCTTCCTCCTTCATGCGTTGGTGGATGTTGGCCATTGCTGTGATGCTCGCGATCCCCGTGCAGGCGGGATCACCTCCCCAGGGCGACGCAGCCGAAGCCACCCTTCCCTTCAACATGCGGCAGTCCGCCGCCGTCTGGACCGGCGAGCTGGCCTACGTGTTCGGTGGATGGGGCCCGGACGGCAACGGCACGGACCAGATCGTCGCGTTCGACCCAAGCACCAACGAGGTCCGTCTGCTCGATGCCCGCATGCCCGAGCGCCGCATGGGTCTGGCTGCTGCATGGGACGGCCAGGCCGTCTACATCTTTGGCGGGCAGGAGAATCCACCCATGGGCATCCCGCGCGACTCGACGTGGCCGCGGACAATCCTGCGCTTCGATCCCGCGACGGAGACCGTGACCATCATGCCGACGCTGATGCCCTGGTCGACGTACCTCGCGACGGCGGCGTGGGACGGGGCGACCATCGATATCTTCGGTGGCTGCGGCGGCAACGTCGCCATCACGGGCCCGTGCCGCGTCGTGCGCTACGACCCCGTGGCGGACAACATTACGTTTGGTCCAATCCTGCCCCAGGACCAGCCTGCGCCCTCGTTCACCCAAGGACCGGGCGCCTTCGCCGGCGACGCGGTTTACCTGTTCAGCGGCCGGCTGTCCCCCGGCAACGAATCCGTTTACGACGGCGTCTTCCGCTACGACCCGGCCGCCGACACGTTCCTACCGCAACCAATCCGCCTCGTCACGGGCCGTTCGTTCAACAGCGCCAGCGTCGCGTTCGACGGCCAGCACATCCTGCTCTTCGGCGGCATGAACAACACCATCAATGGCGGCGGCAAGTACGAGGACCGCATCATCATCTACGACCCCGTGTCCGGCCACTCCCGTTTCGCTTGCCTGCGCCTGCCCTCTGTTTCCCACGCGTCTAGCGCCGTCTTCACGGGGCAGGACGCCTACGTCTTCGCGGCGGACACCGCCACGGGCCAGCAGGTCGTCCGCATTGAGCCAGTCCTCCTCGATTGCCCGGGCGTCGCTGTCGGCCTGCCCGCGGCGAGCGTGTACCCGCTCACGACGGACCGGACCCTCCATGCCCTCGATGCGAACGCGACGACCGCTGTCCTTGAGCCCGCGGAAGGAGTCCACCTCACCTACGCATGCCGGGTGGCGCCGTGCGACATCCGCGCCAACGTGGACGTGGCCGCTACCGTCCAGGACCTTCCCATCCCGGTGCCCGTTGACGCGGGCGCCCTGCTCTACCTGCACATCGAGCCCCTCGGCCCGACGCCCGAGGCGCGCATCCGCATCGAACTGTCCGCCCCGGAGGGTTCGCCGGCCATGGCCATCGACTACTTCGACGGCGACTCGTGGGTCGACTTGACCAACGCCGCCGAGAGCGGCCACGTGGACGGCGCGACGGCAGCCGATGACCTCGTCGTGTTCGCGGCCGGCTACGACGAGGAGCGGCGCGTCGCCTTCGCCGAAGTCAGCCACACGAGCACGTATGCCATCAGCCCGCATGAGGCGGCGGCGCCCGGGCCGGCGTCGGCAGCCGGCGTCACTGAGGTGACGTTGCTGCAAGGCATCGGCCTGATTGCTGCCTTGGTGGCCGGGGCGGGGCTCGTCGCGTTCCTGGCCGTGGCGCTGTCGGGCCGACGCGGCCGGAAGGGGACGTAACGGCGCTATGGACATCCAGATTGCTTGTGTAGCACCTGCGGCTTCGCCGTGCGGGCGGCTGCGGCGTCGGCCTCCATCGTCGTGCCCTCCGGGCACGCCTCAGTCGGCCTCCTAGCATCCGCCACGCCCGGCGGAGCCTCGGTTCCGCTACCCAATCAACCTGGACGTCCTTAGGCGTCCACTTCGCGCAAGACCTTGACTTCGGAGCGGCGCCGCAGGACGGAGCGGTCGGGGCAGGAAATCTCCAAGGCGCGGGCTCGTTCCAGGCTGGCCGGGCTCTTCACGACCTCATCCAGGTCGGTTGGGATGAAGCCGTTTGCCTGGTGGAGGTCGACGACGAAGGTCTTGCGGACAAGTCCGGCGCGGGGGCCGGAGCCGGCATCGAACTGGACGAGCTTCATGATGGTCCCAAAGGCGTGCTGCTACTTGGAACCGCGCGCCGTCCAGCGTCGGCCAGTCCAGCGGCTTGCCAAGAGGCGGGCAAAATTGGTATTTAAATACGGGTAAAACGGGCCGGACGGATGGCTTGCCCCATCCGGGCACACTTCAATCCATTAGGTACGGATTCTGCACGGTGCGGACACCCATCGGCTTCTGACCGGTTTGCTGCCGCTCGATACTTTCGAAGAGGGCGCGGAAGTTTCCCTCGCCGAAGCCCTGATCGCCGTGGCGCTGGATGACCTCGTAGAAGAACGGCCCCGCCGCCGCCTCGTTGTAGAGGAGGCTTGCCTCCTGCATGAAAATCTGCAGAAGGTAACGGTGGTCCTTGCCGTCGACCAGAATCTTGCGCTTGCGCAGTTCCTCGATATCCTCCTTGAGGTTGTCCACGGCCTTTTCTGCCAAGCGCTTGGGCAGCATGTCGTAGTAGGCGTCGGGGGTCTCAAGGAATTTCACGCCGGATTTGCGCATGTTTGGAATCACATCCATGATGGAGCGCGTCGAGAAGGCGATGTGCTGTACGCCGGGGCCTTTGTTATCCGCCACAAATTTGGCAATCTGACTGTTGTGGTAATTCGGCCGCAATGGTTCGTTGGTGGCGAACTTGATGTTGCACGTGGGATCCCACATGACGATGGATTGCAGCCCCGACCCGCCCGTCATCTTCGGGTTCGAGTCGCGTGTATGGAATCGGATGTCCCAGAAGTGCTCCATGCCAAGAACCTCCTTGTACCAATTCGTCAGGCTGCGCATCTCGCGGGTGTTGGACGTGACGTGGTCCATGTGGGTGAAGCGGTGGCGGTTGCCGCCGGAGCCGGCTTTGCCGGGCGCGTGGACGACGGGAGAGAGGCGGGGATCGAATGTGCCTTGCGTCTTTTCCCCGGGCGCCTCGGCGGCCACGATGGGGCCGTCCTTCTCGATGAATCGGTATTCGACGTCGCCAAGAGGTGTCGCAATCCCAAACCAGCGGTAGCCCGGCTTGCCCTGGATCTGGTAGAGGAAATTGGCGCCGCGTTTCTCCAGGATCTTCCATGTGTGCTCAAGCGACGCGACGCGGAAGGCGAGCGTGCGTACACCGTCGGGGTGACCATTTAGGAAGCGGCCGGCATGCGAGTCCTTGTCAAGTGGTGCCGTGCATTGGACGCGCACGCGGGCAGCGTCGAGTACGACGGAGCGCTCGCCCGTTTCGCCCTCGTACTTCTTGTTCGATTGTGCGGTCACGGCGAAGTCCATGCGGTCAGTGTAGAACTTCTTGGAGCGCTCCAAGTCGTGCACGACGAAGTCGATGTGGTCGATTGCCTGGATGCCCAGATTGCGAATCGCCGCCTTGGCCATGGGGGCGCGTGACGGGTGGGGGGACTTGACGGTTGCGACCGGGGTTCCGGCTAGCCTTTAACCCCGCTTCCAGGTCTACGGGCGTGGCCTTCGGGTTGCAGGCAGAAGCGGCCCCAGCCATCGCATCGGGTGTGCTCTGCGCGGCCGTCGCGGTATGGCTCATCGTGTTGAACCGGCGCGACCCGGCCACGCGGGCCTTTTCGGCGATGCTGTTTCTCGCCGGACTCCTGCAAACCGTCGGGACGATTGCCGTCTCGGCCAATCGCGCGGGCGATCTTGAGGCAACGCTTGCGCTGGACGCCTTGGCCGCAGTACTTGACTTCTACTACTTGTGCTGGGCGGCCCTGTTTCTTGCCCGCTACTTGTGGCCTCGGGCGTGGCTCGCTCGCAACCGGTGGCTGCCGTGGGCTTCCGCGGCGGCGTTCCTGGCCCTGGCCTGGGCGGTGCTGGCGTTTCCGGGCTTGGTTGAGACGGGCCACGTCGACGCCGAGCTGGGACGCGTCGTGGTTGACGCGCACGGTCCACTCTACCTCCTACGGAGCGCTCCCCAAAGCATGGCCATCGGCCTCGTCTGCGCGCTCTTTGTGGTTGCCAGACCTGCCGCGCCGCGCGCCCACGAGCGCCTGCTGGTATCCCTTGGATTTGCCCTGCACGGGACGTGGTTCGGCTTCCGCACCATCACTGTGCTCCTGGGCACGACGGGCTTCTTGCCGGACTACCGCCTGCCGCTAACGGACCGCCTGCCGCTAACGGACCTCTTCTCGCTGCCGGCTACCTGGTTCACCGCCCCCCTCAGCCTGGCGGGATCCCTCGTCCTCGTGTGGGTCTTGCTGCGCCTCGCAAATAACGCCGCGGCAGGTCTTCGCCGTCTGGCCTTGACGTACCTCGCGCTGCTTGGCACGATGGCGGTGCTCTACGCGGTGTTTCTGGCCCTGCGGACGCAGGGGTCTGAACAGGCAAGCCCGTTTGCGGTCGTCGTTTTTGGGGCCGCCTTCCTGCTGACGCCTTTCCTCGTAGGCTACGCTCTCCTGCGCCATGGGGCGTTCGACATCCAGCTCAAACTCAAGTGGAGCATCAGCCGTGGCACCATCGCGGCCATCTTCCTGGGGGCGTTCTTCGTCGTGGCCCAACTCGTGCAGGCCTTCTTCAGTCAGTGGGGGACGAATTGGATTGTGGGCGCCGTTGCGGCCGGGCTCCTTCTCTTCGCCCTTCACCCCATCCAACGGCTGGCGGAGCGCCTGGCCTCCGCCGCCGTCCCGGGCGTGCAGCCCGTGGGCACCCTTGCCCCGGCTGAACGGGACGCCATCTTCCTGCGCCAAGCGCAGATGGCCTGGTCGGACGGCCAACTTTCCCTCAAGGAACGCTCCATGTTGGAACAACTGCGTCAGCAGTTGGGAATCAGCCCAGAAGACGCAATCAAGTTGGAGCACAAGTCCGCGCCGCCCAAGCGGCCCAAGCCACGCAAGGGCACCTAGCCGAGCGCGCGGGCTCCTCGATTCATTGCCCATATATGGGGGTTAGAGCCTCGCGGGCAACGTGCGGCTCCTGCAGTTCTCCAATGGGGCTTGGTGCGAATCCGCGAACCTTGCACCCGAGGCGGCCCGCGACCTTGCATGGGGGCCCACCCACGTTTGGATCCGGCTCGAAGGCCTCGCCGCCGATAAACTCGAGGCGTTGGGTTCCGTGTTCAACCTGCACCCGTTAGCCATCGAGGATGTCCGTTCGCACCGGCAGCGGCCCAAGGTAGAGGACTACGACAACTTGACGTTCGTCGTCGCGCGGGCGCCGCGCTGGAACCACGAGGGCGATGAACTATCGTGGCTGACGGTGGGCATTTTCCTCGGCCCCGACTTCTTGATTACGGCATGCACGGATCCGGTCGCGGAATTGGACGCTATCGAGAAGCGGCTGCTTGGCACCAAGGCCGGACCAAAAACCTCCACGATTGACCACGTCTTCTACCAGGTTCTCGACGCCATCGTCGACGCCTACTTCCCCCTCATGGACGACCTTGAAGACCGCATCGAGGCGATGGAGGAAGGCATCCTGGAGAGCCCCGAGAGTGGCGAGCTGCACAAGATTCAGGCTTTCAAGCACATCGCAAGCCAGGTGCGCAAGACGATTTTTCCGATGCGCGAGGCAATGGTGGCCTTGGAAAAGGGCGAATACCCGAACATCCACGAGGACACCGCAATCTACCTACGTGACGTTGCTGACCACACGACGCGGCTGACGGAGCGTCTCGACCATGTCAAGGAAGTCGCGGTGCTGGCCCACGAAACGTATTTTGCGCAACTGCAGAGTCAAACAAACGTCGCCGTCAAGCGGTTGACCACGATTACGTTAGTGTTCATGTTCACGGGCCTGTTGGCAAGCCTCGGCGGCATGACGGAATTTGCCAACCTCCCACGTCACTGGGATTTCTTCGCCGTAGGCGTTTCTATCCTTGCCATCACGGTGGTCGCACTCCTACTGGCCTGGTTCCCTCCCGGGCGCCGCCGCTAGCGGCTCTATGAGGAGTCCGCCGAGCGGCTCTTTACGGCCGCTTTGCGTGCGCGCGCCTGTGCCACGCGAATCCGCCGCCCAACGACGCGGTCGGGCTCGTGCCATCGACCAAGCCTTGGCCGCCTCGTATGCGCGCTCGACGTGTGCGTTGGCCCACAGGTCGCCCTTCCAACTACTAGTCGCGACCGTGCTTTCGGCGCAGACGACGGACGTTGCAGTCAACCATGTCACGCGGCCACTGTTTGCCCGGTTCCCGGATGCGCGCACTCTGGCCGTCGCCCCCGACGGTGCCATCGAGGCCATCATCAACTCCATAGGCTTGTGGCGCACCAAGGCGAGGCACATCCGTGCCCTTTCCCGGATCATAGTTGCCAAGCATAACGCCGCGGTTCCGCGAGACGTAGACGCCTTGCGTGCACTTCCAGGCGTCGGCAAGAAGACCGCAACGGCCGTTCTCGGCACCGCCTTCGGCGTCGCGGCCGGCGTCACAGTCGATACCCACATGCTGCGCATCAACAGGCTGCTGGGGTTGTCCAGCCACGTCAATCCAGACAAGATGGCGCAGGCTCTCGAGAAACTCATCCCGGAAGTTTCGTGGACGGTCTACACGCACCGCATCATCGATCACGGGCGCCTCGTCTGCGTCGCGCGGCGGCCGCGCTGCGGCGTCTGCCCGGTTGCTGCGTTTTGCATGAGTGCATTCTCGGCGAAGGCGGGCTACAAGCAGACGAACGATGAACGCATCCCTGCAAGCGGCGCGGCAGTCAGTTGGCTGGCCCTCGCCAAAGTATGAATGGCGCGTCCGGCTGGCGCCCGTGTGGACCGAGGGGAACTCTCCGGGTTGCGTTACCGCTGCCTGGAGGATTGTGGCTTCTGCTGCACGTTCACGCCGGAGGTTAGCGGGCCCGAACTTGCCAAACTGCGCACGAAGTTTCCGGCCCTCCCAGTCGCGCGCGCCGGCGAGATGATCCTAGTATCGTTTCAGGGTTCCTGCGGCGCCTGCGCCCTTCTCAAAGACCGCCGGTGTACGGCCTACGAGGAGCGGCCCGCGCATTGCAGGTACTTCCCGTTCCACGTCTACTTTGGCCGCCGGACCGAAATCTACGTCAACCGTTGTTGCCGGGGCGTCGAGGTCGCAGAGGGCGGAAACCTCGAGGCCGAATTCAAGGCGCAAGTGAGCGACAACACGAATCCGACGCGGCTGGCAAAGGACCAGGCTCGCGCCGACGGCGTCCACCAGGCCTTCGAAAAGGCGGCACGCCAAGCCGGAATGTGGGGCGACGTCGACAAGGAAATCGCGGCGCAGCTGGAACGCGGCGCCGAGTGGTTTCTGCCGGAGACGTGGCCGCAGACACCAACTGGCGATGCCGACGAAGCAGGCTCTCCGGATGAGGCGTGGCAGTTGGCCCTGGCCCCCCTTGACGCACAAGATGCGGTCATGCGGCCGTACCATCTTGGGGCAGACCTTCGGTGGTTCGGCTTTCGCCGGAGCAACGGGGCCGTCCTTGTGGAAACCCTGAGCGAGCAAGGCGACCTTGAACCGCATGCCAACCTTGGGCAGATGGGCGCGTGGCCCGTTCTGCCTGAAAATGTGCGCGACGGCCTCTTCGACGTGCTGCGCAGGCTCGCAGGTCGGGACCTATTGGCCGGTGCCATTTACCACATGGTCGACGACACGGGATACGATGTATCCGTGGCCGACGCCGCCGGCATCAAGTTGGGCGACATGGCGGCTGACCTTGCCATCCGGGCCGAGATTCTCCACCGCCTAGGTGTGCCTTGGGCCGATGTCCCGGCGGAAGCGGATAGGTTCTACGATTCTGCGTTCCTGGACACGCCGACGATTGGCGGGTGGCTCTAGACGTCAGCCATCGTCACGGGCCACTCGGTCACACCGTTGATGAACGTTGCGTAGCCAAGTCGGTCGGCCGTCCTCGGGTTCGGCGTGTTCGGCGGACCCACCGCCGTATCAATTTCATCGGTTTCATCGGTTGATCGTGCGGCGCGTCGGCGGCCCCCGGCGGCCCCGCCATCGCGCGCTTCGCTGCTTGGCTGCCAAACCCTAGCCGTCGAAGCGCCGCAGCGCTGAGACGGCGTGGCCTGCGGGGCCGAAGGCCCGTCGTGGCCTCGCATGGCATCGCTTCGCGTGCCTGCTCGCCCCGACCGGGGGCCTTCGTGTCCCAATCGCAAGAATTGCATCATGAGGGCCGGGTCGTGGAAGTCGACGTCGTCGGTTTGGTGAGGCCCTCCGTCTGGCCTTTGTAACAACACGTTTCGCTCGCTTGATGGGATTCGTGCAATCCATGGGCTCGTCACGCTTTCCTTTTCGGCGTGTTCGGCGGACCGTCCGTGGTCGCGTCGCGCTCCCGAGCCGCCGGCAAACGCTTTTCCACCCCGCGCCTGCCCAAACTGTGCAGGACCGAGGTGACCTTCTGTGGGAATACCGCCCGCCGCGGGCGCACCCAATCCTGTATGCTGGCCTCATCCTCTGCGTCGTGGTCTTCGCCATGGGTTCGCTGGAAAACTTTGTGCGCGCCAACCAGGGCCTCCTTTACGCCGTCTACGCCGCGCCAGTCGGAGCCGTTCTTCTCCTCGTGTTTGCGCTCTGGCGAAGCCCCGTGCGCATCCACGAGAACGGGATTGCGCCGAGTCGCATGATGGTTGTGCGCTGGCACCGGCCTTTCATCGCGTGGGACCAGGTCGCGGCCGCATACCCCGCAAGTTACGACGTCACGGGCGCCTTCGTCTCACCGTTTGCATCGTCGGACGGCAAAGTCACACAGACGGGACTCGGCCTGGAACTGGAAAGCGGCGCTGTCGAGACGGTGCGCTTCACGCCGACACGCTTTGCCGAAAATACGCGACGCAGCCGTGGCTACCGCGAGGCCATGGACGTTGTTCGCGATGCCTTTGCCAAACGCGGCCGCGCCCTGGTCGCGCGCGCCGAGCACCTCGACGGCCCCACCCGCGAGGCGCTGCTTCGCCAGGCTCGTGCGCCCTTCTTGCCCTTCTTCGCCATCGTGTTCCTGTTCGCTTCGGCCGCCCCAATCCTGTGGCTCCTCATGTGGGGGGCAAAGTGGTCCATCGCGACCGCCCTGCCAATCGCCCTCATTCTTCCTCTTGCCACGAGCCTGCAGAGTTGGCGAAGGTCGCGCCGCCGCAACCTCATCCTCAACCGCCTTTCCAAGGTAGCCGAACACCAGCACTCCCGCGATGGCGCCGGAGGTTTGTCGTGAGCAAGATTGCCATGGACCGGCCGCGCCACATCGCCGTCTTGCTGGCGGCCGCGGCACCCGTCTCGCGGCGCGCGTTTGCCAACGCGGTGCGCGGGCGCGCGCGCCACG
>CAZVJB010000033.1:0-12887 GCA_964627625.1 uncultured Halobacteriales archaeon
ACCCGACTTGAGTGTCCCCGGCAGCCACACTAAAACTCTGCGGAACACCGGGAACCGATGCCGATTGGGCAACGACCAGGGTTGCACTCGTCCAATAACTGTCCGTAATCCAGATGGCGCCGCCAAGATAGTCGGTCTTGATTGCGTAACCGAACTTGTATGTCTTTCCAGCCATCGCCGAGTCGGCCACGAGGTTGCACGTGAAGGTAGTCGAAGTTTGGCTGGGCATGCTCTGGAAGGCGGTCGTGATTTCCTTGTCGTGACTGGAATCTCCGGCAACGTCCCAGGCACAGAGAACCATCACGTTCCAAGTGCTGGGGAGCGTGTTCTTGACCGTGATGGACTGGCTCGTTGTGCCGCCTACATTCGCCGTTGTCGAGCCTGATGGAACGCTGGAGCCGGGCGCCGTGTGTGGCGAGTTTCGAGTAAAGGTTTGGGTTCCGAGACTTGAGGTGACAAACGCCACGCCCCAATACTCGTCGCCGAGACTTCCGCCATCCGCCGGCTTCCACACCCTCACCCTGTAGTCGGCCGACGTCAGACTGCTCCAGTAGCAATAGCCGCTCGTGCTCATGACAGTACTAAGGAGATTGCCGCTCGTGTCGCGAAGTTCGCAACGCAGCGAGGTGGCTGTCCAAAGCGTGCCACTTGAATTGTTGATGTTCAGGGTTAGACTACCCGTAGCCGCTTCGGCCGGCACCGGAAGCACGCCGACGAGCAGGACGAGAACCAAGCCCCAGGCACCAAGACGCGAACGCGACCCCATTACAGCCATTAATCGCGTCGAGAATCGGCGACTATTAGGCGTTTGGGTGGTTTCGGCGCCATCTTGCAGCCCCGTGCGTTGACCCAATCGGGCTGGTCAACGCAGGGTGCCCGGCCAAAATCCAAATCTTCCTCTTGTATTGATACAGCCGGAGTTTGAATGGGGAAGATGGGAGTTGAACCCACGACCTGGGCATTATGAGTGCCCCGCCCTAACCAGCTAGGCCACTTCCCCGCGTTGACTTCGCGTAGCGATGTCAATGCGCCCGAGCGCAGCGAGGGGGACCCTGAGGCCGCGGTCACGCGGCCTTAGGGGCGGACGCGCCGCCCCGCAGGGCGGTGCGGCATCGGTGCGCGGGGCAAGGACGTCGTGCGCGAGTGGAGCGGAGGGGATTCGAACCCCTGGCCTCGTCCATGCCAAGGACGCGATCTTCCAACTGATCTACCGCCCCGGTTTTTTCGGTCGGCACGCCTGTTAAAGCATGCCGGGCGAGCGGCCCAAAGTGGAATGGTATAAGAGGCCGCCGACCGCGGTGGCTGCTTGATGGGCGTGTGCGTCCCCGGTTCGGCACGGCCGTGGCGTCATGCGTTTCGACGGCCTGTCTTCACTTGAATGGGTTGCGCGGCCATTGCGCCCGGGCCAGCATTGCAAGCCCCCCGAGGTTTGCCACGGCAGGGGCAACCAGGATCCAGTCGAGCGAACGCCAAGAGTCGGTGGGCTGCGCGGCCACCGCGGGCGTGTCGTCGGCGGTTTCGGCGGGCGCGATTGCTGCAGGTGCTGGCACTTGCGCGTCGGAGGCGAAGGCGCCGGGCAGGATGCCTACGTCGCCGTAACTGATGGTTGCTGAAGCGTCCATATCGAGATAGAGCGGCTCCTTCGGGTCAATGCGGTCTGGCCGGCCGTTGCCGTTGGCGTCGAGGTAGGCAAGTTTTGCTGGCTGGCTGCGCTGGGTGGCGTTTGCATCAGGATTCGTGCCGGCGACCTCGGCGACGAATGTGGCAGCGGCCTGGGGGACTACGAACAGAAGGGGCAGCCCAAGCAGAATCCAGCGCACGCAGGTTGCGCGTCCTAGGCGACGGAAAAGCGGCCCGGTTTGACGCGAGGCCGGCGGCCGGCCAGGCGCTGGCAAACCATTAAGGCGCCATGAGCGAATCGCGTCGTGGTGGCGACTCCGTGACTGGCGACCCAACGAAGATGACCTACGACAACGCGACGAACAGCCGGATCTCGGCCCTGCTCAGGCAGGCCGGCCAGCAAGACACCCGCAAAGGCAAGTACGTCGGCACGTGCGGCAGCGGCCCCGACGCCTGCATTGCTTCGCCTCCACCGGGGGTCTAACCATGGCCAAACCCACCAAGCCCAAGTCCAAGACTTCGGTGACGCTGGTCGGGCCGTCCCTTGTCTCCATACGCACGGCGCCGCCGACCGTCAGTGTCCCCATGCCGTCACGCCTCGACGGCCCGCTTTTTCCGGCGCCGGGCGAGGCCCTGGCGCGCGAGGCCATGATTGTCAACCTCATCGAGTCGACAGAGGCCGCCGTGCGCGCCATCTGGAAACTCGCCGACCAGCAGGCTCGTCTCATTCCGCCGCCCTCCGGGTCTGATGTGAAGTGTTACCGGCTGCGGGCAACAGCCCGCAAGTATGGCTCCAAGCGCCGGCTGCAATTCTTCCTGTGCCAGGTCAAGAACTCAACCGAGTGCGCCACTGAATAAGACGCCTAGGCCGCGGCTGCAGTCCCCTGTGCGGCAGCCGGAAGGCCGGCTTCGATTTCCCGAGTTTGCTTTGCGCCGAGCCCGAGCGATGAGGCCAACCGATGCAGCGCGTCACGCTCACGGCGGGTGATGACGCCATCCTGGTTGGCCGCCTCGAAGGCAGCGCGATAGATTTCCAGGCCGCGCCGCCGCCCATCGTCGGTGTGCCGCGAGTGAGCGACGCGTTCGGCCAGGCGCAAGCAGCCGCGGCGGACCGGAATCAAGCCAACCGTGACGACGCCGCACACGACGAGGGCGACCACGATGCCGAGGTTGAACGAGCCGGCAGTCGAACTCGAAATGGCCTGTTGCAGCATCTGTTCCACGACGAAAAGCAGGACGCCGAAGATGGCGACGAAAACGCCTTCCCGAACGACGGCCTTGAAGCGCGGATCGAGGCTGAACAGGTTGAAGCGCAGGATGGAGTAGGCAACCAAGCCAGCAAACAGGAGGTTCCACACGGCGCCGACGACGACTAGCATCACCTGGCTGCTAATCGGGCTGATTTGAAGGCCCGCCAACTCGACCGCGCCGGCGCTGGCCACCGCAAGTGGCGTAAGCATGAGAGCGCCTGTCGCGACCGCTTGCGACGCGTGGTCCCCTGGGAGGCGGGCCCACACAAGAATCGCGGCGGCGCACACCGACAGGGCGAGGGCCGCAATGCTAAGCCCGAAGGTCCAGCCTTCAAAGTCCGACGGCGCCAGGAACGTCTCCAGGAGCCGGAACGCTCCCTGCATTGCGGGATGGGGCAGAAAGGCCAGGGCGAAAAGTCCCAACGCAACGCGGTGCTGCCCGGGTTCGGTCTTGGCGTAGTCCCAAGCCATCAGGGCGGAGGCCGCCGCGGCGGCCACGGGCCAGGCATGGACTGCGACGACCCATGTCCATGTGTTGTCAGCAAACCATTCCGGACGAATCATGTATGTCGCGATGGCGACGACGAGGCTTGCAACCGTGCCCCATCGGGCCACCAGCCACCAGGCGGGCATGTGTGGTTGGGCGTCGTGGCGATGGACACGGTGGAAGACGAGGGCGAAATTCACGATGGCAAACGGGAGGGCAATTTGCGCGATGCGCCAAACCACGGGGGCCCACGTGATGTCCGGGAGGACTGCGGTTGCCGTGTAAACGGTGGCCAGGTTGAACATCAGTAGGCTGAACGCGCGGTGCAGCCGGTGCCGCACGGACAGCAAGAGCACCCACGTGCCGAGGCTCAGGAAGGCCAGCGCGACTGCAAGGCGGAACACACCGGCCGGGTACATACTAGTCGGGCGACGATTTCCCTGCCCGCTTTAAGGCGCTTTCGTGTGCGAACGGCGGCCAGACCTGGGTTGACCGTTGGCGTGCTTCAGAAAAGCAATCCTAGGCTGCTAAGCTCGGCCGTGATCTTGTCGACGGCTTCTTCGGCGTCTTCCTTCTTGCGAGCGCCGGTGCAAACGAGTTTGCCCGAGCCGAAAATCAAGACGACGACCTTGGGGTCAGTGAGGCGGTAAACGAGACCGGGGAACTGCTCGGGTTCGTATTCGACGTTCTCGAGGCCGAGGCCGATGGCGATGGCGTTGAGGTTCAGCTCGGCGCCGAGGTCGCTTGTGGCGACGATGTTCTGGATGGTGATCTCTGGGTCGTCGATGGTCTCGAAACCGTTGGCCCGGAGTTGATCGCAGACGATACCGACTGCGGTGTGGACCTCTTCGATGGACTTGGCGCCGGTGCAGACGACCTTGCCGCTGCGGAAGATGAGGGCGGCGGTCTTGGGCTCAGGCACGCGGAAAACCAGGCCGGGGAATTGCTCGGGTTCGTACTCCGCGTTGGAGAACGTGGCACTGATGGCGTTCAGGTCAAGCTCCTCGCCGATCGAGGTGCTTGCTACGACGTTTTGGATGTGGATGACCGCCATGTCGGGTGTCCTTCCCCCTTATAGGGGTGGTTCGACCCAACCTTGCGACACTATATAAAGGCCAGGGCGGGATGAAAAAGCCCTCTTAAGCTCCTTATCTACCCGAAGCGGCCTTGAAATAGCCAGCTTCGCGCCGCCAGGACATTTCGCCCGCCTCCCCCCAGGCACCTTTATTGTCATCGGGTTTGTGACCAAGCCATGGAGGGAGCCGACGACGGAGACGCAGTTGCCGAACCCGGCGCATTCCCACCCGGTCGCCAAGGCGACGCCGTCGCTGCGAGCCCTGCGCTCCCTGAGCCTCCTACGCCGCCTGCGCCCCCGACGCCCTCGGGGTCCCCCGGCCCCTCCGACGCCTCCGCAGCACCTGAACCCAGTCGGCGCGCGCTCGTAAGGACGGCGACTCTGCGCGACCGCATCGTCGAGCACTTGAAACGCACAGGTACCGACTCCATTAGCGGTATCACGCGCGTCCTTCTCGACGGCGGCGGCGCGCCGGCCCATCGCCTAACCATCGCAGGTTACCTGCAAGCCCTGTCCGACGCCGGCGTACTGCGCGAAATGGAGCGCCCCCCATCAAAACTCTACCAATTGCAGAACCCCGAAGCCCACTGGTCACTCCACCAACGGCTGCACCGCGTTCTCCAGGAAACGCCGCGCAGCGAAGCGGACCGCGTTCGCCTCGCGCTAGCCGCCTTGCAGATGGCCCTCGGCCGCCCCATCTTCCAGGCGGAACTCATGCACGCCGGTTTCCAGAGCATTCCCGACGACCTGCGCCGCGTCGTCGTCGGCGACGGCACACGCCGAGCGTACCGGGACCTCTTTGCCCGCCGCGCCAGCCCGCACGTACTCGTGCCGCCGCGCGACCCCCTCTTGGCCCTCGACGACGGCGACCCGCTCCTCGAAAGCGACACTGTGGAAGACCTGCTGCGCCGCGTTCTACTCAAGGCGACGGGCGCTGACCACCTTGTCGCCGACCGCCCGACCGGCCCGCAACAGGCGCAACTCGACTTGGGAGCCGCACGATGAAACGCCCCCAAGAACCTGCGCCCAAAGCACCGACGACGCCGGTCGCCCCACCGCGGTCGCCCGGCCAAGCCGCCCTGCCACCTGAGCTGTCGCCGTTGGAGCGCGATGTTCTCGCCCGCATTACACCGGCGCCGCAGGAACGCAGCGACGGCGCGCGCGTCGTTGCCGAACTCCTAGCCGCGGCCGACGCACAACTTGCTCGGCAGGGAGTCCCGGGCCGTGCGACGGTGCAAGGCTCCGTGGCAAAGGACACGTGGCTCGCAGGCTCCGCCGACATCGACCTCTTCGTTCTTGTCGACCCATCGGTGCCCGTCGAACGGTTGGAACGCATCGCCCTTGACATCGGCACAGGTCTTCTTACCGACGCCCACACCCGGTATGCCCAGCACCCGTACCTCATTGGCACCTACCAAGGCCGCACCGTCGACCTGGTGCCGGCCTACCGCGTCCCTGAGGCTTCGGCCAAAATGAGCGCCGTCGACCGCACGCCCTTCCACACGGCATGGGTGGCCGCCAACCTCGACTCCGCCGGCCGCGACGCAACCCGACTCCTCAAGCGCTTCCTCAAGGGCATCGGCTGCTACGGCGCCCAAACGGCAACCGGCGGTTTCTCGGGTTATCTCGCAGAAGTCCTTGTCGCCCACTTCGGTTCCTTCGCAGGCGTCGTTAGGTGGTTGGCCGCCGACGCGCAACCACGCCACATCGCGATGGGCGCCGACAACTTGCGCGATGACGATGCTGCCTTGGTCGTTGTGGATCCAGTGGACCCGGCGCGCAACTGCGCCGCCGCCGTGCAGCCGGAGACGCTGCGCCTGGCAGGTGACGCGGCCCGGGCCTACCGTACCCGTCCCGACGTCCGCTTCTTCTTCCCCGCGCCGCCCCACGGCGAGCCTGCGGCGACCATGCACGACGCATTGCGCACCCAGAATGCGTGTTGGGCCGGCTTGCTCTTGCGGCCACGAACGGATCGCCTCGACATCGTCCTTCCCCAATTTCAGAGGGCCGCGCGCGCCCTGGCGTCCGGCCTTGATGACGCGGGCTTCACCGTGCGACGCACAGCCACGGCGGCGAGCCCCGACGAGAAGGAAATTCTCCTCCAGATTGTCGCAGACGGCAACGAGTTGCCCGCGACGCGCCTGCACCGCGGCCCACTTGACAATGGCCGGCCCAACGTCGCGAGCTTCCAGGAAAAGTGGGCGGGCCACGCCGATGCCGCGAGTCCCGTTCGCCGCGCCGCCGACGGCCACGTTGAGTTGGATGTGCGCGTCCACGAGCGTACCGCAGCGGCGTGGCTTGCCGCCCATCACGCAAAGCTGGCGACGGGCCGCCACGTCCACGAGGCCCTGCCTGGCAGCCAGCTTTTCACCGACCCCGCGGCAGTGCCGGCCGGTTGGGCGGCGCGCGTCGCGGACCTCATCCTGGACCGGCACCCGTGGGATGGCTAGCGTGCCCGCCGCGGGCAAGTTGGCCGGCCCGCGTAAGGGGGAGGAAATCGGGCTCCCTCTACACTTGATCGCAGCGGGCGACGACCAGGGCGTTCCAATCCTTATTGCCGCGTCCGCCGCAGGCGGCCCGCCTGTCCCCCTCGCGCTTGCGGGAGCATTCTCTTGGAAGGTCTCCGGAACGCGCACTTGCATTGGCCGCTGGCGATCCGGCACACATGAGCCGTGCCCGACCCAGGCGCCAGTCACTTCCGACTTTGCCTGTCTGACGTGCCTTGGCCTCGAGACGCCAGAATGCATTTTCGAACCGCTGTGCGCCGCCGACCCCGCAAGCTGCCACTGCCCATTCGGGCCCTTGCCGCACGTCGTGTATGCCGCGTTCTACGGCCCGCTTGCAAAAGTCGGAATGACCCAGGCGTGGCGCCTTGGCACCAGACTGCGCGAACAGGGAGCCGACGCGTATTTCGTGGCCGCCCAGTGCAGTGACCGCGCTTCAGCTCGCGCAACCGAACGCAGCATTGCATTCCTGTACGGCATCCCGGAATTCCGCATGCCGCGCGAGATATTGCCGCAGATGGCTCGAGCCGTAGATTGGGGCATCGTGCAAGCGCGTGCGGCGGCCTTGCGCGACCGCCTCGCTGCGCGCTTTACGTCGCCGGGGCCCATCGTGCAAATCGCCGACCACCCGGTTCGCCAACCGCTGCCGTCGGTGCCGCACCGCGTGCAACCGTTTGGCCGCCATGCCGGCACATGGCTGGGTGCCAAGGGCCAAAACCTGTTTTACGAGGATGAGCGCGCAGGGCTCGTTTCGGGCGGGCATCCCGTTGCGGCCATCAAGTGCCGCGATCTACTAGGTCGAACGATTACGCAAGTTGGCGGCGCCGCAACAACGTGATCACGGCCAAGGCCGCGGCGGGCGCAAGCCAGCCTGCGGGCGAAGTCTGCGTCGGGGCCGGCGCCGCGCCGGCGACGAAGCCGGCGCCGTCGAAGCGGAAGTACTCGCCGCCGAAGCCGGCGTTGTAAGTCGAACCGCTGGCACTGCTCTTGGCGCGGACGTAGACATCGAGAATGGAGTCGTGCGCCGCAAGTGCTGCAATCTTATCCGGGTCGGGGCCGCCGGAACGCGTAAACGTCACGTTGATGGGCCTCTCGAACCAGTAGTAGACGACGGGCGGCGACACCGAATCGTCGACCTTGCTGTTGCGCTGGTCCAAGAGTTCGACCAAGCCGATGGTGAACGTGGGCGGGTCCACCGCAAACGTCAGCCAGCCGGGGTTGCCGGCCGTTCCGGAGAACGAGATGACAATTGGGGCCTGCAGGTCAGGCGGGTAAATCGTGTCCTCGGATTCTTTCCAGTACCAGCGCACGGTACCGGGAAAGCGCAGGGTCGTGCCATCCTCCAACATGGCGATGCACTTGGACGAATCGACGTCGCCGATTGCAATGCCGCATTTCGGCTTGTCGGGGAAGTCCAAGTCGAGCAGGGGATTGATGTAACCGCATGGCGGCGAGGAGCCGGAGCACTCCCGCGCATGGTCGTCAGGCGTTCCCTCAGGCCCGGATTGGGCCGTCGACGCGACCGCGCCAAAGGACAGCAGGACAAGCACGGCCAAGGCAAGACCCGGACGGTTCACGCCGCTCGATGCCGGCCCATCCCGCATAAGGATTGTGCTAGGCTCCTGGTGCCTCAGGGCACACGGAAGGGTGAAATGGCGCGCCGGGGGTTGGCGTAGTGTGAAGCCGAGTGACCGAGCTGACATTCTTGGGGACCGGCGGTGGCCGGTTCACCACCATCAGCCAGCTCCGCCAGACGGGCGGAATCTACGTTCGCGACCGAGGCCTGCGCTGTAACCTTGACCCGGGGCCTGGCGCCCTAGTTCACATGCATCGCTACGGGCTCGACCCGACCGCCACCCAGGCGGTCTTGCTTAGCCATGCGCATCCGGACCACTGGACGGATGCCCCAATCCTCCTCGAAGGCATCACGCGCGGCGGCCTCGACAAGCAAGGCGCTCTCGTCGCGCCGAAGTCCTGCCTGCGGGGAACGCGCAGCACCGACGGTGACGCCCTGGGGCCGGTCATTTCGCAGTACCATCAGAAGATGATGGCCAACTGCCACGAAGTCCAGGCGGGCGACTCGGTCACGCTTGAAGGCATGTACGAGGTGACGGCGACGAAGCAGGACCACTCCGATCCGGACACCGTCGGATTCCGCATGAAACTCACCAATGGGGTCGTAAGCTACATTCCGGACACGCGCTACTTCGACGGCCTGGCCGAAGCCCACCACGGCGCCCGCTTGGTCGTCTGCCAGATGACGCGTGGCGGCTCAGAACGTATTCCATGGCACATGTGCACGGACGATGTGCAACGACTTGCCGCCGAGATCAAGCCGCGTCTCCTGCTCCTTACGCACTTCGGCTACAAGACTCTCAAGGAAGGCGACCCTGGAATGTGGGCGCAGCGCATCACGGACGCAACCGGCGTGCCGACGGTCGCAGCGCGCGATGGCTTGCGCGTCACGATGGGGTCCACGTTCGAGCTTGAAATGCTCGGCATGCCCGGGGCCGCGCCGCCGACGCCCAGCCTTGACCTCGCCCCCGCGTGAAGGCCGCGGTTGCAAGGGTTGCGTTACGCGGCGTCTGGTCGTCGCTGGTCGTCGTTACAACGCCGGCTCCTCAAGAGTTAAGTGGCAGCCTGGCCATGAAAACGGCATGGTCCCGCCCGGCCGGCTGCTGCTCCTGCTGGTGGGCGCCGCGGCCGCCTGCCTCGGCCTTGGGCTCGGCGCGGACCTCCAGCACGAACGCTACCTCGGCCCCGTTGGCGGCGACAACACCATCAACCTCGGTGAACCAATCCTGCTCACCGGCCTGCTCGTTGCCCTCGGCGGAGTTGCCATGGCGTTGGCCGTCGCGCCAGCGCTTGCGCCGCCAACCATGCCCCGGCCGGTCGCCGACAACGCCGGCCGCCCAAACACGATTAGCGGCCTGTTGCTTCTGCCATTCCTCAAGGTCCAACGCGCCGTCGTGCATGCCCGCCATGTCGCGTCGTGGAAACTGCGACCCGCGGTCGTCACACTAACGGGCGCAGCCACCGTGCTTTTCCTCGCAACGTATGTCGCCGTTAACCTCGTCCAGAATGCCTGGCCAACCGTGGTTGCGGCCTCGCTGCAGCACGAGGGGCAGGCAGCGACCCAACTGCCGTATTTCATGAGTATCGGGCTCTTGGCCTCCAATTCGCGCGACGTGCTGCCGGCCACACTGGTGCCCGTCATGGCTATCCTCGTAGGAGCCTTCATGGCAATGGCGTGGTCGTTTTCCGTCCTCATGCTCGCTGGGGTCCCGCCGCGCCCAACCTTGCCGAGCCGTGTTCTGGCGCGCCAGGTCGCAGCCCTTGGTGTGGCCGCGCCGTTTTTGGCCCTAACCGGCTGGGCCGCAATCCGTTTCCTCGTCATCCTGCCCGCGGATTCCTCCAGCGGCCCGTTCCTCCTCGTACTCCCCGCCTGCGCACTTGCGGCGTGGGGACTTCTGACAACATCGTTTCTCAAAAGTTGGCACCTGGCGCGCGCCCTGCGGGAGCCCACGCGCGCCCCGGTGGCCCTCGATTCCTGGCAGGCCCTGGGGCGCGTCGAGGCGGGCCTTGCGGCCGCACTCGGGCTTGTCGCAATCGTCGCCTTCGCCCTGCCCCGCGTAGCGGTTGCCGGGCTCCAGGATCCGGCCGCGCCATTCGGCGTCGCGAGCATCAACATCTTCCTGCAATTCCTTATCCTGCTTGCGATTCCCCTACTGCCTTTGGCCTTGTTGCACCGCCGTGGGTTGCGGCTGCTGCAAATCCGCAGCCAGGCAGCCGGCCCGGCCTTCGACTGCGGCCGCCTGCTTTGGGTGCTGCCGGTGGCCGCCGCGGCCTGCTTCATCTTGGCCGGTTGGTCGACCTGGTCGATGTCGCGAGCGCTCTGGGGCTGGGTTCTGGCCAGCCTGCCGCTGGCCGTCCTCGGCCTGCTAGCATCTGAAGCCGTGGCTGCGGCGCCTGCGATGCTGCTGTCGGCCGCGGCGTTATGGGGGATTGGGAACACCATTTATGCGACGTACCAGCCCGGACCGGTGGGCCTTCCAGAATTTGACACGACACCTGGCATCTTGGGCTTGTGGCGGTTATGCGGGGCCACCCTTGCAGCAATTGCCCTCGCGCGCCTCGCACGCGCCCAGGCGCCACGGTTGCGGCCAAGTGTCGCGGTGCCGCTTGCCATCGCTTTTGGGTGCGCCATTGCTGTCCTGGCCTTCGTCGAACTGCCGCTGTCCGCCGGTCCGGACCACGCCACGGACGGCCGATCGATTGTTGTTGGCTCGACGTTGGCTACCAGTGACCGGCCCGTCCAGTTGCTCTACCATGGGCTTGCAGCCGTCGCCATGACCGGCGCCGCGATGAGCCTGGCATCCATCCTTCGACCGGAATGGTTCATCGTCCGCCCCAGGGGCGGCGTGCCCAAGTCGGCGTCTGACGCCATGACATGATGCCCTGGCCCCACACCAGTGCCTGACCCCATCACCTGAAGAATCGCGCCGCGTCTGCCGCCGCGTGACGGTCCTGCGCGACCCCATCCACGGCTCCATCCCGTTGCCCCCATGGGGGATGACGCTGCTGGACGCGCCAGTCATGCAACGACTGCGGCGCATTCAACAACTTGGCACCGCCCACCTCGTCTATCCGGGCGCCCACCACCGCCGCTTCGAGCACAGCCTCGGCGCCCAGCACGTGGCCGGCCGCATTGCAACCCGCCTCGGCCTCGAACGATCGGAATCCGACACGGTACGCGCCGCGGCCCTGCTGCACGACGTTGGCCACGGCCCGTTCAGCCACGCGTTTGATGAACTTCTGCGCGCAGCGGGACGACGCCACGAGGACATCAGCTTCGACCTCGTGCGCTGGGGGCCGCTGGCCGACCTCTTGCGCCAAGGAGGACTCGACCCCGTTCTCGTAAGTGATGCGATTATTGGGCGCGGGCCACTTGCTGCTCTGGTAAGCGGCCCCCTCGACGCAGACCGCATCGACTACCTGCTGCGCGACGCCCACTACACTGGAGTGCCGTCGTCCGTCGACGCAGACCGCCTCATCGAAGTTCTCGAACGCGACCCCGAACACGGCGTGGTTCTCGAGGAATCAGGCATCATCGCCGCCGAGGGCCTGTTGTCCATGCGGTTCTTGATGTATCCCGCCGTTTACCTGCATCACACCGTCCGCGCAAGCGAATCGATGCTGCAAGCCGCCGTGGGCGCGCACGTCGCAGGCGGTGCCGCCCGGCTGGAGGACTTGGAGCGCGAGACCGATGACGGCCTGCTGCATCGGCTGCGCCAAGCCGGCGGCCCAGCAGCGGAACTTGTCCAGCGGCTCGACGAGCGCCGCCTCTACAAGCGCGCCTGGGAGGCCGGCCCAGAGACGGCAAACCTGTCGGCCGTGTTGCGGCTTGCTGATGACGCAAAAGCTCGGCGCCGCATCGCGGCCGAAATCGCGGCCGATGCGGGGGTGGCCTCGGAACAGGCGCTCCTCGACGTGCCGCACCCGCCGCGTTTTCGCGAGGTCGGGATCCAGGTCCGTCGCCGCGACGGGACCGTGCAGACCCTTGCGAAGGCGAGCAAACTGGTTGCCGTGTTGCAGGAGGCGCGCCTTGACCATTGGCGGGCGTGGGTCTTCACTCCCAAACCACTGCGCGACAAGGTCGGCACCTCGGCGCGCCGAGTCCTCGGCGCCCTCGCGTAGTCACGCATCAGGCGCGCCATGGCTCGGCAGGCCTCATCGGGTTCATGGGACGAGATTGGGTTCATGCGTGTTCCCCCAACGGCGGCGCGCGCCCTGCGGCGGCCCCGCCATCGGCTGCTTCGCGACTCGCCCGACCCCGCCCCGCTAGCCCATCTCTGACCAGTCGGCGGCGTCCTCCCGGCGAAGGGCCGAACGCGGCCGCGAAGCGCCGCCTGTCGACTTCTGCCTTGGCAGGCTTGGGGCCGAAGGCTTGG
>CAZVJB010000034.1:0-10371 GCA_964627625.1 uncultured Halobacteriales archaeon
ACCGCGCGGCGGTCGGCACGAGCCCGCGCCGCCGGCAACGCAAGCGGGCCCTCAGGCTGCGCGCGCGGCCCAGCCTCCCGCTCCACCGCGCCCAAGCATGCCGGACATTTTCCTGCACGGCGGGCGAAGGCGTGGGCGGCGCGGCCGAGGCGACCCGGATTCCTTCGAGCCCAAGGAGGTCCCCCTTGTCGATCCGTTTGCCGCGCCCCGTTCGGAGCGGCGCCGCTTTGTCGCGGGACAAACGGAGCCACTGCCCGAGGCAGCCGCGCCAGAACCCGCCCCGCCGGTCAAGCGGTCCAAACGTCCGGCAAAGCCTGTGTCATTGGTTGCTCCGCCGCCCGTCCCGGACGAGCCGCCGGTTCCGAAACGCAAGGCCACCGTGAAGGGGAAATCGAAGGCGGTCGCCCCGGCAGATGCTGCCCCGGCTCGTCCGACAGCGCAGGCGCCGCCGGCGGCCAAGGCGGCAAAGCCCGCAAAATCGGCGGTTGGTCCCAAGACGGCACCGGCGACGAAATCTCCCAAGGCGAAGGCGGCGCCGTCCGCCCCCGCCAAGCAGGCGAAACCCGCCAAGAAATCCAAGGTCGCAGGTCCAGCGAAGCCCGCAAAAAAGGCGAAGGCGCCAGCGCCGGCGAAACCCGGCAAAGCGTAGCCGCGCTACCAGGGGACTTTCTTGAGGCCCATCCAGTACCCGATGCGGTTGACGAGCAGGTGGAGGGCCGGGGTGAGCAGGAAGAGTGTCGTTAGAATGACCCAGTCGTCCGTCAAGTGATGCCACACCCAACCGGCCGGCAGCAGGGGGGCCGCGATAACGAATCCGATGAGGCCGAACACCACGAAATCGAGTTGATCAAAGGGGAACCACGGGGCGCCACCTTGCTTGCCGCGACGGCGTTTGAAGTACGACTTGACGGCGTCGCCGACAAGCGCCATGAAGCCGACGACGGCGCCGAAAACAAATATGGCTACAAGCGACGTTCCTTCGCCCCGGCCGTAGTCCCACTCTGCTAGTATGTCGGGCAGGACGTAGGATGTTGATACGGCGCAACCCATTGCGACAAGGCCTCCGAGAAGCGCGCCGCCCGCTAGACCGCGCCAGGTTTTGCCTGCTCCGAGGATGCGGTTGCCGTCGCTCCCGACCCGGCCGCCGTCGATGGGTGCCCCCCAGGCGGGGACGAGTTTTGCGACGAAGACGGGGCCCATGTTGGCCACGTAGGCAGGCAGGAAGAGCCAGAGCGCCTGGAGGATGCCTTCCCACGCCACGCTGCGCCGACCCGGGGGTGGTGGATAAACGCTTCAGAGTTTCGCGAGGCGACGCATGGCGCCTTGATTCGCCTTCCACGATTCTTCGAAGGCTGCGCGGGCGTCAGGCGACATGCGGTCGATGGCACGCGGTGGCCGGTCTGGCTTCTTGTTCGGTTTCTCGGTCACGGTGGGCAATTCATTCATTCTCCTGCTTAAGCTTGCGGGTGTGCCCCGCGAGTCAGAACGCGATTCCGGCAATGTCCACTTGGTCTTGCGCCACAGCCAAAATGAACCGCGTGGCCTCGGTTTCAGTCACATGCAGCCGGGTTCCATTGAGACGCAGGAACGTGTCAGCTGTCAATAGGGCGGTGCGCTTGTTGCCGTCCGCGAATGGATGGTCTTGGCAGATTCCGCGCAGCACCAGGGCGGCGCGATGCTCCATCAGTGGGTTGCCGAAGAATGGCCCCCATTGGCAGCGGTACAGCGCCGAATCAACGGCGCCCAGATTCAAGATTCCCGGCGTTCCTCCCGACCCAGTGAGAATGCCCTCATGCAGGCCCAGCACATCGTCGATGGTCAGGAATCGCACGACGCGGCCAGGCGGGCGGTGGGGTTGAAGTCACTGACCAGGTTGGTGAATTCGGACACGCCTTGGCCTGTCCGTTCCGAATTAAATCAACCCGCGCCCTCGCCGGTTCAAGCCAGTTTCTGTTCACACGCGTCGCGCCGTGAACAACCTCGGCACCGTCCGGGTTGCTTGTGGTCGCGGTCGGCCTTGCCAGTCCTCTGTGCCTCGGCCATGCGGTCCAAGGTGCCGCGCAGATTCGATTGCAATTCGTCGTCCCAGGCGATGCGGAACACGCCGTCCGGATAGTTCAGCAGCCCATAGTCCGGGCGTTTGCCAGAGGTGACTTCGATGAGGCGGAGGTAGCAGCCGACTTGGAGGGCATGACTGGGGAACGGCGTCGGCGGCGTTCGACCGGTTTTGACTTCGACGGGGACCGGCCCGTGTTCGGTCTGGAGAGTGTAGTCCGGGCGACCCGTGAGGTGCCATTCCGGGTCTTCGAGTGTTTGTCCTGCGCCCGCGAGGTCGGAGTCCAAGAGATGGCCGGGAACGAGGCCTTGTTTCTGCTGCGCCGCGCGATAGTCCCGCTGCGCGTACAGGGCGATTGTCATGAGAGCGGCGCTGATGGAGACGAGGAACAAGGCTGTCGTCACGAACATGACGTGATATGGGGTCTGGCGCAGGAACGCCAACTCGAGGCCAAGAAATGACACGGATCCTGCCAGGGCAAGGACGCGGAAGGACCAGGACAGGCCGCTACGGTAATCGTTCTTTTGGCGTTCGATGCGTCGCTGTGCTGCGCCCATCTCATGGTGCTTCTGGATGCCGCGCTGGCTGCCTGCCCCGGAGCCAGTTTCCCCGTGCCTTGCCAGGAACCAGTTGTGGGCGCAGTAGGCGAACTGCTCCACCTCTCCGGCTGACGGCACAAATGGTCCACGGTGGCTCGTCTTGATAGGGTTTAGCCGTCACAATCAGGTGAAGGGTTGGAGCTCGACCCTCGACGGAAACAACTGACTCGGTTGGCCCTTTCCCAAAACCCTTTACAGATTGACGCATAACTGCGCATATGACTCGGACCACCATCGCGCTTGACACCGGCACCCGCGATCACCTCAAGCGGTTCGGCGGTCACGGCGACACGTACGATGTCATTTTGGCCCGTTTGATGGGAGAAGCTGAGCGGCATGGCTTCTATGAAGAAGTGCGGCGCATCCAGGCCACTCAGGCTGACATCAAGTGGCTGACGCACGACGAGGCCTGGAAGGGCTTGTGAAGGTTCTACGCTATTATCCTGGTATTCGGGAACAACTCCAATCGTTGCCGCCGGGACCTCGAGGCAAGCTCAAGACTACCCTTGACATACTGGCGCGCAGCCGCAAAGACCTGGACGTCAAGCGCCTCCGGGGCGACTTCCGGCATCCCCTCGAACGACTCAAAGTGGGGGTATGGAGGGCGGCCTTCTACCAGGATGGGGACACGCTCTATGTGATTCGCGTTTTCCCGAGAGCGCAGGGCTACGATTGGTTGACGCAGTGGGAAACTAGCGGCCTGCCGACCGTGCAGGATGACGTCGATGCCGCCGAACGCCACGACGAGCTGCTTCATGCAGGCGATTGAGACTCAGGGGCGCATGAACAGGTCACCTATCCCGGCCTACTTCGGGCTTTGAGCGCCGACCGGTTCTTGGATTGCTTCCAAAATGTCGGCAATTGCTTCTTCCACGGTTTGTGACTGCGTTGCGTTGGGCAATCGTGGAAGCGCTTCAATCAGGCGCCGGGCCTGCACGCAGGAAACAAGAACCTCCGCGGCCACGCCTCCGTGGAGGGTCGCGCTCTTGAGTCGAACCGTCTGCCGAAGGACATCGGTGGCCGCCAGAAGATTGTCCTTCTCCGATGCGGTCACGCCGCTGCCTTTCGTCTCGTCCCAGAGGGCGCGCAGGTCCTCGTAGGCGGCGCGCAATTCACGGCGGGCGGCCAAGCTCTCGTCGCTGCGCACTCTGCGCCGCCCGTATTCGTATGCGACAATCTGGGTTGCTAGTCCCCCTACAACGCCGGCGACAAGTCCGGCTACTGCGCCGGGGACCCAGTCTGCGACGGGAATCACCCGGATTTGGCGGGCTTGTGGACAACCATGTAACCGCGCCGTTCAAGATCTAGCAGGCGTGCGACGGGCAGGCCGGTCTCCTCGCGCAGTTTCTCGAGGGCTTTGAGTTCGGCTTTGCTAATCGTGATGGGGACTTGTGGCATGATACTCAAGGGTAGATTGGGGTAGGGCATAGTAATAATGGTTCCGTATGATTGTTCGGTTCGGTGGCGCACCGGTACGAATGTGGTAGAGCCATCCCGTTCAAGAGCAGCGTAGCCCACCCGTTGGTCTTCGCTTCGATTACGCTTCGGGAGTGCGCGCCAGTTACGTGCACGTCCTTAGTACCCGAATGGCGGACCGCCCTACCAAACAGGGATTGCGGGGATGTCGGGGAACCCGGCGTGTCCTGGTAGTCCCTGAAATCCCTGTTCCGGGCTGCCGAGGCCTCCTTCATTTCAGCCCCCATTCTCCTGGCGCAACAGAGGGGCCGCCGAATGGCCGCAACCGCAAGCCTCTTCAGCAATGCGGAACCGCAAAGCCCGTTTTATATAGGGTTGCCCGAATTGTGGTGATTGCCTCGTAAGGGGCAGGAACACAAAGACACATGAAAGCGAACCAAGCATTCAAGCAAAACGAAGAAGGCGTCAGCCCGGTCGTTGGCGTGATTTTGATGGTGGCCATCACCGTCGTTCTCGCCGCGGTCGTGTTCGTTCTCGTTAACGGACTCGGCGGCGCAGGCAGCCAGGCCCCGACGCTGGGCATGACCCAGAACAACAATGACCGTGAGATTACCATCATCGACCCCGATGCTGCCTTCGGCACCCTCACGTATGGTGCCGACCCGAACAACGTCTTCTGGAACGGTGCCTGCGCTGTCGACACGATTAATGGCGCGGTCTTTGCCGCCGGCGCGACGGTCACGGGCGGCGATGTCCTAGGAACGGACTGCGCCTCCGGCGAAACCATCAACATCATCCACGTCCAGTCGGGCAAGGTCCTGAAGTCCATCACCTGGCCGTAGGTCGTGAACCGTTTCCTTTCCCCCTTCTCCTTTCGTTTTTTTTTGGGCCACTTCACCGGCTGCGGGAGCCTTCCGATACAAGGAACGGCGTCCTTTTATGCAGGTATTCTGCCGTTTGGACCCATGGGACCTGGCTTAAATGAATGGACCGCCAGAATCCGCCTACCGCCGGGTGTGCCGTGATGAAGCCTAACCCTGTTCTCTCCCATTCTGACGACGCCGCCAGCGAAGTGGTTGGCATCATTCTCCTGGTGTCCACGGTCGTGATTCTCGCCACGGGGATATTCCTCGTTCTGAAACGTCTTGAAGGGTCAAACAATCAACCGCCAGCAATCGGCTTCATGACCGATAACGCAGATCGCGAAATCCAGGTCATCAAGGCGCCCGTGGCCCCCGACGTAATTCGATACGCGCCTGGCCCCTCGGATTCTGGGATGAAATGGGTGGGCGAGTGCACCGTGGACCGGGTAAATGGTGTTCTCGTTAACAATACGATGATCGTCAAAGCCGGCGATGCCATCCACACGACATGCACGTCCGGCCAGACAATCAATCTCGTCGACTCGGTAAGCGGCACGACACGCTTTACGGCGAAGTTCAGTTGATGGGAGCGGCGAATTCCGCATGGCTTGCGCCCCGGCCTGCCATCGCTCCGCTTATGTTCATGGCCCCACTTCGAGCCGCATGCGCATCGCCGTCGTCACGCTGGCCCTGGCCGCCCTCACGCTCGCCCCCGCCGCCAGCGCCGACTGGGCCTCGTTCCATGCCGACTCCCGCAACACCGGATACCTGCCCGGTTCGACCTATCCGGTCTTCGAGGATGTCTGGTGGAGCAACAAGACTCTCGCCAACGCGCAGATTACGGCGAGCCCCGTCGTGAAGGATAACATCGTGGTGGTTGCTGACCTTGCGGGCCTTGTACGCGGCTTGGATGGAGAATCCGGCGGCGAGATGTGGTCGTTCAAGATGCCGGCCGCGGTCGAGGGGACGCCCGCGATTGCTGGGGAGCGCGTCTATGTCGTGGACGCCAAAGGCAACCTCAAAGCCCTCAACCTGAAGACTGGCATTGAGGAAAAACCGCAGGTCGTTCCTGCATTGCTCGGCGCGACGCTTGGCTCGATTCGCGAACATGAAGGAAAGCTGTTTGTCGGCACGGAAAAGGGCGAGATGAAGGCGTTCCAGGCCAGTACCTTGACTCATTTGTGGACCTTCGACTCGACAAAGTACTTCACCACGATGACGACGACCGGCACCCCGCCGAACACCCAGACCACCTGCTCGGATCCGATCCCCATCCAGCCGGTCCGCGGCGCACCCGCCGTTTTCAACAACCGCGTTTATTTCGGTTCGCACAACCACTTCGTCTATGCAATTGACGAGAACGGAAACGGGGACGGCACCACAACTCTCCTGTGGTATTACAAGACCGGCGACATCATCACCGGGTCGCCCAGCATCAACATCATTGATTCCACCACGAGCCGTGCGATTGTCGGGTCCTATGATGGCAAAGTCTACGCTTTCAGCCTCAACAACCAGGCAACGCTTACCCCGTGCTCCGGGGGCAAGACTTGGTTTGTGTCAAGCGTCAACAACCCTGTGTGGAAGTACTCCGTTCCAAGTGTCGTTGATTCCGTGACAGGTCAAACCCAGATCAGCAAGGTCCACTCCAGTCCGGCCAACACGGGCGACAAGGTGTACGTTGGCGCAAACAATGGCAGGGTCTATGCACTCGACGCAAAGACGACGGACCCGGCGGGCAAACTGCTGTGGAACACGACGGCCGGCGACAGTCTGCGTGGCGTCACGTCGAGCCCTGCCGTCGCAAACGGCCACGTGGTCGTCGGCTCGGAGAACAAGAACGTCTACTGGCTGAATGCCGCAACAGGAGCGGTCGAGAAGACGTTCGCGGCCGATGCAGCAATCACCACGTCCCCGGCCATCGACGGCAATCGCGTCTTCGTCTCCACCAGGGACGGCCGAACCTACATGTTTGGCCCCAAGGTTCCGCCCCGCGCGGATCTCACCGTGACCACGGTGACGGCCACGACCAAACTCGTCTCCGCCACCGTGCAAAATCTTGGCGATGCAGCGGCGCCCAACAGTACGGTGCGTTTCCTGGTTGACGACATCTTCGTCGCCGATGTTCCTCTGAAGGGCTTGGCTCCCGGCGCATCGCAAGTGGTGTCGTCGCCCGCGACCATCAAGGCAGGGGCTCATCGTGTCGCAGCCAAGGCCGACTTTGGCACGCCGGATGCCGTCAAGGAATCCAACGAGGGCAACAATCTGTTGACCAAGTCGCTTACGGTCGCAGCCGCGCCGCCGCCGGCAGATGATTCGACGAGCGAGGCGCCAAAGAAGAAAGGCCCCGACGCAGGAGTAGCCGTGCTAACGGTTCTCGTTGGGGCTGCTTTCATGATGCGGCGGCGCAGGCAATAGGTCCTGGATCGCAGTCATTCATAGACAAGGCGCAATCCGCGCTTTTTCCAGTCCAGTTTAACCCACAATCCGTACGCTAGGCCGAGTGCCATGCCCGACAAGTGCGCGAAATGGCCGATGTTGCCTCCCAAGATAGAGCGCGGCGTAAAGACGCCAAGAAGATCGAGCGCGGCGTAGCCAATTCCAGCGGCCCACAGCGGCACCGGGAGGACGAAAAACAGCGATACCTTCTGGTTCGGCGTGAGAATCATGAGGATGCCAAAGAGTGCCATCAAAGCCCCCGAAGCGCCAAGCGCGCCACCCCTTGAAAGGTACGCCAGGGGATCGCCCGATTCGGCATAGGCAACGGCATGCACTTGTGTGACGCCGGCCAGGGCTCCCGCCGCCAAGAAAAGCGCCACGTAACGTTTCACGCCGAGAAGACGCTCGACGCTGGGCCCAAAAAAGAACAGGAACATGCCGTTGAACAGGAGATGGTTCACGTCGGCGAAGCTGTGCGCCAGAGTGCTTGTCACAAGCGTCCACGGCCGCCACATCCAATCCGTGTTAATGACAAATAGGAAGTCGGGCCAGTAGTGCGGCAGGCCGTGCCACAGGAATTCTTGCCCTAGGCCGAAAGCATCCGTCCGCGTCCATTCCAGCGTCAAGAGCTGCAACAGGTAGATGCCCGCAATCGATCCCAGTAGCACGTACGTCGCCATCGGTCGCCACGGTGAAGTATCGTTCAGCCACGGCCGCCGCGTCTCTTCCACGCCCGGGGCACGCCGGCGGCCGCCTTCAGCGTGTCGAATGGTCAAGCCGGCCGTTGGCGGCAAGGCCAAATCGTCGCGGACCCTGGCCAACCTGTGCTGAACCTGCGGCGGGATGAGCACGGCGCGACACCTCTTACCGTCATCGCGGTCGTCGTCCTCGTGGCCGCGGGCGTTGCCGCGATTCTCGTCATGGCGCTCGTCGGAGGGACACGCCCCGACGTTGCAATCCAACAAGTGGGCGGGGCGGGCGTCGTGCCGGCCTTCCAAGTGACCCAAGTGCACGGCGATTTGACTTGGGATGGACTCTCGGTTCAATTCCTCGACCCCGCTGGCGTCGACCACGCCGCGTTCTTCCTGTCGGCGCCAAACGGTACCGTCCAACCGGGCCAGCAGATTCAGTTGCGCTCCATGCCGCCTGGCGGGACCTACCTCCTGCTGGTTTTGCAGGACGAACGGGAATTGGTCCGTTTGGCGGCCACGTTCTGAACCGCGCCTTCAGCCCGGCCCATAGCCAAACGCATGCGGCGCGGGGCCGTTTTCCCTAAATAAACCACGAACCGGTTCAGGTGCCCCGAGCAAACGCGTATGTAGGGTACACTCGCAATAGCACCTTGTGCTGGCCATTGAACCTCTGAGGGAAGGGGATGTCGATCCTGTGGCCCGCCTCGCAATGCGCGCGCTGCGGGAGCAATACGACCCCGAATGGCTTGCCGGCCACGCCCAAACCAACAATGGCACCTTCCTGGTCGCGCGGGACGTGCCGACAAACCACATCGTCGGTTTCGCTTTGGCCAACCGGGCTGCCTGTGAAGCGCACTTGTTGGCCATCGCCGTCGACCGGCATCGGCAAGGCGAGGGAATTGGTTCCGCTCTCCTGTCCAACGTGCGCGACGAACTTGCTCGTGCGGGTGCTTTCCGGCTCACCTTGGAGGTTCGCGCCGACGATTCAGGGGCCCAGGCTTTCTACCAAAGGCACGGTTTTTCGGCCGAAGGACTCGAGTCCAAGGTCTATTCTGACGGTGCCGACGCCGTAAAGATGGCCCGACCCCTGTAACGCTGAATGAGTAGGCCGCAGCCGCAATCCCGCTTTGTCACGGGATGGCTCAGCCCGGGCAACGGGGCAACCGCCACGCCGGCTAAATGCCGTTGTGGAGCGCGGCTAGGGCAAAGGCGGGCAGGTTCCGGTCGCGCGGGGCCAAGAGATCCTTTTCGCCGTCGTCCTCGTCGCTGGTTGCCGCGGTGGCCAGCCTGATGAAGCGTTCCCGTAGGCGCGCCTGGTGGTCCGGGTTGCCCTGCATTACGACCTCGGAAAGGCCCTTGCCGAGCAGGAACACGGCGCGTTTGTGGTCGGTCTTGGATTTGTGGATGTGCTGAGGTGAGACGGCCAAGGATTCGTATTCCTTGAACTCGCCAACCATCGGCAACCCGCAATCGTCGAAGTACCGCTTCATCTGGCAAAGCAGGCTGTGAAGCTGCAGCAGCTCGTCCTTGTGCATCCCGATACTTCCAACGAATCCATTGGATATATATCTTGGCCGCTCTAAACCCAGGAAGGGCCACCAAATTCAAGTTGTTACGCGTAAAATGGTTGAATGAACAGGGTCAAGGCCTTCTCCTGTCAGCGTTGGAAAAAATTGAGGAAAAGGGGGCCAAGAAGAATTACCGAAAATGCGTTCTCCACAGGAAACGGTGGTGCGGAATTCGCGTCCGCGATAATCTACTCTGTTACCTAATCGGGGCGTCGTCGCTCTCCTGTTGGCCCTGGCCCGGGAATCGTACTTGCTCTCGCTGGGCAATTGTGGGGCCGACGGTACGCGGTAACGAGGAACGGCCTATTGCAGGTCGTCGCGCGTGAGGATTTCCACCGTGTCGGGGACCTTTGTGACATTGCCCATCTTCACTCCGACAACCGTGGCAATCTTCCTTTCCGCGGCAATATCGAGCAGGCGCTGTGTAATGACGCCATCGAAGACAACGGCGTGCACCGAGTCCTTGGAGCTCTTCAAGGTGTCCGCGAGTTCGCGCACAGCCAGGTCGCCCTGGACGGACTTGCCGGTGTCGTCCAGCAGGACGGCCTTCAGCGAGCCCGACAGTGTGCCGAGGATTTCCTTGAACTGAGCGCGCGGGTCGCCTTCGCGGACCGCTACGGGCGCCGCAGCAGGGGCCGGCTCGCGGCCGCCCTCGCTCTCAAACGACTCGCCCTCGCGCCGGCCGCCGCCGCGTCCACGGCCGTCGCGTCCGCGTCCGCGGCGATCGTCGTCGCGGCC
>CAZVJB010000035.1:0-9136 GCA_964627625.1 uncultured Halobacteriales archaeon
GGGCCGCCGAAGCCGCCTCCGCCAGAGCCGCCGGAGCGGGGCGCTTCGCCCGCGGCCCGGGGGGCGCGGGGGGCCTGCGATGTTGGAGCGTCGGCCATGTTATTCTTCCTCGTCGTTTGACTTAGCTGCAGGTGCCTTCTTGCCCGGCTTCGAGCCGGCCTTTGCGGCCTTGTGCTCCCCGTCGGCAATCTTGCCCTTCACAGCGTTGAAGTTCGTTTCCAGGTCCAGAAACGCCCCGTTGAGGCGCTCTTCACTGGGGTAGATGCTGTCGTCGCCGTGCGGCACATCAATCCCGGCGTCCAAGACGCCCTTCAGGGCGGCAAAGACACGCGAGCCCTTAGTGGGCGGGCGACGACCGATGTCCAGGACCGCCGACGCGACGCCGGCAGCTGCGGCGCGCTTGCCGGCCAGGAGGCCGGTCAGGTACGCTGCGGGAGTGTTCTTGGGGGAGCCTTCCCAACCGAGTTTTGCCAGCTCCTGAGCGACGGCTGTCGCCTTCACGAGGTCGCCATTCTGGTCCCAGTCCACGAATTGGACGATGACGTTGGCGCTGGTGCGGCGCACAACCAGGCGGGTCTCCTGCGAGCGCAGGAGGGCCAAGCGGCGGCGGTAGTCGGTCTTGCCTTCGCGGCGGCGGCGGAACGGGACGCGGGTGCGTGGTGATGTTGCCATTAGATTGCCACCTCTTCGGAGAGGGCGCCTTCAGTCTTCATGTGAGTACGCAAGTGAGCGCGCGAGCGGAACTGACCGCCCTTCGCACGCACGTAGTAGTCGCGGTACACGGACGCGTCGATTGCGCCCTTTTCGCGCAGGACGCGTAGTTCATCGCGCAAGGCGCGGATGCGATTGACCCACGTCGTCTTGCGCGGGGTTCGTGCGTTGGCCGCCCCCTTGCGGGAGCCCGGGCCGGTGCGGCGACCTTTTGCCTTCTGTGCTGCGATCTTGCGGCCGCGGCCACGTGACACGCCCTTCTTCTGGACGGCCGTAATGACGCCGCCGGAGACGAGTTTGCGCACATCGGCACGCGTGACTGCGGTCGCGACCTCGTCGTTGCGATCCGGGTCAATGCGGACACGGCTTGCGCCGACCATCATGACCGAGGCTGCGAGGCGTTTCTGGTTGCGTAGGTCAGCCATTAGTTGCCACCTCGGTTGAGGACACGGATGCCGGCCTTGTCGGCCGCATCCAGAATGAGCTTGGCCTTGCGGCCGCCGACGGTGCCGCCGATGCGGGCCGCCTGGGTCGTCTTGTCAAGCTTGGCAAGCTGCTCCGGGTTGTAGACGAGGATTTCCTCGAAGCCGGATGGGTGCAGGCCGCGCACGTCGGCGGGGCCGCGGTAGCCGATCGAGACAAGCGGCGGACGGTACTTGAAATGCCGGCGGGTCTTGCTGTGGATACCACGCGGGACGCGCCACGGCGCGTCCTTGCCGCCGAGTTTCTTGTAGCGCCACCATTCGTGGCGGCGGAACGCGGGGCGTTTCGCCTGCTTCTCGCGGCGCAGGCCGAGGGCCTGGCTCTGCTCGGCGGTAAGCTTCGGTTTGATGGAGGGCTTGTACGGCGCCTCCTTGGGCTCGGCCTTGGCTGGCTGCGCCGCAGCGGCCGGCTTCTCGTCCTTCTTGCCGGTCGCCTTCGCGGCGGCCTTGGCACGCGCCCTCTCACCGGCCTTATGGGCCGTGGATTCCTTCTTCTTCTTGTCCGGAGTCATCTTCAGGCCCCCTTGTTCGTGATGTAAACGCCGTCTTGGAAGACGCGGATGTCCTTGTTGCGAATCTTCGTGCAGCCCTCGATGTTGGCGGCGGTCTGCGAGACGGCCGCAAGATCGACTCCCTCGAGCGCAACATCTGCGCCCTTGACGGTGATTTTGACGCCCGGGATGATCTTAGCGACCCGCGGCGAGCGCTCGCCCAGGAAGTTCTCCACGTGGAACTCGTCACCGTGGATGGTCATCTTGATGGGGAAGTGGTTGAACACAGCCTTCATGTTGTAGGTCCAGCCGTTCGTGACACCCTTGATCATGTTCGCGATGTGCGCGGCGTAGGTCCCGGCCATGGCCTTCTCCTTGCGGCGGGGCAGTTCCTTGTGCACAACCACGGTCGCGCCGTCAAGGTAAACCTTGACGGCTAGGCTACGGAACGGCCGCTGCAGGGTGCCCTTCGGGCCCTTCACAACGGTCTTGTTGCTCTTCGAGTCCACGGTGACGGTGACGCCAGCGGGAACGGCAATCTTGTGGATGGTCTCAGCGAGTTTTGACATCCATTCACCTCAGTACACGTATGCCAGCAACCGTCCGCCGGTGCCGGCCTCCTTGGCCTTGTATTGGTCGATGACGCCAGACGTCGTTGTGAGAATCAGCGAGCCGAAGTCACGCGCCGGAAGGAAACGCGACTCCCAGTGGTCGAATTCGCCGACTTTGATGGCGTAGCGGGGTTTGATGACGCCGCAGTTGTTGATGGCGCCTTGCAGGGTGACCTTGTAGAGGCCGCCCTTGCCATCGTCCTGGTATTCGAACGGGCCGATGTAGCCCTGCTCCTGCATGACCTTGAGGACGCGGCCGATCAGTTTGCTTGCTGGCGTGATTGTGGCTTCGGTCTTGGCTGCGCGTTCCGCGTTGCGGAGAACGGTCAAGGCGTCGGCGAGAGGATCGTTTTGCATCGTGTCACCTCAGGAGTACTTCTTGAAGCCCAAGTCGCGCGCGGATTCGCGGAAGCAGTGGCGGCAGAGGCGCAGGCCGTAGCGGCGCACCATGGAGCGCATTTGGCCGCAGCGGCGGCAGCCTTCGTAGACGCCCTTGTAGACCTTGCGTGTCTTGAGTTGCAGTGTCATCAGCCGACCACCTCGATTGCGAACAGTTTGGACAGATACGCCTTGGCCTCGACGCGCGTGACGCGGTGGGCTTTCGGGACTTGGCGGGACACCATGCGGCGGCGCTTGATGCGGTGGCCGGCCTTCTCGAGCGTGATGCAGACGTCCATGCCGAAGATGCCAATCTCGGGGTCATAGCGCTCGCCTTCGAAGTTCGTATAGTCGGTGACGCCGAACTGCAGATTGCCTTGGTTGTCGAAGGAGTACTCGTACACCTTGTTCTTGCGGGTGTAGAGGGCGCGCTTGACGAACGACTCGGCATCGGCGCCGCGCAGGGTGACCTTGCAGCCAATGGGTTCGCCGAGGCGCACGTTGAGTTCGCGGTTCATCTCGCGGCCCAGGGTGCGCACGGGCTTGCAGCCGGTGAGCTTGGCCAGGATCTTCTCGGCCTTCTCCAGTTTCTCGCCGGAGTCGCCGACACCGATGTTGACCGTGACTTTGGCGATGCGCGGCTGCGTCATCGGATTGGCGGCGCCCTTTGCCATCTTGGGCAGCGGCGCCTTCGGGACCTTCGGGGCCTTGACCCGCGCGGGTGCAGGCGCCGCGGAGGCGGCGGGTTTGCCAGCCGGCCTGGCGGCGGGTTTGTCGGTCTTGATTTTGAATCCCTGGGCATCCTTGCCGGACTTGTTCTCTTGGACCGTGTTAGACAATGGACTTCACCGCCGTGGATCTTGCAACGAGCGCCGAACCCGAGACTCCCGCGGTGGGGAGGTTGGACTTGTCGCCGATGGGGAAAGCGTACGGTTTGATGGTCGTAAACGACGCATCGCCAGCAGACAGGTGAATGAGGTTGGCCTTGTGGCTCCGGGTGACCTCGATGGACTTGACCGGCGCAATCTCGCCTGCGTGGCGGCCCGAGGTGATGAACACCTGGGCGCCCTCCTTCAACGGGAAGTGGCCAAGAATCTTCTGCGACGGGACCTCCATCCGCAGAACATCGCCGGTCTTGTAGTCATCTTTCTTCACGAGGAGGTTGCGGCCGTCGTGGAAGTTGAGTTGCGTGCCGCCGCCGGTGACGGTGGTCTTGTCCTCAATCTGGACGAGCTTCCACGTTGCTTGGGCCGATTCGATCGGCGCCATGCGCAGGCGGGCCTTCTCGTCGACGACCATGCGCCAGGATTTGCCGAGTTTGGCGACGGTGACGACGTCCATGAAACCGACTGCGAATTTGGGCTCCTTGACGACGCGGCCGTCCACTTGAATCTCGCCAGCGCCGATGACGCGGCGAGCTTCACGGCCGGTGGTTGTCAGTTGCAGAACGTCGCGCACGACGGTGGCCAGCGGCAGGGCGCGCTCGATTGGGTGCGCGCCGGGGCGGGGCTTCGTGGTGTACACGTTGGTCTTGCGCGGGATGGCCCACGAGCGCGGGGCTGCCAGGCGCTTCAGGTGTTTGCTCATGCCTTAGGCCTCCTTCGTTTCAGTAGTAGGCTCCACCTTGGAGCTGGCCCCGCCAGCTTTCTTGGCCGGCTTGCCCTTGTTCGACGGCGTCTTGGCGGGTTTCTTGCCCTTGCCCATGGCCGTCGACTCCTCGGCCTCGGCGAGTTTCTCGCGGCGGCGGTTGTCCTCCAGGTTCAACTTGACAAGCAGGAGGTTGGAGGCGTGGATGGCGCGCGGAACTTCCGTGCCGTCGGCCTTCTTGTTGATGACGCCGTCGACGGTGACGCGGCGGGCGCGGGTGTCGATGCCGATGACTTTGCCGGATTTGCCGGAGAAGTCGCCGCGCAGCACCTTGACTTCGTCGCCCTTGATGATAGTGAGGCTGCGGCGGTTGTACTTTAGCAGGAGCTCCTCCGAGAGGTGGCTCGCCATCGCTTTTCGAGCGACGTGGTGCGGGGCGTCGTACATCGCCTTGCGCTGCTTTCGGGGCTGGGTGGAAATTGTGTGGACCATGGTGACACCTTCAGATGATCGTGGTAGCGGTTGCGGCGATACGCGGCCAGCGGGCAGCGGCTTCCTTGGCGACCGGGCCCTTGATTTGTGAGCCCTTCACTTCGCCGTCCTCTTCGTTGATGATGACGCAGGCGTTGTCCTCGAACTGCACGGTTGTCCCATCGGCGCGCTTGTAGGGGCGGCGCTGGCGGACGACGACGGCGTAGAGGATTTGGCGGCGCATCTCTGGAGTCCCCTTCTTGACGGAGACGATGATCATGTCGCCGACACCGGCGGCCGGGTAGCGCTTCATGACGCCGCCGAGCTTGGGGACCATGATGATTTCGACTTCCTTGGCGCCCGTGTTGTCAATGACTTCCATGCGGGCGCCACGAGGCAGGCCGCGCGTGACGTTGCCGGGGATTCCACGCATGGCTTACTCCTCCTTGGCGGCCTTTGCCGGTTTCTCGGCCTTGTCGGCCTTGACCTTGGGCGCCTTCTTGGCGGCCGGCGTCTTGCCGTCGGCGGGCTTGTCAGCCGGCGTGCCCTTGGGCTTGGCGGCCTCTTGCTTGGCGCGGCGTTGGGCCTTGTCCATCTTGGGCTTTACGACCTTGACTTCGGACGCGCGGGAAACGGCTGTGCGGGGTGCCGCGCCGACGCGGGCTGCTGGGCTGCCGCGGTTCTCGACGACGACGAAGTTCACGGTCTTGGAAATGGGGCGGCACTCTGCGATGGAGACTTCGTCGCCTTCGCGGACATCGATGTTGGAAGGGACGTGGGCCGGGTAACGGCGGGTGCGCTTCTCGATGCGCTCGTATTTGGCAACGAGGCGGGAGTGCTGCTTCTCCACGACGACGGTGGCTTGCATCCCGGCGGACACGACGGTGCCGACGATGACGCTGCCACGGACGGGCAGGCTGCCGTTGAAGGGGTTCAGGCGGTCGCCTGGGGCGGGGTCGCGCGTAGGCGCCTTGACGTCGATTCCGATGTCGCGGTTAGGCATGGGATTGCGGTCTCCTGTTTTGCGGCGGAAACGGGTGTCTTCCAGGAGGAAGATTCCGATTCCTTGACACTGTTTCGGGGTAACGAATCCCTTGCAGTGCGACCCGGCCGATACGGGCAAGTTACGGTCCAGGCGCCGCGGTGGGAGATTCCACGGTACCTGTTGCTAGGAGTCGGGGACTCGTGGTGGCATATAAGCTGTTCGGGGTTACCGAGGGAACAACGAATTGCACGAATTCCACGATGCCCGCCAAACGTGTTGGTACAAAGACCAACGGCAGGGCCTCACCAAACCGACGACGGCGGCTGCGACCAGGAGGCCCCCAAGAACCAATTCTTGCGGTCGGAACGCGAATGCCCCCGGCCGGGGCGAGCAGGCCCGCGAAGCGATGCCGCGCGCGGGTGTGGCAGCCGAGCCGCGAAGCAGGCGATGGCGGGGCCGCCGGGGGCGACGACGCCCGGCAAGATCAACCGATGAAACCGATTGAACCGATACCGACGCCCACTTGCTACGCCCCGCTTCAAGCGGGCGAGCCACAACGCCCGCCCTACTATCAACAGAGGAAGCAGATGGAACAGATGACCGCGGGCCGCATCTGTTTCATCGGTTCCATCTGTTGATAGGCCGGCGAGGCGGTTTAGGGCCGCGCCTGTTCGCGAAGCCATGCTTGGGCCGCCGGGAAGCCGCCGGGCATGCACTCGTTACGGTGCGCGAGATTTGCTCTCGTTGCGCAACTGCCTGTCCAGCCAGCGCTTTTCCTTCTCGGCCCGGGCAATGGCCTTAGCGGCGTGCTTGATGCCGCGGTCGCGTTCGCCCGATTGGTGATGGCCTTCGAGCTTCGCATGGTGCTGGGCAAGGTGGCCGATGACGCTGGCATTCTCGCCAAGCAGGTCTTGCAGATGCGCGATGCGCTTGTGTTGGTCCATGATGGCTACTTCCTGGACCGGCGTAGGTGGCCGAAAGCTTGCACATCCGGAGTTTTGGATTCCTGCATATGATTGCGCCACTGCGCCTGGAAAATCGGATCGGCGTCGGATTTGGGGCCGGTGGACTTCATCGTCCACGTACACGAAGGATGGGCGGCACAGCGAATCTCAAGCGGCTCGCCTTTCGGCCCCCGCTTGGTGATGGCATACGTCTCGGGCACAGGTGGCACCAAGAACGTCCCCTGGCATAAGCGTGGTAGGTGGAGGAAACGGATGGGCGGTTTCCGTCCCGAAACCTATGTCATGAAGGGCCCACATATGTATGGGCGATTCGCCGTTCCATGACCGCAAGAATACAGGACTTCGCTTCAGGGCCCACCGCCCAGGCGCAGGGTCCATGAGAGACAAGGCGAGCCTGCTACTAGCCGGCCTGCCCGCGTGTTTTCTAATCGCCTACGCCGTCGCCATGGTTTTTGCCCCCGGCATTTTTGGCGCGGGTGGCGAGCCGGGCAACCCGACCGAAGCCCGAATCGGAAACGAGGCCGACAAATCGGTGCTCGCCGCCGTCGAGATTCCGTCACCGCCGGACGGCAATGACGAGGATGACGACGATGACGACGACAAGCCGCGGTACAAGGAAAAACGCGGCAAAGGCGGGCACAGGGACGGCTAGGGCCTGACACCGGATGGATGATTGCGCAGGGATTCCGCCTGGCGATGGTCGGCTACTTGACTTTCTTCGTCCGGTCCATCGGGCGGAACTCCATGGCGGCCCCAAGCACGCGGACGGGGCCCTTGGCCGTCGTGAACTCGAAGGCGTTCTCGGCCTTGCCGATGCGGACTTCGCGGCCGTCGGCGCGCCGCAAAACGATTGTCCGAAGGGTCTCATCGATGACCATGCCGTTCATGCCGACGAGGCCCTTGTCTGTCGACTCCACGACGGTAACCGCAAGGCCAACGAGTTCCCCACGAGCGACCTGGCGAGCCGGGCCGTCCAGGCGAGGAATGGTCCGCTTCATGGTAACCCGCCTACGGCCAGGCGCTTGAAAAACGACCCGGCGCCACTCTAGGCCTGCCTGGGAATCCGCCGCACCTGGAGCGTTTGACGGCCAAAATCCAGGAGGAGCGCGAGGTCCAAGTTGACCGCGTCCAAGGCCTCGCGGAGGTCGGCCTCGTCGGATGGCTCGACCGACGCAAGATCCACCACGTGCACGACGACGCCAGGCGCGCAGAGAAAGTCCGCTTGGTGGCTTGCACCGAACGGGGCGCGCCAGAAGCCAATCCCCAACAGTGTGAATTCAAAGGTAAGTGCCTCGCGATACGCCCCCAAGAGCGGACCCGGGCCGAGCCAATTGTGCACCTGGATTGCGGCGCGAACGATTTTGTCGGTCCGCGGGCACGCTTGCTGGCGGGGTCCTGCCAACCTGTGCAGCATCATGCGTCGGCCACAAGTGCAGGCTACATCAAGCGGTTCGGGCAAGCGCTGGTGCGTTCCATGCCCCGCCTTCTGTGGAACTCGGTCTCGCGCTGGCGGCGTGATGGGTGGCCGCGCCGCCGCGCGGTCACCCGTCCATGGCCTGGTGGGCCGTCGCGCAACGCGACGGCCCAATCCAGTCCGCTAGGGGGGTCCGGGGGAGCGCAGCGTCCCCCGGAGTCATCCCCATGCCCCCGTCGAATAGGGTTCCGAGCGAAGCGAGGGAATCCCTATTCGACGCGGGCCTGGAAGCCCATCTCGAGAAGCACTTTCTGGACTTTCTTCGCATGGTCGCCCTGCAATTCGATGGCGCCTTCCTTGATGGTGCCCCCGCAGGCGCACTTCGACTTCAGGGTCGAGAGCAGGTTGTCGAGGCTGATGGTGCTGTCCATGATGCCGTCGACGATGGTCATCTTCTTGCCGTAGCGGCGGGAGTCGGTGCTGATCCTGATCTCCTGCTGCTCGCGTGCGATGTCCTCGCAGACACAGATTTCCTTGGGAAGTCCGCATGTGTCGCAAATCACGGGATTCCTCCGTGCGCGGACGCCGGAATCACTTCTTGGACTCCTTCTTGGCCTTCTTGGGGGCAACGGTCGCAGCCGGGCCCCGCTTGATGCCGTGGACGTCTTCGTTCTGGATGGTAAGGATGCGCGCGATTTCGCGGCGCAGCGTACGAATCTTGCCCGGATTCGGGGTCGAGCCACCCATGGCCTGGACGCCGCGCTCCTGCATGAGGTCGCGCCGCAACTCCGACAAGCGGGATTTGCGGTCTTCCTTGGGCATCGCGCGGACTTCGGTGGCCTTGAGCATTAGTTGCTACCTCCCGATGAGCCGGCAACGGTAAAGGACTTGCGTTCGCGGCGGTCGCCCGTCTTGGAGGGCGGGTCCACCGGGCCCGTCGAGGAAGGCAGGCGCGGACCGGCCGGTGCGGCCGGGGCCGACGCGGCGGGTGCTGCCGCAGCCGGCGGCAGGATCTGTTGCCGCGCCACCCCGAGCCGGTCC
>CAZVJB010000036.1:0-3970 GCA_964627625.1 uncultured Halobacteriales archaeon
GCGTCACGCCGCGGCGCATTGGCGCGCAGGCGGTCGCGCTCCCGACCCTCCCAGCCGCGCCGGTCGCGCTGGTCCCAGCCGCGCTGCACAGCGGGCCGTGGATCCGGATAGTGGAAGCGGACCTTTTCCGTCGCCGCGAGTAACTCTTCGAAGGCCTTGCTGTCATGCAGCGTTCGTTCGTCGCCGACGAGGACGAAGTTGCGGCGGGCGCGGGTGACGGCCACGTTGAGGCGGCGTTCGTCCTCGAGGAAACCGAGGCGATGCTGTGGATTCGACCGGACAGTAGAGTAGACGACCACGTCCCATTCGCGACCCTGCGCGCCGTCGACGGTGGAGACTTCGATGTCGGGGAGGCGACGGCGGATGGATTCGCGCTGCGCCTGGTACGGAGTAAGAACCGCCATCGTCCAGCCACGATCGCGGCATTCCGGCCGGAACCGTTCAACGAGCGCGGCGACGGCCTCGACTTCATAATCATTGGAGATGGAGCCGTTACGCTGCCGTTCATTCTCGCGGCCGGTCACGTGTTGGAAGGCCGCCGCCGGCATCTCCGGCAATCCCTCCTGCGCCGCCGCCGCCGGGTCCGTCTCGATCAAACCCTCGTAGTAGCGCTTGTTGCTGAACGCGACGATGGCCTCGCGCATGCGGAATTGGGTCCGCAGCATGACAGTTCTCTCCTTTCCGGTAAGTTCCTCGATGCGTTCGAAAAGCGTGACGTCAAGCCCGGCCTCTTTGGCGTCGATGGACACGACGGTGGGCGGCAATTGTTTCGGGTCGCCAGCCAGGACAAGACGGCGGCCGCGCAGCACGGCGCACAGCGATGACGGCGCCGTGGCTTGGCCCGCCTCATCATGGATGACGTAATCGAAAATGAACGGCGTCATGCCGCCCTTCGGATCGATGTAGCGGAACGCGCCATAGTTCGTCGTCACAACGACGATGCCCTGTTCGGCGGCCCATCGGACAAAGAGCGGGGCGTCCATCGGATCGATGCGAGCCGGCGCTGCCGCTTCGTCGCGCAGGTTGGGGGCGTGGCCAATGCGCACCACCAGGAAGCCGGCGCGGCGCAGCCCAACGACCAGATTGTCGACGGCGGCGTTCGAGTCAGCCGTGCAGAGAACCGAATGGCCCGCCCTGGCAAGCGCCATCGCAAGGTGGACAAGAGTATGCGTCTTGCCGGTGCCGGGCGGTCCGTGAATGAGCCGGACGCGGCCGCCCGAGAGGACGGCGTTGATGGCCGACCGCTGGCTCGTCGTCAAAGGTTCGTCGCCGTCAAGCACCTGCTTGATTGTGCCTGGCGCCGCAGTTTCGCCAAGCAGCGCTGCACGCAGCAGGCCGTCGGGGCCGTCGTCCGCCGGTTGGGTGGCTGCAAGTGCGCGTGCCGCCCCGACGGCGGCGGAGTGGTACGCCTCGAAGACCTTCGCGTCGAAAACGAGGTTGACAGTGAGGCTGCGCGGCAAGTGATGGCGCGGCACGCCAGCCGGGAACTCGATAATGACGCGGCGCGATGTCATGCGAGCCACCAGTCCGCGCGCCAATTCCTCGCGCTTGCCCGCCTCTACGATTGCGACTTCTGAACCCGGCGCAATATTGGTGATCGGCATACGCCCCTCGTTCGACTCAAGCGTCAGGCTGTCGGCGCCGCGTTCGGCAACCGACAGGTTAGGCAACGCAACGCCCTCGCGGCGGCGTTCGCGCTCGGGCTGGCGGGCGTGCATGTCCGCCAGGAACTCACGCTCGTGGTCCTGGGCTAGGCCGAGCGCCTGATTCCATTCGGCCAAGACGGCGCCTGCCGCGACGCGATTGCCGGCGCCGATACGAGTCTTGTCCGGGATTTTCGTGAGCTTGGCGTCATCGAGGGGACCCTTGAGTTTGTGCTTCGCGCAATACGCTGTTGCGGCTTCGAGCAGCGCGGAACTAGGGAACACGAAGCGCAGTTCAGGGTAGCGCCCCCAAGCCGTGACGAGGTCGGACTTCACGGCGTTTGCAAGTGCTGCAAAAGCCCGACCGCGCCAAGCGTGACGACGCGCGTCATACAGGCTCGGATGCGGCAAGTCCGGCACCACAGGCGTGAAACGCGGGTGAGCAAGACGCAGGAGGTGCAAGGGGCCGGATTCTGCCGCGACCAGCAGCGCGGCCGCAAGGCCGCCGGCGGCGCGCGCCGCCTGACGGACACGGGCCGGAGGAATCGATTCGCCAGCGTGCGCCATCTGCGCCGCTTCGGAGACGATTGGCGTCAGCTTGTACAAGTCATCGGCCGGGATACCGCGCAAGGCGAGTGCGACGCCCACCAAGGATTCGAGATCCTCCGCCAACATGGCCTTGCCCGGCTCCTCAGCCAAGAGCAGGCCAGCAACGACGCGGTCAATCTGCGTTGCCGCAAGGCGCCACTTGTCGCTCCACGGCGCAACGCGGCAGAGGTCAACAGGAACCGGCAACACGACTGCGTCCTCGACAGCGCCGGGCTTGCCGAGAGTCTTGAACGCCACCGTTGCCAGCCGCAGAATCGCCCGTGCGTCGCTGTTCGGCGTCGCAAGTAGCCAGGCAGATGGTGGTTCACCGGGGTGCTTGTCGGGCAGGTCGGCAAGACGCATCGTCGCCGCCGCGCCCGGGACCGGGACGCCCTCGGAGACGACGACCAGGCCCGGCTGCTCCTTGCAGCGCCGCGCGGCGACGTCGCGGGCGCGACTGCGGAAGAACGGCCCGGCCTCGACCGCGGGGAGTCGGGTAGGAATATCCGTCGGCTCCCAGGGCCCTTCCGGCCCGGCCGCTTGGCTCGGTTCCGGCTTGAGCATCTCGACGTGCAGCCGGTACTGGATGCGTGGCAGGATGCCCCAGTCGCGCGCCTGATCTTCGGTGCTGCGGTACAGGAGGGGGCCGAAGGCGCGCGACCATGGCCGTGTCGACAGCAAATCGATGGCAGAGGGTTGGCGCGACAGGGAAAAACGGTGCCTGAACGGCGTGTTCAAGAGAAGTTCGCCCAGCGCCTGGCCGACACCGTCCGCGTCCAGCAGCAAGAGCACGCCATTGGAGGCAAAACGACCCCAAGACGCAAGATCGATGGTTTCCAGCTCCTGGACATCGGCGACGACCAGCGTGCCATCATTGCGCGGCTCCAGGAAGTGGTGGTCCATGATGGTCGTCGGCTTCTGACCGAAACGCTCCGCAAGCGCCGCACGAAATTCATCCGCCTCGCCGCGGCCGCACGCCACCAACACATTGGCAGAACTGTTGGCATTCACGACCTCGCCTATGACCGCAAAAGGCAGGTCACCCAGAGGCAAACCCAAGGACAACGCCACAAGGCCGGCGCGCCCGCCAGACTGCCAGTTCTCGAAGGCCGACCGCTGCCAGGGATAGAGAAGATCTGTGCCAACCACGGGCGCCATTTGGCCAGATTCGCCACGCGCACGGTTTGCGGCAGCGCGGGACTCAGCCTCCTGCACGGCATCGACGCGGCAGTGCGCGCAGGAAATGCGAAGATTGCCGTGAGGGCAGTAGCGGGCGACCGCCATGGTGTCTCCAGTAATGGAGGAAACGAAAGGCCGAAAGCGGCCAGGAAACCCAGATTGCAAGACGCAGCCTGGGACGAATGTCAGGGATGCCGCCGCCGAAACGGAGACATCCCGCCCGCACGATTCCCGAAGGAAAAGTGAAGGGGAGTGGTGGACAGCGATGCGCTTTCCCGTCAGCTCGCGCATGACAGTACAAGGCGCAACGTGGAGTTGCTTAACTTCCGTGTTCGGAATGGGAACGGGTGATCCAACTCGCTATGGCCGTCCAACCACAAGTGTGAGGCCCACCGTCTCGGGCCTTGCGGCCCTCGACAGCGTGCTCGATGCATACGCAGCCTTTTGGAAGCAGAAAGCCGAAGTCAATCGCATGCGCGTGAAATCAGCATTCAACAATGTCAGAATGGACGTTTCGTAAGGGCGGGCTGAACACCTCGTTGCCTCGGTGCGTACACCCC
>CAZVJB010000037.1:0-2305 GCA_964627625.1 uncultured Halobacteriales archaeon
GCGGCCTCCCCGGCCGTCGGCGCGCAAGCCAGGACAGCCCCTTCGGCTGGCGGCGCCCGTGCCTTGCCACCAACGCCGCCGCAGGCAGCCGGCGCAAGCCACCCAATCGGTCGCGGCCTGCCGGCACCGTCACACCGCTGGCGGACCCTTCGGCATCTTCTCGGACGTACGACGTGGACGGTCCTGATTTGGAGCCTGTTTGCCTTTTTCGTTCTCGGCCCGCTTCTGACGGTCGCCGCATTCAGCCTGACGCCAGCGATTTTCAACGGCCTGGGCCCGATAACCCCCCATTGGTACATTCAGCTCTTCACGAAGCCTGAGTTGTTCCAGCCCCTCTTGCGTAGTTTCGAGGTGGCAACGCTCGTCGTTTGCGTGCAACTGGTGCTTGGCACGCTGATTGCATACGCAACAGCGCGGCGCCGCATCTTCGGCGCGCAGGCAATGGACGCCATGAGCAACCTCACGATTGCCCTCCCGAGCGTTGTCGTCGGCCTCGCCCTGCTGTCGTTCTATGGTCCGTTCGGCCCGATTCATGCGTTAGGCGACCTCATCTTCGGCAACCCGCTGTCGTTTACCTGGACGCTCTGGATTATCGTTTTTGCTCACGTGCTAGAAACATTCCCGTACATGGTGCGCACGGTTGGCACCGTCCTGGAGCAGATTCCGCCCAACCTTGAGATGGCGGCGCGCAGCCTTGGCGCCGGCCGCTTCACAGTATTCCGGACGATTGTCCTGCCGCTTATCAAACCGGGCCTCCTTGCCGGCGGCGTCCTGGTCTTCAGCCGCAGCGTCGCCGAGTTTGGCGCCACCATCATCATCGTCTCCGCTGCTTTGAAGACGGCGCCCATCGCAATTTACGAGTTCGCCGAGGCCGGCCAGTTAGAGCTTGCAGCCGCCTATTCGGTTGTGCTCATGCTCGTGTCATTCGGCGTCTATCTCGTCATGCGGCAGCGCATCATGAAGAAGGGCCTCACCATTCAGTAGGAATAGGCGCCGAAGGGTAGCGGGACTGGCCCCAAACCTTAAAGAACAGGGGCAAGTCGCGCGACGCATGCAGCTCAAGATCCTCTCCAGCACCCCTAATGAGTTGGAGATTGAAGTTGTGGGCGAGAACGAGACCTTGCTGAACCCCATCAAGCAGGCGCTGCTTGCCGACAAGGACGTCGACTTCGCCGAATACATTATCGAGCACCCTAGCCTCTCCACTCCGAAAATCTTCGTGCGCACGAAGGGGAAAGTCAAGCCCGATGTCGTCCTCAAGCGGACCATCAAGAACCTCATCATAGAATTCGATACGCTTGAGAACTCGTTTGCGGCCGAGTTGAAGAAGCGTAACTGATTCGTGCCTGTTGTCTTTCCGATGGCCAGAACAACCACAGATTTCACGGAGCGGAAGACAACCGTTCTGGCCGAAAAGCCGTATTGACAGCGCTCTGACTGGGAACTGATTTTACAGATTGACTTTGCTGCCTTGCGAGCAAACCTGCGTACAAGGACCAATTAGCGATTCCCGGCGTTCCGCCGGCGACGCCTTCCACGTGGGAATCGAAGGACTGGATTCCATGGAGCCATGACATTCCCGGCGGGCGAGCGCCTGACCGAGCGCAGCGGCCGATGCGAGGCCACGACGGGCGTTCGGCCCCGTAGGCCACGCCGCCTCACTCTTCGAGTTCGGCGGCTAAGGTGTGGCGAGCCCGACGCGCGAGCCGAAAGCGAGGCGCGGGGGCGAGGGCCGCCGGGGCTTGGGCCGGGGCGCCAAGGGCTGGGCGTGGACCTGTTCGTGGACGACGCGTGGATTACGTTTTTTGCGTGGTTGTTTGCCTCCCTGGCGTGTGCCGTGCCCGCCGGCGTCGTCCAGCGTTGGTTGTCAGGCTGGAAGGCCAATCAGTGTTGTGAACCATCCTTCGCCGGCGAGCAGATTGAGGAGGCGTCCGCAGTTCAAGATGTAGAACGGACGCTCGTTGGTGTCGCGCGAGGGGGCGAAGGGCAGCACGCAATGCTAGCCAGTTGCGACGCCATAGCAGGGCGCCATAGCGGTAACCGCAAACGTCGGCCGTCCTCCCGGCGAGGGGCCGAACGCGGCCGCGAAGCGCCGCGTGTGAGCCGGGGGTGGCGGTAGCAGGCGACGCGTGCGCGAAGCGCCGCGAGGTTGCGCGGGCCGCCGGGAGGACGCCGTCCGAGGTTTCCTGGTTTGACGCCGCGTCGGTTGGTCCGACCGGAGGGGCGGCGCGGCGGCGTCGTATCGGTTTCATCTGTTTCATCGGTTGATTGTGCGGCGCGTCGGCGGCCCCCGGCGGCCCCGCCA
>CAZVJB010000038.1:0-1718 GCA_964627625.1 uncultured Halobacteriales archaeon
TTGGCCGCAGGCGACGTTGACGAACGCGTGCCCAGCCTGAAGACCTTCAGTCGCAAAGCACGACGACTGGCCCATGCACCGCGCTGGTCGAGGATAGCCGCCAGCCACGGTGTGCCCCTGGGTGTCCATTGTGCAGCGGTCGCCTTGCTAGGCCTCCCCACATGTTCGCGTCGGAACAGGTACTTGTTGGTCGCATTGATGTCGAGCGTTATGCAAGCGAAGCAGGTTCTACAAGTCTTGGCCCTCGGGGCCCTTTTGGTCGGAGGCGCGTGGCCCGTGGCGGCCAACCATCCGCAGGCCGAGGAGACTGGCAGTTCGACCACGATGACCTTTGACCATGTCACCGGCAACGAGTATTGGGTCGAGGTCCGGCTGTCCGGGGAGTACGCCGACAACAGCTTTCTGCGCGTGAGTGCCCACGACGACGGCCAGGGCTGGGTTTCCCTGGAGAAAAAGTCTTGGGGCGTGTGGGCGGTCTCGTTCCACATCGAGCCGGGCCACCGGGTCCAGTTCCAGGCCATCATCATGGGTAGCACGTCCGACGCCGCGCGCTGGACCAGTTGCTGGTTCACGCACCCGACCGGCGTCGAGCAGTGCAGCACCGTCCCGCCGCCTCCGACTTCCCTTTGGCAGGCCAAGGATATGGGCAATGCCGGCGCGGGCGCCTATTCAGGTGACATGGCCGTCGGCGACGCGGACAACGACGGAGTCAGAGAAGTTTACTCGGCCACTGAGCAGGGCGTCTACCAATTCAAGTGGACGGGTTCGTCGTGGGTCAGCCAACGTTTGGGCACCTCCCACAGCACCATCGCGCTTGCGGTTGGCGACGGCAACGGCGATGGATTGTCTGAGGTGTACGCCCTCATGAGCAACGGCAACCTCGTCCGCTACAGTTGGTGGAGCAATGCATTGAGTGAGGACACCCTCCTCACGCTGCCAGGGCCTTTCTACGGTGCGGACATGACTCTCGGCAACATCGACGGCGTAGGCGCCTACCCGGAGATCTATGTGGGCGTGCACGCTGGCACAACTGCCGCCATCTATCATCTCCGTTTCACGGGCGGCGAACATTTCGGCGGATATTGGGCCTCGCAGCAAATCGGGGCCCTGCCGGGCAATCTGGAGTCCCTCTGGGTTGGCGACGGCGACCGTGACGGCCTCTTCGAACTGTACGTAGGGCACGGAAACGATGACCAGAGCCAGTCAGACAACGCAGCCGGAATCAGCCGCTTGCGCTTCATTTCCGGCTCCTGGGATTTCACCACGATCGACTTCACCCGCTCCCCGCTTGGGGAGCAGTACGTCGTGGCGGGCGATGGCGACCGTGACGGCAAGGCCGAGGTCTACAGCGTCACGGACGGCGGCGAGGTCCGCCGCGTCACATTCGAACCGAGTGCGGGCTGGAGCAGCCAGACGCTCCTGATGCTTCCCTCTGGCTCCGCCCCCGGGACGGGCCCGTCGGGCCTGTTCCTGGGTGACGGGGATGGCGACGGCAGTCAGGAACTCTACATACCAACTCAGTGGGGACAATTGTTCCAGGTGCGCTTGAGCGGCCCGAGCTGGGTTGCCACCGAAGTGGCGCGGCCCAAGGACTACAACAGCAACACAGGAGAAACCACCATGGTGGTGGTGGGCGACGGCGACAATGTGGGGGGACGGGAAGCGTACCTAAGCGTCTCCTTCAACTCAGGCCTCAGCAATGACCCCGGCCACACCCA
>CAZVJB010000039.1:0-1628 GCA_964627625.1 uncultured Halobacteriales archaeon
CACCGCCTCGCCCTCCGGGCTCGTCGGCTCGCCCCGCACGGGGGCAATTCATCATTCCATTCCTTCAACAAGCAGACGACGCCGTCGGAGGACGAAAGGAATGGGTCGAGGGTCGTAATCAAGCAGGTTTTCGATTCCGTGATTTTCCGTGATTTCCGTGGTTCGCTCGGTGACTCTCGGGCAAGGTTTGCGCAATTCGCGTCATGCGCGCTTCTGCCATCGCCAGGTTGGGTGAGGCCATCGACTGCCAGCGGCATCGACATAGCCTTCAAGCGCCACCTTCTGCGCCGCACTGTGTCCGAGGCGCCGCCCCCGTTGGCTGAACTGCCGCCAAAAACGCTTCCACAACTCCAGGCGGAACACACCGCCCCGCCGCGCTCGCGCCTCAACTCCCCCGCGACGGAGGAGACAGAGCAGTCGCCGTATCGCAACTACATTCGCGACTTGATTCTTGGCCTGAACGACGGCATCGTTTCCGTTTACGCCCTGGTGGCGGGTCTTGCGGGTGCGGGCTTTGCTTCGCGCAGTGTCGCCGTGGCCGGTGTTGCGGCCGCGATTGCCGGAGCGCTTTCCATGGGACTTGGGGAATACCTGTCCACCAAATCGCAGCGCCAATACTACGCCTCCGAAGAGCGGCGCGAACGCGAGCACATCCGCACGTATCCCGACTTGGAATACGCTGAACTCCAGCAGATGCTGAAGGACCAGAATTATCCGCCAGACGTTGCAGCCAAAATGGTCCAACACCTGTCATCCAGCGAGGACCGCTTCGTGGAATTCATGATGCGCGAAGAGTTTGGCGTCGGCAAGGAATCCGACCGCTCGCCCGTGGCCGCGATGCTGCTCATCATGGGCGCCTTCCTGGCCGGTGCCGTCTTGCCCGTGGTTGCATTCTTCGTCACGGGTGGTCAGACTGCGCTTGCGGCCTCGTCGGGCCTCGCTGTGGCCGGCCTCTTCGCGGCCGGCGCGGCAAAGGGCCGCATCTCAGGTCTGTCGCCGTACCGCTCCGGCTTCGAGATGGCCCTCTTCGGCGTCGTGGCCGCCCTCATCACCTTCGGCGTGGGCCAGCTCTTCCACGCGCAGGTCTAGGCCCACCAAACCGTTGTTTCCTTATGGGTGTGGCAACCTGCCAGCCGCATGGAAAACCCGGGGCCAGTTGGCGCCCTCATCGTCGACGGCGACAACGTCCCCCCGGAGACACTCCCGGTCCTTTTGGCGCACATGCAAAAGGGCGGTCCCGTCCCGCACCGGCAAATTTTCCGCAACTGGCGCAGCACCAAGGACTCAAAGAACTGGGACGAGGCCTCCAAACGGCTCGCCTTCGAGCGCGTCGACCGCTACAAGACGACGGAGGGCAAGAACGGCTCCGACATCGCCGTCGCCGTTGCCGCCATGGATCTCTTGCACGCCGGAGTCAGGCGTTTCTGCATCGCATCGGGCGACACCGATTTTGCTTCACTCGTCGAACGCCTCCGCCGCGGCGGATCGCATGTCACAATCGTCGGCCACAAGATGGACGGCGGCCTTCTTGCCGAAATCGCCGACCTCTACATGGATTGGAAATCACTCATGCCAGGCGGCGTGCACAAGCCGGCCGGCGGCCGCGCCCGCGGACCGCCGCCGCAACC